>CP073750.1:2400000-3000000 GCA_024398135.1 bacterium SCSIO 12643
CTATAGCACTCAAATTAAAACGCCAATCTAGTTTGCCTTTTTCTCTCCAGTATAGATTTTTGAGAAAGAACTGTATGGTTTGTTCTTCATGGATATAAGGTTTCAAATATTCTTTTACCTCTTGTCTGGATTTAACCCGGTCCATAGGAACAGATTTTAATCCATTAATGATTTGTTGGTGGTGAACAGGGTATTTTTTAGGTCCAATATCCGCCACTATCAGTTTATTGATCAATTCGGGATAAGTTTGGGCAAACTTCATACTGAGCTTGCCTCCCATAGAATGCCCGATAATATTAATGTCGTCCAATAACAAATCATCTGCAAGCTCTTCAAGATCATCCAGCATCAATTGGTAATTGAAATCAGGAGCATGGGGAGAGTGACCGTGATTTCGTAGATCAACTAATATCACTTGATAATGTTCTGCCCATTTTTTAGCTAAGGTTTGCCAGTTATCCAGCATACCAAATAAACCATGAAGAATAACAAGTGGTTCACCTTCTCCCAGAATCTTATGATGAAGTTTCATAAATGAAAAATTAGAATCGTAATTCTCTTAAATATAGTGCGATGGTGTTTTCTAAACCATAATACAATGCGTCAGAAATTAAAGCGTGACCGATAGATACTTCCAACAAATTAGGAATGTTTGAAGCAAAATATTTAAGATTATCCAGATTTAAATCATGTCCAGCATTAATCCCCAGACTATGTTTTAATGCTGTTTCAGCAGCAGAAATATATGGTGCGATTGCCTCTTCTTTGTTTGACGCAAACCCTTGAGCGTAATCCTCAGTGTAAAGTTCAATACGATCTGTGTTGGTTAAAGAAGCATGTTCAATCATCTCATTGTCGGCATCAATAAAGATAGATGTACGTATTCCAGCATCTTTAAATTCGTCAATGATTGTTTTCAGATAAGAATGATGTTTGACCGTATTCCAACCTGCGTTTGATGTCAGAACATCTGGTCCATCAGGTACTAATGTCACTTGCGCAGGTTTATGCTTAAGTACCATTTGAATGAAATCTGAACTTGGATATCCTTCAATATTAAATTCGGTCGTAACAGAATTTGCGAGATCCTCAACATCTGTAAAACGAATATGTCTTTGATCCGGACGCGGGTGAACTGTAATTCCCTGAGCTCCGTATTTTTCACAATCTAAGGCAACTTGTAATACATTTGGAATATTACCTCCACGTGCATTTCTGATTGTTGCAACTTTATTGACATTGACACTTAGTTGAGTCATATTTTTCTATTTTTGAATCGAAATACAAAAGTAATTGGTTGAAGTAAGTTCAGGCAGTATTATTGGAAATAATGTACTTGATATTTCGTTAGATTAACTATAAAAGAATTATTAATTAGATCAAAGAAAAATAATGACTGCATCTGAAGTGGCTGATATAGAACTTCCTTATTTGGAAACCGTAGACACTTGTGACAAGGCGATGGGATTTATGGACGAGTTTAAATTGTCTCATTACCCTGTAGTTAATGGATCAGTATTTGTTGGTCTGGTCTATGAAGAAGATATTTTTGAGTTGAGTGATTGGGGTCAAACATTAGCCCAAAGTAAGTTGAGGTTACCTTCTGTATCTATTCAGGAATCGGAACATTTTTTATCTGTGGTTAGGAAAGTGCAAACCTCTAAGTTGAGTTGTATTCCGGTTATTGATGAAAAAAATCAATACAAGGGATTGATCACACGTGAACGAATTGTGAATGTGTTTGGAAGTGCATCAATTGTGCAAGATGTAGGGAGTGTAATTGAAATAGAATTAGCTCCAAATGATTATTACCTTACTGAGATCACTCGAATTGTCGAAAGCACCGGAGTAAAAATATTAGGAACCTATATTAGAACCTTGGAAGACAATAATAAGATTGTCTTAACCATCAAGCTTAATAAGCAAGAGGTGGAGGGAGTTCTGAGTGCATTAGATAGATATGGGTATACTGTATTTGCAAGTTATCAGTTAAAGTCCGAAAGAAAACATATTCAAGATAGATACGATCATTTAATGTATCTTTTGAATTTGTAGTAAAACTCAATGGTTCGGTTCGGCTATTTACTTCTTTTTTGTTTAGGTATAAATAGTGCTCTATTGGCGCAAGCCGAGAATTCTGCGTATGTAATTATAGGGAGCACGCATTTTGTTGGTAATGAGAAAACCAAAATCTTTGTTTTAGAGAGAGAGTTGACCTATAAAAATGGAGATACTATTGCTTTAAAAGATTTAACTCCCAGACTTATTAGAAGTCGTGAAAACCTATTTAATACCAGTTTGTTTAATAAAGTGGAATACACTTTTAAAAAGACCGATTCGGTACATGTTCAAGTGGAGTTTGTTTTGGAGGAACGCTGGTATATCTGGCCATTTCCAATTCTGGAAAATGGAGATCGAAACTTCAATACCTGGTGGGAAACAAAAGACTTTCAAAGGCTGACTTATGGGATTTTTCTGAACTGGTACAATTTCAGAGGTCGGAATGAAACATTTCAGGTAATGACCAAAGTAGGGTTTGAAAATCAGTTTTCTATTGGATATAATATCCCCAACTTAAATAAGAAGAAAACTCTTGAGTTATATATGGCTACGGGGTATGCAGGTTATCGAGAAGTAAACTATATATCGGAAAATAATAAACGCGTTTTTTATAAAAGTGAGGATGGGCCTGGTAGGCAGGTGTTGTTTGGAAGAGTAAACTTAACCTATCGAAAAAGTTTGAACAGTCGACATCGTTTTGGATTGTCTTATCACAGGATGGAAGTGGATTCGATAATTACTGATTTAACCACTAACTATTTAAGCGGAAACGATCAAAAATCAGAATATTTTACCCTAAGTTATTACGGTAAATATGATACTAGAGACTATATCGAATATCCGTTAAAAGGGTATAAGGTAGAAGCGTATGTCAATAAATATGGATTAGGACTTTTGGATAATAGTGGTTTAAATGTTTTGACTTGTTCAGGTGGTGTTTTTTGGCATGTGCCATTAGGAGGAAGATGGTATTTTGCGAATAGCGTAGTCGGTAAAGTATCCTTGTTTGATGATACACCATACTCTATTCAACAAGGATTGGGATATAAAGATTATGTAAGAGGATATGAACTTTATGTTATGGATGCAGAATCATATGGTGTGATGAAAACTAATTTAAAGTTCAATTTACTCAAAAGGAAAGATATGCATTTAAAATGGTTGCCTTTTGAAAAGTTTAATAAGCCTTATTTTGCTTTATATCTGAATGCATATTTTGATATTGGATATGCTGATGATCAGTTATATAAAGATTTAAATCCACTCTCTAATAAATGGTTGTTTGGATCTGGAGTTGGGTTAGATGTAACGGCATTTTATGATTTTGTAATGCGTCTGGAATACTCATTGAATAGAGAAAATGAAAGTGGGTTCTTTTTACATTTTAAAAAGTCAATTTAATTGGACAACTTTGTCACTGTTGTTAATGCAATAGATAATGAAAACTGTAGCGATTTTTGGGAAAGAACTTAATCATAAGTACAAAGAGGATATTATTTTTCTTTTGGACTACCTTAAAGAAAAAGGTATTGAAATACAGATTCATAAGAAGTATTTGAAAAAACTAAAAGAAGAGTTTCTTCTGGATTTATCTCATGCAGTTCCCTTTTCTTCAGCCCGAAATAAAAACCATAGGCCCGATTTATTTATTAGTATTGGGGGAGATGGTACTTTTCTGGATTCTACTGTGATGCTTAGAGATACTCGGATTCCAATTTTAGGGATTAATACTGGTAGATTGGGCTTTTTGGCCCGTGTCAGTTCAGAGGATATTAAAGAGTCAATTGATAATTTTTTGATCAATAATTATGAGATTGAGGAGCGGACGTTGATTGAAGTATGTACGGAGAATGACCTTTTTGGAAAAAAGAACTTTGCGCTAAATGAGTTAACAATTCACAAGAATGATAATGCTTCAATGATTATTATTCACACTTATGTTAATGGAGAGTTTTTAAATTCATACTGGGCGGATGGATTGATTATTTCTACTCCAACGGGGTCTACGGCATATTCATTAAGTGTTGGAGGTCCTATTGTGGCTCCTGGTTCTAATAACTTTATTGTGTCTCCAATTGCACCACATAACTTGAATGTGAGACCGATGGTAATTTCAGATAGTTCAGAAATTACTTTGAAAATAGAAGGGAGAACGGATAAGTCTTTGGTTAGTATTGATTCGAGAATGCAACGAATAGACACCTCTGTAGAGATTAAAGTGAGAAAAGCACCATACCAAATTCACTTATTGCAAATGCCCAATCAAACCTTTTTTAAGACACTTCGTCACAAATTGAACTGGGGACTTGACAAAAGAAACTAAATCAGTACCTTTGCATTCTAATAGGGCGAATTGACAAAATAGTTATGATTTTTGACTATTGTCTTAAAATGAATAAGTAACACACAAATAAAAATTGAAATAGACTAAACATCTACAACAAGATTTTGTTTCAATATTGAATCGTGGTTTTGAACAAATTTCTGTTGAAAAGTGCGAGTTATTAACAATATTGAAGAAATCTTAAGCTTTAGTTTTGTTTCAAAATAGCGAATTATGAAACAATTTATCACCCTTTTTACAGTTTTGGTTTTTACTTCGATGGTCTCGATGCAAGACGCATATGGCCAACGATGGAATCGTTATAAAAAAGAAATTGGTTTTTCTGTAGGAGCAACGAATATGCTAAGTGACTTGGGCGGAGGACCTGGTCCGGGTTCTCGATTTGGTGACTTCCAAATGCAAAACTCTAGGTTTGCGATTGGTGGATTTTTCAAATACAGATTTCATGATCGTTTTGCTGTGAAATTAAATTTGGTTTACGGTCAGTTATATGCGGATGATAAAACGACTGAAAATCTTGGTCGAAGATTAAGAAACTTAGATGCTAGAACTAATATTTTTGAATTGTCTGGACAGTTGGAATATTATATTCTAAAAGAAAAAATAGGCTCTAGATATAAAGTAAAAGGAGTGAGAGGTTATGGATCATCTAATTTTGCATTGTATTTATTCGCTGGTATTGGAGGTGCATATTACAACCCACAAGGAACAGATGAAGCTGGTAATTGGGTGAAATTGGCTCCTCTGAATACCGAAGGACAAGGTTTAGCAGGTGCTCCAAAGGATTATAATCAATTGGCTTTAGTTTTCCCATTAGGTGTGGGTATAAAATATAACATTACCAAGTATTGGGGAATTCAGTTTGAATCTGGTATGAGGTTTACGACAACTGATTATCTGGATGATGCAAGTGGAACGTATTATGACGGAGCAGCGTTAGAGGCTGCATATGGCGTGCAATCAAAAGAGATGGCTGATAAAAGATATAATAATCCAGAAAGACATGAAGCTGGAGGGATTAGAGGTCATAATGATAAAAAAGATACTTACATGTTTGGTTTACTAACGTTGACATATAGAATTAAGTCAAGAGCTAGATCAAGGGTAAGATTATAGACAATATTTATTTGAACATATCGTTCATGCGGGTATGAGGAAAGTTTTAATATTTACTTTCATTACAATATTCAGTGGCCCGGCCTTTTCTCAGAAATATGGAGAGGTCGGGTTATTTGTTGGTAGCTCTTATTACTGGGGTGACGTGTATTCTAGTGTGACTAAAAATTCGCATTTGGCTGTTGGGTTGAACTATCGTCAAAATTTTAATTCAAGGTGGGCCTGGAATTTTTTGTTTAGATCGGCATCTATTTCCGGAGATGATCAAAATTCTGATATGGCTTTTGAACAGCAAAGAAACTTGAGTTTTGAATCTAATATTCTGGAGTTTGGATCAACAGTAGAATTCAACTTTTTAGATTTTAAACCTTATAAACCGCAGAGTTATTTTCAAGAAGTAGACGTGTTTACCCCTTATGTTTTTGCAGGACTTTCTATTTTTTACCACAATCCAAAAGCTGAGTTGGCGGGGAATTTATATGAATTGAAGCCGTTTGAAACTGAAGGTGTTTCTTATTCCAGAGTTGTTATGGCCATGCCATTTGGTTTTGGAATGAAATTTCGGTTATCTGATAGGTTTTTATTAGGAGTTTCAAGTGAATTTAGATTGACGTTCACCGACTATTTAGATGATGTGAGTACCAGATATCCAAATAACCCGGATGATCTGTCAAAGACAGCACGTGATTTATCAAATAGAACTTTAGAAGCGCAAGGTGGTAATGGTTCTAGTTGGGGAACACAAAGAGGAAATGAATACAATAATGATTGGTTTTCTTATTTGGGTATCACCATCTCTTACAATTTGAAGAAGAACCCTGGTACATGCCATTTTAATCCAAGCAAATAGAATATATTTGCCGACCAAAAATTGCAAATTTGCAATCTATTCTGATTTATGGGAGAAAAACGTCATAAGAAGATATCTGAAGTACCATCACATATAGCTGTAATTATGGATGGTAATGGGCGTTGGGCTAAGGAAAAAGGTAAAGCCAGAATTTTTGGTCATAAAAATGCACTTACTGCTGTTCGAGAAACTATTGAAGGGGCAGCGGAAGCAGGTGTGGATTACTTGACCTTATACGCTTTTTCTTCAGAAAATTGGAATAGACCAAAACTAGAAGTAGCAGCTTTAATGGAGCTGTTGGTGTCCTCGATAAGAAAAGAGTTAGTTACCTTAAATGAGAATGATATTAGGTTATTGGCTATTGGGGATATTAGCGCTTTACCTAAAAAGGGGCAGAAGGAGTTGAAAGGTGCAATGGAAAGCACCAAGAATAATAAAAGAATGACATTGATTCTGGCTTTGAGTTATGGAGCTAGAGCAGAGATATTAGAAGCTGCGAAAAGAATCGCTACCGATGTTAAAAATGGTGAAATAAGTGTAGCTGATATTGATGAGAATAGATTTGAACAATATCTTGCCACCGATTCTATACCAGATCCCGATTTGTTAATACGAACAAGTGGTGAAACCAGAATTAGTAATTTCTTACTTTGGCAGATTGCATATTCTGAATTATTATTTGTCCAAAAGTATTGGCCGGATTTTAGGAAAGAGGATTTAAACAAAGCGATTGAAGTATATCAAAAAAGAGAACGTAGATTTGGGAAAACGAGTGAACAGATATAGTTTATTAGGTAGTTTGTTTTTTCTTATCTTATGGGTTTCACCTTATATTCTTAAGGGGCAAATCAGCAATGCAAATAATTCCAGTATTGAAATTGATTACTCGACCCCTAAAAAATACGTGTTAGGAGGTATCGCTATTACCGGAACAAAAGTATTAGATCCTAATGCATTGGTGCTATTAACGGGTTTGACTGTAGGTTCCGAAATTAATATTCCGGGAGATAAGGTTTCTGGTGCAATCAAAAATTTATGGAAGCAAGGACTTTTCTCAGATATTTCTATTTCTGTTCAACGTGTAGTTGGGAATAAAATCTATTTGGAGTTCGCGATCACTGAGCAACCGAGACTTTCACGGTTCAAACTGAATGGCGTTTCAAAAGGTGAAGCGGATGATATTCGTGAGGATATTAACTTATATAGAGAAAGAATTGTTACTAATAATCTAATTGTATCTACTAAGGCTAAGATTAGAAGGTTTTACGTAGATAAAGGTTTTTATCATGCTAAAGTAGATATAGTCCAAAAGAACGATACTTTATTCCCGAATCATCAGATGATGATTATCAACGTGGAAAAGAATAGTAAGGTGAAAATTGAGGACATTGTATTTCATGGAAATACGCAGTTTTCGGATGTGAAATTGGAACGTTCATTTAAAGAAACGAAAGAAAAAAATAGATTGCGTCCTCTTGAAGATTTTGATGTTTTACTTGGGGATTTGGCAAAAGCAGTTTGGAAACAGAAAAGTGATACCATTATGCCGATGTTGGTCGGACACTTTTCGAATAAAATTAAGCCAAGAGTATTCAAGAAATCTAAGTTTATAAGATCGCAATACGATAGTGACAAGCTGTTGTTAATTCAAAAATATAAGGAAGCAGGTTATAGAGATATTAAGGTTGTTACGGATACAATTACGTCACTTGGTGATGAAGATTTACAAATTGATGTATATATAGAAGAAGGGAATCAATATTTCTTTAGAGATATTAAGTGGTTAGGGAATGAAAAATATACGTCAGAACAACTTACAAAGATTCTGGGGATAAAGAAGGGTGACATATACAACACCGCATTATTGGAGCAAAGGTTGTTTATGAATCCATCAGGATTGGATGTGAGTTCACAATATATGGATGATGGATATTTATTCTTCCAGGTGACTCCGACTGAAATAAGTGTGGTAGATGATTCAATTGACATTGAAATAAAAATCTATGAAGGTGCACAGGCAAGAATTAATAAAATATTTATTACTGGAAACACAAAGACCAGTGAGCATGTAATTCGTAGAGAAATCAGAACAAAACCCGGAGATTTATTTAGTCGTTCTGACATCATGAGAACACAGCGTGAACTATCTATTTTAGGGTTTCTGGATCCGGAAAAGATGAATGTGATTCCAAAGCCTAACCCGGTAGATGGAACGGTTGATATTGAATATGTCGTAGGAGAAAAACCCTCAGATCAAATCGAGCTATCTGGTGGTTACGGTGGTTTTTCTTTAATTGGTACATTAGGGCTGACTTTTAATAATTTTTCTACAAAGAATTTCTTTAATAAAAAAGCATGGACACCGTTACCTTCAGGAGATGGGCAAAGGTTGAGTTTAAGAGGGCAAACAAGTGGGCCGATTTATAACTCCATTAACTTTTCTTTTACAGAACCATGGTTAGGAGGTAAGAAGCCAAATTCATTTACATTTTCAACTTATTACACACATCAGGCGCAAGGTTCTCGAACAGCAATCGATAGTGAAACCGGGGCAGTTGTGGATAACCCATTATACAGATCTATGGGGACCTATGGAATTACGATTGGGTTAGGAAAAAGATTAAAATGGCCTGATGATCATTTTCAATATTATCAAGCGATTTCATACCAGTATTATGATGTGAATAATTGGCCAGCGTTTCAGGGGTTTTCTAAGGGATATGCAAACAATATTTTTTATAGAGGAGTTTTAACACGAAGCTCATTGGACGATTTGAATTTCCCAAAATCTGGATCTAAGATTACATTATCAGGACAGTTTACCCCACCATATTCGTGGTTTAACAATAAGGATTATGCAAACTTAAGTACGGAGGAAAAATTCAAATTTGTAGAATACAACAAATGGAAGTTTACAGCGGCCTGGTATAATAATTTCGTAGATAAGTTTGTAATCTATGCTAAAGTTGGATTTGGAGGTTTATTTACATACACCCCGGAAGTAGGAACAGCGCCATTTGAAAGGTTTTATTTAGGAGGATCAGGATTGTCAGGTTTCCAGTTGGACGCCAGAGAGGTAATTGCGCTACGTGGATATGATGATTTATCGTTGTCTCCAACAACGGGGGCGCCATTTGTAACCAAGTATACTGCTGAAGTGAGATACCCTTTTTCTACGAATCCGAGTGCTATGGTTTACGGGTTAGTTTTTGCTGAAATGGGAAATACTTTTAATAATCTAGAAACGTTTAACCCTTTTAATAATTATAGATCCGCTGGTGTCGGAGTTAAAGTGTTTTTACCTATGTTTGGTCTGTTAGGGCTTGACTGGGGATATCGTTTAGATGATGTTCCTGGAAGAGCGAATATGCAACGATCTCAAGTTCACTTTTCCATCGGTGCGAATCTTGGAGAACTTTAAAATTTAAGATTATGTTAAAAAACTTCCTAATTATCGTAATGCTATTTGCGGCACCTTCTTTGTTTGCTCAGCGTTATGCTTATGTTGACTCAAAATATATTCTTGAGAATATGGATGAGTACAAAGAAGCACAGTTAGAGATAGATGCTATGAGTAAAAGGTGGCAGGAAACCATTGAAGCTAAAATGGCTGAATTGGATAGAATGCGAAGAGCTTATGAGGCAGAAAAGATTTTATTGACAGATGAATTAAAAAAGCAAAGAGAACAAGAGATAAAAGATAAGGAACAGGAAATTAGAGATTATCAGAGGGCAAAGTTTGGCGTGAATGGAGAGTTGTTTAAAAAGCGTCAGGAATTAATTCAGCCTTTGCAAGATGATATTTTTAATGCCATTAAGGAATTAGCAAAAGAAAGGAGTTACGCATTGATTTTTGATAAAGGGACAAATACGAATATACTATTTGCAGATCCCAAGTATGATAAAAGTGATGTGATACTCAAAAAATTAGGATATTCGGCTGGCGATAAATAATATTGCAGCCCTTAGGTTTAAAAGAGATAACAAATAACTAGAATAATGAGAAAGATTTTATTAGCCGTAGCAATTGTTTTAAGTGTTGTAAGCGTTTCATTTGCGCAGTCCACTAATAAATTTGGACATATTAACTCGCAAGAATTGATGAGTTTAATGCCGGAAAGCCAAACGATTCGTACGGAGTTGGAAGCTTATGCTAAACAATTGGAAACACAAATGCAGGCGATGGCCACAGAATATCAGTCTAAAATGACAGAATATCAAACCAATGAGGCAACTTGGTCTGCATTAATAAAAGATTCTAAGGCAAAAGAAATCGCTGATTTGGAACGTAGAATTACTGAGTTCCAACAAAATGCGCAACAAGATCTTTCAGCTAAAGAGCAAAGCTTAATTGAGCCGGTAATTAAAAAAGCGCAGGATGCTATTGATGCTGTAGCTAAAGCTAATGGGTATACTTATGTGTTTGATACAAGTGTTGGCTCAGTAATTGTTTACCCTGAAGGAGACGATATAATGGCCTTGGTCAAAAAGCATTTAGGAATTCAATAAAAAACTAAGCATCCTTTTGGATGCTTTTTTTATGTCTAATAAACAAGCAATAGGTTTTTTTGATAGTGGTGTTGGAGGTTTAACCATCTGGAATGAGGTGGTGAAGATTTTACCTTACGAAAACACCATTTATATTGCGGATAGCAGAAATGCCCCGTATGGGACTAAGTCTCAAAAAGAGATACAGGATTTAAGTATTTCCAATGCCGAAAAACTTATTGATTTAGGTGCAAAATTAATTGTTGTCGCATGTAATACAGCAACAACGCAATCCATTGATGTGTTACGTAATAGGTTTGATATTCCGTTTATTGGGATTGAACCAGCCATTAAGCCAGCAGCCCAGTTGTCTAAAACAAGAACAATAGGGGTCTTAGCCACTCATGGAACATTGGAAAGCGAACATTTCCACAGGACAAAAGATAGGTTCACATCAGATGTTAATGTGTATACACAAGTTGGAGAGGGACTAGTTGATGCGATTGAAAGAGGGTATTTAAATACGGATTATTTAGACGTTATTTTAAGAAGGCATTTAGATGTGTTAAATGAAAAACCAATGGATTATTTGGTTTTGGGATGTACTCATTACCCTTTGTTAATTCCAAGCATAAAAAGAATTTTGGGAGATGGCATAAAGATCATCGACTCAGGTGAGGCGGTCGCTAAACAAACCGAAAAGGTATTACGTGAACAAAACTTAATTAGTGAAGTAGAAAGTTTAGGAAAGCATCAATTATATACCACCGGAGAGATTCCTATTTTGAAAACCATAACATCAGAACTGGGTTATGATGACAATCCGGAGATTTGTTTCTCTTCTTTATACCAGTCGGAATAGAACAGATAGTTATTTGCAATTCGTTCAATTTCTCCTTGCAAAAGCGCTTCACTTAGGTCTTTAACTTTTTTAGCAGGAACCCCTGCCCATACTGTTCCAGAAGGGATATGAGTTCCTTGCAATACAACCGCTCCAGCAGCTATAATTACATTGCTTTCGATAACAACATCGTCCATCACAATTGCGCCCATTCCCACTAATACATTTGATTTGATATGGCAACCATGAATTAACGTATTGTGCCCCACTGAAACATTGTCTTCAAGAACGGTAGGTGATTTTTGATAAGTGCAATGTAGAACAGCTCCATCTTGAATATTAACCTTATTACCTATTTCGATGGAGTTGACATCCCCTCGAATGACGGCATTAAACCAAATGCTACAATCATCACCTGTTTTAACATCACCAATTATTGTTGCGTTTTCAGAGAGATAAACATTTTTTCCAAATTGAGGGGTTTTGTTTCGTACCGTCTTGATAAGTGCCATGCTTCGTTTTTTTAAAGGAAGGCAAAGGTATATTATACTTAATTATGAATGAATTAATATCTCAAATAAGGAATCACTAAAAGTAACATGGATAAATAAGCTAATTTTGCGGCTTAAAATTAGAACATGAAAACACCAATATCGATATATGCAGAGATGACACCAAATCCAAAAGCAATGAAGTTTGTTGCGAATATGCCTTTGTTGGAGGATGGTGTGTTTGAATATGAATCGGCAAATGATGCGACAAACTCACCGTTGGCAAAGGTGTTGTTTACATTTCCTTTTGTACAATCAGTAATGATCTCTTTTAATTTTGTAACCATAACAATTGTTCCGAGTCTGGAGTGGGATGATGTTGTGATGGAGGTCAGAGAATATCTTACAAATTATTTGCAAGCGGGTCAACCAATAATGGATGAAAATGTAGTGGTAGAGGTTGAGGAAAAAGTAGTGGAAAAAGAAGCGGAATTTACACCCTTACCTAAGCCAGGGGAAGTACGTGATATTGATAAGAAGATTAAGCATATTTTGAGAGAGTATGTGAGTCCGGCTGTTGAAAATGATGGAGGAGCAATTAGTTTTGAATCATTTGAAGATGGTGAATTAAAAGTGAAATTAAGTGGAGCCTGTAATGGGTGTCCTTCTTCAAATCAAACATTACAATATGGAATACAGAATATTTTCGAAAAACTATTACCTCAGGTTAAGAAAGTTTCTTCAGTATAATTCAGGGAATCTTGCCTTGATAATTATTCTACTTTTGGTAGGAAGCTGCACCGAAAAAAAGAAAGAAAGTGCGGTTGTAGTTCCAAAAAATGTCTCACGAAAAGTTTTAGAATTCCATAAAAATGGGAAGCCCAAAGTGGTAGAATTGTATTCTTCAGAAAATGGGAAAAAGGTGATTGTGGGATTGGAAGAATTATATGAAGAAGGACAGATCAAAATAAAGGGTGATTATAATGAGAAATACCAAAGACAAGGTGTTTGGAAGTCCTATTATATGGATGGTACCGAATGGAGTATCGGAGTTTATGAGAATGGGGTAGAAAATGGAGAGAAGAAAGTTTGGTATCCAAATGGGAAATTAAGATATCAGGGAGAAATCAAAAATGGGAAACCGGTAGGTACCTGGACATTTTGGGATGATCAAGGAGTAAAAACAGAAAAAGAGTATTAGAAATAAAAAAAGGTTCGCTCCCCAGCGAACCTTTTATATGAGTAGTTATTTTGTAACTACTGCACTACCACCACTCTACGTGTTTCGTTTGTTGGTGCGAGACCAACCAGTTTGTTTACGGTAGTGCATGTACTACATTTTTTTGCAGTTAAGACTAAAATTATTTTTTCAAATAATCCTAAACCGTAAAGTGGTTAGTGTAAATTTTAGTAAGTGTGTTTTGTTTACGGAACAATATTAAGGCAAAATCTTCTTGTGAGAAAACTTTAAAACTGATATTGGGATTAAAAATAGCCAAAAATATTGTTTTCTAAACAGGTTGACAAAATAGTTAAAATTTAGCGATTGAATTATATATCAATTGTGATTTGAAATAAGGAATACAACAATTCAATTGTATTTTTGAGCTTGTGATAAAGAAAGAAACCATAGATAGGATTTTTGAAGCAGCCAGGATTGAAGAAGTGATTGGCGAATTCGTCAATCTAAAACGATCTGGAGCTAGTTACAAAGGGTTGAGTCCGTTTGCAGAAGAACGTACCCCTTCGTTTATGGTTTCTCCTTCGAAGCAAATATTTAAAGATTTTAGTTCTGGTAAAGGGGGGAGTGTGGTTACCTTCCTGATGGAGCATGAACAAATGTCTTATCCGGAGGCGCTTCGATATTTAGCTGAAAAATATAATATCGAGATTGAAGAGACGGAATCTTCTCCGGAACAGGAAGAAGCTAAAAGTCACAGAGAAAGCCTGTATATTGTTTCTGACTGGGCTCAGAAGTATTTCCAAAATAATTTGCATGAAACCGATGAAGGAAAGGCCATCGGGTTAAGCTATTTTACGGAACGTGGATTTACCAAAGAGACCATAGAAACTTTTCAGTTAGGGTATGCTATAGATCAATTTGATGCAATGGTTAAAGCATCAAAAGAGCAAGGGTTTAATTCTGACTATTTATTAGAATTAGGATTACTTAAGGATAAAGGGAAAGGTCTTTATGATGGATTCAAAGGACGTGTGCTTTTTCCTATCCAAAACCTTTCCGGTAGGACTTTAGGTTTTGGAGGTAGGACTTTAAAGACAGATAAAAAAATCCCAAAATACTTAAACTCACCTGAGTGTGATATTTACCATAAGAGTAAAATAGTTTATGGGATATATCAGGCCAAGAAATACATGGTTAAAGAAGATGTTTGTTTTTTGGTTGAAGGATATACGGATGTTATATCCATGCATCAGGCTGGAGTAAAGAATGTAGTAGCTTCTTCGGGAACTGCATTAACCAGTGAACAAGTACGTTTGATTGGGCGTTATACAAAGAATATTACGATCTTATATGATGCAGACCCTGCAGGAATAAAGGCGTCCTTTAGAGGAATTGATATTATTTTGGCTGAAGGGTTAAATGTTAAAGCTGCATTACTACCGGAAGGTGAGGATCCTGACTCTTTTGCCAAGGCAAGAAAATTAGACGAAATCCAGACGTACTTTGATTCAAATGTCAGAGATTTCATTCTTTTTAAAACACAGTTGTTAAGTGATGAAACGGCTGGAGACCCTTTAAAAAAAGCAGGGCTCATACGAAATATCATTGAGTCAATTTCAATGATACCTGATAGTATTACCAGATCAGTATACACCAAAGAATGTAGTTCTTTACTTGATGTGCCAGAAAAAGCTTTGATTTCTGAATTAAATAAAATTCGGGTTAAAAAGCATAAAGATCAGATAAGAAAAGAAGCGGTAAAAAATGAGCCTCAATTTGATGAGCCACCACCAGAGTTTTTTGACCCGACTTTTAAAAAGGAGGAGAAAGTTGAAAGTACGACCTATCATCAGGAGAAGGATATTGTGAGATTGATGCTCAATTATGGACGAGTGGAGATTGATGTGGATTCTATAGATGAGGAGGATAATGATATTATCATTAAGATGAAGTTGGCTGATTTTGTGGCAGAAGAAATACAAGCTGATGAATTGACCTTTGAAGACGTTGTGCTCCAAAATATTTTTGATACATATTTAGCGCAATTAAGTAATGACGAAAACAAAGACCCTATATTACATTTAACCTCATTGGAAGATGTGGCCGTAAGAGAATTGGTTTCGGACTTAGTATCCGAAAAATATGTACTACATAATTGGCAAAGTCAAAATATTGAAGTGCAAACTGAAGAAAGTAAAATCTTCAGGGCAGTTACGGATGCATTATATGCATTTAAAGCACGGAAGATTAATGTAATTATCCATCAAAAAAGATTGGAACTAAAAGAAATACAAGAAAAAAATGGAGATATTTTAGATGTATTGATGGAGTTGCAAAACCTGGGGGAAATCAAGCGTCAATTGCTTTCACAGCAAGGAATCACGATTTTTTAAATGCCTTTGGAGGGTAGGGCCTCTTTCACTATATTTATCAAAATTTAACGAATCTTTGGATTTACACCAACCTTTTGGTTTCTATATGCGTTTAATTGAGTGTATTATTGTTAATACGGTTATGTTATTTGTATAGTTTAATTTAAATGTTGGTAGATAAGTCCTTATTAGTAGATTGCCAGAACAATGTGAGAAGAGCTCAGTTTGAGTTGTATCGCAAGTGTTACGGTGTTTTAATGGGGATTTGTTTGCGTTACCAAAGGAACAGTGCAGATGCAGAGGAGTTATTAAACATGGGCTTTCTTAAAATCGTAACAAAATTGGATAAATATCATGAAGATATTCCATTTGAAGCGTGGATAAGAAGGATCATGATTAACACAATAATAGACGAATTTAGAAAGAATAAAAAAGCAAAAGCGGCTATTGAGTATACTGACTTTAATGGTGTTCATGAATCAAAATCTGTTTCTTTAAATGAGGCAGATATGTCTTTTGATGCTGAGGAGTTGGAGTTAATGATTCAGAGTTTGCCACCGGTTTCACAGAAAGTGTTTAATATGCACGTGATCGATGGATATAGTCATAAAGAGATAGCTGAGCAAATGGATATTAGTGTTGGGACATCCAAATGGCATGTTTCAAACGCAAGAAAAATACTTAGAGGAATGCTTGAAGAAGCAAAATCTAAAACAAAATATTACACGACCGCATGAATGACGAAAGTTTAGATAAGTTATTTAAAGATGGGCTTTCGGGAAGAGATGTTAATTTTAACATGGATTCTTGGCGAAAGATGGAGGAAATGCTTCCACCTGAGACGAAAGGTGGGTATTTTACTAAGAGCACTGCAGCTATGGTTGTGGGGTTCTTATTTGTTGTAAGCGCATCAGTTTTTGTATGGAGTTGGAATACGTCTGGAGATGATGTTCTGGCTGAGAATATTGTTGAAGTAAACGAGAATACTCCAACAATTTTGGATTCTATTGTGAATGTACCTGGAAAAGAGCATTCGGCAAGTATTGCAAGCGAAGGGGATTTGAGTTCGAGATCTGAAAATGGTCGTGAAGAATCTTTAACTCAAGAAGATGAATTGACGCAAAACGATGCTTTGTTTGGAGAATCAGAAGTAAATGGTCAGAATGTAGTTGCTTCGAATTCTCATAGAAATACGGAGCGTGCTGGAAATTCTGTATCAAATAGAAGTAAAACTAAAACAAATAAAAGAAGTAATAGAAATCTTACGAATTTCAGTGCAACAAGTGCTGAGAATGATGTGAGATTAAGCGAAGAAAAGATTGCTTTTTCTGGCAATGCATTCACTAAAATATCTGGAATAGGAGAATTATCAACGATGTCTCTGGTTCAGGAGGAGGAAGATCAAACATTATTTGTGGATGTTAGTAATGGTAAACTTCCTGTGGCAGATAGAAACGCCATTGGAATCATAGGTGGGGTGTCAGTTAATGAAAGCTTGACTGGAACGTCTAATGGAATATCAGGTAGTGAGTTCTTTGGAGTATCGTATGAGCGATATTTAAATGGCGGATTTAGTTTAAAATCCAATCTGCTGTATGCTTCAAGAAATCAAGTGAATACTGTGAAAACATTTGATGTGAAATCATATGATTTTGGAAGTCGTACTGAGCAAACAACAGTTACTGCCCAAAGATTAATGTACATTGAGTTACCAGTTATGGTGAATTATGGATTCAGAAATCATAATATCATGGCTGGTGGAAGTTTCTCATACTTACTTGGAGGTTTGAATAAAGAATCGACAACATATACTTCATTGACGGAAGATCCTAGATATGAGGATGCTAAGAAATGGGGATATGCTGATGGTTTCAAACCATATGATATTGCATTAGTTGCTGGATATGAATATAACTTTAATTCAAGATTAAACATGGGACTTAGATTAAACTATGGTTTACTTGATATTACAGATGATCAATATTTCGGAACTAAATCATTTGACAATAACGTTCAATTTAGAGTATATCTAACCTATTCACCGTTCCATTTTTAATACGGTAAAACAACATTTCGGGCTCTAAAACGTATATTTGTTAAGTAAAATTTTACTTGATGAGAAGAAGCGCTTTATATATTCTAGGAGTGCTACTCTTTTTCGCGGCATGTAAAAAACCAGGCCCACCGGAAGAGAGCGGTGTACCCTTGTTTTATATTGATGCGACTATAGGAGGGGAAAAAGTAGAATTGAAAGCTGGGGATGACGGTTATTACATGCGCCCGACTTATTTTGATGATACCATAGGAATCAGATCATTTGTTGGAAAATTAGGCAAGTTTAGCTGTGTTAATTCCCAAGTTTGTCCAGAGTCATTTGAGATATTGATTAGAGAAAAAGATGGCGGAAGTAATGGCGGTCATCTAAGTATTGATGAGAATATTAAAGTCGAATCCTACGGATATAGAGGTCCTGCAACACATTTATTTAAAAGTTATAAAGCAACATTTTTTTCAAAAGCAACTCCGCTTGGTATTTCCCACCATTGGGATTTTGGAGATGGGAATTCCAGTACGGATGTAAACCCGGTACATTATTATCTAAATGAATCAGATTCTTTGGTAGAACCGGTTTTAACGGTTCAATCCGGTGCTGGATGTTCGAATTCTATTTCGTATCCGGTTCATTTTAGAAAAGACTGTTTAGTTGACTTTTATCCTTCAAAGGTTGGAGTGACGTTAAATTGGAATGCAGCACCAAAGCAAAATAGAACAGAGTTATGGGATTTAGGTAATGGTTATCTACCTCTAGGTTCCGGAAACCCTATTCCCGGAGATTCGATTTTTAAAGCTTGTGTGCAATCGACTGATGTACTTACAGGTTGTGTCACCTATAAGTGTAAGAATATTGTTATTGATACGCATCTGGTGGGTTGTGTTGCCAATTATGACATGATCAAAGAAACTGTGACTATGGAGGATGTGAGAGATTATCTTGAAGTCACTGTGCGTTGGCGAAATGCTTCCGGTAAATTGTATTCAAGTGATCGATTTGATCAACCCAATGAGAGTGTATTTGATATCGTAGGAGTTGAAGATTATAATTTAAATGATCCTGATGGAAATCCTACTAAAAGAGTGACGTTAACCTTTAAGGTAAGGTTATATGGTGATGATGAAAATGATTATTTAGATTTCGATACGGAAGAAAGTGTTGTTGCGATTTCGTATCCTAAAATTTAATATCCTTTACCATAAGTTGTAAAGTTTCCATGTTATTCCAGTAATTGATATCAATAGAAAATGCGATGTCAAATGATTGTCCGGTAAGTATATGATCTGTGAGATGTCCTAGCCCAAATGCGATCCCCGGAATTTTGATATCCTTGTTTTCGTTAGTAAGTTCCAGTTTTAAATGTGATTTATCTTGACCAACAGCTCTACAATTAGATGTTCCAAATATGCCTTTGGAAACAAATGTAGGAGTCATGTTCATAGGTCCGAAAGGTTCTAACTTATCAATAAATTTCTTTAGTAATTGAGATACTTCTGAAAGCTGAATTTCTACATCGTAATTAATTTCAGGAGTGAATTGTTTTTCGGTCATTTGTTGAGTTACGGTTTCCTCAAACTTGTTTTTAAATCCTGATAATTGAGATTCTTTTAAGGTTAACCCAGCAGCATACTGATGCCCGCCAAATTGTAAAATTTCATTTTGACATTGTTCTAATGCATTATAAACATTAAACCCTTTTACACTTCTGACGGATCCACTTAAAACACCATCTTTGGACTTTGTGATAATCACAGTCGGACGATAATGATGCTCAATAACTCTGGAAGCTACGATACCTATGACACCTTTATGCCAATCTGGATTGTATAAAACAGTAGTGTTTTTTTCGTTGGTAGAACCTTCTTCATGAATGATTTGTAAAGCTTCTTCAGTAGTACGTTGATCTTCTTTTTTTCTTTCGGAATTATAATTAGAGATCTGACTGGAAAAAGAAGAGATTTCCTCAGATGAGTTAGCAAGTAGTAAATCAACCGCAGTCTTCCCAGATGAAATTCTTCCAGCAGCATTGATCCGAGGACCTGCTTGAAAAACCAAATCTGAAATGGTAATTTGCTTACTCTTGCTTTCCAAAATTGAAGCAATATTAGGCTTTGGATGAGTATTAATTAGTTGAAGACCTAAAGAAGCTAAAATTCTATTTTCCCCGGTAATTGGAACGATATCACAAGCAATACTGATCGCAACAAGATCAAGCAGATTTAAAGCTTTTTCAGCATCTATATTTAGTTTTAAAGATAATGCCTGACATAATTTAAATCCAATTCCACAACCGGGAAGCTCTTTATATGGATAAGTACATTCTTTTTGTTTAGGATTTAAAATGGCACATGCATTTGGAGATTCGTCACCAGGAGTATGATGGTCACAAATAATGAAATCGATGTTTTTACTATTTGCGAATGCTACCTGATCAATTGCTTTAATACCACAGTCTAAAGCAATAATCAGACTTATACCTTGTGATTCTGCAGTTTCTATACCCTTAAATGAAATTCCATAACCTTCATTATATCGATCCGGAATGTAATAAGTCAAATGGGGTGTGAAATCTCTTAGAAAAGACATCATTAAAGCAACGGAAGTAGTGCCATCTACATCGTAATCCCCATAAACCATGATTTTTTCTTCAGTATGAATCGCTTTGATGATTCTTGCTACTGCGATATCCATATGGAGCATTGCAAACGGGTCGTGAAGTCGTGAAGTAGAAATATTGTTGAATTCAATGGCTTCTTCAATAGTAGAAATCCCACGTTGCAATAAAAGCTGCGCAAAAATGGAATATGCAGATTCACTTTCTGATGACTTGTTTTTAGCAAAACTGTAGAGTGAATCGAATAGTGCTTGATGTTGGGTTGGAGTGTATTTGGGTTGGTGTTTCCAGATTTTATTCATATCACAAAAGTAAAAAATCAATGTGTATTTCTTTATTTCTGATGAAGCATATGAGAAATTAAAAAATTGTAAAATTACCGCATGATTATATTACAGATAGCTTTAATTCTAGTATTACCAGTACTATTATTCCGTTTGGAAAGACAAATGAGGTGGTTGAAGTCAATTGTGATGGCTTATGTGTTGGGTGTCATCATTGGGAATGTTGATCCTGATTTTTTCGATCATGGTATGCTGAAAGAACTTACAGGGATAAGTATAATTTTAGCAATACCATTGATGTTGTTTTCCAGTAATATTAAGATGTGGATTCAACAGCCTCGAAAATTATTGTTAGCCTACGTGCTTGCGGTAGTTGCGACAAGTACTTCTGTTGCTATTGGGTGGTTTATTTTTCAAGATGGTTTGGAAAACTTACCATTAATTTCCGGAATGATTGAAGGGGTATATACCGGAGGGACAGTGAATCTAAATGCGGTAGGGTATGCTTTTGAGGCACCTGAAGAAATGATGGTATTGTTAAATGGATATGATATGGCATTTAGTGGGGTATACCTGTTATTTATATTTACTTTTTTGCCTGCGGTATTGAAATTCATATTGAAAAGTGATTCAGATATTAAAAATGAAGTGAGGCAAGAAGACGAGGTGGATTTCTTCCAATTGGCATTCAAAGAACAATTGTTGAGTATAGGAAAAGGAGTAGGCCTGTCAGCGTTGATATTAGGAGGTGTTGTAGGAATAGCGATTCTATTGACCGGGAAAATGCATGAGTTGATCATTATTTTTGGAGTAACGGGATTGGCTTTAATTGGTTCTAACTTTAAAAATATTCAGGGGATTAATGGGAATATGGTTATGGCCGATTATTTTATGATCATTTTTGGTTTTACGCTTGGTGCACAAGCCAATGTGGCAGAGTTGTTATCCGGACATTTGGATATCTTCAAATACTTTGCGGTGATATACAGTACGATGTTGACCATTCATTTAATTCTTGCTAAAATTTTTAAAATTGATGTGAATGCATTTTTGATCAGTTCCACTGCGGCCATATTTGGTCCTCCTTTTATTGGGCCAGTCGCGGAATCACTAAATAGACGAAATTTAATTGCGCCAGGAATTATTATAGCTTTAATGGGCAATGCAATTGGAACTTATTTGGGAATACTGGTAGTTCAGATATTGAGTTAAAGTCTTGAAAATAAAAAAGGGAGTCATCGCCTAAGCTAAATGACTCCCCCCACTAACCACCTACTGATGCAAATGTAAATAAATTTTTAGTTAAACAAAGAGAATTCATAGTTAAAAACTTTAATGAAAATTTTGCGTACAGCACCATGTTCCAAACGAAGTTTGGAGTTAGTAAAAGGGAAGTAATAAGAAATATTACTTTTTCTGATTTAGAATCTCAGTTTGAACGCGAATTGATTCGTCATGAACCAATTGAAGAAATTTATCTGTAAATGATTCAGATAAACCGTTTGAGATCGCAAAAGGTTGGCGTGTATCTAAAATTTCTTTCCAACGATCAATCTGGAAAATGGTAACCTCATTAGATTTTTTATAATGACCAATTTCGCCTGTCACGGACATTCGTTTCCCCAAAGCCTCAAGAATCTCATTATCGATCTGGTCAATTTGACTTCTGAGTTCTTCTAGTTTAATGTTGTATGATTTTGAATCAGAAGATGAAGACCTGTATTGAAGTTCATCCAACATGAGACTGAGAGCACTTGGAGTTAATTGTTGTTTAGCATCACTAAGTGCATGATCAGGGTCAATATGAGATTCGATCATCAGACCATCCATATCCAAATCCATTGCTTTTTGAGCGACTTGTTGTAAGTGGTTTCGGCTTCCGGAAATATGACTCGGATCGTTAATCAAAGGCATGTCTGGAAAAAGCATCTTCAACTTTAGAGGAATATCCCAAAGAGGGGCATTTCTATACTGTTGATGGAATGTCGAAAACCCGCGGTGAATAGCAGATAACTTTGTGATTCCTGCTCTGTTAATTCTTTCCAGGGCGCCCACCCATAAATTAATATCCGGATTGATTGGATTTTTTACCATTATAGGAATATCCACACCTCTTAACGAATCTGCAATAGCCTGAACAGAGAATGGGTTTGTAGTTGTTCTCGCGCCAATCCATAAAATGTCAATACCAGCTTTTAATGCTGATTCAACATGTTCTGCCGTGGCCACCTCGGTACTGGTAGGAAGCTCAGTTTCTTTGCCTGCATCAGCTAACCAGCGTAAGGCTTCTTCACCAATTCCTTCAAATGCATTTGGACGTGTTCTGGGTTTCCAAACACCAGCACGTAAAACATTTGTCTTGCCTGAATTTGCAAGTTCTTTTGCCGTTGACATCAATTGTTCCGGGCTTTCTGCACTACATGGTCCACTAATTATAATTGGTTTATTATTCGGTAAACCATTCGAACGATCTATATCTAGTTTTGATGTCATGATGTAAAAGTATGAGGAATCTATCCGATTTAAATGATAATTGTAATAGAATTATGACCAACTGACGGCTAGTTTACCAATCGTTGATCTTTTTTCCAGTAGCTCATGCGCATGTGGTAAGTCTGATATTTTACCATGGAAAGCCATGTGCGGTTTGTAAATTCCATCCAGATACCCTTGTACCGCATCTTCCAAAAGTTCTGTAAGAATAGAAGGCTTTTCACTTGCTACATGAAGCATGTTGACGCCTATGATTCCATTACTATGAATCAAGAAGTGTAAAGG
Source organism: bacterium SCSIO 12643 (assembly GCA_024398135.1). NCBI lineage: Bacteria > bacterium SCSIO 12643. The sequence continues at coordinate 2,423,476 of CP073750.1, forward strand.
GCTTAGAAAACCAAATTGAAGCATGAGCTGCAATTTGTCATACCAGGTTCCTTTTTTATTGCTGAAGGATGAAATACCATACATAATCATTCGACCACCAATAGCTAATAAATCCCTATTGAGTTTATGATTTTTACCTCCAATAGGGTCGAATATAACATCCACACTTTTTTCTCCGAAAGTAGATTTAATGGATTCATTAAATGAATATTCAGTATAATTAATGATATGAGAAAGTCCCATATTTTGAAGGTGTTCCTTTTTCTCATCATTACCTACTGTGGCAATAATCTCGCAACCTTTATGTTGAGCAAGTTGAATTAAAGCGTGCCCAACTCCACCCGCTGCTGCATGAATAAGTACCCGTTCAGATTTCTGAATATTAGCCATTCTTTTGGCTGCATATATGGCGGTGCAGTATTGCGTTGCAAGAGCTGTAGCTGCATCATTCGGAATTTCTGAAGGGAGTAGAACTACCGCTTCGATTGGTGCGACACAATACTCTGCATAAGCTCCGAATCTTGTAAAGGCTAACACGCGATCTCCTACTTTGAATTGGGTGACATTGTTGCCTACTTTTGAGATATGCCCTACGGCTTCGTATCCTAGAATACTTGGTAAGGGAGGAGCAGCCGCATAAAGTCCTTTTCTGGCCATAACATCTGCATAATTAAGTCCAAACGTTTCGACTTTGATTAATACCTCGTTTTCTTTGAATTGCGGTGTTTCAGTTTCGCGAACTTGAAAAACGCTTGGTGCAGCGCCATTTTGGACTAGAAAAGCAGCCTTCATATTAAACCATTTTGAACAAAACTATATTATTAACAAGTATTAAGGTTTACGAAGGTTTCAGTAAGTTGTTATTCAAGAATAATTATTATTCTTGTTGATAGATTGCCTAGCCGAATTTAGGTGTTAAATAGATTTTGATTAAAAAATACTTTGGAGCTTGTACTTAACTCCAAATCAAAGAATATAAGTAAGATATGGAATTTGATGCACAGGGACACAGAGGGTTTACCGGGAGATATCCAGAAAATACATTGCCAGGTTTTATGGCAGCTATTGATACTGGGGTAAAAACTTTGGAAATGGATGTGGTCATGTCGAAAGACGGAAACGTAGTGGTTTCACATGATCTCGTGATGTTAAAAAGCCTATGCTTAGCTCCAACTGGAAAGCCTTTAAAGGATGATTCTAAGAAATTATTCAATCTGAGGTATGCCAATATCATGGAATATGACTGTGGTTCATTAGGAAATGAGAGGTTCCCGGAGCAAAAGAAAATGAAAACCTATAAGCCGTTATTGTCTGAGGTGATCAATGAATCGGATGAGTATACGGCAAAGAATAACCTGCCGGAAATGAGATTTAACATTGAGATTAAATCTTCTTCTGCTGGTGATGGGGTTTTACACCCAAAACCCTCTGTTTATGCCGAGGCGGTTTATGATATTATTAAGTTGTATGATGCCGTAGATAGATGTACGATTCAATCTTTTGATTTGAGAATTTTGCAATATTTAGAGCGTACTGAATGTGAAGTGCCATTGGCATTATTAGTAGATAATAAATTAGGCGTTGAAAAGAATGTAGATTTATTGGGTTTTGAACCAGATGTATATGGTTGCGATTATAAACTGCTGACTGAGGAAGAAATTGAAGTAGCGAATAACATTGGTATGGATGTGATTCCGTGGACGGTTAATGAACGTGCTGATATGGAGAGATTAATTGATTGGGGAGTAGATGGGTTGATCTCTGATTATCCGGATTTATTGATGCAGGTGGTTAGAGAAAAAGGTTTGGAATAGTTTATACGATGAAAGTTTATACCAAAACCGGAGATAAAGGAAAGACCTCGCTTTTTGGAGGGAAAAGAGTCCTGAAAAGTGATATTCGAATTGAGTCTTATGGGACCATTGATGAGTTGAATTCCTGGATGGGAATGTTGAGAGATTTATCGCTGTTTGAAGAAGAGAAAAAAGTAATTATCCATATTCAGGATATTCTTTTTACCATAGGTTCGTATCTGGCAACTGACCCTGAACGTAAGGAAAAAATGGTTCTGCCTAAACTTGAGGAATCGTTTATAACAGAGTTGGAAGAAGAAATGGATAAAATGGATCAGAATCTGCCTGAAATGAAGTCTTTTATACTTCCAGGAGGACATCCAGCAGTATCTCATTGTCATATTGCCAGAACGGTTTGTAGAAGAGGGGAAAGAAGCATTGTAGCGCTTATGTCGGATGATCCTGATATTGATTTTGCAAAGCGATATGTAAATCGGTTAAGCGACTATTTGTTCGTTTTGGGAAGGAAGTGGACCATAGATTTTAAGGCAGAAGAAATCCCTTGGTTACCAAAAAAATAAAAGGAGTTCGAACTCCTTGTGAAGTGTTAAAAAAATATATTGTATATGTACGATAAAAATATATTTTTGCCGTTCCTAAAAAGTACGGGAAATAAAAAAGATAAACGATGTATTGGACACTAGAATTAGCTTCGAATTTGGAAGATGCCCCATGGCCGGCAACCAAGGATGAGCTTATTGATTATGCGTTGCGTACTGGAGCTCCCCTAGAGGTTGTAGAGAACTTACAAGAGATTGAGGATGAGGGAGAGATTTACGAGACTATTGAAGATATTTGGCCAGATTATCCTACCAAGGAAGATTTCTTCTTTAATGAAGATGAATATTAAATAAATTGCGCCTCTCGTTGAGAGGCTTTTTTTTGCCTTAAAAGTTTGATTTTAACCTTGTTGTTAGCAAGTTGTAGACTTGTTAAATCAATTTAAAAAATGCTAATAGAATTGGTAAAATCCACTATTTTTGAGCGCCTTATTCTGGCCTGCTATATCAAGTCAGAAAATTTAAAATTTTAAAGAGACTAGGCATTTTATAAAATGCTATAAATAATATTATTACGGATGTTTGGATCATTAGTAAACACGATAAAGAAAATAATTGGGAATAAGTCTGAGAAAGATATTAAAGCCATTAAACATCTTGTTGACCAGATCAATAAAGAATATGGAAGTCTAAAAAGTATTTCCAATGATGATTTACGCCAAAAGACAGTTGAATTTCAAAATAAAATTCAAGAGCGGATAGCATCTCAAAAGAAACAAATTGAAGATTTAAAGCAACAAGCAGAAGGCTCTGATATTGATGTTTTAGCTAAAGAGAAGTTATACAACCAGATCGATAGCATTGAAAAGGAGATCACAACAGAGGTAGAGAAAGTTTTAAACGAAATTTTACCGCAAGCTTTTGCGGTGTTCAAAGAAACAGCTAGAAGATTTACAGAGAATACACATGTGGAGGTAACGGCTACAGAAAATGACCGATTAGTTGCGTCTCAAAAAGATTCTGTAGAAATTCAAGGTGAAAAATCTGTTTGGTCCAATACCTGGATTGCTGCGGGTAATGAAGTGACCTGGGATATGATTCACTACGATGTACAGTTGATTGGTGGTATCGTATTGCATCAAGGTAAAATTGCAGAGATGATGACAGGTGAGGGTAAAACTTTAGTGGGTACCTTGCCAATGTACTTGAATGCACTTCCTGGTAGAGGTGTTCACGTAGTAACCGTAAATGATTATCTGGCGAAACGTGACAGTGAGTGGATGGCGCCATTATTTGAATTCCACGGGTTATCTGTATCATGTATTGATAAAACCAAGCCAAATTCTCCTGAGCGTAAAAAAGCATATGGTTCGGATATTACGTATGGAACCAATAATGAATTTGGTTTCGATTACTTGCGAGACAATATGGCGAGTACTCCGGGAGAACTTGTGCAATTGCCACATAATTATGCGATTGTGGATGAGGTGGATTCAGTTTTGATTGATGAGGCAAGAACGCCATTAATTATATCTGGTCCTACACCTAAAGGAGATGTACATCACTTTGATGAGTTGAAACCAAAGATTGAACAATTGGTTGTTGCTCAAAAGAAATTGGTGAATACTTTGTTTACCGAAGCAAAAAAGAAGTTAGCGGTAAATGAAACCACCCATCCGGATAAGAAAGAGAGACTAAAATTATTAGATGAAGGTAAACTCGCGTTGTTTAGATGTTACAGAGGTTTACCAAAAAGTAAGTCTTTAATTAAATTCTTAAGTGAGCCTGGAGTTAAATTAATGATGCAGGAAACTGAGAATTTCTATCTTCAGGAACAAGGTAAACATATGCATATTGTAGATGACGAATTGTATTTCGTGATCGAAGAGAAAAACAATAGTGTAGACCTAACTGAAAAAGGATTAGAGCTGATCTCAAAATCGGTAGAAAACAAAGAATTTTTCTTAATGCCTGATCTATCTAGTTTATTATCAGAAATTGATAATTCGGATCAGGATGAGAGTGAGAAACTTAAAGCAAAAGAGGTCGTTTTAGACGATTATACGGTTAAGACGGAAAGACTTCATACTGTAGATAAGTTGCTGAAAGCATATTGTATGTTTGAAAAGGATGTGGAATATGTGGTGATGGATAATCAGGTGAAAATTGTTGATGAGCAGACAGGTCGTATTATGGATGGCCGTAGGTACTCTGATGGGTTGCACCAGGCGATTGAGGCGAAAGAGAGTGTGAAGATTGAAGCTTCTACACAGACTTATGCAACTGTAACGTTACAGAACTATTTCAGAATGTATAATAAGCTTTCCGGAATGACGGGTACTGCGGAAACAGAAGCAGGGGAGTTCTGGGAAATTTATAAGTTGGACGTTGTTGTGATTCCAACAAATAGACCATTGTTACGCGATGACCGTGAAGATTTGGTTTATAAAACGGCTAGAGAAAAGTACAATGCAGTAATTGACGAGGTCGTAAAACTTCGTGATTCAGGTAGACCGGTATTGGTAGGTACTACATCAGTGGAGGTTTCTGAATTATTAGGAAGAATGTTGACGATGAGAAAAGTTCAACATCAGGTACTGAATGCGAAGTTGCACCAGAAAGAGGCAGAAGTTGTGCAACATGCAGGTGAGCCTGGAACGGTTACGATTGCAACGAATATGGCAGGTCGTGGTACTGATATTAAGTTAACAGATGAGACCAAAGCTGCAGGTGGTTTGGCTATTATCGGTACAGAAAGACATGAGTCCAGACGTATTGATAGACAGTTGCGAGGTAGAGCTGGTCGTCAGGGAGACCCGGGATCGTCTCAGTTCTTCGTATCTCTTGAAGATAATCTAATGCGTCTATTTGGTTCTGAGCGTATTGCAAAAATGATGGATAGAATGGGACACGAAGAAGGTGAGTCTATTCAGCATTCCATGATCTCAAAATCAATTGAGCGTGCGCAGAAAAAAGTAGAGGAAAATAACTTCGGAATTCGTAAGAACTTATTGGAGTACGATGATGTAATGAACAAACAGCGTGAGGTAATTTACAAGCGTAGAAGAAATGCATTACATGGTACCCGATTAAAAATTGATGTGGCGAATTCAATCTTCGATAATATCGAAAATATGGTTGAAGATTATTCTGCAACTAAAGATTACAATGGGTTTAAGTTGGATACATTAGCTTCTTTACACGTAGATGCACCAGTTACGGAGCAAGAATTCTACGATATGAAGAAGAATGATCTTGTAGAGAAAGTATATGAAGCGACTTTAAATAGCTATTTCACGCGTCAAAAAGAAATGGCACAAGCTGCATTCCCAGTAATCAAAAATGTATACGAAGATCCAAATGCACATTACGAAAACATTGTGGTTCCATTTACTGATGGAAAGAAATCAATGCAGGTGATTGCTAATTTGGAGAAATCGTACAATACTGAAGGAATGGAGTTGATTGATTCGTTAGAAAAAGGTGTTTCTTTAGCGATGATTGATCAATATTGGAAAGAGCATTTAAGAGCTATGGATGACTTACGTCAATCAGTTAGAAATGCGGTTTATGAGCAAAAAGACCCGTTATTGATCTACAAGTTTGAATCATTCAAGTTATTCAAAGAAATGGTAGGTCAAATTGGGCGTGAAGGTGTATCATTCCTGGTAAAAGCAAATTTACCACAACAGGAAAATACCCAGGTTCAGGCAGCGCCAGCTCCTAGAATTAAGGTGAAAAACTTACAAGAGCGTAAAGATGAATTGCCATCAGCTGCAACAGGAGGTCAGCAATATCACGATCCATCTGAAAATAAAGCTCAGGAAAAGAAAACACCGATTGTGAATGAAGGAGTATCTTATAGTAGAAATGATAAAGTGACTGTTCGAAATGTAAGAACAGGAGAAACTAAATCAATGAAGTACAAACAGGCGGAACCAAAACTAAAAACGGGTGAATGGATTTTAGAAGCCTAGTTTGATTTTTATATCATAAGTTTATAGAAAAAGCCGTTTTCAATTCAATTGGGAATGGCTTTTTTGTTTAGATCCAATGACCTTCTGTATTAATAATTTAAAGAATGGAATAAAGTAATAACACTTTATGAGGAGGCAATTCAAAATTATGAAGCGTGTAGATAGGCATATTACTATATGGGATTAGCTCAAATAGAACTTCAAGAAAATGATAAGGCCTGCTATAATCTCAATAAAACAGATAGTTTAATCCAGAAGGGTCACAAAAGTTCAGATACTTATGTAGAATACTTTTACGAAATATATCCGCAGCAAATACAAATTGCGTAGCAAAAGAATTGTGACACTATCAAATTACAATAAGATGATTTTTTTGAGAAGTCTTTTATCTGCAATTTGAATCATAATATAATAGGTGCCTTTTTGTACATCTGTCAGATGGATGGTATTCAGCTTACCGGAGAATGAATCATCTTGTTTATAGATTGACTGACCATTAAGATCATAAATCTGTAGCGATTCAATTTGGCGATATACTTTGGTGAGATCAATTTGAAAGATTCCAGTACTTGGATTTGGATAAACACGTATAGATTGAGCTGTAATTTCTGAAATACCGATAACACTATTTACAATTAAAGGAAAGGAGCATGAATTCGTATTTCCACATTCATCCATAGCAGTTAAAGTTACGGATGAAGTTCCAATAGGGATGATTGTTCCGGCAGAAGGATTTTGAGTAATAATAATATCATTAATATTTGAACAATTATCCGAAACATTTGCAGAGTCAATATAATTTGGAACTGAAACTGAGCTTCCATTTGTAGCTAGAATGGTTTGTGGAGAAGGACAAGTAATTGTTGGAGCTATCGAATCTTTAATGGTAATATGCTGAACCAATGTATCCATAGTTCCACATGAGTCAAAGGCAGTCCATGTTCTGGTAATGGAGTAGTTATGATTACAAACCCCATTTGTTAAACTATCTACATATGAAATCTGAACACCACTACTATCGCAAGTTGTAATAGCTGCAGGAGTCCCTGTAATTGTAGGAAGTGGAGAAATATCACAGGTGATTTGTGTATCCTGAACCGTTGTGTTCCATGTGATAACAGGGGCGTCTTTTATGATCAAAGAATAATCCTCAACTTCCCCCCAAAGAGAGGTGCCACATGGAACTATTGGACCAAAGGTTTGATATCTGCTCATCCTAACTCGCATTCTGACTGTATCATTATTGAGGTTTGCGGGTACATTTAGATTAAAAGATATTGGAGCGGTAGTGCCGGGAGTATAAGTGATTTGATAAACTTGTTCTCCCGCATCCGTAAAGCTTTTATTGTTGTTCCAGTCTATCCATACAGCAAGTTGATTTCCATTAGTACCTGCTGCTCCGGAATTATTAAGTGTGGAGATTGAAATGGGTAAAATTTCTCCTTTATAAGCCGTAGTATATTGATTTGAAAAATCAGAATAATTGTCACAATTGGTGCTATTATTAATAGCTCCAATGGTAACATTACTGATGAATTCATCACAAGGAGAATTTGCTGAAGAGCTTAGGCAATATGTAGGTGTGTTAATAGAAGGAGAAAAAGCATTTGAAGAAAATAATCCGCGTCCATGTGTAGCGGCTATGACTTCATTGTCGGATGATCTCAGTTTAAACATATCTACTCTTACATTGGCCATTCCATTGATGGAAGGTGTCCATGTAGGTGAAGTTGAATTAAAGTCTGTGGTGCTCCAAACACCAACCTCGGTTCCAACAATCACCTCATTATAATTTAATGGGTTAAACAAAGCCCATCGAATGGGCATGTCAGGAAGGTTCCCTTCTTTCGAAGTCCAGGAAATACCTCCATTGTTGGTATACCAAAGAGAGTTAATTCCATAGTTTGTAAAAGTCGCTAGAATTTCATTTTCATTTTGACCTAGTTCAATGCAAGATATTGAACCTACCGGGAATGATGACCCGGTGATTTCTGTTGAAGTCGGAGTTGTATGGGCATTGGTGATTTTGAAAATTCTACCGGCATCTGTTCCGATAAATAAATTAGTCGCATATGTGGTATGTGGAGACACTTTAACACTTGCAGCCGTAGCCTGAATATCCGGAATATTAACCGAGCCGATGACCGGACTTGTACTTTCAAAGTTGGTCACTCGATACAATGATGTATGGGTTTTGTAGGTATAAAGAATGTTGAGATGATCATCATAGTCACTAGGATTAATGAATTTACCTGTGGTATAATCCATATTAATGGAATCGAATGTGACCCCGCCATCAAATGAATGGAAAAAGTAATTGAAAACATAACTGGAAGATTGATAATCCGGATTAGTTTGGTCGATATGGCAATAACAGCCATCACCACCGGATACCGTATGTGTAGAATTAACTCCAGGAATAGTAAATTGTTGGGTGCCGTTATCTTGCGTTCCTCCAAGAAAGTAATTTGATCCTGCATTGGGATGAATATCGCAAGAATAGAATTGAGTTACATTGTAACCGTAATTTCTAGAACCAATAGTAGGCATGTTTTGTGTCGCATTTGAGGAATAAAATACCCCACCATCATTTCCGAAAAGGACATATGATGAAGAATCGGGTTTGTATACAATGGCATGTTGATCCGCATGCACATATTGAAAACCGTATTTAGATTCCCAATGTGAAATTTGATTCCATGTGATGCCTTCATTTTGAGTTTTAAAGAGATCAATTCCACCAATGATTACAGCGTCCTTATCATTAGGATCAACAGCAATTGTTAAGTCAAACCAGGCTTGCCATCGTGTAAAATCATCTGCCGGAATATCTATGTCTGCATCATTGGGTTTTGAACGTGTAACCCAGGTATTGCCATAATCTGTAGTTTGTTTAATAGCGCCAAGTTTTAGGTTGGTTTCAAAAGCAGCATAAACATAATTGGAATCTGATTGAGCGCAGGATAAGACAACTCTTTTTGGTGATGAATGTTGATGTTTAAGTGTGAAGTTAATTCCGTCCGAAGAGGAATATACTCGGCCTCCACCACCTCCGGCTGAGTTTTGTCCGGTGCCAATCCATAAATCATTGTTGGCCGCTAAATCCATATCAGAAACCTTAATAGGGGACCCGCTTGCATTGGGAAGTACCTGTGTCCATGTGAGACCACCGTCAGTTGATCTTTGTAGACCTTCAGTATTGGTGCCAAACCAGGTCCCAAGTACGTGATTTGCAGAAATAGCAGCATAGATTACAGACGCACCATTTTCATTCCTTACAATCATATCGTTTGCAGCATAAAAGGATGTTGTGGAACTTAATCTGGTAAAAGAGTTACCCGCGTCAGTTGATTTCCAGATTCCGGCACCATTATTTGTAGCCAGATAATACTCTCCTGTGGCAACATACATAATACTGGTATTATTAGGGTCAAAAGCAATTGCTCCAATGGCCAGATTTTCCCAAAAGTCATTTACGGAAACCCAGGATGATGTGGAATCTGTAATATTAGGATTGTACCAAAGCCCTCCAGAGACACCTCCAGCCCAAACTTTATTATTGACATTTGGATCCCATGCGACAGCCCGTGTTCTACCTCCAATGTTGTTCGGACCTCTGGAGGTCCAGGGAGATGTATTTGAACCAGGTGCTCTGTGCGATTGAGCAGAAGATTTAAGTGAATGAATCATTTCACGAATAGGAATTAACTTTTCTGCTTCTGGTCTTCCGGTTTGCGGATTCATGGTAGCCAAAAAGTCCTGGCGATAGGCAAGGTCAGGTCGATCATGTTTGGGTGTTTTTGAAACTTTTAAATAGTCAACTGGTGCACTGTATGGGTGGTCTTTTAAAAAAGCCTCATAAGCGATTCGTTTGGATGCATTGGTCTCAGTTTTATTTGTCCAATAAATTGTTATACTAAGTCCTAAGATGGTTGAGGTAAGTAAGGTTGTTAAGACCAATTTCCTGGAATTCATGAGGTTTGGTTTTGCGAATTGGTGTGTTATTATGTTCGGTATATTAATCAATCATATGACGCCAAATCGTAATTTGAAGTTGCCGGATTAGGGTTGAAAAACTCAAAATAAATAGAATGAAAATTAGACTGATTTTTCTTTAAATCTTGAAGAAATTCGTTTCCAGATATCTACATCTTCAATATCCAAATCACTATTATTTGGATCATACAAAGGTTCTTCAATACCTTGTTTTTTCTGCTTCTCGTAATCTTTCAATAATGCCAATGCTGGTTTTCTAAGCATGAATATCGCAATGAAGTTTAACCAAGCCATAATACCCACACCAATATCACCCATGGTCCATGCTAAATCAGCGGTATTACTTGCGCCATAAAGTGTTGCTCCTAAGATTAAAATTCTTAATGCCCATACCATCCATTTTTTCTTATTGTCACGATCCAAATAACTCACATTTGTTTCTGCGATATAGTAGTAAGCCATGATGGTAGTGAAAGCAAAAAATGATAAAGCTATTGCTACGAAAACTTTCCCAAATCCAGGGAACTGCGATTCAATGGCAAGTTGTGTGTATTCCGGACCATAATTAACTCCCGGGAGATGTTCAAAAAGAAATCCTCCAGCCGGATTCTCAACATTGTATTGGAATGTAAAAAGAATCATAAAAGCGGTGGCCGTGCAAACAAATAGCGTGTCTACATATACAGAAAAGGCCTGTACTAAACCTTGTTTGGCAGGATGACTTACTTCAGCCGCAGCTGCAGCATGAGGAGCGGTTCCCTGACCCGCTTCGTTGGAATATATTCCGCGTTTAACGCCCCACATAATAGCCATTCCTATGATACCTCCAAAAGCTTGATTAGCACCAAATGCAGAAGAAATGATTAAGCTAATGACATTAGGAATCTCTCTAAAGTTCATGCCAATAATGATTACTGCAATGAGTACATATGCAATAGCCATAAAAGGAACAACAACCTCAGAAAATTTTCCAATTCGTTTGACCCCGCCAAAAACGATCAAAGCCAAAAAAGCAACAATAAATAAGCCGGTATATAACGGGTCAATACTAAATGCAGTTTTAATTCCTGCAGCAATACTATTAGATTGTACTCCTGGAAGAAATAAGGCAGTACTTAGAATGGTAGCAATTGCAAATACGATGGCAAACCATTTGATTTTTAGGCCTTTTTCAATATAAAAGGCTGGTCCCCCACGATATTCACCCCCTTTATTTTCCTTATAAAGTTGTCCCAATGTTGCTTCTACGAAGGCAGATGCAGAACCTAAGAATGCAATGACCCACATCCAGAAAATAGCACCTGGTCCACCTAAAGCAATAGCGGTAGCCACCCCGGCAATATTACCAGTTCCCACTCGTCCCGAAATAGCAATTGCAAATGCTTGAAATGAAGATACACCACGTTCAGATGCTTTACTGCCAAATAGCAGTCGCAACATTTCTTTGAGCATACGAAGTTGAACGAATCGAGTTTTAAAAGAGTAAAAAATACCAGAAGCTAAAGCAACAAATATGAGTGCGTTACTCCAAACTATATTATTTAGTCCATTTACCAGATTTTCGATCGTTTCTTGCATAAAGTCTTCGTTAAAGATATTCCCCGAAAATAAGGTAAAAATAGAGATGAAAATATTATTTAAAGTAAAAGTGGTTAGATTCTAATGGACATAAAAAAAGCGCAAATTAATTTGCGCTTTTCTACTAACTATCCACTAACTACTCTCACCTACTTTGAAAGTATATCTTAAATATTTTATTGGTCTTCTAATAATATGTATTCTACGTACATAGTATAAACTCCGGGTTGTGCATATGCACCATCTCCATTTACCGTTACCAAATCTTCAAAATTTGATCCATCTGCATCTGCAGCCATTGGGAAAATAGCTGGAAGCCCAGGTAAAATTCTGTAATCAATTACGTAATAGTAATCTGAGTTAATTCCATTTTGATTTAAATAGCTACCTCCAGGTAAAAAATCTTGTCCCACGATACCTGAAGTGCCAGCATGTCCCCCAATGTATTTGTCATTGGTAGAAGGTGCAATGTTTGACCCTCCATTTACGTAAATGCTATTTGCTCCGGTCCTAGAAGAACTTGGTGCAAAAGGACTACTGTAATCAGCAAAGGGACCACTTGCCGCATTGGCACCAGCGTTTGGTCTGGATTGGTGTAGTTCTAAACAACTTAAAGGAATGTTTGGAACTGCATTTGGATTATTACCAGTTCCATAACTGATTTGTTGATCCCAATACTCAGCTCCGTTTGTCCCCGTTGAACGACCTACAGCATATAAATCCCAGTTAACTGTTGCGCTCACTTTTAAAATGGTTGCTCCGTATTGCGTAATACCAGCATAGTACTCATCTATATTATCAAATACAAACTCGATTTGATTTTTAGTTGAAATGTCTAATTGAAGTACCGGTCTCAAGTCCATTGTGGCAGTCACAGTTTGCTGACCAATAAGTTGTGCTTTAAGGGGAAAGGAGATTCCAGAAATAAGAATCGCCATAAAAAGCATGATGTAGTAACGTAGTTTCATAGTGGTAATCTAAAATTGAATTTTAAATTCTGGGTCAAAAATACAAACTATTTGGTCAAAAAAACAAGAAAAAGATAAAATATTGAAAATGGAGATTAATACTGATGTTTGTATATCAGTGTTTTAGGGTTTTTGTTTGTGATGAATACCCCCAAAAAGGTGACGACCGTTTAGTTAAAATGAATGACTTTTTAGCTAAGACTTTAACTTTTGAAGTTGATCATAAACCAGTCTGCCATTTAACCATTCTGCATCAAGTTGTGCGTCAAATTTATTCTTGTAAAATTCAATAGCCGGAGTATTCCACTTTAAAACTTGCCACTCCATTCTCTTGCAATGATGTTCAGCAGCTACATTTACTACCTGATCAAAAAGTACTTTTCCAATACCTTTTCCTCTAAATTTTTCATTGACGACAATATCTTCCAGGAATAAACATTTTCCTTTCCAGGTAGAATATTTAAAATAATATAAAGCGATCCCCTGGATCACACCATCGATTTCAGCAACAAAAAAATCAAAGATGGAATTTTCACCGAAACCATCCTTTTCTAATTCATCGATAGTAACTTCAACCGCATTAGGTTCTTTTTCATATACAGCCAATTCAACAATTAATTCTAAAAGTCTTGGAAGATCTGCAGGAGTCCCTTTACGTACGATTTGATTCATGATAGTTTATTTTATTGCTTTTCTATGCCAGAAAGTGAAGCCGTTTTTCTCATATAATAGTTCTACATCTGGCAACTTTTCCAAATATTGAGTTCCGGTGATTTTTGCAACAAAGAAAACGTCTTTATCAATGTCACCCGTTTTGAGCCATTCTTTACTAAGCCTATTTGGGTTTGTATGTGGAGGTATTTTCGTATAAAACAGCTGCGCGTAGCTCTTATATTCTTCTGATACCACATAGCAATCACAATCTACTTTGGTTTTATAAAATTCTATGGCTGCATTTTGAGTAATTGCTTCGATCTTAGTAATAACCAATGTCAATGTTAGAAATACAAAAACTCCTGTTCCCCCAAATAGCCAGATAATTCCTTTATAGGTTTTGTTTTGGGAGATTAATACCATACCTGCTATTGTAATAACGATTAACCATATTCCCGGGAGCGCTTCTAACCCGGTCCAGTTAATTTCAGCATCCATATTGGCTACAGCAAAAGGGTCAGCTGCGGCCAGTTCTTTTAAAATCTCAATATGCATTCCTAACCATGGAAGTGCGATTACAGCGATTCCGAAAACAAATGCGATGAACCCAATCAGAATTTTCATCCAAAGGGAGAAGTTGATAAGGCCTTTGTCCATTTGATAAATAACCAATGCAGCCAAATAAGCCATTGGATAATAAGCCAAAGAAGAATAGTGAACGATTTTAGTGCTTACGATTGAAAAAAGGATCAGGACCACCCAAAATAAAATAGTCATCCATTTCTTCATATCCGTTTGATGTGGATAACCCTCAACGGTTTTGCCCATACTTCTGATCATAAAAATACTTGCAGGGAAAACTCCAATCAGTAATACCACAAAATGATACCCTATAAAGCCTCCGTGTCCGGCATCTTGTTGGGAAAAAAGTTCCCATTGTCTAATAGTAAATTCTATTGCGAATTGAGGGCCGTGAAGGAGCGAAACCACTCCAAACCAAATGGATGCCGTTAAAATGGTAACGATGGTAAAAACACCATAATCAATGATGTTCAAATAGAATCTGAATTTTTTTGTAACCCAATATACACCTAGCGCTAATGAAATGATTAGAAACGCTACAGGGCCTTTAACTAAAACACCCAGACCGGTAAATATCCCCGCAAGAATAAGGTAAGACCATTTCGATCTGGAAAACCCGAAATTAGGATCATTTTCCTTTTTCCAGTAATACAGAATAATGTGATAAAGTCCTAAAAAGATGAATAGGTTAAACCATGGATCTATAATACCGGATCGGAAATATAGATGAGGTAGAATACTTCCGAAATAAGCTCCTGCCCATAAAAGTCCGAATTGTTTATTGTAAAGCTTTTTTCCTGCGGTGTAGAGTAGAAGTAGCGTAATTAATCCAGCAATTGTATTGGGAAAGCGAGCAGCATATTCATTCATTCCAAAAATGTTCATGGATAAAGCTTGCATCCACATAAACATAGGTGGCTTTTCCGTAAACATTTGGTAGTTGATTTGTGGTCTTAGATAATCACCAGTAATGATCATTTCTCTGGCGATTTCAGCAAAATTGATTTCGTCCCAATCAAACAAATGAACCGCCCCTAAAAAAGGCATGAAAAAAAAGATGGAAACACCGATTATGATGAGTTTATTTCTATCCATTTGATAGTTTATTTTTTATTGAAGAATTGGAGGATTCGACTTATGATAGCGTCATCCAAACCAAAAATGTTTTTTAATTGACTATATGAAGATATCAGAAAGTTATCGAACCAAAAGAACACTTTTTTTTGATGCTCATTCGGTCTGGGCTTGTAAATGGTAGATTTTTTGTCAAACACCGTTGAATGTGTGTAATAATACATGGCGATAGACTTCCTGGATTCATGATCAGGACATTTTAATGGAGTGGGAGAACCGTGGTAGGTTTCTCTACCAGTGCTGAAAATAGCTGCTCGATTAAAATCAGGTGAAATTTTCTTGACACAGCTTTCCATTTGTTGATCCCATAGTTCTAAAGCTCCTTCCCATTCAGGTTTCCAATCTTTGTTGAAATAGATCAGCACATTGACTCTGCGTTGCCAGTCGCTACGTTTTGGATGTGCTGTAAAATCGGCATGAATATTTAGAAAACCGTTTTTAAGTGTTTGATGTAACCCGCTACCTTCCAAATCAGGATCAGGAATCAAATTTTCGATCCCGGTTAATGCTTCCAACCATTTTATAAATTGGGGTTGAGACATTTCATCAATTAGTTGTTGAACCGATTTTGGAAGGAACTCTTTTTTGGTCAAACCATGTTTTTTTTCATTAAAATGAACATAATGCGTCCAAACATTATCCGTTACCAGAGGGAAATTCTCGTGAATAGTTTGGGCTGATTTTTGAGTGAGAAAATGATCTATGGCAATATGAGGATATGGGTGACAATTATGATAACTCTGTTTGAGAGACCTAAGTTGTTCATCCAGATATTGTTGATTGATCATCATATGATTACTGAAGCCGCTTTTGTGACCGTGTAAAAATAGTTGTAAATAGCAAAGTTTGGCATGCAAAACTGACTATTTTTGAAGTTCATATTTGGGGTGTTGAAATTTTCGTAACAGAAAAATGGAAAATAAAAAAGTAGAGATTTTTAAAAGAGGAAGCTTTGAGTTGGGCGTAAGTACCATACTAGAAGATCGAGTTCTTGAAATGCTCCGAAATATGACTGTTGGCTCCACAGGTGCGCAATATCTACATAAGGATATTGATGAGCGAATGAACCAATTACAGAACAAATACTTTATGTATTTAAATCAAAGTGATCACATTAAGGCTACTGTGACAACTGCTTTACGTGTGATCGAAGAAGACTTTGGTAAAGCGAATGCATATTACATCCGGTATTTCATGTTTAATGAAAAACTTCAAGCTTCAAAAGAGAAAAGAGGTAGACATGGAAAGCCCGGATTGATTAAGGGCTTATTGCAGAAGTATTTCTCCGATTCTCCGGCTGTTCATGGGTTGAGTTTTGATGAAGATATAAAACTGCCATCCTTTTATTATGCATTTTTTGATGCTGAGAACTACAGGTCCACTGAGTTGAGTCAAATTTTAGGATTAAGTCCGGTAGGGGAGTTTGATACATTTACATTTACCAGATTACATCCACAGAGAAGTTCTAAAGTAGAGCGTTTGGAAAAAGTACATTATGAAAGCATGCGTTCTAAATTAAGAGCGCAGTATAAAAGCTTTTCGGTGTATACGGATCAGTTTCTTTTCATGAAAGAGAATTATTTCGTTTGGAGAGAGAATGGAGAAATTGTGGCAGGAGTTCAGGCAAATCCTTGTGAGTGGGAATTGAAACATATGAGTGGGCTAACAGGCGTTTTTATGTTGCATATATTACCGCACACTCCAGGATTAAAACAGTATATAAATCCGAAAAAGTTTAAGTTCATTACACTGGATTATATCTATGTGAAGCCAGGGCATGAGGAGAAGCTACAAAGGTTGTTTACTACAGTGCTTAATGAGTTTAACGTAACATTCTCGTTATTTTGGCAAGATGTAAAAAGTCCATTGCACAGTTTGATGAAGAGTATGGATATGGGACTCTTGAGTAATTTCTCAAAGGTTCCAACCGGAAAAATTATGATGACCTTGAGTGGGGTATCTGAAGAGCAAAAAGAAGCAATTATTCAAAAGCCGGTGTTTACATGCGGTTTTGATATGTCGTAGTTGAAATAAAAATAATATGAGTTTTAGAGGAGGCTTTTTATGGGCTGTTGTGGTTTTGGCAATGGTTTCATGTCAATCCAATGAAAAAAATGTAGAGGTTGAAATCATTGAAGATTCAAATGTTCAAACCCAGGCTATAAACGCAGTTTTATGGCATCAAACTGCAGCAGAGTATAAAGCATTGTGTTATCAGACCTATAATTTGGCCGAAATGCAATTGAAGAAGAAATTACAAAATCACGCTTTTCCGTATGAAAAACCACCTGCTGTGGTCATGGATTTGGATGAAACTGTAGTAGATAATAGTTTTTTTAATGCCCAATTAATTTTGGATAATACCAATTTTTCAAAAGAGCAATGGAAGGCATGGAGTGATTTGCAAAATGCAGGTGAAGTTCCTGGAGCAATTCAATTTATTAAATTTGCTAGAGCTGAGGGTGTCAAGGTGATCTTTGTTTCCAATAGAAGAGTGGCGGAGTTAGAAAATACGATGAAGAATCTTGAGAAATTAGGTTTGAATGAGTTGGATTCTAATGATTTCTTTTTGAGAAGCGAGGAAGGGAGCAAAGCCAATAGAAGAAAAAAAGTATCTGAGAACTATGAAATCTTGATGCTTTTTGGAGATAATCTGGCTGATTTTACAGAGTTGTTTGATAAGCAGCCATTGAATAAAAGAACTGTCTTAGTGGATAGTTTAAGAACCGAGTTTGGTTCTCATTTTATGGTCTTGCCAAATGTTCTATATGGTGAATGGGAAGGGGCCTTATTTGATTATCAACGTGACTGGACTCCGGTGCAAAAAGATTCGATTAGAAAAAGCCTGCTGAAAGGCTTTTAGTTATATGATTCAGATTAAAAATATATCGTTTAAATTAAGCATGAAGAAGCCAATAGTTGTATTGGCTTTTTTGTTGACACTTTTTTCTTTTTCGAGCTATTCAAGTGATGCGGTAAGAAAGATTGATAGTTTGATTCAGTTAGCCGAAACGGATATTTCGGATAGTGCCAGATTGTATTGTTATCTGGATATCTCCTATTATTATCAACCGATTGATACGGTGAAGATGTGGGAATATTATAACAAAACTGTGGATCTGGCGGTTCAGGTAAATCGATTGAGAATGATCCCTTCTGCTCAAATGGATATTGGGAATTGGTATTATTACAATGGCAATATTGATCGAGCGGAGGAATGGTATTTAATGGCTGTAGAGCATTGTAAACCCGTTAATGATTTGCAACTGGAGCTTTTGATCTGGTTAAACATAGCAGAACTGGAAGTGACCCGAAACAATTATGAAAAACATATTCGTATTGTGGATTCCTGTTTGAATCTCGCTATTCAAAATAATATCCCGGATGTAGAGATGCCTTGTTATGGTTTATACGGACTGAATTACTGGAGAATTGGAGAGTATGATAAAGCAATGGAATATTCTTTTATGTCTTTGAAAATGGCTGAAGACTTAGGCTGGTCCAGTAAGATTTTACAGTTGCACAACAATATTGGACTTATTTATAGAGATCAGGAAGAATACGATAAAGCCCTGGAGCATCTAAAAATTTCATTGGAGACCAATTACTTTATTGATCCCGAAACCTATCACCATATCGGTAGGATTTATATGAAAAAGGGAGAGGAAGATTTGGCTGTGATGTATTTTGATAGTGCGTTGGATTTATCCATTGAACGAGATGATTTTGATTTACAATCCGGAATACACAATTCCTCTGCTGAGTTGGATTTGGAATATAAGCGATATGAAGAGGCGATTGCACATTTAAATACTGCAGTTGAAATCATTGATAGTTCCGATCAAAAGGAATATTTGGGTCGGGTATATTTGAGTCTGGCAAATACGTATTATGAATTGGAAGATCAGGATTCGGCAATCTATTATGCTGATTTAGCAATTCAGCAATCTTCTGAATTTGATGAGAAAGAGACCTTATCAAAAGCATATTTTAAAATGTCTAAGTCCTACGAAGCCAAGGGAGATTTTGAGAACGCTTTGATCTATATTGAGAAATACAATTCAGTCAAAAATGTGATCTTAAATGAAAAGCGTTTAAAGAATATCAGTTTAGCTGAAATTAAGTACGAAACCGCAAACAAGGATCTGGAAATTGAGAGGAGTAGGCAGAATTTGAAATTACTTCAGATCGAAAAGCAAGATCTAAGAATTAAGATGATTTTAGGGCTTGTGTTGATCTGTTTCGTGTTTGTTATTGCCTTTGCCAATATTTCAATTCGTACGGAAAAGAAAAAGAAACTGATGCATGAGAATTTTACCCAACAATTAATTCAGTCTCAAGAGGAAGAACGTAAGAGAATTTCAAGTGATTTGCATGATAGTATTGGCCAAAATTTATTGTTGATCAAGAGTACAGATGCAGTTTCCCAAAATAAAAAACTTTCTGATCTGGTGAGTGAAACACTTCAGGAGGTACGAATTATATCTAAAGATCTTCACCCGGTGCAGTTGGAAAGACTAGGGTTTACCAAGGCAATTGAGTTGATGATTGATAAATGCGATATGGCTAGTGATATTGTATTTAGTGATGAGTTAGAGCCGATAGATGGGTTACTTACTGCAGAAAACGAGATTAATTTGTATCGAATTATTCAGGAAGGGTTAAATAATATCTTGAAGCATTCGAAGGCGAAGTCAGCTAAGCTGAAGTCAACAATTAATAGTAAATCGATCATTATTGAAATTCAGGATAATGGAGTCGGCTTTGATTTTGACCAAAAAATGAAGGCGTCCAATAGTTTGGGGCTAATTACGTTACGTGAGCGTATAAAGTTAATGAAGGGAAAAATGGAAGTAAATAGTGAGGTCAATGTCGGAACAAACTTTACTTTTATAATTCCAAGAAAATCATAGAGTTGTGTTTAAAGTAGTTATAGCTGATGATCATCCGGTATTGTTAACCGGGTTAAAAGGAATTATTAATGCGATAGAAGGGTTTAGTGTGATTGATGCAGTTAATGATGGAATATCAGCGTATAATTCTATTGTGAAACTTCAACCTAATATTGCGATTTTAGACCTGGATATGCCAAAGTTAAGTGGGTTGGAAGTCGCGCAAAAAGTAAAGAGGGAATATCCGGAAATTGCAATTTCAATTTTGACTTTGCATAAAGAAGAATCTTTTCTTTCTCGGGCCATTGATATGGGCGTAGAAGGATTTATGCTTAAGGATTTCGCAAATGAAGAAATAGAAAAGTGTTTGCAGGCATTATCTAATGGCAAGAAGTTTTATTCTGAAGATTTGCATGAGTTTATAAAACCCGATTCTGAGCTGCCTTCAAGCTATGATTTACTCAGTAGAACAGAAAAGAAGGTTATTCGATTAATATCCCAAAATAAGACAAGTAAGGAAATTGCAGAATTACTTTTTGTGAGTCCTAAAACTATTCAAAACCATCGATATAATATTTCGAAAAAGCTGGCTTTAGAGCCTAAAAACAATAGTTTACTAACCTGGGCGTCTAAATATGCGAATTACTTATAATTGAAAAATAGGGTGTAGCCCCTATTGCACAAAACGTAAGATCAAACTACTATTGTAGTGTAGAGGTAAAGGAATGTGTACGTGACATTCTCTCTTCAGTTTAAAATATTTGTGTGGAATCTCTCGCTTGGTTAATTACTTGTGAAAGCGGTTAACTGAGCGGAGATTTATTAAACAAATAGTTAGCTTTTGAATTAACCTGAAAGCAAATTTTCATAAAATAAACATGGTAAAAAATGTCTAAATCATTTCAGTCATCACTGAAGTCAAAAGCTTATTTTGAAATTTTTCAGGTCGATTACGTCTGCGAGATAAAATTATCGCTGACCTATGACTTGTATAAAAATACTTTGTTAAAGCATAATATTGACCCTGAGATAGCAGACAGAGAGATTTACAGAGGAGTGATATCAGACTACTTATATAACAATATCAAATTGTTCGATGTCAAAGGGTATAAGTTGAATTTGATTTCATATGAGCTGTTAACCAAAGACATTTTGAATAATAAGGTGGAAATCAAGCTGAATTATTCGAAGCAAGTTGCAGAAATCTATTGGGTGATTAATACCATGTTTTTTGATTATGACCCGGAGCATAGCAATTATCACAGTTTCAATGATAATGATGATAATTACGAAATTACATCTACGAAAGCACCAAATTTCTCTGTATCCAGAGTAAAAAAGCCCTTTAAATTATGGATACTTCTTATCCTGTCACTTTTGGTTTTTGCAGGATATTTGATATATAAAATGAGTATTTAATTACTCTGCATGTTTGCTACGTATCCATGTAGCAGTTTCTTCCACAGCCTGTATAAAAGGTGTTACCTGATATCCCAATTCGTTTTTTGCTTTACTAATATCAGTGGCCCAACTATGCATGTATTTTCTAATGAATGGAGGTGTTACGGCTGGTTTTACACCGAATGTATCTCCCATAAATTGCATCACTTTTGAGGCTGATAACATGATCCATAGAGGTACAGCAACAGGCTTTCTTTTAATTTGAGTGACATCGCCAAAAACACGAAGAAGCTCTTTATAAGTTAAGTTCTCGCCACCTAAAATATAATTCTCGCCACTTTTGCCTTTTACAGCGGCTAAATAATGGCCGTTAATCATGTCTTTGATATACGCGTAGTTTCCAGAAGTTGATCCATCACCCGGCAAGAATCTAAAACCATTGTACATGTATCTTTCCAGAAGTTTAGTTACCGCATTACTTGCGCTTAACTCTCCCGGTCCGAAAATCCTTGTTGGACTCACAGTGACAATATCCAATCCTTGATCAATAAATTCCTGAACTTTTTCGTTTGCGATTTGCTTTGTTCGTTCATACTCTGTGAAAGGAGGTAGAACTTGTTGAATCTCTTCCGTGATCAATGAATCATCTACCTGAGGTCCAAATGTACCTGCGGTAGCTGTAATAATGACACGTTTAACATTGTTGGATTTTGCTGCTTTTAAAACATTAACCGTACCACCAACATTAACATCATAATACATATGCATATCTTTCGCCCAAGGCTGCGCATATGCTGCCAGATGAAAAATATGATCACAATCTTTGCTTGCGGTAATCAGGCTTTCTAAATCAACTAAATCAGCGGGTGCCGAATTAATTTGTGGATGGTTGATGAGGTTGACATTTAGTTTAGATCCCGGTCTATGCATTGCATTTACCTCTATTCCTTTTTCTGCAAGGAATAAAGCTAATTGTCCACCAACGAAACCACCTGCTCCTGTTATGAGTACTTTGTTCATTTTAGAAATCCTTTTTTGCGTTGCAATAATACATGTAATCGATAAGACTTTTCAAATTATCTTTTTGTAAGATGCGTTAAAAAGTAATAATCATAAAAAAGCCGATACGTAATTATGTATCGGCTTAAGAATTTGATTGCTTAGACGTTATTAGAACAACTCCGTCAAAATATCTTCATTCACCTGATTAGGTAAAGTAACTTTAAGATTTGGTGTACGTTCCATTTCACGTTTGATTGCAAAATTAGCTTCTTCATTTCTGGCCCAGGCTCTTCTGCTAATACCGTTGTTTACATCCCAGAAAAGCATATTTTCAGCTCTTCTTGATGCATCATCAGACCCATCTAATAGCATTCCGAAACCACCATTCATAACTTCTCCCCAGCCTACGCCACCACCGTTGTGGATAGATACCCAGGTAGCACCTCTGAATGAATCGCCAATAACATTCTGAATGGCCATATCGGCAGTAAAACTTGACCCGTCATAAATATTAGAAGTTTCTCTAAATGGAGAATCAGTTCCCGAAACATCATGATGATCTCTACCTAAAACTACCGGTCCGATGTCACCATTGGCAATGGCTTTGTTGAAAGCTAAGGCAATCTTAGAACGACCTTCAGCATCTGCATATAAAATACGAGCCTGAGAACCT
Organism: bacterium SCSIO 12643; assembly: GCA_024398135.1. Taxonomy (NCBI): domain Bacteria; species bacterium SCSIO 12643. The sequence goes on from CP073750.1 coordinate 2,446,686, forward strand.
ACTACTAATTTATTTGCTCTTGCGCCTTCGATCCAGGTGATATTGTCTTGCATTTGTTGTTGAATCTCTTTAGGAGAGTTTTCCATGATTTCATTCATCACTTGCAATGCAATTTGATCTGTTTTTTCTAAATCTTCAGGTTTACCAGAAGTACATACCCATCTGAATGGTCCAAATCCGTAATCAAAACACATAGGTCCCATAATGTCTTCTACGTAAGAAGGGTATTTAAATCTTAACCCATCCGTAGCCATAATATCTGCTCCTGCTCTGGAAGACTCTAGTAAGAAGGCATTTCCATAGTCGAAGAAATAAGTGCCTTTGGCCGTATGTTTATTGATCGCATTAACTTGTCTACGCAGCGAGTCCTGAACTTTTTCTTTAAATAACTCAGGGTTAGCAGCCATCATTTCGTTTGCTTCTTCAAAAGATAATCCTGCAGGATAATATCCACCGGCCCATGGATTATGAAGCGAAGTTTGGTCTGAACCTAAATCTATATATACCTCTTCCTGATCGAATTTTTCCCAAACATCCACAATGTTTCCATCATAAGCAATAGATACCGTTTCCTGAGCCTCTTTTGCATTTTTGACACGTGTAACAAGTTCATCCAGGTCAGAAATAACTTCATCTACCCAGCCTTGTTCGTGACGTTTGTAGGTCGCAGCTTTATTTACTTCAGCAGTAACAGAAACCACACCCGCAATATTTCCGGCTTTGGGTTGCGCACCACTCATGCCCCCAAGTCCTGAAGTTACGAAAAGTTTACCTTTTGCACCCTTATCGTCAATTTTTCTACATCCATTTAAAACGGTAATGGTTGTACCATGAACAATTCCTTGAGGACCTATATACATATAAGAACCGGCAGTCATTTGTCCGTATTGAGATACTCCTAAAGCATTGAATTTTTCCCAATCGTCCGGTTTGGAATAATTCGGGATCATCATACCATTGGTAACAACTACACGTGGCGCATCTTTATGAGACGGATATAATCCCATAGGATGACCTGAATACATAGCTAATGTTTGCTCTTCGGTCATTTCGCTTAAATACTTCATGGTAAGTAGGTACTGTGCCCAGTTTTGAAAAACTGCACCATTACCTCCATAGGTAATTAATTCATGAGGATGTTGCGCTACACGATTATCCAGATTATTTTGAATCATTAACATGATTGCTGCGGCCTGCTCACATTTTGCAGGGTATTCAGAAATTGGACGTGCGTAGAATTCATAATCCGGACGAAATCTATACATGTAGATTCTTCCGTAATCATTGAGCTCTTGAGCAAATTCTTTTGCTAAAACCTCATGATGTTTTTTAGGAAAGTATCTCAATGCATTTCTAACCGCTAATTGTTTTTCATTCGCTGTCAGAATATCCTTTCTTTTTGGTGCATGACTTACACTATGATCATAAGGTTTTGATGCTGGAAGTTCATCTGGAATACCAGCTTTGATGAGGTCCTGGAAATTACTCATAATTACTTTTTTCTCTTTTTATTGAAACCGTATGGGCAGTGACGGCAGCCACTTTGACAACAATGACCGCGTTTTAAATGATAGGATTCAGTAAAGACAATATACCCTTCTTCGGAGGTATAAAAATCTTCCGGATCTAATTTTTTTCTTTCAAATAATCCACCTAAGCCCATAGACCGCAAATTTAATACTATAGGTCAAATGATATATGAGTTGGAAGAAAGTATGTTTAATGTAAATCGGTCTTAATGGCGGTTTGAATAATTTGAGAAGCTTTGTCGCGATGTTGGTTGTCGATATACAATTCGAAAATATGAGACGAGTCGTCAGAAAACCCGGTATTATTATAAGTCTGAAAGCTTTTTTTAGTAATAGAAGATATCCCATTTAGATATAGTCTGATTTTAAGCTGGGAAATAATTTCCTCGCGATCAGAATGAATTTTGACAAGTTGCGACATTGGATTAAAATGTTGTTTTAAGGTTAGTGACTACGAAATCATCACTGCAAATATAGGGTAAAAAGCGAGATAAAAAGAAATGAATATTTAATAAATATCCATTTCTTTTAAATATACGTTTAAATTTTAATTAAAAAGTAGTTTTTCTTACCTCTCTGAAGTAATATATATTTCCCTTGTATTAAGTTTTCATCTGATAAAGTAAAGCTCTCGTTTATCTTTTCTTTATTCACTGAAATAGAATTTTCTTTAAGTGCTCTTCTGGCTTCACCTCTGGATTTTAAGAATCCGGACTCGACTAAAACATCCAGAATTCCTTTAACGTTATATGCACTTAATGTTCCTTGAGGTACACCATCGAATACGGATAAGAAATCATCTTCTGATAGCTTTTTTAAACTGTCAGAAGTTGCTTTACCAAAAAGGATATTAGAAGCCTCGATAGCGGTATGAAGTGCTTCTTCGGAATGTACCATTTTGGTAATTTCTTCTCCAAGCTTTTTCTGAAGTTGACGTGCATGCGGAGCTTTATCGTGTTCAGCAATTAATTCATTAATCTCTCCTTCGCTTAAAAGGGTAAATACTTTGATATAGTTTTTGGCATCTTCATCACTTGAATTTAACCAGTATTGGTAGAATTTATAAGGAGATGTCTTTTTTGCATCCAACCAAACGTTTCCACCTTCTGATTTTCCAAACTTAGATCCATCAGCCTTTTTGATTAATGGTGCTGTTAAAGCGAAACCTTCACCTTTGGCTTTTCTACGAATAAGTTCTGTACCAGTAACAATGTTTCCCCATTGATCTGAACCACCAATTTGCAGTTTACAGTTTTGATTGGTATATAAATGGTAAAAATCGTATCCCTGAATAAGTTGATAAGTGAATTCGGTGAAAGACATTCCTTCACCAGCTAATCTGTTTTTTACAGAATCTTTACTCATCATGTAGTTTACGGTAATATGCTTCCCGGTATCTCTAATGAAAGAAAGGAAGTTCATATCCTTAAACCAGTCGTAGTTATTGACTACAGAAGCAGAGTTTTCACCACAATCAAAATCAAGAAATTGTTGTAGTTGTTTTTTTTGTGCTTCCAGATTTTGATTCATCACGTCCAGATCCAAAAGGTTTCTTTCAGAACTTTTTCCGGATGGATCACCAATCATTCCTGTAGCACCTCCAACCAAAGCGATCGGTTTATGTCCAGCACGTTGAAGGTGTACCAATAACATTATTGGGACTAAATTTCCAATGTGTAAAGAATCTGCAGTTGGATCAAAACCAGCATATCCGGTAACCATTTCCTTTTGTAATAATTCTTCGGTTCCAGGCATAATGTCATGGATTAATCCACGCCACGTGAGTTCTTTTACTAAGTCCATTTTGTATATGTTTTTAAGGGGCGCAAAGATAATTTTCCCACTTGAATAAGAAATATTAGAGTTTGAATTTTGAAATGTTAAAATGTGACTGAAAATGGAAATGAAATTACGATTACTTAAGGTCATTTCTTTTCTTTGGAAAAATTAATAATCATGAATAAGTATTTAAAGTATACCACTCTTTCTGTTGTTGCTATTTTAGCTGTGGGCCTGATTTCTTTTAAGATGAAAAAGAAATTACCAAAAGAGCCGATTGTGAAAATCACAACGAAGTTTGGCGATATGAAATTGAAGTTATACAATGAGACCCCTCTACATAGAGATAACTTCATTAAGCTCACCAAAGAGAAGTACTTTGAAGATTTATTATTTCACAGGGTGATCAATCAATTTATGATTCAGGGTGGAGATCCTAATTCGAAAGGAGCTCCAGAAGGAAAAATGTTGGGTGAAGGTGGACCGGGGTATACAATCCCTGCAGAATTTGTTCCTGGGATTTATCATAAAAAAGGAGCGTTAGCTGCTGCACGTGAAGGAGATGAAGCGAATCCTGAAAAGAAGAGTTCAGGAAGTCAATTTTATATTGTTCAGGGACGTGTATTTGATAGTTTACAGCTGGCTACTTTCGAGGAGAGAAGAATGAATAGATATCGTTCGGTGGAATTTAAGAATTGCTTAAGTGAACCGGAGAATAAAGAGTTGTTAGATAAATACATGCAAGCGATGAAAACCGGAGATCGTTTAACCAGTGCAGATATCTTGAATAAAACAAAACCGATGGTGGATGAGCGTATGAAGAAGTATGAGTTCACCGAAAAGCAATGGGAGATTTATACAACTATTGGCGGAACACCTCATTTAGATAATTCCTATACAGTATTTGGAGAACTGATAGAAGGTTTTGATGTATTGGACTCTATCGCTCAGGTAAAAACGGATAGAAACAATAGACCATTAGAAGATGTGGTGATGTCCGTAAAGGTTATTCGTTAGATCTTAATTGATCAATTTCCTTTTGAAAATTGCCATACACTCCTGGTGCAAGTTTTTCTATTTGCTGAATCGTGTTGGCAATAAACTTTTGATGCGCTTCAGATTTAGAGTTAAAAGGTCTGTGATTAGATGCTGAGATAATTTTTTCTACTTGAGATATGGTATTTAGCGATGAAGCATTAATAAAATTAAATTTGAATTTTTCCCAGATATATTCGATGGCTTCATTTGATGGATGAATCAAATCCGTATTATAGAAACGATAATCTCTCAGGTCGTCCATCATAAGCTCATATGCTTGAAAATAGTGAACATTTTCGAATTGATTTTTGAGCTGATATACAGTATCAAATAACCTGCCTTTACTCAATTGGTTCTCAAAATGTCCGTCACTAAGATGACGCACTGGTGAAATGCTCAAGATGACCTGAACTTCGGAATTCACTGCTTTAATACGTTCAATGACATTGGATAATTCCTGAACCATATCCGAAGTCCCTGCAAGTTTTTTTGTGAATTCTTTGGCGGGGATTTTATGACAGTTGCTTACGGTTTTTCCATTAGCATCACGTGTATAAATCCAGGCAGTACCTAAAGTGATAAATAAGAATTTAGCAGTTTTAAGTTGTTTTACGCCTTGTTCTAATCGTGCGTTTATTTGGTTTAAACACTCTTCTGAATCGGAGGAAGAAAATTCTCCGTGGTGATCAAAACTGAGCCATTTTTCATTGAAAAAATAAAGATCAGACTCTGTATAGAGTAGTGAGTCTAAAATGCGATTCAACTGAATTGAAAGTGAAATAGGATTGTATACGATTCCAAAAGGATTGGAAACAGTATTGAATTTTAGTTGATGTAGTTTGTTGTGAATATTTACTGAAAAGCAAGATCCTATAAATAAAATAGCATCTTTATAATCTATTAAATGAGCTGACTCTTTTGGAAATATTTCAGTTCTGAACTTCATTTTAGTCGTCCTTTTTCATTAGACCTCTTGAGATCGCCATGATCAATAATAAAGCGCCAAACCCTAAGGAAATTCTCCCCAGTAAATCACCATATTTAGAATAAAAAGTGATGGTATCATTTGCATTAATCTGACCTAAAATAGCATCTTCAACCCACCATTTAGTATTTTGTGAAGTTTGTCCTTTTTGATTGATAAAGCAAGAAGTTCCCGTATTGGCTGATCGCGCAATACTTCTTCGATGTTCAATAGCTCTTAGTTGTGCATACAAGGCATGTTGTTTATAGCCAGGAGTATCTTGCCACCAACCATCATTGGTGATGATAAATAAAATTTCAGCTCCTTGTTGGACATATTCTCCAACAAAAGCGCCATAAACCGACTCATAACAAATGATAGGTCCGGCTTTATGATGCTGTGAGGAGGTGAATACAGATCTTTCTTTCTGGCTCCCTAAAGTTCCAGTGGTACCCCCCAGGTCAAACACCGCATCTTGAAGTGGTTTTAACAATTTAGGGAAAGGCATTTTTTCCGGACCTGGAACCATTTTAGATTTATGATAAAACTCAGGTTCTGAATCTGCACCAACTGAGATGGCCGTATTACAATAGTCATACATGATACCACTATTTGCTTGCCTGGCAGTATAAGGGATTTGATCACCCGGTCCGTAAACTACAAATGTGGATGCACCAATTACAATACGTGCATTTGGATGTTTTTGGTAAAAGCTTTCGATGATTTGAAATTCTCTCGTATCTTCAAATAAATCTTCGTCAAATGCTTTCGGAATAGCGGTTTCCGGGAAGATTACAAATTCTGTCTGTGGGGTGATTTTTTGTTCGGCCAGATTAAACATTTTTTGGACCTGATCTGCAGAAGAGAGACTTCCGAATTTTTCATTATAAGGATCAATGTTAGGTTGAATTGAAAGAACTTCTACCGGATTAGATTTCTCTTCATAAGTATAAAATCGATACAGCGAAGAAATCACAGGAATGAGTAGCACCAATGCCCATTTAAAAAGAACCGGAATATTAGGTATTGAGAATATTGGAATTTGTCTATGTTGTGATTTGTAAATCCATTGCGTAAGGATCACATTACTTAGCAGAATCCATAACGAACCACCAAAAACACCAGAATATTCATACCATTGAACAAGATATGGGGCATTGGCGAAACCATTTCCGAGAGTCAACCAGGTCCAGGATAAGTCCCAATCTAAGTGGAAGTATTCCCATGCAATCCAAAAGAAAATAAGTGCCAGATCTCCACGGAAATGGCCCAGTTTTTTTCTGGTGAAATGAGCGAGTTGAATAGTTATTGCAATAAATAAGCTGTTTAAAACAATAGCAACAACACTACCTGGAGCAGAGGCATGCCAGACCCACCATGTGGTTAAGACGTTGAATACAATCAAACTCAGATATACATATGGAAATAGTTTACTGGGTTTATTATTTACATGATCATCATAAACCTGACGTTCCAGTAAGAAAAGAGGGATTAATGCAACAAATAACAAAGGATAGAAAGATCCTATTGAGGGCCATCCAAGTGCTAGAGCTACTCCGGAGACAATGGCATAAAGAAGTTTTTTCGATACATTCATTTCCAATAAATATTTGTCAAAGATAGCTTTGGGATTTAAAATGTATCACTTGATGGTATTAGAATTTGGTAACCAAAATGCTATCAAATGTGGATATGTTATCCAGTAGATGATTACTTCTTTTTGTTGACATTCGAAATATCAATTCGTAATGAAAACACATTGGAATATAGTGAGCTATTGGTTTGATCAATGGCAGTTAGCGCATAATCTAGAATGACATTGCCTAATCCGAATAAATCATCCAGTCTCAATCCAACTCCGAAATTGGGTTGAAATAACCAGTTTTCGCCACCGGCTTTTGTAGGTTCTTTTTGAATGTTGCCGATTCCACCTCTAACATAAAGAAAGTCGTTATAGCCGAATTCAATCCCTAAATGTGGATCAATACTAACGCTACTACTGCTGATCAAAACTGGTCTTTGTCCATCAAAATAAGTATCGAAATTAATTTCAGGTTGAATGGAAAATTGATCTTTAATGTTGAATTCTTTTGATGCTCCAAAAATCAATTTTGGGAGTGTGATTTCTGTTCCGTTTTGTGGAATTTCATTGTCGGTTTCGTTGAAGACATCAATAGTAGCCTGATCTAGAGTATAGCTCCATGCATTTACTGTTGTAGTAATATCACGAGCCATCACGCCAAATTTCCATGAGTTTTTAGTGTAACTGGCAGATGCATCTAACCCAAAACCATATGCATTGGCAAAATCACCAATTTGGCGGTAAATAATTTTAAAATTCCCCCCAATGTTTAGCCCTTCAATATTTGTTTTTCGGGCATATGAAATCAAAAATCCATAATCCGCAGTTGAGAACTTTGTGATCCGATCATAATTAAAATTTCCATTAGGGTCTTTAAAGTTGATGGTGTTCAATATATTATCTACACCAAAACGAATCATAGAAATTCCAACGACACCATTTTCTATTGGGATAGCCACAGCACCATAATCATAGTTTGAAATACCCGCAAAATAGCTGGCATGCATTATTCCTATTTGAGCTTTGTCTTCGATGTTGGCTAAATTGGATGGATTCCAATAACCGGCAGTAACATCATCTGTAGAAGCAGTAACACTATTTGACATGCCTAAACCTCTTGCACCCACGCCAATATTTAAAAATTCATTGGAGTATTTCACCTGACTGTGTACAGATTGTACAGTAAAAAAGAATAAAGACACGAGAAGGCCAAGCCTCATAATAATGTTAGTTTTTTTATAAATAACAATGGTCATTGTCGCAAATGTAGCCTATTAACCATATTTAAATTAAAAAATTGTATTTACTTGAAAAAAAAGATAGGAGCAAAGCTGTATATTTACTACTTGATGTCAGATTCCAGACAAAATATTGATCAGGTGAACATTCAGGTTCAACGTAAAGCCCTCATTTTAGGAGTTGTTTTGTTTGGATTGAAACTCACCGCTTATTTGATTACAAATTCCAATGCTATTCTTACAGATGCCTTGGAAGGTTTGGTAAATATTCTGGGAGCGGGTTTGGGACTATTCAGCTTGTATTATGCTACCCTTCCTCGGGATGATAATCATCCTTATGGTCACGGTAAAATAGAATTTATATCATCTGGTTTTGAAGGGGCATTAATTGGTATTGCCGGGGCAGGTATGATTTTTAAGGCTATTTATGCTTTTTTCTATCCTGAAGAAGTTCATATCAATACGTTGAGTTTGGGACTTATTATTTTTGCGGGGATTGTAAACTATGCTATGGGCTATTCGATGGTACAGCAAGGTAAAAAAGTGAATTCGGTGCAATTAGAAGCTGGCGGGAAACATTTGATTTCTGACGGATATACAACAGCAGGTTTAATTATAGGGTTAGGTGTGGTTTGGATGACTGGAATTGATGCTTTAGATAATGTATTGGCCATTATTTTAGGAGTGATTATTTCGGTTACCGGATATAAAATTATTCGAAAATCTATTGCGGGTGTGATGGATGAAGCAGATCAAGAATATTTGGAAAAGATGGCTGAAGTACTGGAAAGTCAACGTAGAGATGCCTGGGTGGATATTCACAATGTTCGAATGGTACGCTATGGAGCCAAGATTCATTTGGATGCCCATCTGACTTTACCATGGTATTACCTTTTGAAAGATTCTCATGATGAGGTAAATCATTTGGATAGTGTACTAGAAGGTGTTTTTGATGGGAGTATTGAAACCTCAGTGCATATGGAGCCATGTAGAAAAGATTTATGTGGTCGTTGTGCTTTATCTAATTGTACAGAGCGTAAGGAAGATTTTAGAGATCGAGAAGTTTGGACAGTCCAACACCTTTTGAACTATAAACATGAAGAAATTTAGTTCAACGGGATTTTGGTCATTTTTATGACACAATGTGGTATTGGAAATTACTTTCTACTGACATTTGTCAGTTAAGATTATATTTGGAAGTGTATTTGGATAGAAGAAGTCCAAAGAGATTTTGAGAAGATTATTAAATAGAAAGATATATGAATAGAATTTGGGTACTGGGTTTTTTGATGTTTGCAGTTTCTTCTTGTTACTATGACAATGGAGAGGATTTATATCCAACGAATCCGGATGATTGTAAAACAGATAGTTTGACCTATAATGATGACACCAAAGCAATTTTTACAAATAGTTGTGCCGTTTCAGGATGTCATGTGGCAGGTGCACAGCCTCCGGTATTAGAAACGTATTCTGAGGTAAAAGCGAATTTATCGAGAATCGAACAGCGTGCATTAATTCAAAAAGATATGCCTCCTGCGGGGCCGCTGAGTTCATGTGATCAAAAGAAGTTGGAGCAATGGATTGCGGATGGAGCTCCGGAAAATTAATACATCAAATTAGTAGATATGATTAAGAAGGTACTTATAGGGCTGGTAGCTCTGGGAATAATAGGTGGAGGTGTCGCTTATTGGCAACTCAATAAGTCGCATAGAGATATTGGAGCAGAAGAGGCTTCAATCAAAATTTCAGCTGTTGATTTATTTCAGGCTTATGTAGACAATGAAGAAGAATCGAATAAGAAATATTTGGATCAGGTGATTGAAGTCAATGGGGTTGTTATGGAAATTTCCAACGAAGGTGAATCAGGAAATCTGATTGTGTTGCAATCTAATGATGATTTCTTTGGGGTGAATTCGTATTTTGATCAGGGTGTTTCCATAGAAGGAATTCAGGTAGGAGATGAAATTAAAGTTAAAGGGCACTGTACCGGAGGAGACGACCTGGGTGTAGTTGTAGCTCATTGTTCAATTGTTAAATAATTAGAGAAATTATGAAGAAGTTATTTTTACTCGTTGCACTTGTTGGTTTATTTTCAGGTGTTCATGCGCAAAAGTATTTTACCAGAACAGGCAATATTTCGTTTTTTTCTTCAACGTCAATTGAAGATATAGAAGCGCATAATAAAACGGTAACGGCCATATTTGATTCGCAGTCTGGAGCGATTCAGTTTGCAGTGACTATGAAGTCTTTTCATTTTGAAAAAGCTCTAATGCAAGAGCATTTTAATGAAAATTATGTAGAAAGTGATCAGTTCCCAAAGTCTACTTTCAAAGGTACGATTGAGAATGTTAAAGACATTGATTTCAAAAAAGATGGGACATATACCGCAAATGTGAAAGGGAAGTTGACGATTCATGGTGTGACAAAAGAAATATCCACACAAGCTACATTCACTGTTAAAGGCGGTTCCATCTTGGGAGAAGCTAAGATTAAGGTAAACCCTGAAGATTATGATATCGAAATTCCTGGTGTAGTGCGTGAAAAGATTGCTAAGGAATTGGAGGTGACCATTTCTATGGATTTTAAAGAAAAGAAATAAAAGAGAACTAGATGATAAGAAAGATACTGTTTTTAAGTGTGCTTTGTGGCTTGAGTTATTCTACCTGGGCGCAGGATGATTTGGATTTATTAGATGAGTTGGGAGAAGATTCAACAGAAGTTAATTATGCTACTGCGAGCTATAAAGCCTCTCGAATTATCAATTCGATTTCGTTGGAAAACACAGCCGAAGGCGTTTTAGATTTAAGAATCTCACATCGATTTGGTGCACTGAATACTGGGGTGGATGAGTTTTTTGGTTTGGATAATGCGGTGACCAGAATAGGTTTTGATTATGGATTAACTCCGTGGTTGATGATTGGAGTAGGGCGAAGCACCTATGAAAAAGCGTATGATGGATTCTTTAAAGCTAAGATTTTAAGACAAAGCACCGGGGCTAAGAATATGCCTGTATCATTACAGTTTTTCTCTTCTATGATGATTAACTCATTGAAAGCAGCTAACCCAGATCAGGATTTATTTACTTCAAGAATGGGGTATACATTTCAGGCAATTGTGGGACGGAAAATCAATAAAGGAACTACGATTCAATTGATGCCTACCTTAGTACATAGAAACTTTGTTGAAACACGCGCGGAGAGTAATGACGTTTTTGTTTTAGGAATTGGAGGTCGCCAGAAGTTTAGCAGAAGAGCGGCATTAACTTATGAGTTTCATTATGTGTTACCTGATCAGTTAGCACCTCAATATGTAGATTATTCTTTTTCTGTTGGCGTAGATATTGAAACCGGAGGACATGTGTTTCAATTATTCCTGACAAATTCTGCAGGTATGAACGAGCAACAATTTCTGACACAGAATACTGGAGATTGGGCAGATGGAGATATTCGAATAGGATTTAATATTAGCAGGGTGTTTACGGTTAAAAAGCCGAAATAATCTATAATATAATTTAAATAAAAAGGGGGCTGAATTTCAGCCCCCTTTTTGTTGCTTTACTTTTTGATGAATTTTTGAATAGTTTGTTGGTGATCAGATTTTAGTTTGATGAAATATACCCCACTTTGAAGCTCTTTCACCGAGATGGAATTTTCATTTGGAGATGCTATGCCTGATTTTAATACCTGGCCATTTAGATTAATGATCACGAATTCCACCGCTTGATTAGAAACGATATGGATGTACTGTGTTGTCGGATTTGGGTAAATGTCTAAAACCTTATTGTTAGAAATAGTTGTTGTAGAATTAGGCATATCACGAACCAGTTTATCACTAAATAGCTTAAAATTATAAGAGATGTCTTTAGAAGATTCGTTAACATCAATTTCAGGAGCCAGGTCATTATCTACGCCTACACGGTCAACAAATACTTTATATGTGCCATAAGGTAAATTAGAGAATTGTAAATACCCTTGTGTATTCGTTTTCCAGTACTGTACAAATTCATTTTGATCGTTAACTAATAAAAGTTCAACGCCTTCCATTGGGTCGGAAGCTGCTTTCCCCGCACCCTGATATACATTTCCAGAGATAAAACCACTTCCTCCAGGGTTCGTTCCAGATATAGTGGAGAAGTTTACTTCTGCAGTATCACATGGATACAAGAAAATTGAATCCGCTGCTAAAAACGTTAATGCACTATCAAAATACGTTGGTAATTCGTTTGGATATAAAGCGGAGTCAGGTGCAATTTTTAACCAAACCATTGAAGCAGTGGTTTGAAATAAATAAAAACCATTTGAATCTGTTAATACGGAATCAATAGCCGTAACAGTACTATCCAAAGGGTTGTAATCAATCAAATAAACTTTTGTATTGATATATGGTGTCCCATTTGATTGTGAGACTACACCATAGTAATTCTTTAAAGAGTCTACAGTAATTGTTATTGTATCGGTGTTGTTACAACCATTATTTGTAGTTCCGGTTACTACATATGTTGTGGTGGTATTAGGTGTAGCTGTTGGATTCGGACAGTTTGTACATGAAAGGCCTGTACCAGGACTCCAGGTGTAAGCCGTATTACCTGTTGCCTGTAAGTTGACAGAATCTCCCAGACAGATCGTTAAATCCTGATTGGTTTCAACATTTCCATTGATTTCAATAGTGAAAGTGTCATAACTCATAGTGGCAAAGCTGCAATTGTCTCCTATTGATTGTACGTAAAACCTATAGATTCCTTGAGGCATGGTTGATGGAATATTTACATTCATCGCACTTGTATTTCCTACTGATGTTACAGAATAAGTGACCCCCGGATAATCTTTGTCTACCGGACTCCAAAGTGTAACGGAATTGTTTGGATGGGTAAATGATAAATCAAAATTCGCATTTGATCCTAGACACATGCTAAAGGTATTTCCAGAGATGTTGGTGCCTCCTGTTGTTGCTATGATACCATTAGAAACAGGTGGAACGTTAGAGATGCTAAGGCCAGCTTGAGTAATAGAAATAAATGTGACCTCTTTCATGTGTTCGCTTAACAAGGTTCCAGTTGTTCTATCGTATTCCTCACATTTAATATTAATAATGAAATTACCAATTATCGGCTGTGCCGGAGCTGTATAAGAAATCTCTCCTGTTTGACTATTAATGGATAATCCATTCATCGGGTTTGTCCCACTAAGCCCGGCATTGTATATAGCGGTTGTTGACGCTGTATTATAAGCATCGGTAAATGAATATACCAGACTGTCATTTTCCAGATCAAATGCAGAGTAATCAATGTTGAAGTTACTTGTTCCATCAATAATTATTGTTGGTGTAAGTGGGAATTTAGGCATTGAGTTAGACGGAGCATTGTTTTGATATAGCTTAGAAGAGATATAAAAATTAGTTCCTGGCCCCAATAGATTGTAAGCGGTTGATCTACAGCAGGAGGAATAATAAAACTCCCAGGAATTATTCAATGGTAAAGAAGCGACAGTAGAATAGGAATAGTATTCATATCCTGGAAAAGTCCCTCCATTACATGTAGAACCGCTAATCATCGTTGGGCAAGAAGTATTGACTCCGATTGAGTTAATGGAATAATCCATTGGTAATATGAATGATGTTCCGTTATTAGAGTTTATGGTTACTGAGGCGGGCATGTTTACACCTGCACAATCTCGTAAAATAGTAAAAGTGAGTTTGTAAGTGTTGCCATATAAATGAGTAGTAGTAATTTCTCCTGAAGACCAATGCGAGGCAAAAGTGAATAAGGAGAATAGAGTGGCTACAGTTGATAGTAATAGTGTTTTGAATTGCATAGGTATAGAGTTTATGTTTAAGGGTTGACGTTTAAGAAGTTATAAAAGTTGTCTGCAACAAAAAAGGCCGCTTCATAGAAGCGGCCTTTTTTGAATTTATGTTATTGGGAATTACATCATTCCTGGCATTCCACCACCCATTGGAGGCATTGCCGGAGCTGGATTTTCTTCCTCTTCATCTGCTAAAACACACTCAGTAGTTAACAACATACCTGCAATAGAAGCTGCGTTTTCTAAAGCAATTCTGGTCACTTTAGTCGGATCAATTACACCTGCAGTCATCATGTTTTCATATACATCAGTACGTGCATTGTAACCGAAATCATCTTTACCTTCCATTACTTTTTGTACTACTACAGCGCCTTCGCCACCTGCGTTAGTTACGATTTGACGTAATGGCTCTTCTAAAGAACGTCTTACGATGGCAATACCTGTGTTTTGATCTTCGTTTTCTCCAGATAATTCTGAGATAGCTTCAGTAGCTCTTACTAAAGCAACTCCACCACCAGCTACGATTCCTTCTTCAACAGCAGCACGAGTAGCAGCTAAAGCATCATCTACACGGTCTTTCTTTTCTTTCATTTCTACTTCAGTAGCAGCACCAATGTAAAGAACTGCAACACCCCCGGCTAATTTAGCCAAACGCTCTTGAAGTTTTTCTCTGTCATAATCAGAAGTAGTAGACTCGATTTGCGCTTTGATTTGTCCTACTCTAGCAGCAATTGCTTCCTCAGAACCAGAACCGTTAACGATAGTCGTATTGTCCTTATCAATAGTTACAGTAGCAGCAGTTCCTAAATCTTCGATAGTTGCGTCTTCTAATTTACGGCCTTGCTCTTCTGAGATTAAAGTACCACCTGTTAAGATAGCAATATCTTCTAACATTGCCTTACGTCTGTCTCCAAATCCAGGCGCTTTAACTGCAGCAATTTTAAGAGAACCTCTTAATCTGTTTACAACTAAAGTAGCTAATGCTTCTCCGTCTACATCTTCAGCAATTATTAATAAACCACGACCAGTTTGAGCTGTTTTTTCTAAAACAGGTAGTAAGTCCTTCATCGTAGAAATTTTCTTATCGAAAATTAAGATGTAAGGATTCTCCATTTCAGTTAACATTTTCTCTGTGTTAGTCACAAAGTATGGAGAAAGATATCCACGATCGAATTGCATTCCTTCTACTACATCAACAGTAGTATCCGTACCTTTAGCTTCTTCAACGGTAATAACACCTTCTTTCTTTACCTTAGCCATTGCTTCAGCAATTAACTTACCAATTTCGGTGTCGTTGTTTGCAGAAACAGTAGCCACTTGCTCGATCTTAGAGTTGTCATCCCCCACTTCAATAGACTGAGATTTTAAGTTCTCGATTACAGTTTTTACTGCGCTATCGATACCTCTCTTTAAATCCATTGGGTTAGCACCAGCGGCAACGTTTTTAAGTCCAGTAGTTACCATGCTTTGTGCTAGAACCGTAGCAGTTGTTGTTCCGTCACCTGCCAGGTCAGCAGTTTTAGAAGCAACCTCTTTTACCATTTGAGCACCCATGTTTTCGATTGGGTCTTTAAGCTCAACTTCTTTGGCTACTGAAACACCATCTTTAGTAACGTGTGGAGAACCAAATTTACGGTCGATAATAACGTTTCTCCCTTTTGGTCCTAGAGTTACTTTTACTGCATTCGCTAATTGATCTACTCCGTTTTTAAGTAGGTCTCTAGCTTCTATATCAAACAAAATTTGCTTTGCCATTTTTTCTAATTTTTAGTCTTGTTTTTGGTGATTAAATTATCCGTTTACAATTGCGTAGATATCCGCTTCTTTCATGATCAAGTAATCATTTCCTTCGATGTTGATTTCTGTTCCGGAATATTTTCCATAAAGAACAGTGTCACCAACTTTTACAGTCATTGGTTCATCTTTTAACCCGTTACCAGCTGCTACAACAGTTCCTTGTTGTGGTTTTTCTTTAGCCGTGTCTGGAATAATGATTCCACTAGCGGTTTTTTCTTCCGCTGGAGCAGCTTCTACGATAACTCTATCTGCAAGAGGTTGAATATTTAACTTAGACATTATTATATGTTTTTTATTGTTATTAGAATTTGAGTTTGGGCTTGTCATTATTTATGCCAATTTGAATGTTGATTCAATTTGGCAGTATTTTAAAATTTAGGGCAAAAAAAATGTCAGCCTGAATGACAAGCTGACATTTAATGTAAATATCTTTCGAATTATTCAGTAGGAATAGTTGGCGCAGCTGGAGCTTGTTGTCCTGGCTCTTCCTCTACCATTTCCTGAAATTGAGAACTTCCTTCTTCTGAACCAGCATCAATAGGATTGGTTAATGAAGATGAGATAATGCTCAAGGCAAATAAAGCAATTACCAAAGTCCAGGTCGCTTTATCCAAAAAGTCATTGGTTCTTTGAACTCCACCGAATTGATTTGCTCCACTAAATCCTGAAGCTAAACCACCACCTTTAGGGTTTTGGATTAAAACAACTAAACCTAATAAAACTCCTACGATAATTATTAATACTGTTATAAAACTCATTATAATCTATTTTAAATCTTTTTCTACTTTCTCAATTTGGGCGGCAAAGTAAGTCTTTTTTTCCGGATATTTCAATAACAATTTTTTATAAGCTTTGAGAGCCTTTTCCAGATTGCCTTGTTTAGCATAAATATTGGCCAATGTCTCGGTTACAAATTCTTCATCATCTACGACACTTAATCTGGCCAGGTTAGATGGCGAAAACTCAGAATCTTCATTGGTAGGAGTGATGATGTTAATGTCTTTTTGAAGGAAGGAGTCAATAATAGATTTCTCTGAGAATTCTTCCTCTTTCTTTGTCTGATCCAACCTTGAGTCTTTGAATCTGTCGTGATCCAAAATGTTTAACCAATCTGAAAATTTTTGAGAACCTCCAATATTGGTTGGTTGGTCTTCTTTAGGTGATTCGGATTTAATGACCTCATTTTTTTCTTTGATTTCCTGCGAAAGGACGTGTTCAATGGTATGCCCAATGATTTGTCGTTCTAAGAAATCGATTTCTTCCGATTTTTTTTGTCCTAAGCTTTTTAGATCAATTGGTTTTTCAAAAGTCTTTTTAGGTTTTGGTTGTATTTCTACAGGTTTAGCAAAAGAGGATACTTCTTCTGGATTTTCAGTTGTTTTTGGCTCTTCTATAGAAACATTAGGAGTTTCAATTTTTTCTTCTAATGATTCTTCCGAATCGATAATGGTTTTTTGAATATCCTTTTGATACAGGAATTGATATAAAAGCTTTCTGTTTGGTATGGCAACAGCAGTCTTCTTGATTTCTTTTTTTAATTGAAGATGTTGTGTTTGTTGCATTTTTTTTGTGAGCAAAACACGACCTAAAGCGAAATAGGGATATTCTTTTACAATTCCCTCAAGTTCTTGAAGAGAAACATCTTCTAATTTCGAAGGTGTTTGATTAATTGATATGAGTTGCTCAATATTCACTCTACCAGTTTCCGATTGATGCCTGAATAATATCTTGTGCCAATTGATCTGTAATGGATGCAAACAATTCATCCTGAACGTTGCTCAAACTCTCTGAAGATGAATAATCCTCAAATCTGGTAAAAGTCTTATCAAAGTTTTGAGTGGGATCAAGTTGATTTACAAACTTAATAGAAACAGTAACTGTCAACCTGTTTTGTGATGTGGTTTCATCACCCGTAGTCGCAATAGGAGCAGAGGTATATCTTTGGATAAAACCTGATAGTTGTAAATCACCATTCGATTTTACCAGATCTAAGCTTGTTTGTCTTAAATACTGTTCTTTTAACCCCTCAGTAAAGGTCTGTGTGTATTCAGGAGGTGTTAAAGGAGCTCTATTGGTAAGTGTCTCAATAGAAATCGTTTTAGCATTTCCGGTTGAGGTTCCGGTAAAACTGTAACTGGCTGTACACGCTGTAACCAAAATGGATACTACATATATATATAATAGCTTTTTCATTAATTTAAATCGTATTCTTTAATTTTTCGGTACAATGTTCTTTCTGAGATTCCCAGATCTTTTGCTGCGTATTTACGTTTACCTCGATGTTTGCTTAATGCTTTTTCAATAAGCTCTTTTTCTTTTTCCTCCAGAGATAGTGACTCTTCAACTTCTTCATGATTCTGTATTTGAGGAGCTGGAAAATTAGAAAATTGACTTTTGGAGATGGAAATGTCAGGTGAGGAAACGGTAAGTTCCTGCGTGGTTGGAGCAACAGGAGTTACTAAATCCTGATTGTCTGATGAAGTAAAGTTATTTGGATTAAGTCCTTGCCCCTGTGCCAATGATTTTACTGCGTTTTTAAGCATGTCTACTTCAGCACGCATATCAATTAAAGCCTTGAATAGAACTTCTCTTTCCTTGAGACTTTCCTGGGAATCCGTGTTTGCATTTACCAGAACAGGCAATTTATTATCTGTGTAGTTTGGTAAATAATTTAATAATGTTTCGGTCTCTATGTTTCTGGTGGTTTCTAAAATAGAAAGCTGCTCTGTAATATTTTTAAGCTGTCTGACATTTCCTGGCCAATAATAACGTTCGATCATTTGTTTGGCTTCCGGAGAAAGTCTTACAACCGGCATTCTATATTTTTCAGCAAAATCAGTTGCAAATTTTCTGAACAGTAAACTAATATCATCTCCACGATCTCTTAATGGAGGCATCAAGATCGGAACGGTATTTAGTCTATAATAAAGGTCTTCTCTGAACTTTCCTTTTTTGATTGCTTCCTGAATGTTGACATTTGTTGCAGCAACTACACGTACTTCTGTTTTCAAAACTTTCGATGAACCGACTTTGATGAATTCGCCAGATTCCAAAACTCTAAGCAGTTTGGCTTGCGTGGCTTTTGGCAATTCACCGATTTCATCTAAAAATATAGTGCCGCCATCAGCTTCCTCAAAATAACCTTTACGTTCTGCATGAGCTCCTGTGAAAGAACCTTTGACGTGACCAAATAGTTCGGAATCAATCGTTCCTTCCGGAATAGCTCCGCAGTTTACAGCTACATATTTATTATGCTTGTTCTGACCATAAGCATGAATGATTTGAGGAATATTCTCTTTCCCCACACCACTTTCACCGGTAACTAAAACACTTAATGAAGTAGGTGCTACACGAATAGCGGTTTCAATAGCACGATTTAATTGTTCATTATTTCCAATGATTCCAAAACGTTGTTTTGCAGAAATAATATCCATATCGAATTATTTTTTGACGATGTGTCCTTTAAGGGTCGCAGAAGAACATTCAGTAATCATGACGTTAACGTAGTCACCAGGCTGATGCGCATCTTTATCAATAATCACTACAGCATTTTGGGTACTTCTACCAAATACATGTTGATCAGATCTTTTCGAAAGCCCTTCAATTAATACTTCTACCTCTTGCCCTACGTATTGTTGATTACGCATTAAAGAGCTTTTTTGCTGAATTTCAATCACCTCTTGTAATCTACGAGATTTATCTTCCTCTGGTACATCATCCTCAAATTTACGCTCAGCCAAAGTACGTGGTCTTTCAGAGTATTTAAACATAAAAGCAAAATCGTAATCGATCTCATTCATTAAAGATACGGTGTCTTTATGTTGCTCTTCTGTTTCTCCACAGAACCCGGTAATAATATCAGTTGAAATGGCACAATCCGGCATATAACGTCTGATCGCATTAATTCTATCCAAATACCATTCTCTTGTATATCCACGATTCATTTTTTTCAATACATCAGTATTTCCCGATTGAACGGGAAGGTGGATGTATTTACAAATGTTTTTATGTTTTGCCATGACCTCAAGCACTTCATCGGTCATATCTTTTGGATGAGAGGTAGAGAAACGAATACGTAAATCAGGAGATACTTGCGCCACCATATCCATTAGCCCGGCAAAATTCACTGTCGGTTGATCAGGATCTTTAATTACCCCTTTACTGGTCATATTCCATCTGTAAGAGTCTACATTTTGACCTAGTAAGGTTACTTCTCTAAAACCTTTATCGAATAATTCTTTTGCTTCTTGTACAATAGTTTCGGGTTTACGGCTTCTTTCACGCCCGCGTGTAAATGGAACGACACAGAAAGAACACATATTATCACACCCACGCATGATAGAGATAAAAGCAGTTACACCATTAGAGCTTAATCTAATTGGACTGATTTCAGCATAGGTTTCTTCTCTGGATAAAAGTACATTTACCGCCTTTCTCCCTTCAGAAGCTTCCTCAATCAAATTAGGTAAATCACGGTAAGCGTCTGGCCCGGCAACGATATCTACCAGTTTTTCTTTTTCAAGAAGCTTTTCGCGCATACGTTCAGCCATACATCCAAGAACTCCAATGATGAGCCCAGGTTTTTCTCTTTTAGTCTTTTTGAAGTGACCTAAACGATTTAAAACTCTGGTTTCTGCATTTTCCCGAATTGAACACGTATTAACAAGGACTAAATCTGCATCAGATTCTTCCGATGTTGTTTCATAACCTTCTTTTGTTAAAATAGAGGCAACAATCTCACTATCCGAAAAGTTCATTTGACAACCGTAGTTTTCAATGTACATTTTCTTTTTCCCCTTTGAACCATTGTTTTCAATCATGGTTGCTTCACCTTGACGTGTCTCGTCAATTACCTTGTTCTGCCCCAATATATCTTCCATATTTTATATGCTCTAAAATTGAACTGCAAAATTAACCAAAACGCATAATGTGCCATAGTGGCAGACTAAATATAATAGCGTAAAATAAATTGTTGATTTTAAGGGCTTAAGAAGTGGTTTGTGATTTTTGAGTTTGTTTATCTCGATTTTTATTCTTTTTATTTGCACCCTATCCAATAAAGGAATAGAGCAAATTTAAAGCACCGAAAGTATGGATTTGGTAATTGTGGAGTCGCCTGCAAAGGCAAAAACAATCGAGGGTTTTTTAGGGAAAGGATTTACCGTAAAATCGAGTTACGGACATGTAAGAGATTTAGCTAAGAAGGGCGTTGCTATTGATATAGAGAATGATTTTGAGCCAAATTATGATGTGCTGCCTGATAAGAAAAAGGTAGTTACAGAATTAAAAAGTTTAGCAAAGAAATCAGGAATGGTTTGGTTGGCAACGGATGAGGATCGTGAGGGAGAAGCTATATCCTGGCACCTAAGTGAGGTTTTAGGATTAAAACCAGAAAATACGAAGCGAATTGTTTTCCATGAGATTACCAAATCTGCAATTCAAAAGGCGATTGATAATCCACGTAACATTGATTTGGATCTTGTAAAGGCACAACAAGCAAGAAGAGTTTTGGATCGTTTAGTAGGTTTTGAGTTGTCTCCGGTGTTATGGAGAAAAGTAAAACCTTCATTATCTGCTGGACGTGTACAATCGGTAACAGTGAGGTTGATTGTAGAGAGAGAACGTGAGATCATTAATTACACTTCTGAAGTATTTTATCGCGTTTCAGCAATATTTAAACTCAAGAATGGAAATGCGGTAAAAGCGAATATTCCGGAGAAGTTTAAAACAGAAGAAGAAGCATATCAGTTTTTAGAGAAATGTAAAGATGCGAGTTTTAAGGTAGAGAGTGTGGTCAGTAAACCATCAAAGAAATCTCCTCCACCACCATTTACAACATCTTCTTTACAACAGGAAGCTTCAAGAAAGCTTGGTTTTTCGGTAAATCAAACGATGGTCATCGCACAGCGATTGTATGAAGCGGGTAAGATTACTTATATGAGAACAGATTCTTTGAATCTTTCTGATTTAGCTATGAGTGCTTCTCAAACGACCATTGAATCTAAGTATGGTAACGAGTATTCTAATCCTCGAAAATTTGCAACTAAATCGAAAGGGGCTCAAGAAGCGCACGAGGCCATTCGTCCTACATACATGGAGAACGCTACTGTTGAAGGAGACCGAAATGAAGAGCGTTTATATTCATTGATTTGGAAGAGAACAATTGCCTCTCAAATGTCTGATGCAAGACTTGAGAAGACCACGGTAAAGATTGGAATTAGTCTTGAAGATAGAAAATTCACAGCACAAGGTGAGGTGATCACATTTGATGGGTTTTTAAAGGTATATCAAGTAGCTGTAGATGAGGATGCAGAGAGCTCTGTAGACTCAGGAGTACTACCCGTAATGAAAGAAGGAGATGAGCTTGATTTGGATTCTGCACAGGGAGTTCAGAGATTTACTTTACATCCACCAAGATATTCAGAGGCAAGTTTGGTAAAGAAACTCGAAGAGTTAGGTATCGGACGACCATCTACGTATGCACCAACCATTTCTACTATTCAGAAAAGAGGTTATGTTGAAAAGAAATCTACTGATGGAAATGTCAGAGACTATAAAGTTATTGAAGTAAATCCTTCAGGTATAGAAGTGATTACTAAACAGGAAACCACAGGTAAGGAAAAGAATAAGCTTTTTCCAACGGATATAGGTAGTGTGGTAAATGACTTTTTGATTGAGCATTTTGAGAATATTCTTGATTTTAATTTTACTGCTGACGTAGAGCGTGAATTTGATGAAATTGCGGATGGACGTGTTTCATGGAATAAAATGATTGAAGACTTTTATTCGGATTTTCATAGTAAGGTAGAAGATACGATTGAAAATAGTGAGCGAGCTACAGGAGAGAGGTTGTTAGGAGAAGATCCTGCAACAGGAAAGCCAGTATATGCACGTATTGGACGTTTTGGTCCAATGATTCAAATTGGAGATGTTGATGATGAAGAGAAACCGAAATTCACTTCATTGTTGCCAGGAATGAGTATCTCAAGTGTCACATTTGAAGAAGCGATGGATCTATTCAAGCTTCCAAGATTGTTAGGTGAGTATGAAGGCAAGAAGTTATATGCTTCTATTGGTCGTTTTGGACCATACTTAAGATTAGGAAGTCTTTTTGTAAGTATAAAAGAAGCTAATGGAGATGATCCATACACTATTACTTATGATAGAGGAGCAGAATTGATCAAAGAAAAGATAGAGGCGGATAAGAAAGCATTGCTTAAGACATTTGATGAGGATGAGGAGTTGCGTATTATAGAAGGTCGATATGGACCATATATAAAACAAGCAAAAAGCAATTATAAAATTCCAAAAGGAACAGATCCGATGAGCTTGACTTATGAAGATTGTTTGGAGCTAATTGCTAAACAGCCTAAGAAAACAAAAGCTAAAAAAACTACAACGAAGAAAAAGGCGACTACAAAAAAGAAGACTACAAAAGCAAAAGCAGCAAGTAAAAAGTAGAAAGCATTTGTGATGGACATATCTATATATTTTACACCCATTTCTCATTCACAAGAAGACTACTATAAAGAGCAGTTAGGAGGGAACATTGATGCATACTTTTCAGAGGATGATTTCCCAGATTGGAAAGAGTCTGAAATAATTTTAATCGGAGTTAAAGAAGAAAGAGGTTCGATTCGCAATTCCGGTTGTGGATTGGGAGCGGATAACATTCGAAAGAAATTGTTTAAGCTCTTTTTTGATATGCCTCCACAAATGACAGATTTAGGTAATATTCTTCCTGGAGAGACTCTAGAGGATACTTATTTTGCCGTACAATCCTGTATAGACACATTAATCAAGGCAGGAAAGACTATTGTGTTATTAGGTGGGAGTCAGGATTTAACGATCCCTTTATATAAAGGATATGAAAATACGGAGCAATTAGTTAATCTAACAACAATTGATCACGCATTTGATATAGGAGAGGCTACGGACGGACCTGTTAATTCAGAGACTTATCTGAGCCAAATATTATTACACCAACCTAGTTTTCTGTTTAATTATGCAAACCTGGGGTATCAAACGTATTTTGGGTCACCTAATATTATAGATCTGATTGATAAGTTGTTTTTTGATAAAATGCGTTTAGGAGCTATTCGGGGTAATATTCGAGATTCTGAGCCGATCATCAGAAACTCTGATATAATTAGTATTGATGTGGCTTCAATTCAAGCTGCAGATATGCAAGGGTGCGAAAGATCAACTCCCAATGGATTATTGCCTGATGAGGCTTGTCAGTTGACCAGATATGCAGGGTTAAGCGAAAAGGTTTCGTGTTTTGGTGTGTTTGAGTACAATCCTAGGTTAGATAATAATGGGAACTCAGCTCTATTAGTCGCACAAATGATATGGTATTTTATCGAAGGTTATACCAATAGAAGAAACGAAGTGCCGAAACCTAGCGATGAAAATTATTTGAAATATCGTGTTCCGGTTACAGGAGCTGATGATGATCTTATTTTTTATAAAAGCCTAAGAACGGATCGTTGGTGGATGCTGGTGCCTTATCCGGATGCCAAGTCAAATAGATATCGAAGATTAAATATGGTGCCTTGTTCTTATCAGGATTACCTGGTAGCGGGGCAGGATGAATTGCCGGAATTATGGGTGAAGACCTATCGGAAATTTTTATAAAATGACTGTTTATTAGAAGAGTTTGAGGCAATAAAAATGCAGGTTAGAATAAAAAATTTTTGATAAGAAGAATATTTATATACTTTAGCGACTGTATTTTGAGCAATAACCAGAATAAAAATATATACTAGGGATGATGAAAAAGTTACTTGTGTTTATAGGGTTTGTAGGCAGTTTAGGCTTACTACAGGCTCAGCAATACCCCCAATTTACTGTGGGTCAGTATCAAGGTTTAGCATACCAAAACCCTGCTGTTGTGGGTAGCCATGACGCAATTTGTGCCACTCTTTTGGGTAGATTACAATGGGTCGGATTTGGTGGCGAGCCGTCAACATTCCTTTTTTCGGCACAGTCTCCTTTTGAATTTCATGGATCACATGGTGTAGGGCTGACGGTAATGTCTGACCAATTAGGACAAGAAACTACCATGGTAGCAAAGTTGAGTTATGCTTATAGATATTCTGGTTTAGGCCCTGGGACTTTAAGTGCAGGGATTGGTATAGGTTATATCTCAAAATCTATTGGTTCGGATTGGGTAGCAAGTCAAGGAGTAATTGATGATCCTTCTATTCCTGTAAACGGAGCTTCAGAAGGAGGTTTGGATATGGATTTCGGTTTGTATTATAAGATTCCAAAGAAATTATCTATTGGATTATCTTCAACACATCTAACCGCTTCTAAGTTTAATCAAACATTGGACGATAAAATTGGTTCTGGTGATTCTAGACAGTTTAACTATCAAATTGACAGAACATATTATTTATCTGCTCAATATGAAACTCAAATAGGCCAAAGCGGTGATTGGGTATTGAAACCAGGTTTGTTTGTGAAGTCTGACGTGGCTTCAACAACGTTCTCTTTAGGAGGTTTTATGGAGTATCAGGAACAATTTTGGGGAGGGATCCATTATAGACTTCAGGATGCAGTGTCTCTGATGTTAGGGGCTAACTTCCAAATGAACGGTGAGAATGCTGCAGGAGGACTTCTAAAAGTAGGTTACTCATACGACTTTACAACTTCAAACATTAGAAACTTTAGTTCAGGTTCACATGAACTTTTCGTAAGATATTGCTTTAATATTTCTAAACAACCAAAGCAACAACAACACCATACAGTGCGATTTTTATAGTATAATTTATAATAATACTGTTTAATACACGTTTATCCACTTAGATTTTGACGATCAAAAAACATAATAACATGAGACGATTATTATTATTTTTAACAATAGCAACTTTTGTGGCTTCATGCGCATCGGGAGATGGGGGGCAGCTGACGGGAGTGCAGAACCGACCGGCATGGTTTGATATAGACCCTTATGGTATGGCATATATTCCGATGGGAAGTTTTGTCATGGGGGAAAATGATCAGGATGTGCCTTATGCGAATGTGGCTTTATCAAGAACTGTTTCTTTGGCTGCTTTCTACATAGATGATTCTGAGATTACAAATAATGAGTATCGTCAGTTTGTATATTGGGTGAGAGATTCTATCGCTAGAACTTACTTATTAGAAGTTGATGAGGTAGAGTATGGAATTACTTTAGATGCATTTGGAAACGATTTAGATGAACCACGTATTTCTTGGGATTATGAAATTCCTTGGAATGATGAAAACGAAGATTTAAGAGATGCACTGGAACCAATGTTCTATTCTGAAAGTGACCGTTACTATGGAAAGAAACATATTGATATCACTAAATTGAGATTTCAATATAGCTGGATTGATTATAAGATGGCTGCACGTAAAGGGCGTCAACGTCACTATATTCAGGATGACTATCAATATAGTCGTGCTGATTTCATTAGAGAAGATGAAGTAGATGTTTACCCAGATACATTGGTATGGATAGCGGATTTCTCTTATTCGTATAATGAGCCAATGGCACAAATGTATTTCTGGCACCCGGCTTATGACTACTATCCAGTTGTTGGTGTAACATGGAAACAAGCTAAAGCATTTAGTCACTGGAGAACCAGATACTTTAATGATGCATTAGATATGGCAGGATTGCCATTAGTGCAAGATTTTAGATTACCAACTGAAGCAGAATGGGAGTATGCTGCACGTGGTGGACTGGCTGTTTCTCAATATCCTTGGGGTGGGCCATATATCAGAAACGATGCCGGTTGTTTTCTGGCTAACTTTAAGCCTTTAAGAGGGAATTATGTTGATGATGGCGGTTTCCAAACGGTAAACGTTTATTCATATTCGCCAAATGACTATGGTTTATACTGTATGTCTGGTAATGTGGCAGAGTGGACAAACAATGCGTATAGTGAGTCAGCGTACGAGTTTAATCATGATATGAATTCAGATTATCAATATGAAGCCGAAGATGATGAGCAACCTGTATATAAAAGAAAGGTTATTCGTGGAGGTTCATGGAAAGATGTAAGTTATTATTTAGGAGTAGGTGTTAGATCATATGAATACCAGGATACAGCGAAATGCTACATTGGATTTAGAAATGTGATGTCTTACTTGGGTCGCGCGAAAGGTGACGAATTATAGAAAAATTATCCATTAAAAATAAATATTAAAACACAATTTAGAGATTATGAGCAAGGAAATTACAGGGTTTAGACCGGGGAGTAAGAGTTGGAAAAACTTCATGAAGTACGTTTATGGATGGGGTGCAGCAATTGTTATTGTTGGAGCTCTTTTTAAACTACAACACTATCCTGGATCTGGTCCAATGTTGATTATTGGTTTGGGTACTGAGGCAATTATTTTCTTTTTATCTGCGTTTGACCCAATGCACGAAGATCCAGATTGGTCTTTGGTATATCCAGAATTAGCTGAGGATTATAATGGTGACCCTCGTGGTATTGTTACCGGTGGTGGTTCGGGATCTTCTTCTACACAAGAATTGGACTCGATGTTAGAAGAAGCTAAAATCGGAAGTGAACTGATTGAAAGTCTAGGTGCTGGAATGAGAAATTTAGCTGAAACAGCAAACAATATGAATAATTTAGGAGACGCTTCTGCTGCAACAAATAGCTTTGTTGAAAGTGTAGAAGGTGCTGCTAAAAATGTGGGTGAGTTATCGGATTCGTATCACCATGCTGCTGAAGCTTTGACCGGTTTATCTGTTTCTAACGAAGATGGAGCTACATACGCTGAGAACTTAAAAAGAGTAAGTGAGAACCTATCTGCGTTAAACAGTGTATATGAAATGCAATTAGAAAACTCAACAAATCAAGTGAATGTAAGTAGCCAAATGTTTGAGAACATGCAAACTTTGGTAAATAACTTGAATGATTCAGTTGAGGATACAAAACGTTATAAAGAAAATATTGCTGAATTATCAACTAACTTAGAGTCATTGAATACAGTATATGGAAATATGCTATCTGCAATGAACGTTAACCGCTAGTAGTTAAAATTTAATTAAAGTAAAGTTTAAAAGTATAATAGACTATGGCTGGTGGTAAGGAAACGCCAAGGCAGAAGATGATTGGTATGATGTACCTGGTTCTTCTTGCATTATTGGCAATGAATGTTACAAAATCTGTTTTGAACTCTTTTGTGATTATCAATGGGGCGATGACAGAAACAAATGAGGCTTTTGCACAAAAGAATGAGGCTACTATGGCTGAGTTCGCTTCGCAAAATTCTCAAAATGAAGCTAAAGTTTTGCCTTTCTATAATAAGGCAAAAGCAGTTCATAAAGCTTCTCAAGAGTTAGATAAGTACTTTGAGGATTTGAAAAAGCATATCATTTCCAAAGTTGAAGGTTATGATCCAGCTTTGTTGGAAGGGAATACGGATTGGATCACGTTAGATACTGTTCAGGCACTTGGAGACATCGATATGGCACAGACCATTATGATTGGACCGGATTTAGGAACTCCTAAAAGCGGTGAATGGACGATGCTTGAGATGAAAGACAAGATCAAAGAGTGGGAAGATATCGTTATTAGCCAATTTCCAAAAAGTCAACAAGCAAGTTTGGAAGATATTCGTTTTGAGTATAAGGATGGTGTAGATAAGGATGGAAATCCTGAGCCTTGGCATCAAGCGCACTTTTATCATGCGCCAATTGCAGCGGTTATTACAGATATTACTATGTTCCAGAATCAAGTAAAAAACTCTGAATCAAGAGCTTTAGGTTTGTTAATGGACAATATTGATGCAGGAGACTTTAAATTCTCAAACATTGAAGTTAAGGTTATTCCTAAATCAAATTATGTAGTATTGGGTGATTCTTTTAAAGCACAATTAATTGTTGCGGCATACGATACGACTCAACCTCCCGTTGTTATAACTGGATCTGAATTGGATACAGCAGGTAAAGCAATGGCTGATTGGGGTGTGAAGAATGCATTTGATTCAAATAGAGTATCCATTGTAGATGGTGTTGCGCAATACGGTTTTAAGCCAACCTCTGAAGGAGAGCAAAAATGGGGCGGTATTGTAAAACTGAAAAAGCCTGGGACAAACGAGTATAATTTCTATCCGTTCGAAAGTACATTTATCGCAGCGAAAGCTTCAGCGGTTGTTTCTCCTGTAAAGATGAATGTATTCTATCGTGGCGCAAAGAACGATGTTGAAGTATCGGTAGCAGGTTTTTCTGCTAGTAAAGTGGATATTCAGGTTACCAATGCGACAAAGACAGGGTCTAATGGTAAATATATTGTAAAGCCAGGTCAGGGACGTGAGTGTTCTGTTACGGTTTATGTAACGAAGGACGATGGTTCTAAAATTAAGGTTGGAGAAGCAAGAAAGTTTAGAGTTGAGCCAATTCCACCAGCAACACCTAAGTTTGCTACTGTTGCAGGTTCTGGTAAAGTAACTAAAGCTCAGGTTTTAGCTTCAGGTAAAGTAACTGCTAAATTAGAAAACTTCTTATTGAATGATGAATCTTTAAAAGTAAAAGTAACAGCTTTTACAATGAAGGTTCCGGTAAAAGGAAAGTATATCCCTTATAGATCGAAAAATGATAAGGTAACACCACAGATGAAGACTGCATTGAAAAACTTACGTAAGGGATCTGTAATCATCATTGATGGTATTAAAACCAGTACTGGAGGCCAACCGGAAAAAGGTATTAAAGGGAATATAATTGTAGAAATTAAATAACAGTATTATGAAGACGCTAAGATTTATCTTTTTGGCTGGATTAATGAGCTTAGGACTAAATGTGTCCGCTCAGGTATTAGATCCAGGAGCAGAATCTCCGCTTGATGGTGTTTACTCAAAATCTGTAGATACACCACATAAGAGACCGGTTCCATATGTACAATTAAGAGAGGCTGATATTATGTGGTTGACACGTATTTGGCGAGTTGTAGATATGAGAGAAAAGGTAAATCTGCCTTTCTATTTCCCTCTAAAGCCAACGCAGGGAAGAAAGAACTTTATGACTGTTATCATGGAAGCGATTGAGCAAGAAAGAATAACAGCATATTCACCTTATGATTCGTCCACGGCTCAGTTTGATGATGGGTTTAAGATTGCCATGACTACTATGGAGGCAAAGAAGACCTTGACTTATATTACACAAATTGCGGTTGAGAATGAATATGGTGAAGAGGAGTTTAAAGACACGGCAAACGAAATCGGATTAGACGAGATTACCAGATTTAAGATTAAAGAAGAAGTTTTCTTTGATAAACAACGTTCTTTAATGGAAACTAGAATTCTGGGTATTGCGCCTATGATTCCAGATAAAATTGCTGATGATGGTTCGGTAAGGGAAGCATTTTGGATTTATTTCCCAGAAGCGAGATTCGTTTTTGCTGAGGCTGAGGTTTATAATGTGCACAATGATGTGGACAGAATGACTTACGAAGACTTATTCTGGAAAAGAAAATTCTCTAGTAGAATCGTAAAGAAGTCTAATGTATTTGATAGAGCGATTAGTGCATATAAAGGTCCTTTAGATGCTTTGTTAGAGGCTGAAAAGATAGAAGAAGAGATCTTTAATAGAGAGCATGATATTTGGAGTTTTTAATACTCGTACGATACAAAGAAAAAGCGATACATTTAATGTATCGCTTTTTTTATGTTTTTATCTTTAGTAGTAGGTTTAAGGGGCCCAACAAAAAAGCCGTTAATGTGAATTAACGGCTTTTTAAGTGCTTTAGGCTTCCTGAAATTTATTTTCTAATATAATCTTCGAAAGTATTATGATCAGTCTTATAAAGCTCTTCTTTTGGTAATGATTTAAAATATTCATATGTAATTTTTAAACCATCTTTTCTATCCACTTTTGGAGTCCAGTTTAAAAGCTCTTTTGCTTTTGTAATATCCGGTTGACGTTGCATTGGATCATCCTTTGGTAAGTCTTTATAAATAACTTTTTGAGAAGTACCAGTTAGCTTAATGATTTCTTCAGCAAATTCTCCAATCGTTATTTCCGATGGATTTCCAATATTAACCGGGTAATGATAATCGCTTAACAATAACCTATAAATGCCATCGATGAGATCATCTACATAACAGAAAGAACGCGTTTGACTTCCGTCTCCAAATACTGTAAGATCTTCTCCTCTCAGTGCCTGTCCAATAAAAGCAGGTAATACACGCCCATCATTCAGACGCATACGTGGACCATACGTATTGAATATTCGTACAATTCTGGTATCCACATTATGGAATGTGTGATAAGCCATAGTTGCTGCTTCCATATATCGCTTAGCCTCATCATATACACCTCTGGGCCCAATTGGATTCACATGACCATAATAGCTTTCTACTTGCGGATGTACTTTGGGATCCCCATATACCTCTGAAGTTGACGCAATCAAAATTCTGGCATTTTTAGCCTTGGCTAATCCTAATAGATTATGTGTGCCATAAGAGCCAACTTTAAGCGTTTGAATTGGAATTTTTAAATAATCAATTGGAGACGCAGGTGAAGCAAAATGTAAAATGTAATCTAAATCACCAGGAATGTGAACGAATTTGGAAACATCATGATGAACAAATTCGAAATGTTGTTCATTATATAAATGTTCAATATTTTTTAGATCACCGGTAATGAGATTGTCCATCCCAATAACCCTGCAACCTTCTTTTAGGAATCGATCACATAGATGTGATCCCAGGAAGCCCGCGGCCCCAGTAATTAATACCGTTTTCATATGATTAATTAGATATTTTTTCTCTACCTATAGAATTGTAATAGAATCCTAATTCTTGCATATTAGAAAGGTCGTATAGATTTCTACCATCAAAAATTACTTTTTCTTTCAGTAATGATTCAATTTTCTTGAAATCAGGATTTCTAAATATTTGCCATTCCGTAAAAATTAGTAAGGCATCAGCATCTTGTAAAGTATCATATTCGTTTTCACAAAATTCAATAGAATCTCCTAAAAGTTCTTTTACATTTTCCATTGCCTCTGGATCATAGGCACTAATGGATGCTCCGGAATTTAGTAATTCCTTGATATTATATAATGACGGAGCCTCTCTAATATCATCAGTATCTGGTTTGAATGCTAATCCCCAAACAGCGAATTTTTTACCTTTTAAATCATTGTTATAGAACGCATTGATTTTAGGCATTAAAACGGTTTTTTGAATTAGGTTAACATCCATTACAGCCTTTAAGATTTTAAAATCATAATCTACTTCGGTAGATGATTTGGCTAATGCCTGTACGTCTTTTGGGAAACAACTTCCTCCATACCCAATACCTGGGAACAAGAAACGATTACCAATTCTAGTATCTGTGCCAATTCCTTTTCTAACATCATCCACATTAGCACCAACTTGTTCACAAAGATTAGCGATCTCATTCATAAAAGAGATTTTAGTAGCCAAGAATGAATTAGCCGCATATTTGGTTAATTCTGCAGATTTTTCATCCATAAAGATTACTGGATTTCCCTGACGAACAAAAGGAGCGTAGATTTTGTCCATGATTTCATTGGCTTTTTCAGAAGATGAGCCAACTACAACACGATCAGGCTTCATGAAATCATCAACCGCAAAACCTTCTCTAAGGAATTCAGGATTTGAAACTACATCAAAAGATGGCTTTTCATTTGGATTATTCTCGTATCTTTTATCTAGTGCTATTTGAATAGCAGAAGTAACCTTTTCCGCTGTACCTACTGGTACTGTACTTTTATCCACGATTACTTTGTAGTCAGTGATAAGATCACCCAGGTCTTTTGCAACTCCTAGAATATAAGACAAATCAGCGCTACCATCTTCTCCAGGAGGAGTAGGTAAGGCTAAAAATATTACAGTGCTATCTTTAATGGCAGAGGCTAAGTCTGTTGTAAAACGTAAACGATCTTGTTTTATGTTTCTTTCGAATAAAACATCTAAGTGTGGCTCATAAATCGGAACAATTCCAGATTTCATTTTTTCCACCTTTTTTTTATCAATATCAACGCATGTAACATCTGCACCGCTTTCTGCTAAACAAGTACCCGTAACTAGTCCTACGTAACCTGTTCCTACAACTGCTATTTTCATATAATGTTTTTGTTTATTCTGTGTTTAGTTAAGGTATAATGTAATGTATTAAGCCTCAAAATTTACCTGACAAATTTATACTAGAGGAGCATCCTAAAAAAGTAAAAAGACCGAAAAAAAGATCAATTATAAAGTCTTTACATTTTGGTTGAGATATGTTAAAATATTAGGTTATGGAATAGAAAGGTTTGATGAGCTATTACAGAAGTAATATCTTTGTGAAATGAGAAAAAATATATTCCAATTTTTAGTTTTTGGCATTTTTTTTAGTTCTGCTTTTCAGCTTTCAGCGCAGGTAAGTGTTAAAGATTCAGCGGTTTTTGCTCCAATTATAGATTTTTCATATGCTTATAAAATTCCAGGTGGGGATTTGGATCAACGTTTTGGTGATCACTCTGAAATAGGGGTTTCTTTTTTAATTAAGAGCAAGAAAAACTTTTTGTACGGAGTAGACTGGAATTACATTTTTGGTAACAAGGTTAAGGATTTAAGTTTTACCAATGGGTTTCGTGATGCGAATGGAGGAATTTTAGGTACAAATGGGTTGTATTCTGAAATTTATTTTGTGGAAAGAGGCTTTACGATGTCAGCTAAATTTGGCCAAATATTTAATGTGTTTTCAGCAAATCCAAATTCTGGTATTATGTTATTAGGTGGTGTTGGTCTCATGCAGCATCGTATCAAATTCGAAGATAAATTTAATGAAGTGCCTCTACTTAGCGGTAAAGATTATTACCCTGGATATGATCGATTATCAAATGGCGTGATGTTTACAGAGTTTTTAGGTTACAGATTGTTGAGTGATAAACGTTTGATAAATGTATTTATGGGGGTTGAGTTTACTCAGGCAATCACTCAGAATAGAAGAGAAATAAACTATGATACCGGACTTAAAGACGATACTCAACGTTTGGATTTAACCATGGGATTAAAAATAGGCTTGTCATTACCATTATATAAGCCGACACCTCAGGAATTTTATTATAGATAAATTATGAGGTTAATATACCAATTGGGAATAAACTCATATGCGATTTTAGTTCGTTTGTTATCCCCGTTTGTGCGTAAGGCTAAAAAATGGTCAGAGGGGAGACAAGAACAATTATCAAAATGGAGGGCTATTCAGAATAACGAACCTTTAGTTTGGTTTCATTGTGCGTCTTTAGGGGAGTTCGAACAAGGAAAACCTGTTATTGAAGCCTTTAAAGAATCACATAAAAACTGGAAAATTCTGATAACATTTTTTTCTCCTTCTGGATATGATTTAAGGTCTGATTATGAATGGGCAGATTATGTCTTCTATTTACCGGTAGAAAGAAAAACTAATGTGAGGCAATTTATTGATGCTTTTAACCCTCAAATTGCGGTGTTCGTAAAGTATGAATTCTGGTATGGGTATATGACAGAGTTAAAAAAACGATCCATTCCATTGGTTTTTATTTCATCTACATTTAGACCTTACCATATATTCTTTAAGTCGTATGGAACCTGGTTTTTAAAACAATTGGTTTCGGTCAAAATGTTTTTTGTTCAGGATAAAGAATCAGAAAGTCTTTTGAAATCAAAATCAATCTTTAATGTCCAAATAAGTGGGGATACAAGATTTGACCGGGTCATTCGTACGGTTAAGGATAATGATGATTTGTCATTCATGCAAAGTTTTAGAGATCAAAACAAAGTTTTAATATTTGGAAGTGCATGGGAGCGGGAAACAGATTATTTTTTGAGAATAGTGGACCGTATTCCGGAAGAATGGAAAGTGATTTATGCACCTCATGAAATTAATGAGAATAAATTCTCGAACATAGAGAATAGACTGAATATTGACTCTATAAGGTATTCTGGGTTAAATGAGAATAACGCGCTCGAATCTAAAGTTCTATTGGTAGATACTGTGGGGCACCTGGCAAGGATGTATAAATATGCAGATGTTGCTTTTGTTGGAGGAGGATATCGTGATGGGATACACAACATCTTGGAGCCATTGTCTTTTGGAAACCCAGTATTTTTTGGTAGTAATCATAAAGGCTTTGGAGAGGGAAAGGAATCTATTGAAGCGGGAATAGGTACAGAGGTTACGCGATATGAGGATTTTGAAAATCAACTACTAAAATGGATAAACAATCCGGATCAATTGTTAGAAACTCAATTAAAGAGCAAAACCTATATTCAAGAACGTGTTGGGGCTACAGAAATGATTGTCGATTACTTAAGTAAGCTCACTTAAGCTATTTTTTTCCGGATTTATTGGAAGAACTTCCTTTATGCTTTCTTTTTCTAAAGTTATTCTTTTGACTCCAACGTTTAGATTTTCTATTGGATTTTTTGTACTGTTGGTTGGAATATCCACGCTTTTTTAATCTTTTGTTTTGTTCAGCACGAGCATTGTAAACTCTTGTAGAAGAATAGTATACAGGTCGTTTGCACGAGCTTGCAGCTACAGATAAAACTATTGTAGCTAGTAATAAGTATAATTTTATATGCCTGATTTGGCTGAACATTTCTTAAGTATAAATAGTAAAATTATATTAATATAACGCGTTTTTCCAAGTTCTAGTTTGGAACGTTAAAAGTATTATTTTTTAATACGTCCCACTATTATTTTTTTGGAAGTTTTAAAATATCGATGTTAATATAAAAACTAAAATATTTATTGGGTAAACGTACATTTTTAATGCCAAACTGATATGAAAGAATGGTTAAATATGTTTAAAGAAAAATTCATTTGTTTAAAGCGTTTCCAGGAGGGGCAGAGAAAAATATAGCTCTGCTTCGTAAAAATGATTTTAAAATAAAACCCTCAATTGTAATGTAGTTGAGATTTGGTATCCAAGATGGGATTAAAATCTATTTTTTTATTACAAGATTCAAGCTTAATTATTCATTCTTAAAAGCTAAATCAATGATTGGGTGGATTAAGTAGAGGAGAAAGAGCAAGAAGATATACTCCTTAGTAGCCTGACGTATACAGTATGTTAGCTTTATTCTTTTATTTGCCGAATCCACATATTTCCTTCACAGTCCACGTATTCAGTTATACCGATTTTTTGATTGAAAGTAAAAGAACAAATCTTTTCATTAATATTTATTCCGTTTTCAAAAGTTGACTCAGGTCCAATGGTAATTGATTCATTATTAGAGAGGTTTTTTAATGATTCTTTCTGAGAGGATAATCCAAGAAACATTAATTGAGTCATCGTAAAATCAGCACCACTCATTCTACTAAGAATTACAAGCTTGTTTCTTTTTCCTGACAATTGGTGATAACTCCCTTTAGTAGTTTTGTAATCAACTGTCAATGTTTTTTTGTTATAAAACCCTCTACTGAAATTCCTAACTGTATCTAATCTAGTTTTTACATTTTCAAAGATGATCGTGTCGTTTTCGAATTTGCTAGATATGTATACCACAGTGTCCCTATTATCATATGGTTTTATCAGTTTTAATAAGTGAGGTTCAATTGGGGCAATCTCCTTGTTAATGATACTTTGACACCCTAGGGTTAACAGAGCCAGTACAATCAAAAAGTGTATAAATATTCGTTTTAAAAAATCATGTGTCATTATAACCAAGGTTCCAGCTAAACTGCGTTTTAATGCAGTTTAGATTTTTTTATTCTTATTGCCACAGTCTAAAGCTAAGCACTTTATTAGTTGATCTATCAATTTCCAAGTTACCATCCTTTCCACTGGCATTACCATTGAAGTTAATGACTGTTATAAGTTCTCTTTCTTTTCTGTCCTTATTAGCTTCAATGTTTTTTTCTTCCAAATCTTTCTTAAACACAAAACCATCATAATGGCAGATTGGGATATAAATTGAACTGGAATCTTCTTGAACGTATGAAGTCCAAAACCAATAATCATTTAAATCCATTTTATTATTAGCCATATAATCTTTTATTGTAGTTAGATAAGGCTTGATTGATTCAGGTAATTCGTCCAAATTATTGAATCCAACGAATTCTTTTTGGTCATTTATGTAGTTTATAATTGTAGAGTCTTTTTCTATCTGTCCATATGCATTATGAATCAAAATGAGAAAAGTCAAACCTGTAAAAAAGTGCTTCATAGTGTTTATGATCAATTGGTGCTAACTCAGATATATACGTATTTGTACATATATATCCGCTATATGTTTCACTTCAAATATAGAGTATCTAAAGGATTTTTTATTTTTTAATGATCTTAATGCAAAATGTGTGAATTTTGGTTGTCCTGCTAGTCGGGATTAAGAGTAATCGCATGTTGGGGTTTGTGTTTCATGGTTATTCAAAAGTAGAATAACGGTTCAGTAAAAAATGGAAGTAAATGATAATCATCTTTTATATGTGGCTACAAACGACCATAAATTTTTATAGAAGAAACAGAAACAGGTTAATTTTATTGAACATCTAATTTACTGATTAAGTTGGTGGCGACAATAAGTTTTTGATTCTTCAATCAATCGGTAGAAAACAAAAAAGCCTCAACTACAATTGTAATTGAGGCTTTCAGTACCCGGGGCGGGACTTGAACCCGCACGGACCAAGGTCCATTGGATTTTAAGTCCAACGTGTCTACCAATTCCACCACCCGGGCAGATATATACCGAAGTATATTGTCCTGAGCGAAAGACGGGATTCGAACCCGCGACCCCGACCTTGGCAAGGTCGTGCTCTACCAGCTGAGCTACTTTCGCAATATTTCAAAATTCATTTCCGATTTTAAAGTGCTTTTTACCACCCTTTGCAATCGGGCAACAAAAGTACATTTTTTGGATCAACGACCAAGTGTTATTCGTGTTTTTTTGAAGTTAATTTAGTTTGTTTTTTATTTCATTTAATTTCATCAATGCTTCAATTGGAGTTAAAGTGTTGATATCCGTATCCATAATGATTTTTTTGAGGTCTAACAGCGTTGGATCATCTAATTGAAAAAAACTGAGTTGAACATTTTCTTGTTCTTGTTGAACGACCTCTTTTATGGTTGTTGAGTCACTTTGATTACGCTGACTATTCTCCAAACGTGTCATAATCTCTGTAGCTTTATTGACTACCTTTTTGGGCATTCCGGCCATCTTAGCTACATGAATTCCGAAACTATGATTACTTCCTCCTGGTTCTAGTTTACGAATAAAAATGATTTTTTTATTGATTTCTTTAATGGAAACATTGTAATTGTAAACCCGGTCAAATGCATTGGCCATATCATTTAGTTCGTGATAATGTGTGGCAAAAAGCGTCTTAGGTTTAAACGGAGAATTATGAATATATTCAGCAATAGCCCAGGCTATGGATATTCCATCATAAGTGCTCGTACCTCTTCCAATTTCATCCAGGAGAATAAGACTTCTTTCAGATAGGTTGTTTAGAATACTTGCAGTTTCGTTCATTTCTACCATAAAAGTAGATTCCCCTTTTGAAATATTATCTGATGCGCCCACTCTGGTGAAAATCTTATCTACAAGCCCAATTTTAGCTGATTTGGCAGGGACAAAAGATCCCATTTGAGCGAGTAATGTAATCAACGCAGTTTGTCTTAATAGCGCGGATTTTCCAGACATATTAGGACCGGTAATCATGATGAGTTGTTGTTCATCGTTATTGAGGCAAATGTTATTCGGCACATATGTCTCTTCAACTGGTAAAAGTTGTTCAATAACTGGGTGTCTACCTTCTTCAATTTTAATTTCTAATGAATCATTGATTTCAGGTTGACAGTAATTATGATTGATCGCCAGTTTAGCAAATGAAATCAAACAATCCAATTTAGCAATAGCGCGCGCATTGGTTTGAATAGGTTCGATGAAGTTGGTTAATTCTTGTAATAGATCAGAGAAAATTCGAACTTCAATGGCATGAATCTTATCCTCAGCTCCCAGGATTTTTGCTTCGTATTCTTTTAGCTCTTCTGTGATATAGCGTTCGGCATTCACCAGGGTTTGTTTTCTAATCCATTCAGAGGGAACTTTATCCTTATATGTATTTCTAACTTCAAAATAATAGCCGAATACATTATTAAACCCGATTTTTAAAGAGGCAATCCCAGATTGTTCGCATTCTCTTTCTTGTAAATTCTTAAGATACTCTTTCGAATTATTTAATAATAATCTTAATTCGTCCAGTTCATCAGAAACGCCATCTTTTATGGTGTTTCCTTTGATCAACTGAATAGGAGCTTCATCATTCAGTTCTGACTCAATTTTATTTCGAATAAAATCACAAGGATTTAATTGATTACCTAACGAGTCGAGTTGTTTGTTTTTTGATGTGGTAGTGTTTTTTATAACAGGTAGAATAGACTCCAGATTTTTCTTTAGCGTAACAACTTCCTTTGGATTGATTCTTTGTAAAGCTACCTTAGAGATAAGACGTTCTAAATCTCCCATTTGCTTTACGTGAAATTGAATTTCGTCTGTGAGTTCCGGATTTTCTATGAAATGCTTTACAATCGCTTGACGTTCTTCAATTGGTGCTTGATGTTTTAACGGTAAAGCCAACCATCTTTTCATTAGTCTGGAGCCCATTGGGCTGCAGTTACGATCCAATATGTTAATGAGTGTTTGCGCATTCTCATTAGAAGAATAGAAAAGCTCCAGATTTCTAATAGTAAACCGATCTAACCAAACATGATCGTCTCTTTCAATTCTAGAAATTCTATTAATATGAGAAATTTGATGGTGTTGCGTATCTCTTAAATAATGGAGGCATGCCCCAGCTGAAATAATTCCCAGTGGTAACTCATGAATACCGTACCCTTTTAGCGTTTTTGAATTGAAATGTTTGAGTAAAGTCTCTGTGGCATATTCCTCGGTGAATACCCATTCATCTAGAAAATAGGTGTAATAACCAGTTCCAAAATGATCATTAAAGACCATTTTATTTTGTCGTTCTACAAGAATTTCATTTGGAGCAAAACTTTGGAGAAGTTTGTCGATATAATCGAAAGTACCCTGAGTGGTTAAAAACTCTCCGGTTGATATGTCAAGAAACGCTACCCCAGCTTCCTTTTTAGAGATATATACAGAAGCGAGATAATTATTTTTATTATGGTCAAAAGTATTTTCATGGGTAGATACACCAGGAGTAACTAATTCGGTAATTCCTCTTTTTACAATGTTTTTTGTATTCTTGGAAATACTAGAATCTTCTAATTGATCACATAATGCGACACGCTCCCCGGCACGAACAAGTTTTGGTAAGTATGTATCTAATGAATGGTGGGGAAAACCTGCCAGCTCAATAGATGCTGCTGCACCATTTTTTCTTTTAGTTAATACAATGCCTAATATTTTAGAAGCTTTGATTGCATCGCTTCCAAATGTTTCATAAAAATCACCTACACGAAAAAGCAAAATAGCATCTGGATACTTGGCTTTGAAGCCATTGTATTGACGCATCAAAGGGGTTTCTTTATCGGTTTGTTTCTTTTTTTTTGTAGCCATTATATTTTGCGTTCTTTTGTCGACATTAATCTTCAAATTAAGAAATATGAATGCTATTGATTCATTGCAATTTGTTGGGATTTTGGAATAGTTATGAACAGAAAGTTAAAAACTACGGATTTAAATAGATTAGATGTTGACACGTATAAAACTACGGAAAAACATCCAATTATTGTTGTTCTGGATAGTATCAGAAGTTTACATAATGTAGGGTCTGTATTTAGAACAGCAGATGCTTTTAGAATCGAAAAAGTAATCTTATGTGGTTTAACTGCACAACCTCCACATAAAGAGATTCATAAAACAGCATTAGGAGCAACAGAAACTGTAGATTGGGAGTATTATGAAGATATTCAAACGGCAGTTGCTCAATTAAAAGAGGAAGAGTACGAAATTGTTGCAGTTGAGCAAGCAGAAGAAACGGTCAAGCTGCAAGACCTAAACAAAAAAAGCAGTCTAAAAACTGCTTTTATTTTCGGTAATGAAGTGTTCGGTGTAAATCAAGAAATCGTTTCTCAAGCCGATTATGTACTTGAAATTCCACAATTCGGAACTAAACACTCATTTAATATTTCTGTTAGTGCCGGTATCGTATTATGGGAGGCTATGCGTAAGTATATTACTTAGCCGCACAAGACCAGCCATTGTCCTCATGCACCTCAATGGCAGTTTTATATGCATTACCTGAACTACAAACTTCACTTGTAAGTGTACCTTTCTCTGCGTCATTATACGTACATGTCGCACATTTCTGACAGCTAGAAGTTACACTTGCAATTGCAATAACACCAAGGAATAGTATAGTCTTTTTCATTTTATAAAATTTAGCTAACAAATATAGCGATTTGATAGAATAAGAAAAGTTTAAGCTCAACAGATATTTATGAAATAAAAAAGCCGGAGAAACTTCTCCGGCTTTCAATATCTTCAAGACTAAATATTATAAGCTTGATAAATCTGCTTTGATAAATTCAACATCTTTTAAAGCTTTTTCTTTAAGAGAATTGTCTTTGTTGATAGCTAACTTAAGGTTTTTCATCATTAAGTCGTTGTTATCAGTTCTTGCGCCAACAATTGCTTTTAAGTAATATGCTTCAGCAGAAGTAGCATCTTCACTTGCATCAATGGTAGCTAAAGCAGCTTCAGCATTTCCATTTAAAATTTGAGCCAATGCCAGGTTTAATGTTTTGAATGAACCCATGTTGTTCACAGCAGAAGAATAATCTCCGTCCATGATGTTTAAGATACCCATGTTGTAGTTCACTTCATTTCCAGCACCATTTGCTTTTTGGTAAGCTTCTAAAGCAGCAGCTCTATCACCTTTTAATCTAGCGATAACACCTAAGTTGTTCATTACAACAGGAGTTGCCTGGATTGCTTTAGCTTTATTGAAGTTAGACTCAGCTTCACCTAATTTATTTTGTAATAAATAGATATACCCCATATTGTTAGTTGGTCTCCAATCAGAAGCATAAAGCTCAGCAGCTTTTGTATAAATGTTTAATTTCTCATTTAAATCATTTGTTAAAGTAGCCGCATAAAGGATTTCTTCAACGCTAAGTACAGAAGCATCAGATTTGAATGCGGCCATAATTTGCTCATCAGAACGTCCTACTTTTTCCATGTTTAAAACGATTTGAGAACGTCTTAATGGAGGAAGTACTTTTTCTTTAACCTCAACATAAGTTTCAGATAAGTTTTTGATTTCAGCCTCACGTTTAGCTGGATCAGAGTACATTTCTAAAACACGGATGATTAATTGCTTGTCTTCAATGTCAGAAGCTTGCATTTTTTGTTTGAAACCAGCCCAGTCTTCACCTTTACCTTCTAAGTTAAAGAAGTCTTCAGATTTCGCTGCTTCAACTTTATTTCTCTTTAATTGACGAGATACGGCAGAACTTGCAGTTTTTGCTCTGTTATCAGCTAAGCTTTCGTTTTTAGTTAATTCACCATCTGGAGAAGCGTATGCCTGAACAGTCATTCCTTTAAATACGATAGTCGTGTCTTTCGCATTTGTTTTAATGTTTGCCAATAGTGCTTTTACTTCCTCTTTGTTTAATTCAGAACTTCTTACGGTAGTAGATTGAATAGTATAAATGATTTCAGCGTTTTCAGAGAAAGGAACAATTCTTTGGAAAGCATCTTTTCCTAAAATTGGTTTATCATCACTTTGAACTAATTTTGGAGTGATGTTTGTTCCTTCAGCGATATCAAACATGCCAATCTCTTTAGTTTTAGTTTTGAATAAACCTTCAAGTTTAGCTTTTAAGACACCTCTTTCCATACCGTCTTCATAAGCGTACTTATAATCGAATGAAAATGAACCACCTTCTTCAAATTTAATTTTCTTTCCTTCAAAGTCAGCACCTTCACCAACCAATACGAAAGGATCAAGAGATTTTACTACTGTTCCGTTTGCTTCAAAAACAGGAGTAACGCGAATAGCCGCTTTTTTAGCTAGATATTTCGTTGGGATTTTTCCTGAAATAACTACAGCCACCGAATCTCCGTGCATTTCCAATGGGTTAGGGGCTGCCTTATAAGTTGCAGTCTCAGCATTCTTCTCCATTTTATTCAATGGGTTACAGGCTACAATCGCCATAACGGCAATAACTGCAATTGAAATGTTTCTTAAAATTGATAGTTTCATTTTATATAATTATTTGTGATTGAATTTATCGTGTGCAAAACTATTGTATTATAGCTCAAAACCAAATGGAATATGGAGTATTAAAGTGTTAATTTGGATTGAGTTTTAGCCAACAATAAACGTTCTTTAACTAAAAAGTCAATTATTTTATGAATAGAGCCATTGAAATCGAGTCGTAAATCCTTGGCTTGTACCCTGAACATAGGGATTTTAAAGCTCGAATGATTAATGAGTTTAAGGTACTGTTGGTCAATAAATTTTAAATAGTCTAAAGAAACGTTAGTTTCAAGTTTTCGACCTCTGGATTGTACATGTTCCAGTGCTTCTTCAGGGGTTTGATCAATATAGATCAAAGCATCCGGTCGCGGGATCTGTTTTTTTACTGTTTCAAAAATTCTTTGAAACAAAATGAGTTCTTTATCTTCCAGATTGGTTTTAGCGAATAAACTTGTTTTATCGATCAGGTAATCGGAAATGATTAACTCGTTTTTCTCAAAAAGTTCAGGAGCTAACTGCTCGTACCTTTCCATTAAGAAAAAAACTTCGGCTGGAAA
Organism: bacterium SCSIO 12643; assembly: GCA_024398135.1. Lineage (NCBI taxonomy): Bacteria > bacterium SCSIO 12643. Next base: position 2,490,119 of record CP073750.1, read on the forward strand.
CTTATTGTCCTTTTTATTTTCATACAATCCTTTTAGAAAAGGGTTGTTTAAAAAGGTTTCAAGAATCAGCTTTACTTCTAAAGTTGATGCTAACTTTTTAGCCAGAGTGGTTTTTCCAGCACCCAAATTTCCTTCTATGCAGATAAACTTCGTATTCATTTCTTTGTTACTGTACTGTGATCATTACATATTTCTAATAACTCATTATTAGATTTTTGAAATATGGGATGCATAAAGCCTGAGCTAATTTCAACCAAAGGTAAAAGTGTAAATCTTCTATTTTGAATCTGAGGATGTGGGATCTTTAAATGATTTAATTCAAGAGTTATATCGTCATAATATAGAATGTCTATATCGATATTCCGTGATGTATATCCTTTGGATTCTATATCTCGAGTTCTTCCAAGTTTATTCTCGATTATTTGTGTGGTTTTTAGTAATTCCTGAGGTGATAGAGAAGTGGAGATCAGAAGTACCTGATTCAAAAATGATTGTTCAGCTTCAAATCCCCAGGGAGGACTTTCATATAATCCACTGGACTTGATAATTTTACATTCTAATGCCTCTAGCTCATGGATTACTTTCTGAAAAGTCGTTTCAACTGCTCCCAGATTTCCTCCTAATAGAAGGTGTACATTATGATGCTGATTATCCATTTGGCAAATGTAGATTTTGAATTGATGAAATTAGAATCCTATGGGGTTCGGTTTGGATAAGTTATGCACATCACACCATATGAATCTTTGTTAAATTATCCGTTAATCTAATTGGGGCACCTTTGATGTAATTCTCGTAATAGGAATGATTAAGCAATCTATTTTTGTAGAAAATAAATGTCCTATGAGAAAATTTTTTAAATATGTGTTTGCCTCTATGGTTGGTTTTGTACTAGCCGGAGGTGTTTTATTGGCATTATTCTTTGGAGGAATATTTGCCATTATTAATACGGCTAAGAATGAGTTGAAACCTAATGATAAAGAAGTAGTCGTAAAAAGCAATTCAGTATATCATTTGAAGTTTAACCAGCAAATTGGCGAAAGAGCGGGAAATAATCCTTTTGAAAATATGGATTTAGGTCCTTTCTCCACTGAGTCTAAGATGAGTTTGAGAAATATTGTTCAGTCCATAGAGTATGCTGCAACAGATGATAACATCAAAGGGATATTTATTGAATTGGATGGTTTCCCTGGAGGATTGTCAAAATTAGAAGAAGTAAGAAATGCCTTATTGGATTTTAAGGAATCTGGAAAGTGGGTTGTGACTTTTGGAGAGAGTTTTTCCCAAGGAGGTTATTATATCGCATCTGTATCGGATAAAGTGTATTTGTATCCTGAAGGAAATATTTGGTTTAAAGGTTTGGCTACGAATATTATGTATATGAAAGGTCTTTTTGAGAAAATGGATATCGAAATGCAAGCAATCAAGGGCCCAAATAATATTTACAAGAGTGCTGTGGAGCCTTTTACTGCAGATAAGATGAGCGATGCAAATAGAGAGCAAATTCAAGCATATTTAAGTTCTATTTGGGGACATTGGCTAAAAGGTATTTCTAAGCAAAGAGGTATTTCAGTTGAAAAATTAGATATGTATGCAGATTCTTTAACAATTAGAAACCCAGAGGCGGCAGAGGAACTTGGTTTGGTAGATGGATTGAAGTACAGAGATGAAGTAATTGCTGAAATTTTGGATTTGGTAGAAGTGGAAAAAGAAAAGGATATGCATTTCGTTACCTATTCAAAGTATAAGAAAAAGAAGGCAAAGACCAGAAAAGAAGGTGTGTCAAGAAAGGATACAAAAAAAGTTGCGGTGATTTATGCTGAGGGAGAGATTAGATCTGGGAAGAATAGTGATGGGGTTATGGGCTCTGAGTCTATTGCAAAAGCGATTAAGAAAGCCAGATTGGACACAAATGTAAAAGCGATCGTATTACGCGTGAATTCACCTGGCGGAAGTGCTTTGGCATCGGATGTGATGTGGAGAGAAACTGAATTAGCTAAAAAAGAGAAGCCATTTATTGTTTCTATGGGTGATTTAGCAGCTTCTGGAGGTTATTTTATATCATGTGGTGCGGATAAGATTTATGCGAGTGAAACGTCTATCACAGGATCAATTGGAGTATTTGGAATGATGCCGGTTACTGAGAAATTCTTTAAGAATAAATTGGGAATCATATTTGAAACAGAACAGACCAATACGCATTCGAAATATCCTAACGGGGTATCAAAATTAGATCAGGAAGCGTATGATGTAATTAATGAGTCTATTATAGATATTTACGATGATTTCATATCTAAGGTGGCAGCCGGAAGAGGGATGACCAAAGAGCAGGTAAATGAAGTTGCCAGAGGTAGAGTTTGGACTGGTGCAGATGCAGTGGAAATTGGTTTGGTAGATGAAATCGGAGGATTGGATGATGCAATCGCATATGCGGTTGAGCAGGCGAATTTGGATGGTTATAAATTGAAAGAATTACCAGAGTTGAAAGATCCGATTGATGAGTTTATTAAAAACTTACAAAGTGAAATGTCAGTGAAATACCTAAAGAGTACGTTTGGCGATAGTTATAAGTACTTTAATATAATTGACAATGTTCAGAATATGAAAGGGATTCAAGCCAGAATGCCTTACGTGATTGAGTTTTATTAAAACTGAATATATAGTAATGGAAAAGCGATTAGGTAACTAATCGCTTTTTTTATGCTGTATAATTAGCTTTTCAATGTGTGTGTTTTCTTCGGATGTGATAGCCACGATATATAATCCGGAAGGTAAGTGTGATACACGAATGTTTTCGTTTGGAGAAATGACTCCATTAAATTGAATCTGCCCATCCATATTATAAATGGATATTTGAAGATGAGGAGATAAGTCTCTTAATTTGAAATATTGATCAGAAGGATTTGGGTATAATGAACCTTGAGTTTTAGAAGCATCGGTTTTGGGTATCGAGTTGGATAAACATTCTAAATGTAGTGTTCGTGTACTAACTGTTTGAGAACTATCTATACCGCCTACCAAAATCATATCACATCCAAAAGTGGCGATTCCTCGAAAATCCATGTTAATAGAATGAAATGATGTGGTGTCCCATGAGTCCGAATGCGGGTAGTAGGTAAGGATACGTCTATTGGGTTCCACCGGAATATTACCTGCATAGCCTATACCATTGTAATTATATGTATGGTTGGAGCCACCAATCCAACGGATGGAATTATTGTAAGAAGATACAGCCATTCTGTAGCCTTCTAAATCTTGATCGATAGTATCAAGCGACCAGGTGATTTGAGTAACGTTATTAGGGTTGATATAACCTTTTCGCACTTGAATTTGAATAGGGAAATTGTTTCCCATTTTGGCTCCACCAAAATAGTATATGGTATCACCTATAATTTCTCCTGAGGCACCAAAGGATTTATATAAATGGTTGTTGGGAACAGGTGTGCCAATAAGCCATGTGTCTAGTTGAGGATTATAAATTTGGACATTGGCAATATTTGCTGTGTTACTCCAGCCTGTGACTACAAATATCAGACTGTCTTTGTATACGGCCTGTACGTGATCATCAGTTGATTTAGGAAGTGGAGCTCCATTCGTTAAAAAAGTATCCGCTTTTGTATCGAATCGATGAACCAATGGGTGGGACTCTTCATGCCCATTTGGGAAAACATGATAACCACCAATAATGTAGATAATGTCGTTTATGGTACTTGCTGCGGATGCAATGCGTGTAGGTGAACTGGGTAAGTCTGGAAGGGTAGACCAACTATCATTTTGAACATCGTATTTGTAACATCTATTGTGAATTCCAGAGTGTACTTTAGATGTATCTATTCCTCCGAAAGTATAAACGTATTTCTGGTTGTTGACGATAGCTCCGCATACTGCATTATTACTAATTGCTTCCGGAAGTGGTGCTAATTCATAGAAATTATATTGTCCTGTGACATCTGCTGAAAAAATGGACAAGGTGAAAATGAATAGATATGTTTTGATTAAATAATGACCCATGATGCTAAAATAGGATAAAAAAAAGAGGCTAACCATCATGTGATAGTTAGCCTCTTGTAATGTTGTTATTGTTGTATTAAGCCATCATTAGAACTGGTTGTTCTAACATTGCTTTGAAAGTATTCAAGAATTCGGAACCCATTGCTCCGTCAACCACCCTGTGATCACAAGAAAGAGTTACGGTCATTCTATGTCCCGGTACGATTTGACCATTCTTTACAACTGGTTTTTCAATAATCCCTCCAATGGCCATAATTGCAGCATCAGGTGGATTGATAATCGCAGTGAAGGATTCAATTCCGTACATTCCCAGATTAGAAATAGAGAAAGTGTTTCCTTCCCATTCCTGAGGTTGAAGTTTTTTGTCTCTTGCTTTTCCTGCAAGTTCTTTTACTTCAGTTGAAATTTGCGGTAATGATTTAGTATCAGCAAATCTTACAACAGGAACTAAAAGTCCATCTTCTACAGCAACTGCTACACCAATATTCACATGCTCATTATAACGAATACTATCGCCTAACCACGAAGAATTAACTCCCGGGTGTTTTTTCAACGCTACAGCTGCAGCTTTAACCACAAAGTCGTTGAAAGAAACTTTTGTATCCTGAGCAGCATTTACAGCTTTTCTTGCCGCAATCACATTATCCATATCTACTTCAATTGTTAGATAGAAATGAGGCGCAGAGAATTTACTTTCTGATAATCTACGTGCAATGGTCTTACGCATTTGAGAAGTAGGAACTTCATTATAGGATTCTTGTCCGACAACTGTTGCAACAGACCCTTTATATGAGTTTGCACCAGGTGCACGATAATTATCAATATCTGCTTTTACGATACGTCCATTATCTCCAGAACCAGATACGGTATTTAAATCAATACCTCTTTCGTTTGCTAATTTTCTAGCTAAAGGAGAAGCTTTAAATTCACCATCATTCACGATAGGTTGAACGTTGTTTTTAGGAGCTTCGGCAGCTGGAGTAGCAATTGGAGCAGTAGCAGTTTCAGTTTTACTGTCAGCAACTACTTCTGTTTTTTCTTCTGCAGCACTAGGAAGAGTATCATTGTCAATTAATGATTGATATTCTTCTCCTTCTTCACCAAGAATTGCTAAGATGGAATCAACAGGTGCGGTTTTTCCTTTTTCAATACCGATATAAAGTAAAACACCGTCCTGGAAAGATTCGAATTCCATGGTTGCTTTATCTGTCTCGATATCTGCGATAAGGTCACCAGATTCTATTTTATCTCCTACTTTTTTATGCCATTCTGCAACAACACCCTCAGTCATGGTGTCACTTAACTTCGGCATTCTAATAATTTCCGCCATAGTAAAATAATTTAAAACTTATTATCCATCATATATGGATAATTGTCTTCAACATAAACATCTTCGTACAATTCAGAAGCTACCGGGTCCGGAGACTCCTCAGCAAATTTAACTGACTCTTCAACTGTAGCTTTTACACGGTCAGTAATTTCAGAAAGTTGTTCTTCTGTTATAAGTTTATTAGAAGTAAGTATGTCTTTAACAAACAAGATTGGATCTTGTTCTTTATACTGGTTTACCTCTTCTTTGGTTCTATATTTTTGTGGATCACTCATAGAGTGTCCTTTATAACGATAAGTTTTGATATCCAACAATACAGGCCCTTTTCCTGATCTGGCATGTTCAGCTGCCCATGCCATTGCATCATGAACTTCTGTTACTTTCATTCCATCAACAGACTTTGAAGGCATTTCGTAAGACGCTCCAATAACCGATAAATCTTTAACATTTGTGGTACGATCTACAGAAGTACCCATAGCGTAATTGTTATTTTCAATTACGAATACCACAGGAAGTTTCCAGTTCATCGCCATGTTGAAAGTCTCATGTAAGATTCCCTGACGAACTGCACCATCTCCCATAGATGTGATACAGATTTTTCCTGTGTTTTTGTATTGCTCTGCAAAAGCAATGCCTGCACCCATAGCGATTTGTGCGCCAACGATTCCATGACCTCCCATTAATCCGGTATCTTTATGGAACATGTGCATTGAACCACCTTTACCTTTAGACATTCCGGTTGTTTTACCATAAAGCTCGGCCATCATATATTTTGGGTGAACTCCAAGAGCAATTGGATGTGCGTGATCTCTATATGCTGTGATATGTTTATCTCCTTCTTGAGTTGCAGATACGGTTCCAGCTACAACAGCTTCCTGACCAATATAAAGGTGACAAAAACCGCCAAACTTTTGTTGAATATAAAGTTGTCCGGTTTTTTCTTCAATTTTACGCATAAGAAGCATGTCCTCGTACCACTTAAGATACTGCTCTTTCGTAAAAGGTAATTTAGTTGATTTACGTTTAGCCATCTGTATTCAAATTATCAGGGCGCAAATTTAATACAAAAGAAGTATTTAAAACTCTTCTTGAACAGATGGAATGCGATTAAAATAAAGAAATGAAAAAGACCTTATTTTATGCGGCCTACGTGAGGGGAAGAAAAGTAAAAAGGAATCAGGTTATTTACAGATTCGCTGACCCATATTTTTCCTTCATTTCCCATCATAATAACAGAAATAGGATTCGACTGTTTGCTTTCAAATTCTATCATAACCTGGCGGCAGGCACCACATGGAGTTACAGGATCTGTTACATTACCATGAATACTTTTAGCAACAATAGCGATTGATTTGATTTCCTGATCGGGGAAATTGGTGCCGGCAGAGAATAGCGCAACTCGTTCAGCACATAAGCCAGATGGGTACGCAATATTTTCCTGATTACTTCCAATAACAATGGTGCCATCGGATAACTCAACAGCAGCACCCACGCTAAATCCGGAATATGGTGAATAGGAAGAGACTAATGCTGCAGATGCTTTGGAAACAAGCAATTGCTGCTTATTAGATAATTCGTCCAAATGGTCAAATTCTTCAATCTCACTTATATGCTTGATTTTATTTCGCATTTAGGAATGTAGGTGCGTCTAATTTTTTCAGATTCTCCTTATAATTAAAAGGAGTCTGTAGAGCTTGAGGAGTCGCTATTACCTGATGATTTATTTTTGTTGAAGGCAAACGACATGGTGAATTGTAGCGTATTAGCCAATGGAGATTGTCCATAAGATACTTGACTACCAATATAGAAAGGAACCAAATAGGCAATGTCCATAGCGAATACATTGTATTTTAATCCAACTCCGAAGGATAAGTATTTTCTGTTCCCTTTTGTGTCATGTTCCGCAAAATATCCCATTCGGGCAGCAAATACTTTATTGTACCAATATTCCATACCGAAACCAAAGTACAACTCTCGAAGTTCTTCATTTAGTACACTTCCTGACTCGATTTCAGCCATTCCATCAGCATTTAAGATATAATTCCCGCTATTGTCTTTTAACGGTTCTCCCGGTGCATCAGACCAACTTGAGAATATAGCGTTTGCAGGAGATCTATTCGGGTCTTTTCCCGCAACAATTTGATTGGTAGAACCCACCTTTCCATAAATAGGAGGGGTAGGAACTAATAATTTATTCATATCGAAAACGATCGCAAAATCATTATAATCATCCAAGTGAATAGTTAAGCCACTACCAAACTTAAAGTTTTGAGGTAAAAAATCTTGTTGATTGATATCTGAATAGGCCATTTTATTTCCAATGTTGGAAATTCCCATTCCAAAAGTTAATGTAGCATCTTTATCTCCAACACTGATATCATCGTTTTGATAATAAGAGAAAATGTCTGAAGCGACAGCTAGCCCAGCTTTAGTATCTGCTCCACCAACGCTTTGACCACCTGTAAGGTTCGAATAAATAAATCGTAATGAAATACTCATGGAAAATCTTTCAGATAGTTTTCTAGAATAAGCACCATCTAATGCAAATTCATTAGGTTGATGCGAAATGGTTGGGTTTCCAAACTCATCCGTAAATTGAATTTCTCCCAAAGTAAAGTATCTTAATGACCCACCAATGGCAGACATTTTATCGATTTTTTTAACACCCGTTAAATAGGATAAACTAATTCCAGGAACCAGAGTGGATAACCATGGGGTATATGAAAGACCTAAAACGGCATCTTCTTCTATGAAAGAAAGTTTCGCTGGATTGTGGTAATTGTCGTATACATCAGGACTTGTTGCTGCTCCGGCCGAACCTAAAGCTCCATGTCTAGCATCAGGGTTGATGGTTAAAAATGGTACAGCTGTAGTAATTGGATTTTGTCTTTGATCTTGCCCAAATGTTTCAACTGAATAGCAACTGATTAGTACAGCTGATAGAATAAAAACTATTTTTTTCGAATTCATTATATAGATAATATATAGTCTGGCAAATATAGAGAGATAAACGACACTTTTTAAAGGATGTTATTATAGAATGACAATTTTTTCGAATTTTTCGACTGTTTGGCCAAAACTATTGGTAACCTTTACCTTATAAACATAGGTGCCTTTACCTATTCTGTCTCCGTATTCATCTCTACCATCCCAGTTAATAGGACCAACTCTATAGCTGTCACCTTGCTCAATGTGGTCAATGGTCTTAACCAGCTTTCCACTAATTGTGAAAATCTGAATACGTACATCCAGTTGTTGACCTAATGCATTGTGATCAAAATAAAAGTCAGTATTGGTAGTAAATGGATTTGGATAATTTAGAACGTGATCAATATTAAAGGTTGCCGATTTACTTACATAAAATTCAATTTCGGCTTCACTGGAATTATTATAAACGTCCCAAACTTTTAATCTTAGTGTATGTTTACCTTCTGATAAGTTATTTAGATTATAAGATATGGTGCCTCTTTGATAGGAGTTGAGATCGGACTCATAATAATCATTTAAGATTAGAGAGTTAGCCGTATTGTTATCAATAATCGCAACGATATCGTGTCCAATTCCATTCCCTACAGTATTAATTCCGTTTTCATCGAATACTTTGGCATAAATCATTGGATTTTCATCTGTCATACCTCCCATAACAAAAGACTCATCATTCATCCACAAGTTGATAGTCGGTCCCACTTTATCTGCGTCAGGATTTCCATCTCTACCACCAATTTGGAAAGTCTCATCACTCCCAGTGGCATCAGTAATGCCATTTTCAGCATAATAACTAATTTTTCCGGCACCATATTTAAAATCTATGTCTTTTGGTACGATGAAAGAGAACTCGAAGTTTCCGTTTTTTACAGATGCTTTTCCATTAAACAGCGCATTGTTTTGCGTTTCGAATACCATAACCCCATGTCCATCATTGTTTAATGTGGACTGTTTTTTTCTTTGGCTGTAAATAGTTGGATAAACCACACCATTAAAATTTTCCAGTTTTTGCCCGAACTGGTCTGTAACAATACCTGAAATGGTCACTTTTTGGAGTGATTTAATGGTGTCAGGAACCGAAGTGGATTGAACCACATGTTCAGGATATGACATTTGAGCCGCAGGATCTCCCAGTAAAGAGAAGTTTCTGTAATTAATATTTGATCCTCCAACTTTTGAAATTCTTAGAAGATCTCCTAACCGTGGCCATTCCCCATCTACTTTTTCAAAAGCCACCGCAAAGAATTTTTGCGTTAATTCAAAATTTGGAGAAGAATAAACCAGTCTGGTGGTGGTTAATAAGCCCATAGCTGCACCTTCTGGGTTTAATAACGTGAACTCTCCGGCTGATGTTCTCTCCGGGTCATCGAATCGACTAAACTCACACGTAGCGGTAACATATAATGCTAAGGCGTCTAGATTTTGATAACCTTTGATTTGAGTTAGTCCCAGAATTCGCTCGTGTGCGAGACCCAATTCTCCACCATGTCCCACATAATTGATGATTTTACTACCTTTCTCGGTAGCTTTATCAATGGCAATATTGACATCCGGGTAAGTACTTCCTCCGGCATTACTGACTTGTTGATATGCATCCAGATAGATTTTATTAATGTTATAATTAGGATATGTGGTATCAATCTTTGTGGCCAGAAAGTCGGATTGTTTCATATGAACGTTTCCATCTTCATCATCTCCTATAAAAGTGAGACGATTTCTCCAGGGACGCATGCAAGATGGACTAGACATATAATGGATGGTCTTATTGATTACATCCTGCGCCTGGGTAGTATTGTTAACCATGATACGACCAATACCAATATCCAAAGTAGAGGAGAGCTGATCACTTTCATTATCATCTAAAAAACCGACATAGTCATCACTTACATAGGATCCTAATGGGGAATGAGAGTTCCAGGATTGATATGCAGGTACAAAGTTGGTATTACCCGGAAGGCGATTTTTATAGTCATAAGAAGCATCTCCCAGAAGCAAAACATACTTCAACATTTTTGATGGATCATTTCCTGCTCGGTCATAAAGCATTTTATTAAACGATTTGATAGCAGTAATGTCCTGACTTCCAGAAGAAAACTCATTGTAAAGTTGCTGTGTAGTCACTACCACCGTGTTTAGATTACTATTGTTTCTATGAAAATTTGCAAGTTGGTTCGCCTGACTAATAAAATCTGGGTGTGTTACAATAACATAATCTGCAGATTGGATACTGTGAAGGTCTTGGTTGGCCACTTTACCAAAGTTCTTAACTTTCAAAAAGTTTGAATTACTAAAGGCTACAAATTCATTGATTTGTCCACCAGAGGCCTTAAAGCTATTTGCGGTAACAGTCACCTCATTGACTTCCGTTGGTTTTGTTACATTCCAAATGCGATGGCCATTCAATCCGGTCATATTATACTGGATAATATTCGCGCTTTGGGATTGAATATTTCTAAAAGGCATTTGATTTCCGACCATAGTTAACTGACGGTCACAGATGATTTCAATATAATCCAGCCACCCATTTGCAGAGGTACTTTGATCGCTAAATTGAATTCGAACATCAAAATTGTCAGATGGAACATTAAAATTATTTCTACCAGCTACAATAGCAGCATAGTCCGCATAATAACCACCAGATACTCCCGGATGAGAAATATTCAGAATATTTGTCCCGCCTACACTAAAAGCGAAAGTAGATGCACGTCCAATAACACGAAAGGCCATATTAGATTTGATTTCAGCAGTAGATCCGATAGCGTTTGGAAATGAAAAACTAAAAGATTGATCCTTATTAAATGCGAAAGCTTCACCATACCAGTTACGTCCAGATTTAACAAAGTTGAGTAAGTCAACCTCATGATATTGAAAATCTGTAAATGAATTTACAGTTAAATCAGGAGAAGCAGTAACATTTTGCTTTGCGATTCTTTTCGGTTGTCCAATTTCATAATCTCGAGTGATAAAATAATATGTGGTATCAGAGAATAAATGAACTACGTGATTGAAACGATTATTTACATATTTCCAACGGTGTGGATCTTGTCCGTAAAAAAGGATGTAATCGCCTGAATTGATAATACCATCGCCACCATCAACCACTTCGATGGCGTTTTCTTCTAAATCATCTAATCTGGGTTTTGAATTATTAAAAGGTAAGTGTCCTCCACCATTTCCAAAAACTCGTATTTGATCAGATTTTAAATCAGTAACATTAATCCCCAGAGATTGTAACTCACTATACGTGATTTGATATATACCATCTTGAGTAACACCAACTTTCACCCAATCACCGTACCTCAACACAGAATTAACTTTAAAGTTCATTTGAGCCGCTGTGCTGCTTCTTTCATTTGTTGGAGTAATATCATAAGAAAATGAAGTGACTTTATAAATTTCACCAGTAGCCGGATTCTTATAAAGCGGATTGAATGAAATGGTTACAATAGGTTTCTTACGATACCACGTTACCTGAGATTTAGATTCTACTTTATAAGGAATATTTTTATTTAGTAGTGCAGATTGTTCTTCAAAAGAAAGAGGTTCGGATGATTCTATATTAATATTTACTTGAGCATTATTCGCAGAAGAAGGTAAAAAAATGGTTTTAGAAAATAGAGGTAATGAATCGTAGGGGAAGTTGAAAGTTGCATGGTCAAATTGTAATAAAGTGATATCAGATTCATCAAAATCTTTAAAAGTTATTGGGTTTAACCAATTGATATCTACTCGTTTATTTAAAGATCTATCGATGGTGGACAACTGTCCAAATGCACTTGCAGCCACGAAAAGAATAAGGAAATTGAGCAATATTTTTCTCATCTTATAGTTTATTTTGTCTTTAAATTAATTATCACAATTTAATATGTGGTCTGAAAACGAAAGTATAGTTTAAATATTGCCAAAGATCAATTTGAGCTGAAATTCTGGTTTCACAAGTAAAAATAATTCGCTATACTTGCCACGTGCAACACAAAATAGATATGCTTAAAAATAAAACACTCCACATCACTTTGGCGTTATTGCTGGTGTTTGGACTTGTGTCGAGGTCTTTCGCGCAGGATCCTCAGTTTTCGCAATTTTATGCTAATCCGTTGTACACAAACCCTGCTTTTGCAGGTTCTGAGATTTGTCCACGTGTTGTCTTAAACTATCGTAATCAGTGGCCAAAGTTACCAGGTGGATTTACAACTTATAGTCTTTCAGCCGACCAATATGTTGATTTTTTAAAGGGTGGATTAGGTTTGCAGATTTATCAGGATAATGCAGGAAATAATACAATCAAGACATTCAATGTTTCGTTATCCTATGCTTATACTTTAGAAATCAATAGAGATTTATCTTTGAAATTTGGAGCCCAGGGAGCGTATTGGCAAAAATCTTTGGAATGGGATCAATTGACTTTTGGAGATATGATTGATCCAAGATATGGCTTTGTATATTCTACAAATGAACCTTTTGGAGATGAAAGTGTGAATGCTCCTGATTTTTCTGCGGGAATGTTATTATATAGCCATGATTGGTTTATTGGTGGTTCTGTACATCACCTGGCACAGCCGGTAGAGAGTTTCTTTGGATTGAATGATGCAGTATTATATAGAAAGTACACTTTTCAAGCTGGAGCAACTTTTGCTATAGACAAAAGACACCCGGATGAAGGGTCTATTTCTCCTAATGTAATTTATATGCAGCAAGGAGAATCTCAGCAATTCAATATGGGTATGTATGGACGAATGAGTGTCTTTACAGTTGGATTCTGGTATCGATTTAATACATTGAATAGTGATGCAATGATTATATTGGTAGGATTACAAAATGACGATTTTAAATTTGGATATAGTTACGATATAACAGTTTCGAAATTAAATAATTCTACAGGTGGCGCACATGAGTTGTCGCTAGGATTAAAACTTAAATGTCACAAGAAAAAACGTAGACTTCGTAAGCTGCCATGTCCAACTTGGTAGTGAAAATTAAAATATTAATTTTACAACTGCGTTATAGCGTACTAAAACAAGCATGATGAAAAAGACAATATTAGCTTTAACTGCTGTTTCTTTGATAATGGCTTCTTGTAATTATGAGCAATCTGCGGTTACAGGATGGGATTATGATAACAAAGAAAATGGTGATTTTCAGAAGGCTCCGTTTGTAGAGCAAGAAACCGGTCCTAATTTAGTGTTAATCGAAGGTGGTACCTTTACTATGGGTAGGGTAACCGATGATGTAATGCGCAATTGGGAAAATACACCAAGACGTGTTTCTGTTTCTTCTTTTTATATTGACGAAACCGAGGTTCGTAATCTGGACTGGTTAGAATATATGTACTGGGTAAAGAGAATTTATCAGGATGATTATCCGGAAGTTTACGAAGCGTCTTTACCAGATACTTTAGTATGGCGTGATAAGTTGGCTTATAACGAGCCTTACGTAGATTATTATTTACGTCACCCGGCTACCAGAGATTATCCGGTTGTTGGTGTAAGTTGGAAACAAGCAACTGAATTTTGTGCATGGAGAACTGATCGTGTGAATGAGCAAATCATGATTCGCGAAGGTTTTTACAATCACAATCCAAATCAAGTTTCTGATGATAACTTTAATACTGATGCGTATTTATATGGACAGTATGAAGGAGATAAGAATACTGATGGGGTAGATTGGGATGGTCCGAATAGTCCGGGATACAGAAATGTAAAAATGGAAGATGGTATTTTATTACCAAAATACAGACTTCCTACCGAAGCTGAATGGGAATTTGCGGCATATGGATTGATTGGAAATTCATTCGGTGAAAATGTGTTAGAAGGAAGACAATGGCCTTGGAATGGTCATGCAATGCGTAATCCTGAAGATGCGTATATGGGGGCTATGTTAGCAAACTACAAAAGAGGTAGAGGTGATAACATGGGACTTGCAGGTGCTTTAAATGATAATGCAGATATTACAGCTCCAGTATATCAATATTGGCCAAATGATTATGGACTTTATAACATGGCTGGTAACGTAAATGAGTGGGTGATGGACGTATATCGTGCGGCTACTTCAGAAGATGAGTCTGATTTTAGATCTTTTAGAGGTAATGTTTATAAGAAGATTGCAAGAGATGAAGATGGTTATGTTGCGGAAAAAGATTCTTTAGGTAGAATGATCTATGTGGATGTTGAAGCTGCAGATGCAAAAGATCGTAGAAACTATAGAAGAGCTGATAATATTAATTATCTGGATGGTGATTTTGAATCTCAATATAACGAGTCTGTTTGGAAAGATGCTGAGGTTGAGGGGACAGAAACAAACGGTATGTATGAGTATGGTGTGACATCTTTGGTGACTGACCATTCAAGAGTGTATAAAGGAGGTTCCTGGAAAGACAGAGCGTACTGGTTACACCCAGGTACAAGAAGATTCTTAAATGAGGAATTATCTACTGATCATATTGGATTTAGATGTGCAATGGATCGTTTAGGTTCTCCAACAGGATTAGGATCTAGATAAGAATTAGAAACAAACTTATAAGCCTCGCATTTGCGGGGCTTTTTTTATGGTATAAATTTGGACTTTGATAAATAATAACGCAATGATAGAGGCACTTTATTCAGTTTATTTGGAATGTAAAGTTGTTAATACGGATACAAGAAGTATTGAACAGGGAAGTATGTTTTTTGCTCTTAAAGGGGCAAACTTTGATGGGAATAAATTTGCTGACCAGGCGATTCAATCCGGAGCGAGATATGCAGTTATTGACAATTCAGATTATCACATTGAAGGAAAAACGATTCTGGTTGATGACGTATTAAATGCGCTTCAGGAATTAGCTAAGTATCATAGAAAACAGTTAAATATCCCAGTTATTGCAGTGACCGGTTCTAATGGTAAGACAACTACTAAAGAATTGCTAAATGCGGTTTTATCTAAGAAGTATAATGTTGCTTTTACAAAGGGAAATCTAAACAATCATATTGGAGTTCCTTTAACCTTATTGAGTATTGACTCTAAGCATGAAATGGCTTTGATTGAGATGGGAGATAATCATCCTAAGGAAGTGGAGTTTTTATGTGAAATTGCGTCTCCGGATTATGGCTTCGTAACGAACGTAGGAAAGGATCACTTGGAAGGGTTTGGTTCATTTGAAAGGAATATTGAAGCAAAAAAAGAAGTATTTGATTATTTAAATCAAAATGCCGGAACCATATTTTTAGATTTATCAGATGAACTGGTGGTCAGTATGGTTGAACAAGAAGAGCGGGTAATTACTTATGGGGTGTCTCAGGCATATTCTTCGGTTGATTTTTTAGGTTCTGATCCATTATTAAGATTTAAGGATGAGTTGGGGCAGGAGATTGAAACCAATCTATTCGGTGCGTTTAATTTCAATAATATTAAACTAGCCTATTGTATAGGTAAGTATTTTGAGGTGAAATTAGAAAATATTTCAGAAGCCTTAAAAGATTACCAGCCTGATAATAATCGCTCTCAAGTTCTAAAAACAGACAAAAACACCTTGATCATGGATGCTTACAATGCGAATCCTTCTTCGGTAGAACAAGCGGTAAACAGTTTTTCAGAGATGCAAACTCAACAAGCTAAATGGGTTATTCTGGGTGATATGTATGAGTTAGGTAGTTTTAGTGAAGAGGAGCATGAAAATATGTCTAAACTGGTCGCGGAGAAAAGTTTTGAAGAGGCTTTGTTAGTTGGGGAAAACTACGCGAAAACTCGAGTGAATTCTGATGTGAAGAAATTTGAGAATAAAGAGGATGCTGAAGTGTACATAAAAAAAATCGCCCCCGAAGGAGCGATAATTTTATTAAAAGGTTCCAGAGGTATGCGTCTGGAAACCTTTAAAGAAGTTTTGTAATACTATTCTTTAAGAACAGAACGACTGATTACTATTTTCTGAATTTCAGAAGTCCCCTCATAGATTTGAGTGATTTTTGCATCACGCATCATACGCTCTACATGGTATTCTTTTACGTATCCATAACCACCATGTACCTGAACGGCTTCAACTGTTACTTGCATCGCTACTCTAGAAGCAAATTCTTTGGCCATAGCACCTGCTTTAGTAATCGGTAAATGTTGGTCTTTCAACCATGCAGCCTGAAGACACAATAATCTTGCTGCTTCAATTTCTGTAGCCATATCAGCTAATTTAAAACCTATTGCCTGGTGATCCGCAATTGGTTTACCGAAAGCTGTTCTTGTTTTAGCATATTCAACAGATAACTCGTATGCACCTGATGCAATTCCTAAAGCTTGAGAGGCAATACCAATTCTACCACCTTCCAAAATCATCATGGCGAATTTGAATCCAAATCCTTCATCACCGATTCTATTTTCAACCGGAACTTTACAATCGTTGAATAACAAAGTGTGGGTATCAGAACTACGGATTCCCATTTTGTTTTCTTTAGCACCAACAACGAAACCTTCCATATCTTTTTCAACGATAAAAGCACTAATTCCTTTGTGACCTAACTCTGGATTTGTTTGTGCAATTACGATATAAGTAGAAGCGCTACCGCCATTTGTAATCCAGTTTTTAGTTCCGTTTAAGATGTAGTGATCACCATCTCTAACAGCCATTGTTCTTTGAGACGTTGCGTCAGAACCTGCTTCCGGCTCAGATAAACAGAAAGCTCCAATTTTCTGACCTGAAGCTAAAGGAACCAAATACTTCATTTTTTGTTCCTCTGTTCCGTATTTTTCAAGGCCCCAACAAACCAATGAATTGTTCACAGACATCGCAACTGAGATCGAAGCATCTACTTTTGAGATTTCTTCCATAGCCAAAACATAGGAAACAGTATCCATACCACTACCTCCGTATTTTGGGTCTACCATCATCCCCATAAAACCTAGTTCACCTAACTGACGGATCTCTTCAGCTCCAAATTTTTGGCTTTCATCTCTTTCTAATACTGTTTTAGCCACCACATTCTGTGCGAAATCACGTGCGGCATCTCTTACTGCAATTTGCTCTTCTGTTAATTGAAAATCCATTATTTTGTAATTATAATTTCGTATTTCTGTTTGCTGCGAAAATAAGATTTCTCAATGGATATTTCCTATGAGCTAAATCAACAAATTATTCTATGAAATATAGTGTTATAGGTTTAATGTCAGGAACATCTATGGATGGACTGGATCTGGCGTGGTGTGAGTTTGAATATCAAAATGGAAAATGGGGTTTTGACTTGAAAAAAGCAATAACTCTGGGATATGATGAATATTGGGAGAATAAACTGAGAAATGCACGTGAATTAACTGATGTAGAATTAAATAATCTTGATCTGGAATACGGAGAATGGCTGGCTCATGTGGTTCAAACTTTTATTAGAAAAAATGATATTAAGCAAGTTGATTTTATTGCGAGCCATGGGCATACCATTCATCATCGACCGGAAGAAGGTATTACTGTTCAGATTGGAAACGGGGAAATAATGTCTGAAGAGTTGAATGCTAAGGTGGTCTATGATTTTAGAATTCAGGATGTATTATTAGGAGGTCAGGGAGCTCCGTTAGTCCCGATCGGGGATCAAATGATTTTTTACGAATACGAAAGTTGCTTGAATTTAGGCGGTTTTGCCAATATTTCCTTTGAATGGGAAGGTCAACGAGTTGCGTTTGATATCTGCCCAGTGAATATTGTCATGAATCACTTCGCAAGGAAGCTAGGAAAGAAATATGACAAAGGAGGTGAACTTGCACAAAAAGGGAAATTATTACCTGAAGTATTGTCTCAATTAAATGATCTTGAGTATTATGATACAGGTATACCAAAATCTCTTGGTATTGAATGGGTAGAGAAATTTGTATCACCGATTTTGACTTCACATTATAGAGTTGAAGATGTTTTAAGAACATTTGTGGAGCATATTGTAATTCAAATTGATAAGGTATTAAGACGTTATAATGTAAAGAACCTAATGATCACCGGAGGAGGCGCATTTAACTCCTATTTAATCCAAAAGCTAAAAGAGAAATCGTCAGCTAAAATTACCGTGCCCGAAGATCAAATTGTTGACTTTAAAGAAGCTTTGATTTTTGCCTTTTTGGGCGTCTTAAAAGTAAGGGGAGAGGTGAATGTTTTAAAATCTGTTACCGGAGCAAGTCAAGATCATAGCTCAGGTAAAATTGCAGGATAGGAAAGCTTAAAATTCTGGATTTTTATGGGGGAATATTTTAATATTCCAATGTTAACAAGTATTGTTAAAAATCATTGTTAAATATGGTCGAAAGTTATCTTTGGATTTGTTTAATTAATGTTTTTTTGAAGCTTCATAAAAAATAGATTATAAATAGATAAAAATTTAGTGCTGATATGTATACGTTAATGATTGTAGTATTTGTAATAGGCTATTTACTGATAGCTTTAGAACACAATATTCACATTGATAAAGGCGCTTCTGCTCTGTTAACCGGAGTTTTGGTGTGGACGATATTAATTTTTGGAGCGGATAGTATTTGGGGAATTGATTATGGCTGGAGTGTAGCGGAGTTGTATTCCCATTCTGAAGGCTTTCTAAAAGGATTTACAGAGTATTTGATTGCGGATAAAGATGCGATAATGGCATCGGGAGAAGATGTACACATGATCACTAATCATTTTATTGGTCATGAACTTTCGCATCACGTAATTGATATTGCGGAAATCTTATTTTTCTTATTAGGTGCCATGACTATCGTGGAGGTAATTGATGCACATGATGGTTTTGCCGTAATTACTGATCGTATTAAAACAGCGAATAAGGTAAAGTTGATCTGGGTTCTAAGTATGATCACATTCTTTTTCTCAGCAGCGTTGGATAACTTAACCACAGCGATTGTAATGTCAGCATTGTTAAAGAAATTGATCAAAGACAAAAATGATTTATGGTTGTTTGCTGGAATGATCATTGTGGCTGCAAACGCGGGTGGAGCATGGTCTCCAATTGGTGATGTAACTACGATTATGTTGTGGATTGGTGGAAATATTACCGCAGGACATATTGTGACTGGTATTTTTATTCCATCGATGATTGCGTTAATTGTCCCATTAGTGATTTTAACATTCACATTAAAAGGTGAGGTAGCAAGACCAGAACGATTAGATGGTGATGATGTAAGAATTACAACAGATGGAGAAAGAAATCTGGTATTCACTTTAGGTGTGGGTAGTTTATTATTTGTTCCGGTATATAAAACCATTACACATATGCCTCCATTCATGGGTGTTTTACTTGGGTTAGGCTTGATGTGGACCGTGACAGAAATTATCCATAAACGTAAAAATATTCAAGCGAAATCGAAATTATCAGTAAGTGGTGTAATTAGAAAAGTAGATACACCTTCAGTAATGTTCTTTCTGGGGATTTTATTGGCAGTAGGTGCTTTATCTAGTGCGGGTCAGTTATTGGATTTAGCATCTTGGTTAGAGGTTTCTATGGAAGGAAATATCTATGCCATTAATGTCATTATTGGTTTATTATCTTCAATTGTGGATAATGTGCCATTGGTAGCTGGTGCTATGGGAATGTATGAAGTAGGTCCATTCGAACCTGGGTTGGCATATCCGGTAAATCACCCATTCTGGGAGTTCTTGGCTTATTGTGCTGGAACCGGAGGTAGTGCATTAATCATTGGATCTGCAGCAGGTGTTGCTGTAATGGGAATCTTGAAAATAGATTTTATGTGGTATCTAAAACGTATCAGTTTATTGGCGCTGTCAGGATACCTGGCTGGAGCTTTATTTTATTACCTGGAAAACACATTTTTATAATAGATTGTATTAAAAAACGTTATCAACTCAATTTAATCAAATGATGAATCAAGGATTGTTTTTACAAATTACTACAGCAGCAGAAGGAGCTGATGTAATGCCTCACGAAGAGACTTTATCAATCATGAGTCTACTTTTAGGAGGAGGATGGTATATCATGATTCCTTTAGGGTTTTTATCCATTGTTGCAGTATATATCTTCATTGAAAGATATTTATCTGTGGCAAGAGTAGTTAAAGGGGATACCAGTTTTATGGATCGTGTAAAAGAATCTGTTCTCAAAGGTGAAATTGAAAATGCACGTAGAATTTGCAAAGACGTAGATAATCCATATTCAAGAATGATCGAGAAAGGATTAATGCGTGTAGGTAAACCCATGCCGGATATTAGTTTAGCTATAGAAAATGAAGGTAAGCTCGAAATTACCAAGTTAGAACAATCATTGTCTATGGAAGCAACGATTGCTGGTGCTGCACCAATGATTGGATTCCTGGGAACTGTAATCGGTATGATGGCTGCTTTTCATGAGATGAACACGTCTGGAAATAGTGTGGAGTTGAATCAATTGGCTGGAGGTATTATGCAGGCAATGGTAACCACTGCAGCAGGTTTGGTTATTGGTATTGTGGCATACCTTGGCTACAATATTTTAGTAGGTAGAATTGATAAGGTAGCATATAAAATGGATGAATTATCCGTTCGTTTTATTGATATGTTACAAGAACCAGCATAAGACATGGCAGTAAAAGGAAGAAATAAAGTAAGTCCGGAATTCAATATGTCGTCCATGACGGATATTGTATTCTTACTACTCGTATTCTTTATTATTGCGTCTACAATGATTAGCCCTAATGGAGTAGATGTATTGCTCCCTAAAGGAAGTACGAGAACAACTAAAAAAAATCAGGTTTCGGTTTCGATTACCAAAGATTTAAAATATTACGTTGGACAACGTGAAGTAAAGTTTGAACAATTGGAACGTACTTTGCAATCGATGTTAGAAGGCGAAGAAAAACCAGGTTTTTTATTACGTCCTGAGGAAACTGTGGATGTACAATACGTAGTTTCTGTAATGGAAATTGCGAATCGAAATAAATATCAAATGGTACTGGCTACCAGAGGAAAATAATGATTGCATTACCAAAAGAAAGAGAAAAAAGAGAAGGGCTGATTGGGACAATACTGTTCCACGCTATTCTTATTGGTTTTTTTCTTTTCTATGGTTTGACTCATACTGTTCCAATCCCCGAACAGGGGTTAACAGTAAATTTTGGTACTTCGGAAGTAGGAAGTGGAGATAACCAGCCAGAAGTGGCACAAACAGAATCTGATCCACAACCGGATCCTGTGGAAGAAGTGGTCCCGCCAGTTGATGCACAACCTGCTGAAAGTACTCCTGACGTGGCAACGCAAGATGTTCAGGATGCAATAGAAGTTCCAAAGACAAAGACTCCGGAGGAAATTGAAGCAGAAAAGGCTGCTGAGGCTGAAGCCAAAAAGAAAGCAGAGCAAGAAGCTCAAAGGAAAAGAATGGAGGCCATTGCCAATAAACTAAACAATCCAAGTTCAAATGGAGGTGGTGATGGTCCGGATGATCAACCCGGGGATAAAGGACAAACTGATGGTGGTCCGGATGGAGCATATTCCGGAGGTGGTCAGGGAGATGGAAATTATTCATTAGGAGGTCGTGCCGCATTGACAAAGCCTAAACCTGTGTATAACTGTCAGGAAGAAGGTAAGGTAGTCGTAGATATCAAAGTTGATCGTAATGGCAAGGTAGTATATGCTTCAATTGGTAAGGGTACTACGAATACTGCAGAATGTTTAACGCAGAAAGCATTACAAGCAGCGTATAAAACAAAATGGCAACCAAAGGATGGGGCGCCAATCGAACAAAGAGGTAAGATTACTTACGACTTCCAAATTCACTAATGGATTATCAAGAGACAATTGCGTTTTTATTTTCGCAGCTGCCTATGTACCAACGCAAGGGAAAGGCTGCCTATAAAGCTGATCTTTCTAATACTATTGAACTATGTAAGCGCCTTGGAAACCCTGAAAGAGGGTTTAAATCCATCCATATAGCAGGAACAAATGGCAAGGGTTCAACATCGCATTTTGTAGCTTCTATGTTACAAGAGGCAGGGTATAAGGTTGGATTATATACGTCACCTCATCTATTAGACTTTAGAGAGCGAATTCGATTGAATGGGAAAATGATCCCGGAAGAATATGTTGTAGAGTTTGTTGAGAAAAGACAGGAATTACTAGAAGATATTCATCCCTCATTTTTTGAATGGACAGTTGCTTTGGCTTTTACTTATTTTTCTGATCAGGATGTAGATATTGCGGTGATTGAAACAGGATTGGGAGGGAGATTAGATTCTACGAATGTGATTCAACCTTTGGTATCGGTAATTACAAATATTGGATATGATCACATGCAATTCCTGGGAGATACGTTACCAAAAATTGCATGGGAAAAGGCTGGTATTATCAAACCAGAGGTTCCTGTGGTGATTGGAGAGACGCAAGAGGAAGTGAAAGATATTTTTGTTCAGAAGGCAAAGGAAGAAAATGCGCCAATACAGTTTGCAGATGAACAGTCCGAATTGATAGCTTCAACCCAATTGGTCAATTATCAAAAAAAGAATGCGCAAACAGCAGTTGTAGCAGTAAAAGAGTTGCGGGCATTTGGATTTGATGTAAGTAATAACCATATGGTAAAAGGTGTGGAACAAATGGCTCGAAATACTGGGTTAAGAGGTCGCTGGGAAATATTAGGACAGAATCCTTTAATTGTAGCCGATACAGCGCATAATAAAGAAGGGTTGATATATACCATGGAACAAGTCTCAAAAGAGGATTATCATCAATTGAGAATTGTATTTGGAATGGTGAATGACAAGAATGCGGAATCCATATTGGATCTATTGCCTAATGATGCCATATATTACTTATGTCAACCGGGTATTGAAAGAGCGATGCCGGTGGATGAGTTGAAAGATTTATTTTTAATTCAGAAAAAAAATATAAAAATTTTCGATTCGGTTTTAGATGCAAAAAACGCGGCTATTGCTGATTCTCAAGAAGATGACTTTGTGTACATCGGAGGGAGTACATTTGTAGTTGCGGATTCATTAAAAATAATTTGAAAAAAGTCTTGGTAGGTTAGAAACATGGAGTATATTTGCACTCCCAATCGGGAAACGAGTTGAGAAACTCACAAAGATTGGGCGATTAGCTCAGCTGGTTCAGAGCACCTCGTTTACACCGAGGGGGTCGGGGGTTCGAATCCCTCATCGCCCACAGAAGGAAAGCCTATCACGAAAGTGATAGGCTTTTTTTGTATCCAAATGTCCAAACGAAGTTTGAGAATTTGGATACAAAAAAAGGTGTAATTCTGCGTTAGCGGAATTGGCATTCCTTCTACAAATAAACTTGGCGAACAGAGGGAATGCGTAGCAATCCTATAGGTTGTTAAGGTGTTTTGTAAGAAATAGAGTTGGGCAAAGTAATAATGCGCGTTAGGGATAGAAGTGGTACCCCACAGTAAACCGAAGTGGTGCGAGGAGTAAAGCGGAAAGCCCGGCCGAAATGATTGAAAAGAATTGAGGTAACGCCCAAAACAAAAAAATATAAAGTCACAAAAAAGCCGCTAGAAACTCTAGCGGCTTTTTTATTTAATAAGCTTAAATGGGATGATTAGATGTCCATTCCATCTAAAATATCTTTAACACCACGAACAGCTACAGAAGACTCTTCTAAAAGCGCTTTTTCATCACTGTTTAGGTCTAATTCGATAATTTTCTCAATACCGTTTTTACCTAAAATTACAGGTACACCCAAGTAAATATCATTTTGATCATACTCACCGGTTAACCATGCACACACAGGGAAAACTCTTTTTTGATCTCTAACGATAGCTTCTACCATTTGTGCAGCAGCAGCACCAGGCGCATACCATGCAGAAGTTCCTAGTAATTTAACGATTTCACCACCACCAGTTTTTGTGCGATCAACAATAGCTTGTAGTTTATCATCATCAATTAATTCAGTTACAGGAATACCCCCTACAGTTGTATATCTTGGAAGTGGTACCATAGTATCACCATGACCACCCATTAATACAGCTTGAATATCTTTTGGAGAAACGTTTAATTCTAAAGCAAGGAAAGAGCGGTAACGTGCTGTATCTAAGATACCAGCCATACCAAATACTCTACTTGAATCAATACCAGCAGTTTTAAATGCTTGATAAGTCATTACATCTAATGGGTTAGACACAATGATGATAATTGCATCAGGAGAATGTTTAATCACTTGTTCAGTTACTGATTTTACAATTCCTGCGTTAGTTGCGATTAAGTCGTCACGACTCATCCCAGGTTTACGTGGCAGCCCTGAAGTAATAACAACAACTTCAGAACCTGCTGTAGCTTCGTAATCATTGGTTACACCAATGGTTCTTGAATCATACATGTTAATTGGAGAAGTCTCCCACATGTCTAAAGCTTTACCTTCGGCAACGCCATCTTTAATATCAAGAAGAATAATTTCATTAGCCACTTCATTGTGAGCTAATACATTGGCACAAGTAGCGCCTACGTTTCCGGCACCTACAACGGTTACTTTCATCTTAGTTTATTTGTATAAATGTATTATTAATTCGCTATTTTTAGCAGCTCCAAATGTAGCATTTTTGATAAATGCACGAAATGATGTGTGTTAACTTTTTAACATGTTATAAGTATATTTTTTTTATATACTATATTAAAAATTAGAGTTTAAAAAGCAGGAGCAGTAATAGGATTAAATCTATAATAATAATTTGCTGTGGTGACGTGGAAGTATCCGTAGATTAGTGAATTGGTTTTACCGTAAAATCGTCCATTAGTTTTGGCTCTTTGATAAACACCAGGATATTTTGTTAATACTGAAACTGGTCCCATAAGGTTTCCAAAATAGTCAAGACTCTGAGATACAATTGCAATATCAGCATTTCCATATGTCCAACTGCTGTTATTGTTTTGAGCCCATAAAATTTCAATTTGATTGTTACTTGAATAAGATACATCTTCTAGTTTACAAGCTCCACTTGTTATTGTTTGAGTTAAGGAAGAACCAGTGTTATCGGATGTTATTGAGATTATTTGATTTCCAGAAGATCCGGCTACATCAAATACAACTGTGCGATCAGTTCCTATAACATATAAAGGATTCCAAGTTGATGGAGAATTTGGAGTTAGAACTCCTAGATTCCCGGGACTACAGATTCTAACTTTTGGAATTGAAAAATTTGAAGAATATACCTGATTAAGACTTTGCGTAGTCAATGAACTACTATTAAAGCCGATAGAGTTTTCCCAAACTTGTGCTTGACCACTTGCAGTAGCTACAGAAAAAGCCAAAATGATTTGACCATTGCTTGTTTGAGAGTGTGTGCAAGTATGATCAAAAGAGTTAATAGCATCTCCAGGGTTTAAAGATGTAAGTTGCGAAATTGGAGGATTAGCCTGCTGGTTTATGGGTGTATTCCAGTTAATTAAAAAACCATAGATATTATTATTCGAGACATATGTTAAGACAGCATATAAATCTCCAAATGTTTCAAGGCTTATTTTTTCCGGAACCATATTTAGATTAATACCGGCTATGGTGACAGCCGCTTGTGTACTAGAATATGAAAATCCACTGGGAACTCTGTGTTCTAAAATCAATTGCCCATTCTCTACAATAGCAATCAAAGCATTACCTGTTTTTGGGTTAATCACTATATCCGAGCTAGAAGCATTATAATTAAGCACTTCAGAGGAGTTTAGTAATGGTGAGGAAGAAAGATTTGTTGTGCTGCCCCAATAGTATTCTAATGGACCAGAAGCTAAATTTTTCAGAATATTGGCTACATAATGAGCGGTTCCTGAGTTGTAAATTTCAGCACAATAGACATTTGAATGGCTAATATCTTGTGAGCCAGCTACACTTGGGTTTGTAGAAGGAAGAGTTATTTGAGAAATACTTTTAACGGAAAGAATCACCAGAAGAAAAAAAATAGATGTAAGGTGTTTTAAGTAATATTGATTTTTCATATTGGTTATATTTAAATATATTAGAATTAGACTCAAAGGTAGATGTTTTTTTTCAATATTATTGTGATACTAAATCAAAATGGTTACTTTGCTGAAAAGCATAGACATCTATTTTAAACTTATTACGTCTGGCATAGGAGAAACAGTTTTGGAACGGAAAATGAATTTTAAAGGAAAAGAATATTACATCTTATTATTTGCTCTTTGCAGCTCGTTTATTGTATTTGCACAATCTAATGGAATAGATAAGAGAATTGTAGATATGTATGGGCCTACAATGGTAGCACAGATGGAAACTGAACAACCTCAAACATTAGCATACTTAAATTATTATATTCAGTATGGATATAAGATTATAACAGATTTACCTCAAGAAAAAGTATCTAATTTTCCTGATATAAGTTCTTTGAAATTTAAGCAATCTCAAAAAACTGTTACTATAGAAGACATTGAAAACTTGAACATACTAATGCTGGATATTATTCGTGAGCATGACCAGTTTTTAACCTATCGAATTGGAGATACAGGTAAAGTAATAGTGTTTATTGCACCAGACCAAGTGTTGAGTGGATATTTGCTAACTCAAGAAAACAAATAAGATGAAGAAGTATTTGGTTGTTATATTGAGTTTGATTGTTTCGCTTGCTGGTTATTCGCAAACTATTCTAATGAATACTGGAACGTATAATACATGTTCTACCCAATTTGAATCGAGCACCGGATTTGGTTCTGGTGGTCCAGGAACTCCCGGGTATACAAATAATGAAAACTATACATTGACCTTTTGTCCGTCAATAGCGGGAAATATCATTTCAGTAAACTTTGCCTCATTTGTAATGGGACCGGGTGATGTTCTTACCGTGTATAATGGAAGCTCAACAGCAGCGCCTCTATTAGGCGTGTATGATGCTACAAATCCTGTTTTTGGAACGATTTCGGCAATATCAAGTACAAACCCAGGAGGATGTTTGACCTTTCATTTTATTTCTGATACAGCGGGTATTGGAAATGGGTGGACTGCTTCGGTTTCGTGTAGTATTCCATGTCAACAATATACAATAGAAACTGTTTCAATTGATCCTGATACTTCTATTGGTGGATTTATTGATATATGTGATCTAGATACTGCGGAGATTACTGTTGCTGGAATTTATCCAAATAACAATTTGAATTACAATCAAAATGATTCAAATGTGAATTTCTATTGGTATTATGATTCGACTTTAATTGATTCAGGAACTACCTTGAACTTCCCTCCAGATAGTGCAGGTGCTTTTAGGGTCTCCGTTTTTGCAATCGATAGTTTAGGATGTGAAGCGGAGTATAATTTGAACTATTGGTTAAGAGTTTCTACAGAACCAGATTTTACGCCTACATTTTTTGAGTCAGACACAATCTGTTTAGGAGATTCTAATATTTTGACATACGGTGCAATTTCGCAAACCTGGAGTAATGCGGATTCAGGAACATCTCAGCCAACCACGTTTTTACCTGATGTTCCGTTTGGTAGTTCTTCTGCAGTTTATTCTAATACGATTACATTTAGTAAATTTAATTCTGGTGATACGGTTAGTTCACTAGCTGATATCAGTAAGTTTTGGGCTGTGATGGAACATACTTTTATTGGAGATTTATCGATTACTATGACTTGCCCAAATGGAAGTAGTGTAATATTAAAGTCATTTCCAGGAGGCGGAGGAACTAACATGGGGGAGCCGTGTACTGGGACTGGAATAGGAAACGGCTATCTATATGAATGGAAACCAACAGGTAATAACCAAACCAATATGATCAACTATGCTTGTGGGTGTCCTCCGGTAATTTCACCATGTACTGGATTTAATATTGGGGCGTCTTTACCTGCAAATAGCTATGCACCATTCCAAACAATGAATAATATGATTGGATGTCCATTGAATGGAACCTGGACTTTAACCATTGTGGATCAATGGGCTGGTGATGATGGTTATCTGTTTTCCTGGGGAATAGACTTAGATTCAAGTTTGTATCCTTCGACCGTTGTAACATATAACCCGGGGATTGATTCTATTTGGGTAGATACGGCTGCAAATGCACCTGTAACAATGGTGGGGAATGATTCTTTAATATCATATCCTCAAGTGGATAGTGCATCATATTGTTATACGGTAAATATATTGGATGGCTTTGGTTGTACGCATGATACCACTATTTGCTTCTTTGTAAGAGATATGTGTGATCCTGCATGTTATACACCTGTGAGCCCCGCATGGACAACGAGTAAGGTGAGTTGTCCTGGTGGATCTGATGGAAGTATTATTGCCACACCAAATCCGCTGGACATTCCTTATCCATGGACGTTTATATGGACAGACAATTCAGGTAACGTAGTTCAAACTACAGTAGGTTCTACTGTTCCGGATTCTGTTGGAGGATTAACGCAAGGTTTATATCATTTAGAAATTATTGATGGTAATGGGTGTTCAAGTAACTGGAGTCGAAACGTAGGCACAAAACTTCCATTACAAGTTTCAGTACCGGTTGTCGGACAAACCAGCTGTGCGGGATCTACCTGTGATGCGAATGCAACCGCAGTTGTATTTTATGGAACACCTCCATATTCATTTTTATGGAGTAGTGGAGATACATTATCTAACGCAACTACTTTATGTGTGGGAAGTAATATGGTAACAGTTACAGATGCTAAAGGATGTCAGGAAACATTTGCGTTTAATGTGACCGAACCTGCTCCAATTGACGCGAGTGCTTCAGGATCTACTTTAATATGTGTGGGTAATTCAACGAATATTACAGGATCTGCAACGGGCGGAACCCCACCGTATTCTTATACCTGGAGTACCGGAGCAATTACAGCTACTACAGGGGTATCTCCAACGTTGGATCAGTCATTTACCGTTGTGGTTACAGATGCAAATAACTGTCCTCCGGATAGTGCTGATGTAACAGTATATGTTAGACCTCCATTGAGTATATCATTTGATAGTCCGGATACATTATGTCCGGGAGATACTGTTGGTCTTTTGGCATTTGGACATGGTGGAGATAGTTTATATAATTATCAATGGGAACAAGGCTTAGGAAATACAGCTGCAGTTCAGACTTTGGTAACGACTTCTCAATTTTACACTGTAACTGTAACAGATGCTTGTGGAACTGTTCCGGCTGTAGATTCAGTATGGGTTCAAATTGGTGGTTATGCACCATTAAAAGTGTCAACAACACCTAGTGATACGATTTGTATTGGAGAGCAATTCTATATGTATGCAAAAGCTTCAGGTGGAGATGGGAAGTTCACTTATACTTGGGATAATGGTTTAGGAAATGGTCAGGCACATTTGGTAGTACCGACTCAAGCAACCAGTTATACGGTAACAGTTGTGGATGAGTGTTTGACACCAGCAGGTATTGCAACCATAAATGTGGATGTTGGCAATTTTGAGGATTTTGAAGCGTGGGTGGATACTGCGGTTAATTGTGATCCTGGAACCTTTGAATTTGGATTTGATACGGTGAACTCGGCATTTAATTATGAATTGAATTTCGGTAAGGGATATGAAACTGTAGATCCAAGACAAAAGATTGAGCGTTTGTTTACTGCGGATGGATGTCATGATGTAACAGTGAGATTAACCTCTCAATATGGATGTATTACTAAAAAGCAATATCCATGTATGTTTAAAGTATTACCAACTCCAATTGCTGATTTTGATTTTAAATCGCATCAACCGGATATTCTAGAGCATTATGTAGATTTCTGGGATAAGAGTAAAGGTGCAACCACCTGGTCATGGTATTCCAATGGATCGGATTCTGCAATTAGTACGGAAGATCAGTTCAGTTATCCATTCCCGGTTGAAGGTGTATATAACATTAAACTTGTTGTAAGTAATGAGTTTGGTTGTGCCGATTCAACGAACACGGATTTACCGGTGGCTTATGTAACGACATATTATTATCCAACAGCATTTACTCCAGATGGTAATGGCCATAATGAAGAGTTTAAAATTGTTGGAGAAGGTGTTATGGATGAAGATTATGACTTGCAAATCTTTGATAGATGGGGAGGCCTGGTATTTAAAACTTCATCGAAAGATCAAGGGTGGAATGGTAGAATGAACAATACTGGTGATATGATGATGACGGGAGTGTATATGTATACTTATACGTTAAGGCTACATGATGGTAGAAAAATCACGGATTACGGACAAGTACATCTATTGAAATAAGAAAAAGTTAAGTAAAAGAAAAGGCGATGAAATTTTCATCGCCTTTTTTGTTTTTTTGTTATTGGTTTTTCTGCCAATCTATTTTTTGAGAAACCTCGTAAAGGTATTTAATATAGTCCGCCAGTTCTTTTGGATATTCGGCATAAGCTTTAACCTGATGCTTTTTATTCCCATCTTTAATATAAATGATAGAAGTAGGTAAATCCGTTACAGGAGCAGTATATTCAGCCTCTAATTCAAAGAAATTGATGGCATTTGCTTTGTCAATGATTTCAGCAAGCTGTTTTGGCGAAACATTCGCTATAAAATCGCCTTTAAACTTTACGTTTCGGTCTCCGTGATATTTGGCATTACCTCTACCATAGATTTCCATTTTATGAACCGGACAGGTGCCAAAACAAGCGGTTTGCTCAAATGATACAACAACTTCATTTACATCATAGGTATTCTTTGATTTAGAATCCGTAGAATAGGCTGCTTCGTTTTGGTTGGAGCAACCTATAAAAATTAGTAATACAAAGAGTAATGAAGGTAAATGTCTCATTTTATTTGTTTTTTCTTCTTACCTGACGATTTTGAGCAATGTTTTGTGCTTCATTCATTTTGTCAAGTTGCTTCGCAAACATGCCTTTCTTTTTAGGCTTGGCTTTATTTGCCTGTAATTTAGCATGAATTTTATCCTCGTCAATAAAAAACTTCTTGATGATGAATTGTTGAGCCATTGTAGTCATGTTAGCGGTGAAATAGTACAACGTAAGACCCGCTGCGAAGCTATTTAAGAATACCGCCATCATGATTGGCATCATCCACATCATAATCTTCATTTGCGACTCTTGAGCAGCTCCCATACCACCGCCCATACTCATTTGAGAGTTGTTACGTGTGTAGAAAATCATGGAAATCGCCATTAACAAAGTAAAACCACTTACATGATCGCCATACATAGGAATATTAAAACCTAGACTCAAAATAGAATCGTATGCAGATAAATCATCCGCCCATAAGAAGCTTTTCTGACGGAGTTCCAATGCTGCAGGGAAGAATCGGAACATCGCATAAAGAATCGGCATTTGGATCAACATTGGAACACAACCGGCCATAGGATTTACTCCGGTCTGTTTATAGAGTTCCATGATCGCTTGTTGTTTCTTCATGTTATCTCCATCCTTAAACTTGTTATTGATTTCTTCAATTTCAGGTTTAAGAACTTTCATCTTCGCACTACTTAAATAAGTCTTATAGGTAATTGGAGAAAGAATCAGTTTAATGAAGATCGTAAGAATTAGAATAATAATTCCGTATGACAATCCTGAGCCATCTAATACGTTAAATACAGGGATTACCAGGAATCTATTTACCCATCCGAAGATTCCCCATCCTAAATCGATTTGCTTATCTAATTTAATTCCATATTCTGCCAACATAGAATACCCGTTTGGACCTAAATACATGTCCATATCAATACCACCATTGGTTAATTCTGCATCAATCTTAGCGGTAAGATCAGCGATATAATCTGTTGATTCAAGGGTTTTGGTAGTTAATACTGTTGAATTCGCCTTGAATTTGTTGTCAGAGATTAAAGCAACTGAAAAGAATTGTTGTTTGAATGAAATCCATTGCGCAGGAAGTTCTAAAGCTTCTTCATCATCACGACCCTCAGAAAGATAATCTGTATCTCCATCATTTGTACGATAGAAGAATGTCGTTTTTTGCTTTTGAAGTGATAATCCTTTTTCCTTGTTTAATGGCTTCATTTGCCAGTTCAACATGATACTGTTATTGTTCTCAGCAATCACATCATTCATTCCAACAAAGTTGATTGCATATTTAGACATGTAATCATCCGGGAAAAAGGTGTAACGTTGCTCAATATATCTAGAGTTATTTCCTGCGTAAGCGCGATAAATAACCACCGTAGAATCATTTTGCGAAGTCGGCTCAATTATCTCAGATTTGAAATAGAAATCCGAAGCTTTAAGCGTTCTATTTTCAAAGTTGAACGCAAAATCCAGTTTAGTTGAATCTTCAGTAAACAGTAAAAGTGGAAGACTATCATATGTTTGATAATCGTTTAATTCTACAGAAACCATTCGACCACCGACATTGCTAAATGTAGCTGTAATCAGTGGGGTTTTTATGGTAGTAAATTCTTCCTTACCAATGGCATTTGCAGCCAGTGTACCATATTTAGATTGTAACTCTACATTCTGAATAGAATCAGCATTAACACTCTGATTCGTATCTGCTGGAATAATCTGTTTTGCAGTTTCTACCTTAGGTTGGCTATTTTGAGCAGCAAGATGTATAGAGTCCTGTTTTGCTTGCGCTTTCATTTGCGCAATTTCTTCAGGGCTTGGCTGATTCAAATATTGCCAAAACATGAATATACCTGCGATAAGCAGTAAACCTGTTAGTCCTTTTTTGTCCATTTTAGTTTTTTGAGTGCTGCATTGCAGCTTTAACAAAATCAATAAATAGTGGGTGAGGATTTGCTACAGTACTTTTGTATTCCGGGTGGAATTGTACTCCAACAAACCATGGGTGATCTGGTATTTCAACTATTTCAACCAAATCAGAGGAAGGATTTTTACCTGTAGCGATCATTCCAGAGTTTTGATAAGTATCTAAATACTGAGAGTTGAATTCAAAACGATGGCGGTGACGCTCACTAATGTTGCTTGTGTTATATGCTTTTTCAGCAATTGAATTAGATTGAAGTTCACAATCGTAAGCTCCTAAACGCATCGTTCCACCTTTATCGCTTACATTCTTTTGACCTTCCATTAAGTCAATTACTTTGTTTGTTGCGTTAAGTTTAAACTCTGCGGAATCACAATTTTCTAATTGAAGTACATTTCTGCCGTATTCAATTACAGCACATTGCATACCCAAACAAATTCCCATAAAAGGAATCTTATTTTCTCTCACATATGTGATTGCGGCAATTTTCCCTTCGATACCTCTTTCACCAAATCCTGGAGCTACAAGAACTCCATGAACGCCTTTTAGTAATTTGTCTGCAGTATCTTTTATTACTTCTTCTGCATGAACCCAACGGATATTTACTTTACAGGAATTACTAGCACCCGCATGGTTGAATGCTTCAAGAATAGATTTATAAGAATCTTTAAGTTCAATATACTTTCCTACTAACGCAATTTCAACGGAAGACTTCGGATGTTTTATGTGTTCCAGGAATGCTCTCCAGGTTTTCATTTCCGGATTCTCTCCTACCGGTAAGTCTAACTGTCTAAGAACAACCTGATCCAGTTTTTGATCTTGCATCAATAAAGGAACATCATAAATTGTATCTGCATCAATAGATTCAATTACCGAGTCAAATTTGATATTACAGAAAAGTGCAATTTTTCTTTTCAAATCATCGTTCAAACGATGTTCAGTTCTACAAACTAAAATATCGGGCTGCACTCCTAAAGATAAAAGTTCTTTAACAGAGTGTTGCGTTGGTTTTGTTTTTAGCTCTCCGGTGGTTTGTAAGAATGGAACTAGAGTGAGGTGAATTACCAAACTTCTTTGTTCTCCAAGTTCCCATCTGAATTGACGTAAAGCCTCTACGTAAGGTTGAGACTCGATATCTCCAATAGTCCCTCCAATCTCAGTGATTACAAAATCATAATTTCCGGACTCACCTAAAGTTTTGAATCCATTTTTGATTTCGTTGGTAATATGCGGTACGACTTGAACCGTCTTTCCTAAATAATCTCCTCTACGCTCTTTTTGAATAACGTTTTGATAGATTCTACCGGTAGTGATGTTGTTCGCCTGAGAAGTAGGTGTACTGATAAATCTTTCGTAATGTCCAAGATCTAAATCTGTTTCAGCACCATCATCTGTTACATAACACTCTCCATGTTCATATGGATTTAATGTACCAGGATCCACGTTAATGTATGGATCGAATTTTTGGATTGTAACAGAGTATCCCCGGGATTGTAATAATTTCCCTAACGAAGCTGAGATGATACCTTTACCTAATGATGATGTTACGCCTCCGGTAACAAAGATGTATTTTGACTTCCCCGACATGAATTTTGGTATTAAAACCTTAATTTATTTACGGGGCACAAAATTAATATTAAAAGTGTACTTGCTCAGTAATGATAGAAATTATTTGAAGATTTTAACTGATTATAGAAGCTTCAATTTTCTAGAATTTCAGACTAGCTCCAACACTTGGTAAAAACGGAAGTTGATTTACTCTGGTGTACGTGTTTCTGTCGAAATAGAAGATATTTTCTCTATCCAGGATATTGGTTACACCTACATTCACTTCCAGGATGGTGTATTGCGAAATAGAGAATGTCTTAGCAATATCAACATCAAAACGCGCATAATCAGGTAGACGACCCTGGTTGATAGGAGCGAACTCTGTACCTAATGTTCCGTTACCCGTAATAAAGTCAGTTCCTAAACCTCCAGTGAAATCAAATTTCTCAAAATAACCATCCACTTGTGTGAACGGGAATCCGGAACCAAAGTTGAAACGAGAGTTAATAGTCCAGTCTTTGTTTTCACCAAACTCATAACTACCTACAAGGTTTACATTATGTCTTCTGTCAAATACAGGTGCATATTCCTGGATACCGTCCCATCTTCTGGTATACCCATAAGAGTAAACTGCCCATAGGCTTAATCCTTTGTGTTTA
Organism: bacterium SCSIO 12643; assembly: GCA_024398135.1. Taxonomy (NCBI): domain Bacteria; species bacterium SCSIO 12643. The sequence continues at coordinate 2,525,188 of CP073750.1, forward strand.
TAGCTTAAAGTGAAATCAGCACCGTAAGCATATCCATCCTCTACGATAAAGTCTTTTCTTAAGATTTCAGGTTGTGATCTGTTGTCTGCGTTATCCTCAAATATTTTGTAACGATTAATTCCAATCAATTGGATGTAATCTTTATAATATCCTTCAATGTTAACAGAGAACCTTTTGTTGATGTCCCATTCCGCACCAAAAATGTAATGAATTGATTTCTGTAATCCAGAATTTACATCCTTAACCTCGCCATCTTTTGTAGTAAATGTGGAAGGTAAGTTTTCTGGACTGGATAAATAACCATTGAATAAGTTTACTACATCCTTATCCGAATTAGAACTAATTAGGTTTTGAGAATATAAACCCGTAGCTGCTTTTAAACGCACTTTTTTAGAAACGTTATATTTTGTTCCTAAACGTGGTTCAATTGAGAATTCATTTAACGAAGAATAATAGATTGCACGAACGGAAGGCTCAATTACCCATTTACCCGCTACAATTTTGTAATCAAAATAACCAGAGAATTGAGTGGTATTTTGTACATCTTCAATTCTACGACCTAAGGTGTTGACATAATTGAAATCGGTTTTCATTCCAAGAATGTCGATACCGTATTTGATTGCATTTTCTCCCTGGAAGTTTGTGAAATCTAAACCAACTTCGAAACCACCCACTTCAGATGCTCTATTACGATCTGCTTCTTGTTGTTCCACTTTATAGTTGGAGAATGAGAAGTTACCTTCTAATAAAAGCGGAGAACCGGAAGGAACCAATACGAAATTACTACCTGCTCCATAAGATTTCCAATCTAGTTTAGATGAATTGTAATCTACATTATCATTAAAAGAGAATCCAAAAACGTTGAATTTACTACCATTAGATCCATGGAAGGCGATTTTACCATAACCATCAACAAATGAATATGGCAGGCCTTCACCATCATTTACATATGAGTAAATGTTTTGACTGGTTTGATCCAAGTAAGAAGTTTTTGCTGCAAGTACATATGTAATAGCTGAACCACCAATTTCAGTTGGTTTCTTTAAAGGACCGTTTAACATCAATTTCGCACCGAAAGTACTCGCACCTACTTTTCCTTCCATACGGCTTTTGTTTCCGTCAATGGTGCTAATGTTAATTGCCGAAGAAATTGCATTTCCGTGTTCTGCATTAAAACCACCAGTGCTTACATCAGCATTTTTGATGATATCAGTTTCAAATACAGAATACAAACCGATAGAGTGGAAAGGATTGTAGACATTCATTCCGTCCAACTGAACTCTATTTTGAACCGGGGAACCACCACGAATATATAATTGTCCACCTTGATCACCAGTGAAAACCACCCCTGGTAAAACTTGCAGGTATTGCGCAATATCAGCTTCACCACCAACAGATGGAAGCTTTTGGATATCCTTAACAGTGACTTTGATTTCAGAAACCTTTACCTCAGTTCTTTGTTCTTGTTGTTTTGCAGAAACCTCAAAAGCATCTAACTGCATAGTGGTTTCTTTGATTACCAATTTGATATTAACGATTTTACCCTTCTGAACATTCACCTGAACACGAGCAGTATCATATCCCAGAGCAGTACATATCACAGTGTGATTCCCTACAGGAGCTTTAGAAATCTGGAAATATCCATTGTCATCTGTTGTGGCACCAGTCGTTGTTCCTTCTAAGAAAACATTGGTGAAAATAATTGCTTCACCGGAAGCACCATCATATACGAAACCACGAATGACTCCTGTGTTTTGGGCTAATGCGAATGAAGAAAATAAAATGGATAAAATGAATAAAGTAAATTTTGATTTCATATTGTATTCTAGCTCGATTGTGGCAAATATACCCAAATAAGGATATCACGCAACATATATAGTATGATCGGAATTGTACGGGTATAAACGACTATTATTTAAGGAAGTTGGGCAATGGACGATTTAATTTTTTAAAATTTTAAATATTAATTCTTTGAGCAGCTCTCCAGCGGGGGTGCTCCCAGTATTTACGCCTTTTGATTTGAGATCATATTCTCGAATAAGTTCGATGGCTTTAACTGCTGCCTGGGCTGTAAAATTGGATTTTGCACTGAAATATTCATCAACAAAATACGGATTCACGCCAATCATTCGTGCAATGTCTTGTTTGCTGGACTTAGGCGAAAAATACATTAAAACCAGATTGGTAAAATACTTCCCTAAAATACCCAAAGTCATAACCAGTGGGTGCTCTTTTTGATGACTGGCAAAATAGGTGGCAATTTGCATTGCTTTTGGGAAATTCCGCGCTCCAAGCGCACGTTGCAATTCAAAGTTATTGTAGTCTTTGTTGATTCCAATGACTTCGTCAACCGTGGTATCTTCAATGAGTTCCCCTTTTGGAATGGAGATGAAAAGCTTTTCGATTTCGTTTGCTGCAAGCGATAGATTTGTACCTATTGATTCACTAATCAATAAAGTGGCTTTTGGCGAAATTTTCCTTTGATGTTGGTGGACGTAATCGGAGATCCATTTTTGCATTTGATTCTCATAGATCATTTTGCTTTCAAATGAAATCCCGTTTTTTTTGATGTGTTTAAATACCTTCTTACGACCATCTGGTTTTTTGTATTTATACGCAAGAACCAATAGAGTAGAAGCTACGGGTTGACTCATATAATCTTCAAGACCTTCTACCTTTTTTAGATCCTGAGCTTCTTTAACGATGACTACCTGTTTCTCAGCCATCATGGGGTAACGTTTGGCTGTTTCTATGATGGAACCTACATCTGCATCTCTACCGTAAAAAACAGTTTGGTTAAATCCCTTTTCCGCTTCGGTAAGTACATTGTTGGCAATATAATCGGTGATTTTATCAATAAAAAAAGGTTCGTCACCGTATAATAAGTATACCGGTTTGTATTGACCTTGTTGGAGTTGTGTGATAATTTCAGGATATGTTGCCATTCTCTAATTCTTGCGGTCAAAAATAGAATAGCAAATGATTTGTTGATGGGTTTTTGAGGAAATTATTTAGAACAAAAACGATTGAGAAAATTCTAGGTTTCTCAAGTCATTAAATTATTAATATAAAACATAAATTGCCCGAATCTAAAAATGAAATTACATTTGTGAGAATGGCAGAAATAAGAGAACACGGAGGGTTTAAATTTAAAACCGATGCTGAGGGGAGAATCAGAATTTTTGATGAAATTCGAAATCAATTTGTAGTTAATACACCAGAGGAGTGGGTCCGTCAAAATACGGTGAAGTATTTTCATGAAGATTTGGGATATCCCAAAAGTTTGATGGTTCTGGAAAAACAATTCCAACTTCATAGAAGAATCAAACGTACTGATATAGTAGTATATGATAATTCGGGTGCGCCACAAATTTTGGTAGAATGTAAACGTCCGAGTATCAAAATTACACAGTCCACTTTTGATCAGGCTTTTCGATACAATATCGTATTGAAAATACCGTACCTGGTGATTACCAATGGAGAAGAGTTGTATTGCTGCTATGTGGATGGTGAACAAGTAACATTTATTAAAGACATTCCTTCGTATGCAGATTTTAAATATGAGAAATAAAATATGGAGTCTTGCGCTTCTGAGTATGTTGTCTTCATTGATGTTACTTGGACAAGGACGAGTGAAAACGGATTTTGTCGCACAGAAGCTGGTGGTAAAGCTAAAGCCATCTCAAGCTGATTATTTTGAATCTCAAAGACGCGAAAGTGTGTTTAAGTTTTTGGTTGATCATCAGGAACGAATGTTTTCGAAATCACAACCATTGGCTTTTAAGACTGCAACAGAAAATCAGGTGGATTTAAGTCTTATTTATACTTTAAGTGTATTTCAAAATGTAGACCTGATGGATGTTAAACGAGAGTTGGAAAGTTTAAATGTCTTTGAATATGTAGAAAGAATACCGGTTAGATATACCACCGCAACACCAAATGATCCGAATCTGAATCTTCAAAACTATCTTGCTCAAATTAATGCCTTCACGGCTTGGGATGTAACTACCGGTAGTGCAACTGTAAAAGTGGGGATTGTGGATACCGGAACGGATATGGACCATCCCGACCTACAGTCTAAAATGTCAGAAAACGCAAATGATCCGATCAATGGAATTGATGATGATGGTGATGGGTATATTGACAATTTTAATGGATGGGATTTTGTAGATCAGGATGGAGAACCTCAAATTGTCGGAGGTTCACACGGGGTGCATGTAGCCGGTATCGCTGCGGCAGCAACAAATAATGGAGAAGGTGTGGCATCTATTGGGTATGAAACCGTATTTATGCCGATTCGAGCGGGAGATGGAAATATCATTACACATGGTTACGAGGGAATTGTATATGCGGCAGATATGGGTTGTGATATTATTAATTGCTCATGGGGCGGTTTTGATGCGTCTTCGTTAGAGCAGGATGTAATTAATTATGCGACATACAATAAAGGTGCTTTGGTAGTTTGTGCTGCAGGAAATCAAAATAGGGATCAAGCTTATTACCCGGCAGCATACGAAAATGCATTTGCCGTTGCCGCAGTAAGTGGTGTGGATAAAAAGTCTACCATTTCTAATTATGGTTACTGGGTGGATATGACTGCTCCGGGAGAAAGTATTTACTCTACAGTGAATGATGGTGGCTATAATAGCAATACGGGAACGTCAATGGCCGCACCAATGGTAGCTGGAGCTGCGGCTTTGGTGAAAGCGGTGTATCCGCAATTATCCGGAAAACAAATTGCTGAAAAGCTGAAATTGGCTGGGAATGATATTTATGGAAGCAATCCAGCATATGCGAATAAACTGGGTAAAAGCAGATTGAATGTAGGAAATGCCGTAAGTGGAAGTATTCAGCAAGCATCTGTGATTTTTGAGAATATGAAAATCACCAACAAAACAGATGATGTATTCAAAGGAAATGATAGTCTTTTTGTTTCTGGAACTTTTACCAACTATTTGTCGCAATCGGGTAATGTCATCGCAACTATACAAACGAGTTCTCCTTATGTAACGGTTAATCATGATCAGGAAGATTTAGGAGTGATGAACGCTTTATTGCAGTTGGATAATTACGATACCCCTTTTTCGTTTAAAATTTCGGATACAGCTCCAATCAATTCTATAGTGACTTTTGAGGTGGTGATTTCTGATGGAGTGTTTACAAACTCTCATTTTTTTGATGTGGTTGTAAATGTGGATTATCTCAACATTGCAATAAACAATATTGCAATGAGTTTGGGATCAAAAGGTCAAGTTGGATACAACGGAAGAAATCAGAATCAGGGATTAGGAGTTCAGTATAAAGGTGGAATATCTCAACTTTTTGAAGGCGGATTAATGATCGGTACCAATCAGAATGGATTTGTTCGGGTAGTGGATCGCGTTCGAAATGGAAATAATTCCTGGGATGATGATTTTAAGTCAGAAGGGATTATTCAACGAAAAATACCGGCACCTATCGGAGCGTATTATTTGGAAGGCGTTTTTAATGATTCAAATGCACAAGCAGATACGATTGGGCTTCAGGTGTTGTATAATGGATATGCATATACCGATGAGAAACATCAAAACTATGTGGTGTTAGAATATGAAGTGGTTAATACAAATAATACCGCATTAAACGATTTGCATGTAGGGTTATTTGCTGATTTTGATGTGTCAGATTATACGCATAATAAATCTCATACAGATTTAAAACGATATATGACCTATACCAAAGATACTCAACTAAACACACCTTGTTTTGGCGTGCAATTATTGACTCCGGGAGAATTCCATAGTTATTGTATGGATAATGTGGATGGAGGTGCCGGAGGAGTAGATATTTATAATGGATATAATAATTCTAAAAAATACACCACGTTAAGTTCAAATAGATACTCTTCCGGAATCGGGAGTACAGATGGTAATGATGTGATTCAGGTAACTTCTATGGGAAATATTTCAATTGCCTCTGGAGATACGTTTAAAGTTGCATTTGCAATTTTGGCTGCGGATGCAGTGGTAATGCTGGAAGAAACTGCAGATTCTGCTTATTATAGATATAATGGAAGTTTGCCAACCTCAATTATAGAAAATGATCAGCCTGAAGTTTCCGTGAAAATGTATCCAAATCCAACTGATGAGGTAGTGTTTATTGAAGTGCCGGAAACCGAGGGGAGAATTCAACAGGTTCGAATTTGGGATGTTACCGGAAAACAGGTTTATAGATTAGAAGGCGTAAATAATAGACACCAGATAAATATGTCTAATTTTATTGAGGGTGTGTATTTGGTTGAGGTACAGGTTGAAAGTGGGGTGTGGCGAAGTAAGTTGGTGAAAAATTCCAATTGAAATGCTTTTTAATTGGTTTGAATAATAATCTTTGCAGGCAAATTCAAAAAATACAATGGGATTACAAGATATTTTATCTATTTCAGGAAAGGGAGGCCTATTTAAGTTAGTTGGGTCAATGAAAAATGGAGTAATAGTAGAGTCTTTATTAGATGGTAAGAAATCTCCGGCTCATGCGCACAACAGAATTAGTGCATTGTCAGATATCAGCATTTATGGTGAGGATGAAGAAAAGCCATTAGCTGAGATTATTAAGGCTATTGTAATTAAATTTAACGGAGAGCCGGTTCCATATAAAAAATGGAATGGAGCTGAGTTAAAAGCTGAATTTGCTGAAATATTTCCAGAGTTTGATGAGGATCGTGTGTATACTTCTGATTTAAAGAAGATCTATCAGTGGTCTAATCTTTTGATGGAAAAAGGTTTTGTGGATCTGGAGTGGGCAAATGCCTCTGAGGAAACTGAAGAGCCGAAAGAAGAGGTCAAAGAAGAAGAGTAGATTTTAGTCTAAAAAGAATTCTTTTTCATGCGGTTGAGGAATTCTACAGGTACTAAGCTGCCCAAACCATCGATAACGGTTTTTGGATATAAACCGATATATTGAATCTCTGATTATCGTTGGAATAAAAATAAAATAGGAAAGGAGCTTCCATGGAAATGGGAGCTTTTTTGTTATGTGAAGTATGGCTGTGGAGTGAGAATATGTTTGCCCATGATCAAAATAAATGATGGTTTCGTAATTACTTTGATCTGGTGATGAGATGTTTAGAGATTTTGCGGTTGGACCTTGAATCGGAGCGTATTTAAATATTTGTTTATTGTCTTTTTGAATAATCCAATCCACAGATTTATTACACAAGCCGCAATATCCGTCAAAGAATATTATGTTTTGGTTCTCGTTTGAAGCCATTTTACAAAAGTATAGTTTGTGGAAGTCAGGCTACGTTATTCAAATAGTGAAATACGTAAAAATATTTAGATAACCTGAATTACATTGGTTTAATTCGATTGAAATTTTATATTTGCGCTCCTAAATTTTAAGGGGATATAATGCCCTAAAAATAAGTTAAATATAGATGCAAAATAAAACGTTTATCTGGGGATTCGCTATACTGTTAGTCCTCGCAAGTTTGTACCAGTTGTCATTTACATGGGTAGCTGATAGTGTTGAAAGCCAAGCTGTTGAAGTGGCTCAGCAAAAAGCGGATTCATTAAATCAAAATGGTGAGTTAACCTTATTCGAGTTGGATTCAGCCAAACAAAGTTTTGAGACTGAATATTTGTTGTTACAAGGCCCTGTTAGTGTGTATCCAGTATTGGAGCATACTTATTCTTATGTGAAAAAACGTGAGATCAACCTAGGGTTGGACCTTCAAGGAGGTATGCACGTAACATTGGAAGTTTCAGAAGCTGATTTGGTAAGAGAAATGGCGGGAAGTAACCGTACGAACCCAACATTCGTAAAAATTATTAATCAAGCAATTGCTGATCAAAGAAACAGTTCTGAAAACTTTGTGACGCTTTTCGCGAATGCACATCAAGAGGTAGCTCCTGATTTTAAATTAGCAGCAGTTTTCCATAACCTGGAGAATAAAGACAAGATTAAGCCGGATGCTACAGATGAAGAAATCATTAGTATCATCGCTACAGAGTCTGAAGATGCAATTACAAGAACTGAGCAAGTATTGAGAAAAAGGGTAGATAACTTAGGAGTTGTTCAACCTAAAATCCAACGTTTGTCAGGTTCTGGTAGAATCATCGTAGAGCTTCCTGGGATCAAGGATAAAAAGAGAGCAAGAAAATTCTTACAAGGTACTGCACGTTTAGAGTTCTGGGAGTGTTATGACAATACTCAAATCATTGGAGCTTTAGATCAGGCAAACACTGTTTTAAGAGCGACTTTCAAAAGTGATAAAGGAGAAGCTTCAGATGTGGAGGCTCCGATTACTGCAGAAGAAGTTCCGGATAATGATATTGCTGACTTACAAAATTCTACAGAAATAGAAGGTGATACTGCCGTAGCTGATTCAACTGAGAAATCAATTGATGATTTGATGGCAGAGGTGGAAGAGCAAAGTCCGGATTCATTGGATTATGCTTCAATGTCTGATGCAGAGAAAGAAGCGCAAAATCCATTATTCTACCACCTGTCCCCAATGGTGACTCAAGAAGGTGGCGCTGCATTTGGACCTCGTGTAGGTTATGCACGTGTAGCAGATACGGCTATTGTAAACAAGTATTTAAAGAGAAAAGATGTGAAGCAATTGTTTCCTCCAAGAACCAGATTCTTATGGGAAGCAAAAGCAATTGAAGGAACAGAAGACTTATTCTATTTATACGCGATCAAAGTTCCTAAAGGTGGTACCGCTGAGTTAGAAGGTGATGTAGTTACTGACGCACGTGTGGGTGCTGATCCACTTGGTAATGCAGTAGTAAATATGAACATGAACTCTACTGGTGCAAACATCTGGAAAAAGATGACTGCGCGTTTATCTAAACCGGATGCAAACGGAACAAAGAGAGCCGTAGCAGTAGTTTTAGATGGTTTGGTATATTCTGCACCAACTGTACAAGGTGAGATTCCCGGTGGTCAAACTGAGATTACCGGAAACTTTACACAACAAGAAGCAAGTGATTTGGCAGGTGTGTTAAAAGCAGGTAAATTACCAGCTCCATTACATATCATTGAAGAAGCAATTGTTGGTCCTTCATTAGGTCAGGAAGCAATTGATTCGGGATGGAGTTCATTCATGATTGCATTGATGGTGATTCTAGTTTATATGATATTCTATTATTCATCAGCAGGTGTGGTAGCGGATATTGCTTTAGCAGCTAACTTATTCTTCATATTAGGTTTCTTAGCGTCTTTAAGAGCTACTTTGACATTACCAGGTATCGCGGGTATCGTGTTAACAATCGGTATGTCTGTTGATGCGAACGTACTGATTTATGAGCGTATTAGAGAAGAGTTGAGAGGAGGAAAAGGATTCAAACAAGCCATCAACGATGGTTACAAAGCAGCGTATAGTTCAATTTTGGATTCGAACATTACCACAATGCTTACCGGTATTATTCTTTTCGTATTCGGAACAGGACCAATTCAAGGTTTCGCAACTACTTTGATCATTGGTATTATTACTTCTTTATTCTCTGCGATTTTTGTTACTCGTTTGATTTTTGAATGGGCAATGGGAATGGATAAGAAAATAAGCTTCTCCACCAAGTTAACAGAAAATGCATTCCAGAATCTAAGCATTAACTTCTTAGGAAAACGTAAAATGTTCTATTTGGTTTCATTGATTATTGTAATCATTGGTGCAGGTTCATTATTGACAAGAGGATTGAATTATGGTGTTGACTTTACTGGAGGTCGTTCTTATATCGTAAGGTTCGATAAGCCGGTAAATGTATCTGAAGTGTCTGCGGCATTAGCTGATCAGTTTGTGAACGAAGATGGATTGAAAAATGCACCGGAAGTGAAGACATTTGGTTCTACAAACCAGGTGAAAATCACTACGAAATATATGATTGAGAACACAGATAACGATGTAGATGATATTCTGGAAGATAAATTATACGCTGGGTTATCAGTTTTCTATGATGAAGCTATTTCTGCGGGTGATTTTAAAGATGAGTTAACATCACAAAAAGTAGAGCCAACAATTGCGGATGATATTAAAGAGTCTGCTTTGATTGCGGTGATCTTCTCATTGATTGTGATTTTTGCTTACATTTTGATCAGATTCTCAAAATGGCAATTCTCAGCAGGTGCAATTGCTGCACTGGCGCATGATGTGATCATTGTATTGTCTATTTTCTCTATCCTTTACGGGATGTTGCCATTCTCATTAGAAATTGATCAGGCATTTATTGCAGCAATTCTAACTGTGGTGGGTTATTCGATTAACGATACCGTGGTGGTATTTGATAGATTGAGAGAGTATTTAGGATTACATCCAAATAAAGATTCTAAGGATGTAATCAATAGTGCATTGAACAGCACAATTAGTAGAACGGTAAATACATCGTTAAGTACATTTGTGGTGTTGTTGATCATTTTCTTCTTCGGAGGAGAGATGATTAGAGGATTCATCTTTGCGATGATCGTTGGTGTGGTAGTTGGAACATATTCTTCATTGTTCATTGCAACTCCAATTTCTTACGATTTGAGTAAAGGAGAAATGAAGCACTAGAAACAAAGAGTTCAGTAAAAGGAAGCCCTTTTAGGTATATACCTGAAAGGGCTTTTGTATATTTGGCTGTTCTAAATCGATAGGATATGATTTTTGCGTTTTTTAATTTAGGATTTGGAGAGTTGTTCGTCATATTTGTCGTGGTATTGTTGCTTTTTGGTGCAGATAAAATTCCGGAATTTGCCAGAAGTTTGGGAAAAGGAATTCGCTATGTTAAAGATGCAACAGATAGTGTGAAAAGGGATATCCAATCTTCAGTAGATGAGGTGAAGAGTGATGTGGATACCAATGTTCAGGAATTTAGAAGGAATTTAGAAGTGACTAATACAGTTGGTCGTCAAGCAAATCAGGGGATGAAATCTGTCTATAAAGATATTGTGGACGCAGTAGATGATGTGGCAGATGAGGTTTCTGATACGGAAAAAAATAATAACCCGAAAAAAAGCTAGAATACTGTGAATGTACTTTTGATTGTTGCAGGTATTTTGGCTCTGGTAGCTGGTGGTGAGCTATTAGTGAGAGGCGCGGTGAATGTAGCGCTTAGATTTCATATATCTACATTGGTAGTAGGGATGACGGTGGTGTCGTTTGGTACATCTGCTCCTGAATTGTTGGTGAGTTTGGAAGCTATGTTTGAAGGGCATCCAGGTATTGCCATGGGAAATGTAGTTGGATCAAACATTGCAAATATTGCTTTAGTATTAGGGATTACAGCTTTGATATTTCCAATCGAAGTAAGTCGAAATTCATATAGAATAGATTGGCCGGTACTCATGTTGAGTAGTCTAATGGTTTTTGGCTTTCTATGGATGAATTATGATGGGACCATGACAGGTGATTATGTGACATCTATTAACTGGATCAATGGAATCATTATGGTCACCGTTTTATTAAGCTTTAGTTACTTCCTGATTTGGATGTCAAGAAAGAAAACAAAGGCAGCTCACGCAGAAAATGGAGAGGTACCAGAATTACCAGAATCATCTGTATTTAAAGATGTACTTTTTATTATAGTAGGTTCAGTAGGTCTGAGCTATGGGGCACATTTATTAGTGGAAGGTACTGTTGGGTTAGCAACTGTTTTAGGAATTAGTGATTATGTGATTAGTGTAACTGTCGTTGCGTTCGGTACATCATTACCTGAGTTGATGACTTCAGTGGTGGCAGCCTTTAAACGTCATTCTGATTTATCTGTTGGAAACCTGATCGGTTCTAATATTTTTAATATTCTTGGGATTTTGGGAATAACTTCACTTTTTAAAACCATTCCGGTATCAGAATTGGTATTAAGAGTAGATATGTGGTGGGTGTTAGGAATCACCTTGATTGTTTTACCAATGATGATTACCCGGAAACGAATTTCTAAAGTGGAAGGATTTATACTTTTTGCCATGTATTGTGCATATGTTTACTTCACTGTGATGAGAAATTGATAAAAAACCGACACCCCCCCCCTGTAAAAATCATGCCCTCTTAATAAAAATCATGTTTTTTTAATTTGCACCCTTGTTTTTTAGGGTATATTTGCGAAAATTATTAAAAAATTGATTTTATGGCTTCATTAAGATTAAAGGCGCTAGAGCAAACTATGAATCGTGCGCCTAAAGATGTTGAGACACCTTCACATCGTATATCAGATTATTTCGGGCAAAATTCGTTCAATCAAAAAGCTATGCGTCAGTTCCTGTCAGAAGGGGCGTATAAAAGTGTAAATGAGGCAATAAATCATGGGTCTACTTTAGATCGTAAAGTAGCAGATTTGGTAGCTTCAGGAATGAAATCCTGGGCGATGTCCAAAGGGGCAACGCATTACACGCACTGGTTTCAACCATTAACAGGAAGAACTGCTGAAAAGCATGATTCTTTTAATACACCAGCTGGAGATGGAACTTCATTTGAAACATTTGATGGTGCACAGTTAATTCAACAAGAGCCGGATGCATCTTCATTTCCGAATGGAGGAATTCGTAATACGTTTGAAGCAAGAGGGTATACTGCCTGGGATCCAACATCACCGGCATTCATTATTGGTGAAACTTTATGTATTCCAACGGTATTTATTTCTTATACAGGTGAAGCATTAGATTATAAAACACCATTATTACGAGCATTACATGCTGTAGATAAAGCGGCAACAGATGTATGTCAGTATTTTGATAAGAGTATTACTAAAGTATCTGCAACTTTAGGATGGGAGCAAGAATACTTTTTGGTAGATTCTGCTTTGGCTGCAGCACGTCCGGATTTACTTTTAACCGGAAGAACTCTATTTGGACATTCCTCTTCAAAAGGACAGCAGCTAGATGATCACTATTTTGGTGCAATTCCATCAAGAGCGAATGCATTTATTCGTGATTTTGAATATGAAGTTCATAGATTAGGTATTCCGGTGATGACGCGTCACAATGAGGTAGCACCAAACCAGTTTGAATGTGCCCCTTTATTTGAAGAATGTAACCTGGCCGTGGATCACAATTCATTATTAATGGATGTGATGGAAAGAGTTGCGGAACGTCATAACTTTAAAGTGTTGCTACATGAAAAACCATTTGCAGGGATTAATGGTTCAGGTAAGCATAATAACTGGTCTTTAAGTACGAATTCTCCAAAGCATAGAAATCTTTTAAATCCAGGAAATACTCCTAAAACCAATTTAAGATTCCTGACTTTCTTTATTAATACGATTCGTGCAGTATGTGAGCATGATGATTTATTAAGAGCGTCAATTGCAAGCGCGGGAAACGATCATAGACTGGGAGCGAACGAAGCTCCTCCAGCGATTATTTCTATTTTCATTGGTTCTCAATTAAGTAAAATCTTGAATGAGGTTGAGAGTAAAGTGTCGAATAAGGAATTGTCGTCTGATGAGAAAACAGAATTGAAACTAAACATTGGTAAGATTCCGGAATTGTTGTTAGATAACACAGACAGAAACAGAACTTCACCATTTGCATTCACAGGTAATAAATTTGAGTTTAGAGCGGTAGGTTCTACTGCAAACTGTGCAAATCCAATGACTGTATTGAATACAGCAATGGCACAGCAACTAAAGAGATTTAAATCTGAAGTTGATGCTTTAGTAGATCAAGGTAAGAAAAAGGATGATGCGATCATTGCTATCTTGAGAGAGTATATTATTGAGTCTAAAAAAATCATTTTCGATGGGAATGGTTATGGTGACGAATGGGTGAAAATTGCTGAAGAAAGAGGTTTAAATAATAAAAAGACCACTCCTGAAGCATTGGATTTCTTTGTAACCGATAAAGCAAAGAAGCTGTTTTCTGAGCAAGATGTTTTAACTGAAGTAGAATTAGAGGCGAGACATGAAATCGATTTAGAGAAATACAAATTGAGTATTCAAATAGAGTCTCGTGTAATGGCTGATATGGGATTAAACCATATTATTCCTACAGTATTGGAATATCAGAATGTATTGATTCAAAACGTAAAAGGACTGAAGGATATTTTTGGAGATTCTTACGAAGAACATGCAACGGAGCAAATCGGGATGCTAAAAGAAGTGTCTCTACGTGTGCAACAAATCAAGAAGAATATTACAGAGATGACGCAAGCACGAAAAGATGCAAATGCTTTAACTGAGGTTAAAGATCAGGCGGCAGCTTATTGTAATAATGTGATCCCTTATTTCGAAAAAATAAGATACGATGTAGATAAGTTAGAGCTGATAGTAGATAATAAATATTGGCCATTACCTAAATACAGGGAACTGTTATTTACCAAGTAGATATTTAGCAAAGCCTCTTTTACTCCAAAAAGAGGCTTTTTATTTTTTTGAGATTTAAAATAATTACTTACTTTGGAGGCCTTATAAATCTCATGTAAAATTGGATTTATTTCAAAAACTTAAAGAAAAATATATGAAACTTAATGTACTTCGTTTGCCGCTCTTTTTGATTTTTATCTTCTTGGGTAATAGTCTTTTAGCCCAGAAAAAGGCGACTGCAGCTGCTGATGCTCAGTATGAATCTCAATCCTATTTTGAAGCTATTTCATTATATAAATCTTCTTACACAAAAGAGAAATCTGCTGCTGGAAAGAAGAAAATTCTGTATAGAATAGGTCATTCATACTTCATGATTCAGGATTATGATAATGCAAAAAGTTGGTTAAGTAAAGCAATAAAAGCGGGATACAAAGACCCAATTGCACAGTATTATTATGCAGAAACATTAAAAAGACAAGGACTTTATGATGAGGCAATTGTGGAGTTTAAAAAGTATCAGGAGCTAGATTCTTCAGACAAAAGAGCAGAACAAAGTATTAAGGAGTGTGAGAAAGCACAGGAGTGGTTAGATAACCCAACGAGATATATCGTTGAAAAGGACCCGGTATTAAATTCAAAAAAATCTGATTTCTCACCAATTTGGGGAGATAAGAGACACCAGTCTTTAATGTTTACTTCAACTAGAGAAGGTAGTGTAGGAGATAACGTTGACCCAATTACCGGGCAAAGTTTTTCTTCAATTTGGTCTACTACTCAAGATAAGAAAAGTAAAAAATGGATGGTGCCAAACATTATTGATGAAGGTGTCATTAATAATGGTGAAGCAAACGAAGGTAGTGCTTGTTTCGATTCTCGTTTCAAGACGGTATACTTTACAAGATGTATGACTAAGAAGAAAACACGTTTAGGTTGTGCAATCTATACTTCTAAAAAGGTGGGCTCTCAATGGGGAGAAACAGAAATGTTGCCATTAGTGAAAAATGACACTTCAATTGCAGGTCACCCATCAATTGGTTTAAAAGACCAGTATTTATTCTTTGCTTCTGATATGCCAGGTGGTTTTGGAGGTAAAGATATTTGGTATGTGAAATACAATAAAAAAGGAAAGACATGGAGTGATCCTGTGAACTTAGGTTCTGAGATTAATACTTCTGGAAATGAAATGTTCCCTTACATCCATGAAGATGGAAGATTATTCTTTGCATCTGATGGTCACCCAGGAATGGGTAGTTTAGACATCTTTGTTTCTGATCGTGTGGGAACAACTGATAAGTGGAACAATGTACAAAATATGAGATCTCCTATTAACTCATCTTACAATGATTTTGGAATCGTGTTTGATGGATTAAAAGACAGAGGATATATTACTACTGACCGTCCTGGTGGTAGAGGTTCAGATGATATTTGGTCATTCAGAATTCCACCATTGAAATTTATCTTGGCAGGTACAATTACAGATGTAGGTGATGGTAGTGCAATTCCAGGTGTAAATGTAAAATTGATTGGAACTGACGGTTCAACTGTTGAAGTGAAAACAGACGAATTAGGTTACTATGAGTTTGATCAAATTCCAGGTGGAACACAACGTTATATTAACAACGAAACGTCTTATACAATTGAAGTTTCTAAAGAAAGTTACTTGAATGGTAAAGGACAGGAAACAACTGTTGGTTTAACAGAGTCTACAAAATTGGTGCACGACTTTAAGTTACAAGGTTTCTCTCCAGATGTGGCAATTGTATTCCCTGAGGTAAGATATGATTTAGCAAAAGCGGAGTTACAGGTAAACGATGAAGTGAATTCAAAAGATTCATTAGACTTCCTTTATAATACTTTGATTGATAACCCAACAATTGTAATTGAGTTGATGGCACATACCGATTCACGTGGTAAAGATGCTGCCAATATGAAGTTATCACAAAGACGTGCGCAAAGTTGTGTGGATTACTTGATTTCAAAAGGGATTCCTGCAGATAGAATGGTGGCAAAAGGATATGGTGAGTCTAAGCCAAAAATTGATGACGCTACGATTAAAGCACTTCCAACTAGGGAAGAGCAAGAAGCAGCACACCAGAAAAACAGACGTACAGAATTTAGAGTATTACGAGATGATTACGTCCCAGCTCCAACACCAGAACAAGCTCCTGGAGAAGGAACCGAATCTGAGGGAGACGGAACAGGTAATTAGATCCTAAATAGATATTGAGAAAGCATTCCTAAATTTTTAGGAATGCTTTTTTTTATGTGTATAATTTAAGTATAACGCTTTGGGGAGAATTATCCCGTATATCAAATATTGTACGGATATTTGCACGAGATTAAGAATTGCATCAAAAAGTAAAAAGAAAGGATATGGCATCTAAGTATGAGAAGAGAGGAGTATCGGCAGAAAAAACCGATGTTCATAAAGCCATTGCGAATATTGATAAAGGATTATATCCAAAAGCATTTTGTAAAATCGTTCCGGATTATTTGACGGGAGATGATAATCATTGTGTGGTGATGCATGCAGATGGGGCTGGTACAAAGTCTTCATTGGCATATGCATACTGGAAAGAAACGGGAGATATTTCTGTATGGAAAGGTATTGCGCAGGATGCTCTAATTATGAATATAGATGACCTACTTTGTGTTGGTGCTACCGGACCAATAATGTTATCTTCAACTATTGGTCGTAATAAAGGTTTGATTCCGGGAGAGGTGATCAAAGCGATCATTGAGGGAACGGAAGAGCTGATTGAAGATTTACGTCAGTATGGGGTAGATATTATATCAACTGGTGGAGAAACAGCGGATGTCGGAGATTTGGTAAGAACCATTATTGTGGATTCTACTGTGGTGGCTAGAATGAAGAAGTCTGATGTTGTGGATAATGCCAATATTAAACCTGGGAATGTCATCGTTGGTTTGGCTTCTTTTGGTCAGGCGACATATGAAAAAGAATACAATGGTGGTATGGGAAGTAATGGATTGACTTCTGCTCGCCATGATGTATTTAATAAAGAAACGGCTGAGAAATACCCGGAAACTTATGATGCATCCATCGATAATGATTTGGTTTATTCAGGATCAATGGGTTTGACGTCAGAGGTAGAAGATGCACCATTAGATGCGGGTAAGTTGGTGTTGTCACCAACAAGAACATATGCACCAGTAATAGCGGCTATTTTAGAAAAGTATAGAGACCAGTTAGATGGTATGGTACATTGTTCAGGAGGAGCACAGACAAAAATTTTACACTTTGTTGGTGAACATCGTGTAATCAAAGACAATTTGTTTGAGGTACCTCCACTATTTAAATTGATCAAAGAGCAGTCAGAGACAGAGTGGAAAGAAATGTATCAGGTGTTTAATATGGGACACCGTATGGAAATCTACACGGATGAAGATACGGCCCAGAAAATAATTGAAATATCAAATTCATTTAATATCCCAGCTCAAATAGTGGGTAGAGTAGAAGAAGCTGAAAAAAGAGAGCTCATTATTAAATCTGAATTTGGTGAATTTACCTATTAAAAAGGCTAAGATATGATTGAGAAATTAGAGTTGATTAAAGAGCGGTTTGGAGAAGTTTCTAAAATGATCGTTGATCCGGAAGTTATAGCGGACATGAAGCGTTATGTGAAACTGAACAAGGAATATAAAAGCTTAGGTAAGATTGTTGAAGAATATGACAAGTACCAGGAGGTCATTGAAAATATTAGTAACAATAAAGAGATCATTGCTACAGAGGATGATCCGGAATTTAAGCAAATGGCCGAAGAGGATCTAAAAGAATTAGAACCTCGTAAAGTGGAGTTGGAAGAAAACTTGAAGCAGTTGTTAATTCCTAAAGATCCAGAAGATGAAAAGAACTGTGTAATGGAATTCCGTGCGGGAACAGGTGGCGATGAAGCATCTATTTTTGCGGGTGATCTGTTTAGAATGTATACCAAGTACTGTGAAAGTCGTGGTTGGACGGTATCTGTGATGGATGTGAATTACGGGACACAAGGAGGGTACAAAGAGGTAATCATGGAAGTGTCCGGAGAGGATGTGTATGGTGATTTGAAGTTTGAAGCCGGAGTACACCGTGTGCAACGTGTGCCGCAAACAGAAACCCAGGGTCGGGTGCATACCTCTGCTGCAACGGTAATGGTATTACCTGAAGCAGATGAGTTCGATGTAGAGATAAAAACCTCAGATATTAGAAAAGATTTATACTGTGCATCAGGACCTGGTGGGCAATCAGTAAATACAACATATTCAGCGGTTAGATTGACGCATATTCCAACAGGAATTGTCGCGCAATGTCAGGATCAAAAATCACAACCTAGAAACTATGAAAAAGCACTACAGGTTTTGAGATCAAGAATCTATGACATGGAGCTTCAAAAGAAATTGGAAGCGGATTCTGAGAAAAGAAAAGGAATGGTTTCCAGTGGTGATAGGTCTGCAAAGATTAGAACCTATAACTATCCGCAAGGACGTGTAACTGATCATAGAATTGGTCTAACGCTTTATAACTTGTCATCGGTTATGGATGGAGACATTCAGAAATTGGTTGATGAGCTGAAAATAGCAGAGAATGCTGCCAAATTACAAGAAGGAGAATAAACAGAAAAAACCATTCCACTGAGATGACCAGATCAGAATTAGTTGCAGAGATCAGGAGAAAAAGATCTTTTCTGTGTGTTGGACTAGATACAGATATTAATAGAATTCCGAAACATTTATTAGATTCAGAAGATCCAATATTTGAATTTAATAAAATGATCATAGATGCTACCAAAGATTATTGTGTCGCATATAAACCAAATATTGCTTTTTACGAAAGTTTGGGTGAAGTTGGTTGGAAGAGTTTGAAGAAAACCTTGGACTATATTCCGGATAATATCTTCACTATAGCAGATGCTAAAAGAGGAGATATTGGGAATACTTCAAAACTATATGCCAGAGCATTTTTTGAAACCCAAGATTTTGATTCGATCACGGTAGCTCCATATATGGGAGAAGATTCAGTAACACCATTTTTGTCATATGAGAATAAATGGGTGATTTTACTAGCACTAACTTCAAATAAAGGCGCATTAGATTTTCAGCAACAAGAATTGCAAAGTGGAGGTAAAGTATTTGAGAAAGTATTGACTGTTTCTGCGCAGTGGGGATCAGATGAAAATATGATGTATGTGGTTGGTGCGACTCGTGGAGAAGATATTGGTGAAGTGAGAAAGCATGTACCCAATCATTTTTTCTTAGTGCCGGGAGTTGGTGCGCAAGGAGGAAGCCTGGAAGAGGTTGTCAAGTTTGGAATGAATAAGGATTGTGGTTTATTGGTGAATTCTTCACGAGGAATTATTTATGCATCCGATAAGGAAGATTTTGCAGTACAAGCCGGAAAAGAAGCTGAGAAAATTCAAATTCAAATGGCTTCATATCTAAAAGAATACGGGATGATATAAGTTAAAGATTTTTGGGAGCGTCATAAATTATATACTTTTATGACGCCCAAAAACTTAACTTATGACAGAAGAATTCTTATACCATATTTGGAAGTATAAACTATTTAACCTTAATAATCTTAAAACAACATTTGGAGAATCTATTCGGATTCAATCTGTAGGTAGAAGAAACAATGAATCTGGCCCGGATTTTATTGATGCCCAAATTCAAATTGACAATGTCCTATGGATTGGACTGGTAGAGATACATGTAAATGCATCTGATTGGTGGAAACATAAACATCAATTAGATCCTATATATCAAAAAGTGATTTTACATGTCGTATGGAATTACGACAAAGATGTATTTGATTGTAACGAGAATAAAATTCCTGTTTTAGAATTAAAAGGTAGGGTGTCAAAATCCCTAGTATCGACTTTTTACAAGAAAGGAAATCCAGTTGATAGTTTCGTGTGTAGTGGATTAACACATTACTTAAATGACTTTGAAACACAAAATTGGTTGAGCAGACTATTGGTTGATCGATTGGAGAAGAAAGTCAAAATTATTGAGCAGGTATATCAACATTTTAAAGGAGATTGGTCTCAAACCTTTTATAATATGTTATTGAAGAATCTGGGCTTTAAAGTAAATGCATTACCCATGCAATTAATGGGGCAAAATGTGCCGTTTCGAATTTTACTGAAATCTAGTGATCATTTAGAAAGGTTAGAAGCAATTCTTCTTGGGTGCGGAGGTTTTCTAGAAGGAAAAATGGAGGACGAATATGCGTATCAACTCCAAAAAGAATTTAAACATCAACAACATAAATATGAATTGGTGATTTTAGATAAAAGCTTGTGGAAATTGGGTAAAGTGCGGCCTGGTAACTTTCCGCAGATTCGCTTATCTCAATTGGCACGAATCATTCATGATTATGGTGATTTGTTTCAAAAGTTCATCCGAGATTTTAAAATAGATATGGACTTAAATGAACTTAATGTAAAAGCTACTGATTATTGGGATACACATTATACATTCGGAGAAGTGTCTTCAAGAAAAGAAAAAAGGTTAGGACGTAATTCTGTACAGAATATTTTGATCAATACTGTGGCGCCAATGCTCTTCTTTTATGGTAAAGAAATGGGTGCGCATTTTTATCAGGAACTGTCTATAGATTTATTAGAAAGATTACCAGGAGAAAACAATTCGATAATAAAAGCCTGGGAGGAAAACAATATTTTTGCAAAGCAAGCGTCAATTGGTCAGGCGCTCATTGAGTTAACTCATACTTATTGTGACAGAAAAAAGTGTTTAGAGTGTGGGATCGGTATTCAGATTTTAAGACGAGGAGTTTAAAAATTGTAAAGTCTTATAATTATGTTTTAAAATTTCCTGAATAATCTTTATTTTGAAACGAGATTTATAGCCATGGTAAAACGGATGATAAAAGAAATAGAACTTCGCGCATTTGGAGTATGCGATTGGTGGGGTGAAAAGCTAAATATTGATACCAATAGTATTCGCGTGTATTTTATTTACTTGTCATTTTTAACTCTGGGTTCCCCATTGGTTATATATTTGATGATGGCCTTTATATTGAAAAACAAAAACTGGTTTAAATATAAGCGCACAACAATCTGGGAGTTTTAATAAGTGACAATCGCATTTAAATATTTTAAGGAGCTATACTTCTCGCTCTTCCTATTGTCTATGGTTATTATAACCGGGGTAATGGGATATATGGTTATTGAAGACTACAATTTAGTAGATGCATTTTATATGACTATTATAACCGTTTCTACGGTGGGATTTAAAGAAGTGCAACCTTTATCTGTAGAAGGTAGAATTTTTACATCATTTTTGATTATTTTCAGCTTTGGTATTTTTGCCTATACAGTTAGTTATATTACCAGATATATTGTTAACGGAGATTTACAGAATTACTTTAAAAACTACAAAGTGGACGCATACATCGATAGAATTTCAGACCATGTAATTGTATGTGGTTATGGCCGTAATGGAGCTCAGGCAGTAAAAACCCTTTTGGCTTACGGCAAAGAATGTGTTATTATCGAAAATAACGATGATATTCTGGCGCGTTTAAAGGAGGCAAATTTGCTTTATATTAAAGGAGATGCAACTGCCGAGAAGACTTTGATTCGTGCAGGAATCAAGCGTGCAAAGTCAATTATTTCGACTTTACCAAATGATGCTGCTAATGTTTTTGTGGTATTAACAGCAAGAGAATTAGCCACGAATATTCATATTATTAGTCGCGCATCTGAAGATAGTTCTGAAAAGAAACTCAGAATTGCGGGTAGTGATAATGTAATTATGCCGGATAAAGTGGGTGGTGCACATATGGGATCGTTGGTAGTTACTCCGGATGTATATGAGTTCTTAGATCATATTTCGGTCATGGGGTCTAATGAGGTAAACCTGGAAGAAATCGCATATAAGAATATTCCTACCCAGTTTCATGGAAAGACCCTTGAGGAATTAGATAAAAGTTATGATTCAGGTTGTTTGATTATTGGATTTAGAACCCCTGAAGGCGACTATAAAGTAAACCCAAGTAGAGAATTAGTACTTGTTCCGGGATGTAAAATATTTGTACTGGGAACACAAAGTCAGATTCGTCAAATCAATACCCTCTTTCAGATATAAAAGATGAGAGTAGTTTGGGTAACTGGAACCAATGGGTTTATAGGTTCCCATGTGGTTGAAAGACTAATCTCTGAAAAATCGTATCATGTGGTTGGACTTTCTAAAGGAGAAAATAGATTAAGTTCTATCCCGGAATTGGAATATTTTGAAATTGATTTATCAACTGATTTTGACTCGAAAGTTACAGAGTTGCTCCCTCAGCCTGATATTATTGTTCACTGTGCAGCAATATCTCAGGTAGATCTTTGTGAACGCGATCCTGGATTATGTGAAAGTATAAATGTAGTTGCGACTGAGAAGCTAGTAAAGATTGCTAAAGAGTATCAGGCACAGTTTATATTTTTCTCTTCTGATTTTGTTTTTGATGGAAGCAAAAAAGAAATTCATGAACATGATCAAACAACCCCGATAAGTGTATACGGTAGGAGTAAAGAAAAAGCAGAATATCTGGTTCAGAGTTCTGGATTAAAATGGAGTATCATACGTCCGGTTTTGGTGTACGGATATTCGCGTGCTGCATCCCGAAATAATATCTTTTCATGGGTATATACAGCGTTACGAAACGAGGAGAAGCTGCAAATTGTAAATGATCAATTTCGTACGCCTACTTTTGTTATGGATGTGGTGGAATTGGTAAGTGGGATTTTAAATAAAAAGAGTACAGGGATTTATCATATAGGAGGAAATGATGTGGTGTCTGTATGTGATTTTGCTCAGTACATTGCTGTTGCTTCTGGTGTAGACGAAGAATTAATACAACCGAAGTCAAGTGATTTAGTAAGTGGTGGAAAATTAAGACCTCAATATTCCTGTGTAAATAACTCTAAGATTAATAAAGAGTTTCAAATGACTCCATTAGGATTCAAAGAAGGAATTTTAAAGGCGATTCAGCAGATTGAAAATCGTGGTAGATAAGTTATTCCGAATTAGATTGGGGTAATTGAAGATTTCTCAGATAGATATTTATATTTGACGATATAATTTTTTTTATGAAAAACACTATAAGTTTATTATTGGTTACCCTTGGTAGTATCACTACTGTATTTGCTCAAGAAGCTTCTGATGAAAAAAATATTGGACAGATAATTGACTCCTGGTTTGCACCAATTGTAGATGTTTTAGCGGTAGTGTTTTTCGCAGACCCTTTGAAATTATTGGGTATTGATATAGGCGCAGATGTGCCATTCATTGTGGTATGGCTGGTTTTCGGAGCGGTGTTCTTTACCTTTAAAATGAGGTTCATCAATTTTAGAGGATTTAAACATTCAATCCAGTTGGTTCAGGGGAAATTTGATGACCCAAATGACAAAGGAGAGGTGTCGCATTTTCAAGCATTAACTACAGCGCTTTCAGCTACTGTAGGGTTGGGAAATATAGCGAGTGTAGCAGTAGCCATAACAATAGGAGGTCCCGGAGCAACTTTTTGGATGATTCTGGCTGGATTATTAGGGATGTCTACAAAATTCACGGAATGTACCCTGGGAGTAAAATACAGAGAAATTCACGAAGATGGAAGTATTTCAGGTGGTCCAATGTATTATCTAACCAAAGGACTCAATAGACGTAATATGGAAATGCTAGGTAAAGCTTTGGCTTTATTATTTGCGGTATTAGCTGTACTAGCTTCTTTCGGGGGTGGAAATATGTTTCAATCTAATCAGGCTTTTTCACAGATGGCCGGACAGCTACCTGCTATTGCGGAGTATGGATTTTGGTTCGGATTAGGAATGGCCATTTTAGTAGGAGTTGTGATCATTGGTGGAATTCAATCCATCGCTAAAGTAACAGAGAAGATTGTTCCATTTATGGCTTTCCTTTATGTAATCTCTGCAATTATCATTTTGGGAATGAATTACGATAGAATATTTGACGCATTTGGGTTAATCATTCAAGGTGCTTTTGCTCCTGATTCTATTGCTGGTGGTTTTGTAGGTGTGTTAATGACCGGTTTTAAAAGAGCATCATTTTCCAATGAAGCTGGAGTAGGTTCAGCTGCAATTGCTCACTCTGCGGTGAAAACACACGAGCCTGTAAGTGAAGGTTTCGTGGCATTATTGGAGCCGTTTATTGATACAGTGATTATTTGTACCATGACGGCATTGGTGATTATCATAACCGGACAATATCAAAATGTAGGTCTAGAAGGTGCGCAATTAACATCTGCTGCATTCGAAAGTGCTTTTAATTGGTTCCCGATGGTACTGGCAGTGGCCGTGTTCTTGTTTGCATTTTCTACGATGATTTCTTGGTCCTATTACGGATTAAAAGCATGGACGTACTTATTTGGAGAGTCAAAACTTTCAGAAAATACGTATAAAATGATTTTCTTGGTGTTTGTTGTGGTTGGAGCTTCTACCTCTATGAGTGCGGTGATTACATTTTCAGATATGATGATTCTGGCTATGGCTTTCCCTAATATTATAGGTTTGTTGATTATGTCGTCTGAAGTTCGAGAAGACTTAAGAGTTTATGTGTATAAGGTGAAAACCGGTGTAATAAAACAATTTAAATAGGCATTGTTTAGAATACATTCTTATTGTTAACCCTAACATTTGATCATATTCTATAAAGTGTTATTTTAGAGCTTGCTTAGTTCAAGGTTGAAAAGCCACTTAATTCTTAAAATAACTCTGTATGGAAGGAAATTGGAAAGACCTCTTCTATTTTCATAGAAGGGAGCGAAATGGGATTTTCGTATTATCAACTATTATTCTTTTGTTATTACTATTTCAATGCTTTATGCCATTACTGGTAGATAAAAGGTTGGAGAAGGATACGCAATATCTGGAAGCATATTGGGCGCAATTGAAAAAAGACTCTCTGGCTTATCGTCAAAAGTTAGAAGCTAAAAAGGCAGTGAGGTATCAGGAAAGAATAAAACAGTCTGTTGTTTCAAATAGCATGAAGGAGGAATTTAACCCCAACACATCAACTGTCGAAAATTGGATGCAATTTGATTTAACCCAAAAGCAAGCAGAATCTATACTGAGGTACATTGATAAGGGAGGTGTATTTAAAGAGAAAAAAGATATACTTAAGCTATATGTGATTGATCAGGAGAAATATGTGCAAATAGAACCATTTCTTAAAATAGTTCACGCTGAAAAAAAAGAAAAGCCATCTTTCAACTTAAAACAAGATTCAGATAAGGTGGTACAAAAAAGAATAGAGATTTTGGTAGAATTAAATAGTGCGGATACTACAGCGCTTAAAAAGTTAAAGGGTATAGGTAGTTATTATGCAACAAGAATTGTAAAGTATAGAGATCAATTGGGCGGTTTTTATGGAGTGCATCAATTGTTTGAAATTGAACGAATGAGAGAAGAAACGGTGGTGAGTATTCTGGATCAGGTTACCGTTGATACTAATTTGATTAGGAAACTGCATTTAAACTCTGATTCAGCTGTTAGGATGGTAAAACATCCGTACATCACGTGGAATATGGCAATTCGGATTCAGGATTTTCGCGATTTTCATAAGAAGTATAAATCAGCACATGACCTCGTCAAAAATGGGTTGCTCAATGAAGAATTATATAGTAAACTTGTACCATACTTAGAATTATAGCAAGGATAATTTCAATTACGAATAAACATGAATTTCGAACAAACTGAGAATCAGCAGATGATCGCACAAATGGTGCGTGATTTTGCAGAAAAAGAGATAAAACCTAATATGATGAAATGGGATGAGGAACAAATTTTTCCGGTTTCTTTATTTAAAAAATTAGGTGAGTTAGGTTTAATGGGTGTATTAGTGCCCACTGAATATGGAGGCTCAGGATTTGGATATCAAGAATACGTGACTGCAATTGAAGAATTATCAAAAGTAGATGGTTCTATAGGTTTGTCAATGGCTGCACATAACTCATTATGTACAGGGCATATTCTACAATTTGGTAATGAAGAACAAAAGAAAAAGTATTTACCCAAGTTAGCTACGGCTGAGCATATTGGTGCCTGGGGATTGACTGAGCAAGGGACAGGTTCAGATGCTGGAGGTATGGCCACTGTAGCTGTTCAAGATGGTGATTATTGGGTGATTAATGGTGCTAAGAACTTTATTACACATGGGATCACCGGAGATGTAGCTGTGGTTATCGTAAGAACTGGAGAGAAAGGAGCGTCAAATAGTACTACTGCTTTTATTATCGAAAAAGGAACCAAAGGATTCGAAGGTGGTAAAAAAGAGAATAAGCTGGGAATGCGTGCATCTGAGACAACAGCATTATTCTTTGATAACTGTCGCGTACATAAAGATCAAATTTTGGGAGAAGTTGGAGATGGATTTAAGCAAGCATTAAAAGTTTTAGATGGAGGTAGAATTTCTATTGCTTCTCTTGGAGTAGGTATCGCAATGGGTGCTTATGAAGCGGCATTACAATATTCAAAAGAAAGAGAGCAGTTTGGTAAGCCAATTTCAGCATTTCAGGCGATTTCTTTTAAGTTAGCAGATATGGCTACGCAAATTGAAGCAGCACATTTATTAACGATGAATGCCGCGGATAAAAAGAATAGAGGAGAAGTAATTACAAAAGAAGGCGCAATGGCAAAGTTATATTCTTCTGAAATTGCAGTAAAAGTTTCAAATGAAGCGGTGCAAATTTTCGGTGGATATGGCTATACCAAAGACTATCCGGTGGAGAAGTTTTATAGAGATAGTAAGTTATGTACAATCGGAGAAGGAACCTCTGAAATTCAAAAACTTGTAATTTCTCGACAAATAATTAAATAATATTTGGTTTAAAGGATAATCGCATTACCTTTGCCGCCCTTAAAAAAGATTAAGAATGTTAATTGTACCTGTAAAAGACGGAGAGCCAATAGAAAGAGCTCTAAAAAAATTCAAGAAAAAATTCGAGCGCACTGGTGTGATGAAAGAGATGCGTGCGAGAAAAAAATATATTAAGCCTACGGTAAGAAGAAGAGAAGAGAAACTTCGCGCGATCTACCGCGAGCAATATTTGAACAATCTAGATTAATTAGATTATTCGATAATATTAGTTAAAAAATCCTGCGATTTGTCGCGGGATTTTTTAATTTTATACTCTAGCATTGCGTTTTCTTTTTATGCATATAAGCGAATTCCAAAATTATTTAGAGTCAGAAAAGCGGTTCTCAAATCATACCGTGTTAGCCTATACTAATGATTTGAATCAATTTTTTAATTTTCTTGAATCCTACTACGAAATAAGTTCTATTCAGGAGATCTCTCATAGAATGATTCGGAATTGGTTGGTGCATTTGCTAGAGAGTGGAGTAAGTAATAATTCTGTTAACCGTAAACTTTCCACATTAAAAACCTATTACAGGTTTATTCTTTTGTCTGAAATCTCAGATGTCGATCCAACAGTCAAAGTGATCGCTCCTAAAATGAAGAAAAGGCTCCCTGAATTTGTAGATCAAGTATCTATGGATAAATTGATGAATCAGGAAATGTTCTCAGATGATTTTGAAGGAGTGCGAGATCAAACTATAATGGAGTTTTTGTATCAAACTGGAGTTCGTGTATCTGAAATGCTATCTTTAAAAGTATCGGATGTGCAGAATAGGAATACCTTTGTGAAGGTATTGGGGAAAAGGAATAAGGAGAGGTTTGTTCCTATAACAACAGAATTAGATCAATTACTCACCAAATACATAGATATTAGAAATAAGCAGGTATCAACCTCAGATAGTTTATTCATTACTGCACGTGGTAAATCGGCTTATCCTAAACTAATTTATGGAGTGGTAAATAAGTATTTGGGAATTATATCTACAATTAATAAAAAAAGTCCTCACGTCTTGAGGCATACGTTTGCAACTCATATGTTAAATAATGGGGCAGACTTAAATACAATAAAAGAATTATTAGGTCATGCGAATTTATCCGCTACACAGGTCTATACACATAATTCTTTTGAGAAACTAAAAACAATTTATAACCAAGCTCATCCCAGAGCGTAAAATTTCGGAGGATTAATTTATGAAATTAAACATTCAGTCTATTCATTTCGATGCAGATCAAAAATTATTAGATATTATTCAAAATAAAGCAGATAAATTGGACACTTATTTTGATAGAATTGTTTCAGGAGATGTTTTCTTGAGATTAGAAAAGTCGGAAAACAGAGAGAATAAACTTGTTGAAATAAAATTAACGGTTCCTGGAAACGATCTTTTTGCTAGTAAAAAATCTTCAAGCTTTGAAGAAGCGGCTGATGAGGCAGTAGAGGCTCTAAGAAGACAAGTTAAAAAATTAAAAGAGAAATTAGCTGAGCGTTAAACGCTGGTTTTTAAGGGATAAAAAAACTTTCAAAAAAAAGTATCAAATTGTGTTTGGAGAAACGTATTTCTTTTCTACATTTGCATTCCTTTTTCAAGGAGGGTTTTAAGAAAAGAAAATCTGAACTGAATTTGGAGAAAGTTTGCCGATGTAGCTCAGCTGGCTAGAGCAGCTGATTTGTAATCAGCAGGTCGGGGGTTCGAGTCCCTTCATCGGCTCATTTTTTTAGATGTTTCAAGGTTGAAAATCTAAACAAAATTCACCAGTATCTGGTGTGGGTTCTTTTAAGTATTGAAAGATTTGGGGGGATACTCAAGCGGCCAACGAGGACAGACTGTAAATCTGTTGGTTTTTACCTTCGCAGGTTCGAATCCTGCTCCCCCCACATTAATTTTATTTTAACGCGGAAGTAGCTCAGTTGGTAGAGCATCAGCCTTCCAAGCTGAGGGTCGCGAGTTCGAATCTCGTCTTCCGCTCGAAATAAAATAAATGAAAAAGCCCCGTACGGGAGTTGCTTTTGTGAAAGATGAATCTATTGCCGATGTAGCTCAGGGGTAGAGCACTTCCTTGGTAAGGAAGAGGTCCGGGGTTCAAATCCCCGCATAGGCTCTAATTGAAAGTGAAAATATTGTAAATAAATAGAAACGTAAATTAAAACTTATAGCTATGGCTAAAGAAATGTTTGACCGGTCGAAACCACACGTAAACATCGGTACTATCGGGCACGTGGATCATGGAAAAACTACCTTGACCGCAGCAATCGCGAAAGTGTTATCTGATCAAGGATTGGCGGAAAAAAGAGATTTCGACACGATCGATAATGCTCCAGAAGAAAAAGAAAGAGGTATTACAATTAATACTTCGCACATTGAGTATGAGACTGCAAATCGTCACTACGCTCACGTTGATTGTCCTGGTCACGCGGATTACGTAAAAAATATGATTACTGGTGCCGCTCAAATGGACGGTGCAATCTTAGTTGTAGCTTCTACAGACGGACCAATGCCACAAACTCGTGAGCATATCCTATTAGCTCGTCAGGTAAACGTACCTGCAATTGTTGTTTTCATGAACAAGGTTGACTTAGTTGATGATGAGGAGTTGTTAGAGTTAGTAGAAATGGAAGTTCGTGAGTTGTTATCTTTCTATGAGTATGATGGAGACGACTTACCAGTTATCCAAGGTTCTGCTTTAGGTGGATTAGAAGGAGATGATAAATGGGTTGGTAAAATCAACGAATTGATGGAAGCTGTGGATAACCACATTCCACTACCTCCTCGTGATGTAGATAAAGAATTCTTGATGCCTGTTGAGGATGTATTCTCAATTACTGGTCGTGGTACTGTTGCAACTGGTAGAATCGAGTCTGGTGTAATTAACACTGGTGATGAGGTTGAGTTGTTAGGTATGGGAGCAGACAAAATGAAATCTGTAATTACAGGTGTTGAGATGTTCCGTAAGATTCTTGATAGAGGTGAGGCTGGTGATAACGTTGGTCTACTTTTAAGAGGTGTCGATAAAGATAAAATCAAAAGAGGAATGGTGATCGCTAGAACTGGTACAATCACTCCTCATACAAAATTCAAAGCTGAGGTTTATATCTTGAAGAAAGAAGAAGGTGGTCGTCACACTCCTTTCCATAACAAGTACCGTCCTCAGTTCTACATCCGTACTACTGACGTAACTGGAGAGATCCAATTAGAAGAAGGTCGTGAGATGGTAATGCCTGGTGATAACTTAACTATTACAGTTGAGTTGATCAACCCAGTAGCAATCAACTTAGGTCTTAAATTCGCTATCCGTGAAGGAGGTCGTACAGTAGGTGCTGGTCAAATTACTGAGATCATAGAGTAATTCTAGGTCTTTAAATAAAGAAAAACAGCAAAAAGGTGTCCGTCAAATGACGGATACCTTTCTGTTTAAATAAACGGGTGTAGCTCAATTGGCAGAGTAGTGGTCTCCAAAACCATTGGTTGGGAGTTCGAGTCTCTCCACCCGTGCAAAATTTTGTCCATGAATAAATTGAAAAGTTATATCGCGGACTCTTATAACGAACTTCGTTATAAAGTGAGTTGGCCAACATTAAAAGAGCTTCAAGGAAGTTCTGTATTGGTGTTAGTGGCATCATTTATTATGGCTGGTATTGTGTATCTTTTAGATGCTAGTTTTGGTCAGGTAATGAAGCTTATTTACGATACGGTTTATTAATAACCTGCAAAAACAAGTTGCTGTGGCTGAAAGCAAAGAGATAAAAAAACGCTGGTATGTGGTTCGCGCTGTCAGTGGTAAAGAAAGCAAGGTAAGAGATTACATTGAAATGGAAATCAATCGTCTTAAGATGGGTGATTACGTTTCTCAGGTTTTAATCCCGAAAGAAAAGGTTTACCAAATCAGAAATGGTAAGAAGATCCTAAAAGAAAGAAACTTTTTTCCTGGATACATTATGGTAGAAGCAGCTCTTGTTGGAGAGGTGCCTCACGTTTTAACTAGTGTTCCAAATGTGATTGGCTTTTTAAGTGGAACTAAAGGTGGTGAGCCTTTAGCAATGCGTGAAGCTGAAGTGAATAGAATTTTAGGAAAAGTAGATGAATTAGCAGACGCAGATGAAGGAGTAGAAATTCCTTATATCGTTGGTGAGACTGTTAAGGTTATTGATGGACCTTTCAATAGCTTCTCTGGAATTATCGAAGAAGTAAATGAAGAGAAGAAGAAGTTGAAAGTAATGGTGAAGATTTTCGGTAGAAAAACACCATTAGAGTTGGGGTATCTACAAGTAGAAAAAGAATAAGTAAGTAATTAATAAAAATATTGGGTGAAAGAGACTATAATGCTTCCCTCGGAAACCCATGTATAACTTGAGTAAAAATGGCAAAGGAAATAAGTGCGCTTATTAAGCTACAAGTGAAAGGTGGTGCGGCAAATCCGTCACCTCCGGTAGGTCCTGCTTTAGGTGCTAAAGGTGTGAACATTATGGAATTCTGTAAGCAGTTCAACGCCCGTACACAAGATAAAGCTGGTAAAGTTTTACCGGTAGTAATTACGGTTTTTGCTGACAAATCGTTTGAGTTTGTTGTAAAAACTCCACCTGTTGCTGTTCAACTCAAAGAGGCTGCTAAATTGAAGTCTGGTTCTCCGGAGCCTAACAGACGTAAGGTAGCTACCGTTTCTCAAGATCAAATCAGAGCCATTGCAACTGATAAAATGCCTGATCTAAATTGTTTCACAGTTGAATCGGCTATGTCTATGGTAGCGGGTACAGCTAGAAGTATGGGAATTGTTGTAAAATAATTCCTGGTAATTTTTAAATGGTATAAAAATGGCTAAAATTTCTAAAAAAAGAAAAGAAGT
Organism: bacterium SCSIO 12643; assembly: GCA_024398135.1. NCBI lineage: Bacteria > bacterium SCSIO 12643. The sequence goes on from CP073750.1 coordinate 2,557,164, forward strand.
TCTATCAAAGTATGATGCTCAAAATCAATATTCTTTGAATGATGCTTCAGGTTTAGTAAAAGAATTAAGTACTGCGAAATTCGATGAGTCTGTTGACTTGGCTGTTCGTTTGAATGTAGATCCTCGTAAAGCTAACCAAATGGTTAGAGGTACGGTTTCTCTTCCTCACGGAACAGGAAAGGATGTAAAAGTACTTGTTTTATGTACTCCTGATAAAGAGCAAGAAGCAAAGGATAACGGTGCTGATTACGTAGGACTTGATGAGTATATCAATAAGATAAAAGGCGGATGGACTGACGTGGATGTGATCATCACAATGCCATCGGTTATGGGTAAAGTTGGTGCTTTAGGTCGTATTTTAGGACCAAGAGGATTAATGCCGAACCCTAAGACTGGAACAGTTACTATGGAAATTGGTAAAGCTGTGAAGGACGTAAAAGCTGGTAAGATTGATTTCCGTGTAGATAAATACGGAATTATTCATGCGGCTATCGGTAAAGTATCTTTTGATAAGGAAAAGATCGTTGAGAACGCTCAAGAGTTGTTACAGACGTTGATCAAACTAAAACCAGCTGCGGCAAAAGGAGCTTATATGAAAAGCATCACTATGTCCAGTACAATGAGCCCAGGCATTAAGGTAGAACTTAAAGCTGCTACGGTTTAATGTTTAATGTGAAAAACCTGAGTAAATGAATAAAGTAGAAAAAAATCAGGTCATTGATGACTTAGTAACTTTGTTGCAAGACAATTCGAACATTTATGTGGCGAATACAGCGGAGTTAGATGCTGAGTTAACTTCAGATTTGAGAAGAGCTTGTTTCAATAAAAACATTGAATTACGAGTTGTAAAAAATACACTTTTAGCTAAGGCAATCGAAAAAGTTTCTGATAAGGACTTTGGAGATATTCCTTCAGTGTTAAAAGGGTATACCTCATTAATGACTGCTGAAGTATCAAATGCACCAGCTAAGTTAATCAAAGAGTTTAGGAAGAAAAGTGATCGACCTATTCTCAAAGCTGCTTATGTTGAGGAGTCTGTGTTTATCGGTGATGAAAACCTTGAAGCACTTGTAAGCTTGAAATCTAAAGACGAGCTTATTGGAGATGTTATCATGTTGTTACAATCACCTGCGAAAACAGTTATTTCTCAATTAGAGTCTGGTAAGTCAACACTTGCGGGACTTGTGAAAACACTTTCAGAAAAAGAATCTTAATTAAGAACAATTATTAAAATTAAATAAAATGGCAGATTTAAAATCATTTGCTGAGCAACTAGTAAACCTAACAGTAAAAGAAGTTAGTGAATTAGCTGACATCCTAAAAGACGAGTACGGAATTGAGCCTGCTGCTGCTGCTGCAGTTGCTGTTGCTGGTCCTGCTGGTGGAGCTGGAGAGGCTGCTGAAGAGAAAACTGAATTTGACGTAATCTTGAAAGCTGCTGGTGGTCAAAAACTTAAAGTTGTAAAAGCGGTTAAAGAATTAACTGGTTTAGGACTTAAAGAAGCTAAAGAAATCGTTGACGGTGCTCCTAAAGCAATCAAAGAAGGCGTAGCTAAAGACGAAGCAGAAGCACTTAAAACTCAACTAGAAGAAGCAGGAGCTGAAGTTGAGCTTAAGTAATATTATCATTCACATTTGTGACATTTAGAGGTTTAGACCCATTTTGGGTCTAAACCCTTACGTGTTTATACACGTTTTATTTTTTTAGTTCTTCAATAAGATCATACTTACATGGCAGAATTGGCAAAACAGGAAAGGGTAAATTTTGGAACAGCGAAGAATTTATTGGAGTATCCGGATTTCTTGGATATTCAATTAAAGTCGTTTCAAGATTTTTTCCAGCTGGAGACTACAGCTGATAGCAGGGAGACAGAAGGCTTATTTAAAGTTTTTAACGAGAACTTCCCAATTACAGATTCAAGAAACAACTTCGTTTTAGAATTTTTGGATTATTTCATTGATCCTCCTCGTTACGATATAAAGGAAACTATTGAAAGAGGTTTAACTTATAGTGTACCACTAAAGGCGAAACTTAAGTTGTATTGTACGGATCCAGAGCACGAAGATTTTGAAACTATTATTCAAGATGTTTATCTAGGAACCATTCCTTACATGACCCCAAGTGGTTCATTTATTATTAATGGTGCCGAGCGTGTAATTGTATCTCAGTTACACAGATCTCCAGGGGTATTCTTTGGACAGAGCTACCACGCAAATGGTACAAAATTATATTCAGCGAGAATCATTCCTTTCAAAGGTTCTTGGATTGAATTTGCTACCGACATCAACAATGTGATGTTTGCGTATATTGATAGAAAGAAAAAGCTTCCAGTAACTACATTGTTGAGAGCAATTGGTTATGAAAGCGATAAAGACATTTTAGAGATTTTCGGATTAGCTGATGAAGTTAAGGTTTCTAAAGCAGGTTTAAAACGTATCATTGGAAGACGTTTAGCTGCAAGAGTTTTAAAAACCTGGTTCGAGGATTTCGTAGATGAAGATACTGGTGAAGTAGTATCTATTGAGCGTAATGAGGTCATTATTGATCGTGAGACTATCGTGGAAAACGAGCATGTTGATTTGATTTTAGATTCTGGTGCTAAGACCATTCTTTTACATAAAGAAGATGTAAATAGTACAGACTATACGCTTATCTACAATACATTACAAAAAGACCCGTCTAATACTGAAATCGAGGCGGTTGAACATATTTACCGTGTATTACGTAACTCTGAGCCGCCAGATGAAGAGACAGCTCGTGGAGTAATCGATAAATTGTTCTTCTCTGATAAGAGATATGACCTTGGTGAAGTAGGACGTTTTAGAATTAATAAGAAATTAAAGATTGAAACTGGTGAGGACAGTAGAGTTCTTACTAAGGAAGATATCATTTTAATTATAAAATATTTGATCGAGTTGGTAAACTCTAAAACAGATGTTGACGATATCGATCACTTGAGTAATAGACGTGTACGTACAGTAGGTGAGCAATTACACAACCAATTTGGTGTGGGATTGGCACGTATGGCGCGTACAATTCGTGAGCGTATGAACGTACGTGATAACGAAGTATTTACTCCTATTGATTTGATTAATGCAAAAACTTTATCTGCAGTAATCAATTCATTCTTTGGAACCAACCAGTTATCTCAATTTATGGATCAAACGAATCCATTATCTGAGATTACACACAAGCGTAGATTATCTGCCCTTGGACCAGGTGGTTTATCTAGAGAAAGAGCAGGTTTCGAGGTACGTGACGTTCACTATACACACTACGGACGTTTATGTACAATTGAAACACCTGAGGGACCAAACATTGGTTTGATTTCTTCTCTTTGTTCATATGCGAAAGTGAATAAACTTGGATTTATCGAAACTCCATACCGTAAGGTAAGAGATGCTAAAGTAAGCTACGCTTCTGAAGATCTGGTTTACTTATCAGCAGAGGAGGAAGATGGAATTAACATTGCGCAGGCAACTGCTCAGGTTAAGGATGATGGTGAATTCGCAAATGATGCGGTAATTGCACGTTACGAAGGTGACTTCCCAATTATCTCTAAAGAGGAAATCGGATTGATTGATGTCGCTCCAAACCAGATTACTTCAATTGGAGCATCGTTGATTCCATTCCTGGAGCATGATGATGCGAACCGTGCATTGATGGGATCGAACATGCAGCGTCAGGCAGTTCCACTTTTACGTCCGGAAGCTCCGATTGTAGGAACAGGATTAGAAGGTGATGTAGCGCGTGACTCTCGTGTATTGATCAACGCAGAAGGACCAGGTGTGGTGACTTATGTGGATGCATTAGAAGTAACAATTAAGTACGATCAGAATGATGATGACCGTTCAGTAAGCTTTAGAGGACCTTCTAAAACTTACCAATTGGTGAAGTATGCGAAAACCAACCAAAATACGATGGTGAACTTGAAGCCAATCGTGAGAGTTGGAGATCGTGTAGAGAAAGATCAGGTATTGTGTGAAGGTTATGCAACCCAACAAGGTGAGTTAGCACTGGGACGTAATCTGAACGTAGCATTCATGCCTTGGAAAGGGTACAACTTTGAGGATGCGATCGTTATTTCAGAGAAAGTAGTAAGAGATGATTATTTTACTTCTTTACACGTAGAAGAATTCAGCTTAGAGGTGCGTGATACTAAACGTGGTTTAGAGGAGTTGACTGCTGATATTCCTAACGTAAGTGAAGAAGCAACAAAAAATCTTGATGAAAACGGATTAGTTCGTATTGGTTCAAGAATTAAAGCAGGTGATATTTTAATTGGTAAGATTACTCCAAAAGGTGAGAGTGATCCAACTCCGGAAGAAAAATTATTACGTGCGATCTTTGGTGATAAAGCAGGTGATGTAAAAGACTCTTCTTTAAAAGCAGGTCCATCAATGGATGGAGTTGTGATTGGAAAGAAACTTTTCTCAAGAGCAATCAAAGACAGAAGACAAAGAAACAGCGAGAAGGAAATCATTGCGGAAATCGATTATAAATACGGAAAACAAGTAGAAGAAATCAAAGGAATTCACGCAGAGAAATTATTTGCTTTGGTGAATGGAAAAACTTCTCAAGGTGTATTTAATAACTTCCGTGAAGAAATCATTCCTAAAGGAACGAAGTTTACTTTAAAACTTCTAATGACTCTTAATTATGATGAGTTGAATCCTGCAGGATGGACGACAAGTGATCATACCAACGTATTAATTAAACGTTTATTCGTAAACTTTAATTCTCGTGTGAACGATGTTCTTGGAGTTTGGAAAAGAGAGAAATTCCAAATTTCAATTGGTGATGAGTTACCAGCAGGTATTGTTCAGTTAGCGAAGATTTACGTAGCTAAGAAACGTAAGTTGAAAGTAGGTGATAAGATGGCAGGTCGTCACGGTAACAAAGGTATCGTAGCACGTATCGTCCGTCAGGAAGATATGCCTTACCTGGAAGACGGTTCACCGGTAGATATTGTATTGAATCCGCTAGGGGTACCATCTCGTATGAACTTGGGTCAGATTTATGAAACAGTACTTGGATGGGCCGGTAGAAAATTAGGTGTCAAATTTGCGACTCCAATTTTCGATGGTGCTTCAGTTGCTGAGATTGAATCTTGGACTAAGAAAGCTGGTATTAATGATTTCGGTAGAACATATTTATATGATGGTGGTACCGGTGAGCGCTTTGACCAACCGGTAACTGTAGGAATTATCTATATGTTGAAACTTCACCACTTGGTTGATGATAAGATGCATGCGAGATCTATTGGACCATACTCATTGATTACACAACAACCATTGGGTGGTAAAGCTCAAATGGGTGGTCAAAGATTTGGTGAGATGGAGGTATGGGCACTTGAAGCATTCGGTGCGTCACATATCTTACAGGAGATCTTAACGATCAAGTCGGATGATGTTATTGGCCGTGCAAAAGCTTATGAAGCTATTGTAAAAGGTGAGTCTATGCCTAAACCTGGAATTCCAGAGTCATTTAATGTATTGTTACATGAAATGAGAGGATTAGGATTGAACATCACCATGAATTAATTGTTGAACTAAAGGACTTAAATTAGCATAAGCTATGGCTTTTAAGAAAGATACAAAACAACAAAGCAGTTTTAGTAAAATCACCATTTCGTTGGCGAGTCCGGAGATGATCCGTAACGCATCTAGTGGTGAGGTATTAAAACCAGAAACTATAAATTATCGTACTTACAAACCGGAACGTGACGGACTATTCTGTGAGCGTATTTTCGGACCGGTAAAAGATTACGAATGTCACTGTGGTAAATACAAAAGAATCCGTTATAAAGGAATCGTTTGTGACCGTTGTGGGGTTGAAGTTACTGAGAAAAAAGTAAGACGTGAGCGCATGGGGCACATCGCTTTAGTGGTGCCTGTCGCGCATATTTGGTACTTTAAATCATTACCAAACAAAATCGGTTATCTTTTAGGTCTACCTTCTAAGAAATTGGATACTATCATTTATTATGAAAAATATGTGGTAATCCAGGCAGGTATGGCAACTAATGATGATGGAGAACCTTTAAACTATCTTGATTTCTTAAGTGAAGAAGAATATCTTGATGCTTTAGACAGACTTCCTCAGGATAACCAGTATTTAGAAGATACAGATCCAAACAAATTCATCGCTAAGATGGGGGCTGAGGCTCTGGAAGATTTGTTACGTAATTTGGATTTGGATTCTCTATCTTACGAGTTACGTCATAAAGCAAATATTGAAACATCTCAACAACGTAAAGCGGAAGCGTTAAAACGTCTTCAGGTGGTTGAAGGTTTCAGAGATGCAAATCAAAGATTAGAAAACCGTCCGGAATGGATGATCATTAAAGTGGTTCCTGTAACTCCACCGGAATTACGTCCATTGGTACCTCTTGATGGTGGTCGTTTTGCAACATCTGATTTGAACGATTTATATCGTAGAGTGATTATTCGTAACAACCGTTTGAAACGTTTGATCGAAATTAAAGCTCCTGAGGTAATCCTTCGTAATGAGAAACGTATGCTTCAAGAAGCTGTGGATTCGTTATTGGATAACTCAAGAAAATCAAGTGCTGTTAAAACAGATTCTAACCGTGCTTTAAAATCACTTTCAGATTCATTGAAAGGTAAGCAAGGTCGTTTCCGTCAGAACTTATTGGGTAAACGTGTGGATTATTCAGCACGTTCGGTAATTGTTGTTGGACCAAACTTGGAAATGCACGAGTGTGGTATTCCTAAGAACATGGCAGCAGAGCTTTACAAGCCGTTTATTATTCGTAAGTTGATTGAGCGTGGAATTGTTAAGACGGTTAAATCAGCGAAGAAAATTGTAGATAAAAAAGAACCTGTTGTTTGGGATATCCTGGAAAATGTACTGAAAGGTCATCCGGTATTACTGAACAGGGCTCCTACACTTCACCGTTTAGGTATTCAAGCATTCCAACCTAAGTTAGTAGAAGGAAAAGCAATCCAACTACACCCATTAGCATGTTCGGCATTCAACGCGGATTTTGATGGGGACCAGATGGCAGTTCACTTACCATTAGGTAACGCTGCAATTTTGGAAGCTCAGGTATTGATGTTAGGATCTCACAACATTTTGAACCCTGCGAATGGTGCGCCAATTACGGTACCATCTCAGGATATGGTTTTAGGTCTGTATTACATTACTAAAGCTAGAAGATCAGAAGGAGATCATAAGATTATCGGTGAGGATATGACTTTCTACTCTCCAGAAGAAGTGGAAATTGCATTCAACGAGAAGAAATTAGAGCTTCATGCAAATATCAAGTGTAGAGTTCCTGTACTTGAGAATGGTGAGCGAGTAGAAAAAATCATTGAGACTACTTGTGGTAGAGTAATGTTCAATGAATTCGTTCCTGAAGAAGTTGGATTCATTAATGAGGTATTAACGAAAAAATCTCTTCGAGATATTATCGGTAAGATCATTAAGATTTCAGGGGTTACCAGAACCGCAAGATTCCTGGATGATATTAAGAGCTTAGGTTTCTACTGGGCATTCAAAGGTGGATTATCTTTTAACATCAATGATGTGATGATTCCAGCTGAAAAAGAAACTTTAGTAGATTCTGCGAAAGCGAAGGTAGCGGAGATTATGGGTAACTATAACATGGGTTTAATTACCAATAATGAGCGTTACAACCAGATTATTGATATCTGGACGCATACCAACTCAAAATTGACAAACATTTTGATGAATGCGTTAGAGAACGATAATCAAGGTTTCAACTCGATCTATATGATGTTCCACTCAGGTGCAAGGGGATCGAAAGAGCAAATTCGTCAGTTAGCAGGTATGAGGGGATTGATGGCGAAACCGAAAAAATCGGGAGCGCAGGGAGGATCGATTATTGAGAATCCAATTCTTTCTAACTTTAAGGAAGGTCTATCCATTTTAGAGTACTTCATTTCAACGCACGGTGCACGTAAAGGTCTTGCGGATACGGCATTGAAAACGGCAGATGCGGGTTACTTGACAAGAAGACTTGTTGATGTATCTCAAGATGTTATTATCTCTGCTGAAGATTGTGGTACTTTAAGAGGATTGAATGTATCAGCGTTAAAGAAAAATGATGACATCGTTGAAAGTTTGGTAGATAGAATTGTTGGTCGTACAGCAGTTCACGATGTATACCATCCGGAAAGTGATGAAATGCTTCTTGCAACTGGTGATGAAATAACAGAAGAAGTAGCAAAACAAATCGAAGATAGCGGTATTGAGTCAGTTGAAGTACGTTCAGTATTGACTTGTGAGACTGTTAGAGGAGTTTGTGCGAAATGTTATGGAACAAACCTGGCAACAAATAAGAGAGTTCAGAAAGGTGAAGCAGTCGGGGTTGTGGCAGCACAATCAATTGGTGAGCCGGGTACACAGTTGACACTTCGTACATTCCACGTTGGGGGTACAGCGAGTAACATTGCGGCTGAATCTAGTCACATTGCTAAATTCGATGGTAAACTTGTTTTAGAAGATGTTAAAACAGTTGAACATGTAAATGCTGAAGGAGAAACTGAGCATGTTGTTGTTGGTCGTGCAGGAGAGATGAGAATCATCGATCCAACTACGAATATGACATTGATGTCAAACAACATTCCTTACGGATCTATTCTTTTGATTACTAAATCTAAGAAGATCAAGAAAGGTGAGGTAGTTTGTTCCTGGGATCCATATAACGCAGTAATCGTTTCTGAATTTGATGGTGTGATCGGATTCCAAAATATTGAGGAAGGTCGTACATACCGAGAAGAATCAGATGAGCAAACTGGTTTCTCTGAAAAAGTAATTATTGAGAGAAAGGATCGTAAAATGGTTCCATTAATCAAAGTATCAGATGGTGATGGAAATCAATTACGTTCATACAACTTACCGGTTGGAGCGCATATTATCACTGATGAAGGAGATAAAGTAAAAGCTGGACAAATCTTAGTTAAGATTCCTCGTTCTGCGGGTGGTTCTAGTGATATTACAGGTGGTCTGCCTCGTGTAACTGAGTTATTTGAGGCTAGAAATCCATCAAACCCAGCAGTTGTTTCAGAGATTGATGGTTACATTTCTTTTGGTAAAATTAAAAGAGGTAATCAGGAAATTATAGTAACATCTAAGTCAGGTGAAGTGAAGAAGTACTTGGTTTCATTATCTAAGCACATCTTAGCTCAAGAAAATGACTGGGTAAAAGCTGGACAGCCATTATCTGATGGTGCGATTACACCAAGCGATATCTTATCGATTAAAGGACCTACAGCGGTTCAGGAATACATTGTAAATGAAATTCAGGAGGTATATCGTCTACAAGGTGTGAAAATTAATGATAAGCACTTCGAGGTGATCGTTAGACAAATGATGCGTAAAGTAGATGTTGTTGATGCTGGAGATACTAAATTCTTAGAGAAGCAAATCATTAACAAAAGTGATTTCCAGGCTGAGAATGATTGGATCTACGGAAGAATGGTTATTACAAACGCTGGAGATTCTAACGAATTAAAAGAAGGTCAAATTGTTTCTGCTAGAAAACTGCGTGATGTAAACTCTAGACTGAAAAGAAATGATCAGAAATTGGTTGAATATAGAGAAGCGTTACCTGCTACTTCTAAACCAGTACTTCAAGGTATTACCAGAGCATCACTTCAAACCGGAAGTTTCATTTCTGCGGCTTCGTTCCAGGAAACTACTAAAGTGTTGAATGAAGCAGCAGTAAAAGGTAAAGAAGATCACTTGTTAGGATTGAAAGAAAACGTTATCGTTGGACACTTGATCCCAGCAGGAACAGGATTAAATGAGTATGAAAAACTAGTTGTAGGTTCTAAACAAGAATTCAATCAATTGGTAGAATCAGATAGTCCGGATATTATTGATTTATAATAATTATTGAACACAAGAAAAGCCCCGTTTATCGGGGCTTTTTTGTAAACTAAAAAATTTAAAGATGGAAGAAAAAGACGCAAAACCAGGACAATTAAACATTGAACTAAGTGAAGAGATGGCTGAAGGAACATATTCTAATTTAGCTATTTTGACCCATTCACTTTCTGAGTTTATTGTGGATTTCGTACAAATTATGCCGGGTGCACCTAAAGCAAAAGTGAAGTCCAGAGTTATTTTAACTCCGCAACACGCAAAGAGATTGTTAATTGCATTGCAGGATAATATCCAGAAATATGAGCAGATTCATGGTCATATTAAAGAAGGTGAACCACAAGGTGGAGGTTCTATTCCAATGAATTTTGGAGGCCCAACAACACAGGCTTAATCACTATTTGTAAGCCGATTTGTTGAAAATGATATAACCGAAATTAACCAGTAACGTAAGAGGGAATTCATCTTCGGGACTTACGGTTTGTTCATTATAGTAATAGTTCGCAGAAAAACTTAGCGGTCCAAAAGGTGTTTGGTAAGATGCCACAGCAGAGAGAATAGAGAATCGATCTGCGAATGGAGTCCCAAACGCCACCTGGCCATCCTGATCCCGTTTAAAAGCCCGATAAGGTTGGAAAATATAAGCTTCGGCCCGAATCTGAAAATTCTTTACTGGTAATAAAACCAATTGCCCTCCAGCGCCAATAAACTTATTGGCATGGAAACTTTCCAAAAATAAAGTTTTACTATCCGGTGTTGGTTTAAATGATGGAGATTGAATTACGGTTGAAGTGTAGTTCTTAAAAAATGTCATTCCCGAATAAGCTCCAGAAAGAGTCATTCCCGCACGAAGTTTCGAGTTGATTCTAAAGTATTGTTGGTAATCCAGTTTTAGTTGTAAAAACGAGTGAGAAGTTCTGGCTTCTTCATTACCGGGTGTTATTGAACCCGGATGATAGAATTCGTTTCCACTGGTGTAAGTGGCTTGTGCAACCAAACTACGACCACTGTATGGGTATTGCTTTAAATTAAGTGAGTTGGATGATATGGTAACCTTATTATTTATAGAATTAAATAAGGTATAGTCAGTCGTATCTGTTGGTGAGAAGTTTCTGGTTTGATAATAATCCGATTGCATTTGAAGATAAGCAACTTCTCCGGTTAGTTTCAGATGATTTCCTATTGCGGTACCAAATTCGGCTCCGGCATACGTTTCACCTTCAATAATATAATTGGGCTTTTCAGATACAAAAAGATTGGATTGTCTACTTTCAAACCAGTTCCATTTATGTGTCACGAATTTTGGCATGATATAAAACGGAAGTTTTGAAGGAATATCAAATCTCGTAAAAATATTTAAAGCCTGATACATTTTTCCAAAATGCGTGTTCAATCCAAATTTAAAACCATAAGTAGAAAGGTTATTGTAGCTAAAACCTGCATAGCCGGTAGTAATAGGACGTGAAGCAATGTTTCCGCCCAGATCAAGTGTTAAAGATTTAATTGGTTCTATCTCTACGTGTGCATCATACTTTTGAGTGGTAGGATTGTAATGCATTGTCGTCCGTATATCTTCGATGTAAGACTCCTGAAACAAACGATAATAGTTTCGTTCAAAAGTCTTTAAATCCAGCTCTTTTTGCTTCTTTTTTTTGTGTTGGAGTGCAGACCCTGCGTAGGTAGCTTGTTTTTGATTGATGCCCTTAAAGGTGATGTCACCAATATTAATATCATTCTTTTTATGATAGAACTTGTTGGATAAATCAATATTACTGGTGGTTGTATCTACATTTAATGTTGCCACGTGAAATTTGATATGTTCTATATGTCTTAGAGCTGCAACATAACCCGAATCAATAGCTTCCTGAGCATGGGAAAAATTAAAGACACCAAAATTGGTTTCAGGTTCAATAAGCTCTCCTTCGCTACAATAGATGCTATAATCAGTGGGTTTAATTAAAATATTTTGTAGTTGGCTAAACAAGTCATCATCATCTGGTGCGTCCACGTTTTGTGAAACATTACTACCAATGATGTAATCCGGTTTAAAGTCCGAACACATGATATCCACAGGGAAATTATTATAGATTCCTCCATCGTACATCAAGTGTCCATTAATTTTTATAGGTCTTACAAAAAACGGATAAGACATAGAAGCTCTTAATGCTTCTGTTAGACTTCCGTTTTTGAACACAACAAGTTCCTTGGTCACCAAATCTGCTGCAACACATCTAAACGGAATCATCAAACTATCGAAGTTATAATTGGCAAGTTTTTCAGCTTCAGCTAAGAACTTAACCGCTTCAAAATCCATGGCCTCAGAGGAGATTACTTGCGAAGGCAGTAGAATGCTATAGCCTTTTTGAGACTTCTTGAAACGCAAAGAAATCATACTGGGCGAAGGATCCGGATGCGGATAGAAGTAATGAAACTGTTTGGGGATATCTCCGGTACTGATGTCTAAAAAATATCTGGATACAAAATACTTTTCAATATGATCAATAGGTACTCCCGTAGCATATAAGGCTCCGATCATAGCCCCCATGGAAGTTCCAGTGATGTAGTCGATGGGGATATGATGCTCTTCCAATGCTTTAATCACTCCGATATGCGCCAAAGCATCTGTCCCTCCACCGCTTAGAACCAGACCTACTTTTTGAGCAGGAAGCCAAAAGTTAATGAACATGGCTAGAATGGATAGGAGAATTATTTTACGCATATATGCAAATCTACATATTGAAAAGCAAAGAAGGCTTATGATACAGATGAAGCTTCTGTCAATAAATCAATAAAATAAGAGGGAGCGAGTTTCATTCGAGAACCATACCATGAAAACATTTCACCATCGACTAAAATAATCTTAGAATTGGGAAATTCACTTTTGAATTTGGGAAGGTGCTTTTCTTTAAATGGATACGGTTCGGAAGAAAGCAGAATATAATCGGGTTGGAGTTCTTTTAGTTGTTTTGATTCCATCATGGGATACCTGGAATCCGGCTCTTTGATCATATTTGTCCAACCCAATTCTTCTATCATGTGATGGATGAAAGTATTTCTTCCGGCAAGCATTATGGGTTCGTCCCAGATGAGATATGCTACTTTTTTTTGCGAAGGAGTGACCTGTGCAGATAATTTCTTGAATTCTGCTTTAATTTGAGTAATTAGCGCTTGTGCCTGATCCGTTGTATGCGTTTTAATTCCAAGCTCGGAGACCATATCCAATGCATCAGATAAAGTGAAAATATCTGTCACCCAGACATTACAATGTTTCTGTAGTTCTTCAATATCTGCTTGAGCATTCTCTTCTTTATTCGCAATGATCAGATCAGGTTTAAGATCAATTATTCGGTCAATCTTAAGAGATTTTGTCCCGCCTACTTTAGTAACTTTTCTGGTCTTTTCTGCGGGATGAATACAGAATCGGGTAACCCCAATAATATGAGCATCTAAACCAAGATCAAATAATAATTCTGTTAACGAAGGAACTACGGATATAATTTTCATATGTAAAAGATGATAAAGACAAACGTATAAATGTTAAATGAAAGTACATGTAATTTGTTAGATTTGTGAACACAGCAAGTAACGGAGTATGGCCAAAAAACTGATATTCATTTTAACTTTATTATTATCCGGTTATTCTGCTCAATCACAAATTTTGATTTCCATAATCTTTGGGGATAAATTAAACTCTGAAGGGTTAGAGTTTGGTTTGGATGGAGGTGTGAACTTTTCTCAAATGACCGGAATGGAATCAAAGAACTATGCGAGCAATTTCCATCTGGGATTTTATTTTGATATCAAATTAAAAAATCAATTTTGGTTGAACACCGGAGTTCTGGTTAAATCCAGCCAGGGGGCTGCTGAGCTAACCAAAAACGATGTGCTGGGCTTATATCCTGATATCAAAGCCTATCTTGATTCTGGGAGCTATAGTCAATCATTTGGGTATTTCAATGTTCCATTGATGTTAAAGTATAGATTAAAAAATCATTTTTTTATTGAAGGAGGGACACAGATGGCTATTATGATTAATGCCAGATTAAATTACGAATACAGTTTCGATGGAGTAGATGTTACGAGTTCTGCCGATAATATGGGCTCTTTTAATCGATTTGATATGGGGCTTATTGGAGGAATTGGATACAAATTGAGAAAAGGAACTGGGATGAATATCGGGTTGAAATATTATCAAGGTATGATTGATATTACCAAATCCGAGAATTTAAACAATAAGAATAGGGTAATATACTTAAAAGTAGATATCCCGATTGGAAAAGAAAAAAGTGAGTCAGGTAAATAGAGATAATGAGTAAAGGTTCGCAGATTGGAATTCGAAAGTTCGCGGCAATTGATATTGGTTCAAATGCGATGCGATTATTAATTGTGATGGTAGTGGAGAGTGGAGATCAGACCGACTTTAAAAAGGTTTCTTTAGTCCGCTTACCTATCCGTTTAGGACAAGAGGCATTTACCGGGCATAAGCTAAAAAAGTCTACTGTATCTAAGTTTTTGGAAGGTATGAAAGCCTTTAAAATCATCATGGATATTCACGAGGTGGAGGATTATATGGCCGTAGCGACTTCTGCTATGAGAGAAACTCAGAATGGAGATGGTATCATTCGATTTATCAAGAATAATACCGGGTTAGATATTAATATCATTGATGGAAAAGTAGAAGCTGAGATTATATTCAAAGCACATTTCAGGAAAAGTGTTTATAAGGATATCAATTATGTCTACGTGGATGTGGGTGGAGGTAGTACTGAAATTACAGTGCTTTCCGGACAAAAAATTTTGGATTCCAAGTCGTTTAAGATTGGAACAATTCGTTTAATGAACGATATGGTTTCGAAAGACAAATGGAAGGAGATGAAGGAATGGGTGAAGAAAAAAACTGAAGGTTTGGAACATGTAGAAATGATAGGTTCAGGAGGAAATATCAATAAGATATATAAACTCATGAATGCGACATATCCGCAGCCGGTATTGTATCATGAATTCAAAGCCATTAAACAGACATTGTCTAAAATGAGCTATGAACAAAGAATTAAAAGTTTCCAATTAAATCCGGATCGAGCGGATGTGATTGTTCCAGCGTCAGAAATTTATTATTCGGTAATGAAATGGGCCGATAGTAGTATTTTACATGTGCCTAAGATTGGGTTATCGGATGGTATGGTACAGTTGCTTTATGAAAAAAGTGAAGAGACGGTTTAAGAATCCGTCTTTTTCAATTCACCTGTAAAAGTCTCGCTTCCTTTTACTGCGGTAAAGGAATAACTGGTGCGTGAGACTTCATTGATCTTTACCCACATCGTATCACCTTTGGTGAAATTCAAATCATGTGCGTGATCCGTACTATCTAAAGTGAGGTAATATTCGCAATCTCCCACCCATTCTATATGATAGTAATCTGTGTAGATATACCCACCGTCTCCATGTAGATTATATTCTATTTGACGGTCTTTGGTACGTTCTACACGGACATCCTCACTGCCGGCATATTTGAAAGTACCTACTTTGAAGTATCCACAGGTGTTTTTATTGGGCTGTTGGCCTTCACCTTGACATCCGGTGAAGACCACAGCAAAAAATATGATAAACGAAAACCAGTATCTCATTAAATACCTGTATAGTTAGAAGGTGTGATTTGAGATAGTTCAGTTTTAAGTTCAGAACTGATTTCCAAACTTTCAATAAATTCTTGCATTACCTGACCATCAATTTTCTTATTGGTACGTGTTAAACCTTTTAACATTTCGTAAGGATTTGGAACACCCTCTCTACGTAATACGGTTTGAATCGCTTCTGCTACAACCGCCCAGTTATTTTCCAAATCAGCTGCAATTTTTTCTTCATTTAATAAAAGTTTACCTAAACCTTTATTCAAAGAACTTAAAGCAATCAGAGTATGTCCAAAAGGAACGCCTACGTTTCTAAGAACTGTAGAGTCGGTTAAATCACGTTGTAATCTTGAAATCGGTAACTTGGCACTTAAGTGTTCGAAAATGGCGTTGGCAATTCCGAGGTTTCCTTCGGCATTTTCAAAATCAATTGGATTTACTTTATGCGGCATCGCAGAAGAACCTACTTCTCCGGCTTTAATCTTTTGTTTGAAATAATCCATGGAGATATAAGTCCAGATATCTCTACTGAAATCGATTAAAATGGTATTGATTCTTTTACATGTATCGAATAGGTGTGCCATGTGGTCATAATGCTCGATTTGTGTAGTAGGATGCGAACGATATAACCCTAAATGTTTATCTAAAAACGAATCTCCAAATACTTTCCAGTCCTGACCAGGATAAGCCACATGGTGTGCGTTAAAGTTTCCTGTTGCACCACCAAATTTTGCAGCCCATTTGATTTGATTTAAAATATCCAATTGCTCATCGATTCTAGAAACAAATACTTCAATTTCTTTTCCTAAACGCGTAGGAGAAGCTGGTTGACCATGCGTTCTGGCCAACATAGATATTTGAGACCATTCCTGAGAGAAATGAACCAATTTGCTTTTTACTTCCTGAATAGCTGGAACGATATTGTCAATGACACTATCCTTCATTGAAAGTGGAATAGCTGTATTATTGATGTCTTGAGAAGTTAATCCGAAGTGAATAAACTCTTTCCATTGACTAATTCCTAATTCATCGAATCTTTCTTTAATGAAATACTCTACAGCTTTAACATCGTGATTAGTCACTTTCTCGATGTCTTTCATAGCCTGCGCATCATCTGGAGAAAAGTTGCGATAAATATCTCTAAGCGCTTCAAATTTTTGCGAATCAAAATCCGCTAATTGTGGTAATGGAATTTCACACAATGCAATAAAATATTCAATCTCCACAAGTGTTCTGTATTTGAATAAAGCCCACTCCGAGAAATATTTCGAAAGAGATTCAGTTTTAGATTGATAACGCCCGTCAATTGGGGTGATGGCTGTCAAAGCTGTAAGTTCCATTACTTTAAAATTTTAGAGCTGCAAAAGTACATTTTTCATATACAAGAAAAGTATTATTTGACTGATAAATTGGAGGTGAAAACGGTCTTTTTTTGTTACTAAAAATCAAAAAAAGAAGAAATATATATCGGGTGTCGAAAAAAAAATGTTTGTTCGCAATAATTAAGAAGCAACCATCATACAACTTTACGTTTAAGATAACAGTAATACGTTAATGAAGAATAAATCTCAGGATTTACATGAGATTATTGCTCGATGCAAAAAGGGTGATAGAAGGGCTCAGAATCTAATTTTTGAAAGATTTTTTGGGAAGATGAGTAGTGTGTGCAGACGTTATATCTCTGATATGGATGAAGCGCAGGATGTTTTGCAGGCAGGTTTTATTAAAGTATTTTCGAATATCGGAAGATATAATGGAGAAGGTTCTTTTGAAGGTTGGATTAGACGAATCATATCGAATACAGCGATAGATCATATACGTAAACAAAAAAAGATTTTCGTTTCTATTGATGCATCAGATTATGATTGGTTGGCTGAACAGGAAAATGAAGAGTTGGCATGGAATAAAACGCTGGTAAATGAAACTGAGCGTGTCATGAACGAAATTCAAAACCTGTCACCAGCTTATAGACTGGTTTTTAATATGTATGTCATTGAGGATTATTCGCACAATGAAATTGCAGATATATTGGGAATTAGCGTAGGGACATCAAAATCAAATTTGTCCAAAGCCAAGAGAAACCTTTTAAAGAACTTAGTGAAATTAGAAGAACAATAGAATGTCAAATAAATTAAATCCATTCGAGGAGCAATTACGAAAAGCTGCGGAGAACCACGAGGTACCGTATGACGCAAGTCAATGGGACAAATTGGAGCGCCAGTTAAATCAAAGTGGTGGAGCCCAAAGTTCTTCTGTGAAATGGGGATTATCAGCTGTAGCAGTAATGGTTATTGGTTTGGGTGTATATTTTTATCAAGATACAACACCTGAGGCAGCTCAACAATCTGAAGTATTAGTTGAAAGTAAATCAGTCTCTACCGAACAAGTAGTGAAAGATGAAAAAGAAACTATTGATATTTCAAATGAAATAGAAGCACCTAAAACAGAAGAAGAAATTCAGAATGATGAGGTAAAAGGTTCTGATGACAGTTCATCAAAACAAAAAACATTGGCGTCTACGACTGTAAAAGAAGTGGAACCAATTGAAGAAAAAGAAAGCGTAACTGAAACTGCTGAAGAAACAGAAAATAGTATTGCGGTTGAAGAATCCACTGAGGATCAAAAATCAACTGTAGATGTTCCTCAAGTTCTTTTAGCTAAAGAAACCATATGTGCAGGTGTAGAGTTAACAGGAACATTAGATGGTTTAGAAAGCGAAGATATCATATGGCATCTTGGAAATGGAGAGACGTTTGAAGGCTCTGAATTGAAGTATACATATTTAACAGATGGTGATTATGAAATCAAAGCTTATATCCCTTCTTTAAATCAATATGCAAAATCTGCTCATGTGACGGTACACCCGAAACCTGATGCGCAATTCTCTTATATTGAAAACATAGAGCGTGGTGCGATTCCGGTGGTTTATTTTTCGGCCAATACAGGTGGCGAGAAATATTATTCATGGGATCTGGGAGATGGACATAAAGTACGCGCAGAAGGTGTCGCACATACTTTCCGCAAACAAAAAGATTATGAAGTATCGTTGAGGGTAATGAATAAGTACGGATGTTTCTGGACAAGTTACCAACGATATACCAATGAGAAAGAATACAATTTATTAGCTCCAAATAGCTTCAGCCCCAACAGTGATGGCACCAATGATCAGTGGTTCCCTAAGTCTTTGACCACAGGGTACTACAACTTTGAATTAGTGGTGTATGATAGAAATCACAAAGAAGTATTTAGAACATCAGATCCTAACGTTCAATTTGATGGAAGAGTGAATGGTACCATTGCACCTTCCGGTGAGATGTTTATTTGGAAAGCCGATGTGGTAGATCCGGGTGGTATTCGACAAGAGTTTGGCGGAACAATAATTTCTATTTATTAAAAATAAACCATAGTAATTGCACGAAGGATATCTAAACATAGATATCCTTTTTTTATGGAATTGAATTTTTATTTAATTCCGGATGTAATAATGCAATTATGGTTAAACACATTGACTTTGCTCTTTTGTCGATTCACTTTTTATTTGTGGTAAACCTACTACAAAATGATCGCACAAATAGAAAACTTTTTTACAACCATATTCTCGAGTCGAGATGATGAGCGATTAAATCGCTTTGGTGAAGAGTCTGTTTTGAGACTCCCATTAGAAAGAACTGCTTTAGAACAAATTAGTTATACCAATTGGTTATATGGTGGTGGTATCACAAAAACTTTAGAAGAAATCAGACATACTCAGCTTCTGGAAGAGGAAGAACAAAGTATGCGTTTTGATTATGAAGATAATAGTTTTTGTATTCGACAAACGATCGATACTAAATTGGATGAATTTTATTTCTTATTTGATTATGTTAAAGAGATTTATTTGGGAGAAGGGTATCGGGTAACCGATGCGATCAAAGAATCAAAATCAGATCTGGATAGGTATATTGAAACAGAACGTTATGTGTTGATTGATTCAAGTACCCATCATTTAGTGAAGTTAGAGATCATCTCAGAGCATGGTCAACCGCTGAAAATTGTAGGATGGGGATATCCTACAGATGATGACGTTTCACACGTGAATCAACCAAGGTTTTTTAAGATCGTAAGTGAGATTTTTGATAAGGTATACTAGAAAGT
Source organism: bacterium SCSIO 12643 (assembly GCA_024398135.1). Taxonomy (NCBI): domain Bacteria; species bacterium SCSIO 12643. The sequence goes on from CP073750.1 coordinate 2,576,799, forward strand.
ATGCCAGTGTAGTAGAACATTAAAAAAGTATAAAATCCCCTAAAGCTCTCATCGAAAGGTGAGGGCTTTTTTATTTTGATCATTTACATTTGCTCGCAAGAAACTTTAAGGTCAAGAATTATTATGAGAATTAGAGGATATAGAGCATTAGTAGGGATTGGATTACTGTCTGTTGTGATGGTGGCTTGTGAGACAAATAAAGAAGAGGCGAAGCCAAATGAAGTAGCTCCTGTTGTTGAAGAAAAAAAGCCGGTTGTTGAAGAAGGACAAAAGATGAGAGTGGTTGCAATGATCAATTCTGATACGATTATGGGGCAGTATGAGTATGCAATATTCTTAAGAGATGAACTTACAGCCCAAAAATTAAAATATGAAGGTTTATTGCGTCAAAAGGAATCTAAACTTCGTGCAGATATGGAAAAGTTCCAAAGAGAAGCGAGTACTTTAACGCAGTTCGAAGGACAGGTTAGACAAAAAGCTTTGTATGAAGCCCAAGATAAGTTTCAAATGAAGCAAGAGGAATATGCGCGTAAATTATATGAGTTAGAAGAAAGTTATAATCGTGACATTGACCGCGCCATTAATGAGTTTTTAGATAGGTATTGTGAAGACAAACCTTATGAAATGGTTTTGAGTAATTCTAATTTGGGAATTATACGTTGGGCGCATGAAAGTTTAGATATTACCAATGCGGTATTGGAAGGTTTAAACGCGGAATACGCTGAGCAAAATACAACTGAAAAATCAGCGGAATAAATATGTTAGAAGCAGATAAAAAGCGTTCTGAGAATATCATTGAATATTTGCTGTATATGTACCACACCGAAGATGTGATACGTTCATGTCAATTAAATCTGGACTTAATAAAGTCTGCGATTATTGACCCTTCCGGGTTGAAGGATGAAGAGAAGAAAGAACTAATGTCCTGGTACAAAGAGATTGTACATAAAATGGAACAGGATAATATCGAGGATAGAGGTCACCTTCAGGAGTTGATTGATATTATAGGCGAGCTGTCATATTTGCATAGCAGACTGATTAGTGATCAAACCAACGACAAGTACAAATCCAAGTATGATGCCGCAAATTCACATTTAGTAGAGATTTCTCAGAAATCTTCTGGAGCCACTTTGAATCCAATTGAGTTGGCTTTGAATGGAATTTACGGAGTGATGACTTTGAAAATGAAAAAGCAGGATGTATATCCGGAAACGATAGAAGCAGTAAAGACTTTTACGGAGTTCTTAGCCTATTTAGGAAAAGTATATCACCTGGTAAAAAGAGGTGAGTACAGATTAAATTAAAAGATGATCATATGAGAATTTATCCATTAAATACCGGGAATTTTAAACTAGACGGAGGCGCTATGTTTGGGGTAGTTCCAAAGAAACTGTGGGAGCGAACCAATCCGGCAGATGAGAATAATCTATGCAACTGGGCGATGCGTTCCATGTTGATTGAAGATGGTGATCGTTTGATATTAATTGATAATGGTATTGGGGATAAACAAGACGATAAATTCTTTAGCCATTATTACTTAAATGGAGATGATTCTTTAGATGGAAATCTGGCGAGGTTAGGATATCATAAAGATGATATTACAGATGTATTTCTTACGCATTTACATTTTGATCATTGTGGAGGAAGTGTCGTTTGGAATAAGGATAGGACCATGCTTCTACCTGCATTTAAAAATGCAAAGTTCTGGAGCAATGAGAGGCATTGGAAATGGGCTACTGAACCTAATGCCAGAGAGAAAGCATCATTCTTAAAAGAAAACATTTTACCGATTCAGGAAAGTGGACAATTAAATTTTATTCAAAGATCTGAAGGTGATTTTTTAAAAGACTCAGAATTGGGATTTGATATTTTATTTGCGGATGGCCATACGGATGCGCAGATGATTCCGCATATTAAATACAAAGACCAAACGATTGTATTTGCTGCTGATTTGTTACCATCAACAGGACATATTCCATTGCCATATGTCATGGGATATGATACACGTCCGTTACTGACTCTGACTGAAAAAGAGAAGTTCTTAAAATCTGTTGCAGATAATAAGTACATGATCTTCTTTGAACATGATTCTGTAAATGAATTATGTACTCTAAAACATACTGAAAAAGGTGTGCGTTTGGATGAAACTTTTTCATTTAGCGAGGTTTTTGGTGGTAAATAATTCTGGTTCTTGTTGCTCATTTAATTTGATCTTGATTGCTCCGACATCACTTAAAGAAAAGAGTTTCCATTTATTCTTCTTACAGACCTTTTGTAGCTGAATCCTCGTGTATTTTTTTACGAATGGGCCAGCAATGATGCTAGGTGTAGTTTCTAGACCAGTTGTTGGGAATTCTACTTCCTTATTGGTGTTTACATAAATGAGATGAGGTTGAAAAGCTTTGATTTGTTGGGGTGAGTACAACTGATTTTTATCAATATAGAGAATTCTGGTGTTTCCAAATTCATACACTGGAGATTGATGTGTTTTAATGTTTGAATTAAAAATATTTAGCCCCTTAGACCACCAATGATGGAAAACAAAAAATTGCATTTGTTCTGTATTTTTAGTGAGCCTCCTCGAACCGTAAAATGTGTTTTGATAACCCGAGTTAAACTCCATTGAAAATTGTTTGCCTGTATGATAGAAGGTGATTTCATTTTGATGTAGTTGCTCCCATTTTTCTATGGTTTGGGTTATTGTAATACAGCATAGAAAAATCAAAGTATAAATCACGAATTTAGGTTTAAACTGAGTGAACCATATAATAACTGAAATGGTGAGTAAATAAATGATCCAGGTTTCTAAAACAGAGATATCTAACCCTTGAATGAGCGCCTTCGGAAGATCATGAATGAAGGCTACAAATTGATTTAGTATAGAAATACTATGATAAAGTATTTCAGATAGAACAGATGAAATAAAAGGGATCCCGTGAAATAACTGAAAACAGATCGCAATTGAGATTAAAAGAAAACCAGCAGGAATGATGACCAGATTCGAAAGCAAAAAGTAAGAAGGGAATTGATGGAAGTATAGAATTCCTAAAGGTGCTGTCGCGATTTGGGCACAAATTGAGACGCAGGTAATGCTCCATGCTTTATCCAATAAAGTGTATCTAAAAGTAAGTAGTTGATATAAGAAAGGATATAAATATAGTATCCCGATTACAGCTAAATATGAAAGTTGAAAGCCTACTTCCAAAAGCATATAAGGTCGAATGCATAAAATGGCAAAGGCGGATAGCGCAAGCGTGTTATAGACATTGCTCTTTTTATCTAGTAGTCGTGCTAGAATTAGAAAAGAAAACATGGTCGCAGCTCTAAGTACTGAAGGAGATAATCCGGAAATGAATGTGTAGCCCCAAACACTAAGTATTAATAACATAGATAGAATATGAGAACCATGTTGGAGTTTTTTTAGCCAGGAAAAACAGAACTGTATTATCATAAGAATAATGCCTACATGAAGTCCGGAAACAGCTAGAATATGCATCGCTCCTGCACTGGAATATGCTTGCTTAATGTCGGTGCTGAGAGTATCCTTTTTACCTAAAGTTAAAGCACTGATTAAAGCCAGTTCATCGTTTTGTAAACCAAAATCTATATAATTCTGAAGTAATTGATTTCTTATCAGAATTGATAGATCTCTTATGGAGAAATCATTGTTGGGTGAAGTTGTAAATTGATCCGATTGGAGATAAATTCGATGATAAATGTAGTGATGTGCGAGATATCTTTTATAGTCAAACTCATTAAAGTTTTGAGGAGGATCAATCTCTTGAGGGTGGGATTTAAAGGAGAGTACGTCTCCAAATGAAATATGTACTGAGCTATCTTTTTGAATGTAAACCAAACATTTACCAGAAGCCGGAATCCAATTATAATCATCTTTTATTTGGATGATTTCTAAAGTGGTTTTGATCGATTTGCCCTTGATTTCAGGTTCGGAAATGACGCGGCCTATATAGGATTGAATTTGGGCAGAAGGTTGATGAGAGAAATGATCTGAATTGAATTTTTCAATTTTACTGTTGGCTAGAAAATAGCCTATTCCAAAAAACAAGGAAATGCAAAATATGCCGAAATGCCATCTACTTTTATATTGGGTCCCAAGTTTCGAAAAGTATAGATAAACGATTTGAAATCCCCAAAGACCAACGATGGTATACAAAAATGGAAATACCTGATTAGGGTAATAAAACGATACTATAATTCCTATGCAAAAAGGAATGAGTAGCCGGATTAAGGGTACTTTATTGAGCCAAGACATGACTCTAAATTAATGAAAATAAATAGAATATGAAATTAGATGTCTATTGCCCGGATTCTAAAAGGTCCATTGTGCTTAGATTAACAAGATGGACGTCTTTGTAATAGAACATTAAAATGTCTTCAAATGGAATCCCCATCAAAGCCATTTTCATAGCTCCCTCTTGAGATAAGCCGACCCCATGACCAAAACCTTTTCCTTCGATGATTACATTGTCTCCTTCTGTTTTAACACAGAAGTCGGTAGAACGTAGTCCAAATCTGGAACGTACGGTAGTCAACTTGATGGTGTCTTTAGGTAGAAAATAGTTCTGACGTTTCACTGGACAGTAGCTTAAAAGATATTCTCTAATTTTTGGGTCTTTTACGTTTACATGATACTTTGTTTCAAATGTCCCCAGCCATTTTTCAATACTAATTTTTTTCTCCCATAGATAATGGGGTTGACCGATACTGAAGGTATCCTCAACTGATCTTAAGTATGGCATTTTACGTGTCCAAACCTCTTCAGAATTATGCGTTTGCCCACCTGAATTAGAATGAAAAACTGCTGAGATTAAGTTCATATGATCATCCACTAAAACCAGATCTTTGGTTTCTTTTACTGCACGCAGAATATCCTTGTTTTTTGTGCGGCCTTTATATACCTGAGAATCTACTCGGTCACAAAGATTGAATCCTTCCGATTCATACTTGTTGATATTTCTTAGCGCATAAGTTCTGGTGATGATGGCCTGTACTTTATAGTATTCCAGATCATTTCCATTACCGGATTCCCATTGAACCACTCCTGCAACATAGTTTGCTAGTTTGGCATCGTTTAGAATTTTAAGTCTGTTTTCTGACGCATAGATTCTAAAATTATCTTCATACACCCGATTAGGTAGTTTGGGTTTACTGGACTTGATATTTAAGCTACTGGTATCATTAACTTCAATGATCTCTACTTTGTTAAACGAACCAAAAGTTGTACTTAAGTTTTTGACTTTGACTTTTTTACCATCTGTACTGATATGGAACATATCACTGGTTCCAAATGGAATTTCAAGTTTGCCATCTGCAATTAACTTGTATTCACCTCCACGTACAGAAACAATAATGGTTTGCGGGCGTTCATTCCAAAACAGCCCTAAAACGAGATGTTCTCTTTGCTGACCAATTGCAAAGAATGAACTCAGGAAGAGAAAAAGTAAGATGAAACGTTGTGTCATATGGGACTAAAAACCTGAAAATGATGCCAAAAATAATATTTTCAAAAATCCATTCTAAGATTGCAAATATTTTAACATCATTTTTGCGGTTCTTTCCGAAGCACCAGGATTTCCAAGTGCTTTTCGAAGCGCCACATATTCGTTCATCATTTTGGTATGATAATCAGGATTCTTTAAGATTAACTTTAGTTCTGCAGATGTTTTTTGAACGGTAAGATCCCCTTGTATAAGCTCCTTAACCACCTCGGCATCTAAAACCAGGTTTACCAATGAAATGTATTTGACTTTTACGAGTCTTTTTGCGATTTCATATGAAATAGAATTTCCCTTATAACAAACCACTTGAGGTACATTGAACAATGCTGCTTCTAACGTGGCGGTACCAGAGGTGATTAACCCGGCTGTACTATGATGCAAAAGATCATACGTCTTACCAAAAAGAATAGGTAAATCAGTTGTTCCAGCTACATGATGATAAAATTCTGTTTTTTGAGAAGGAGCTCCGGCAATGACAAATTGATATTCCGGGAATTGTTTAGCAGTTTCTAACATTACGGGTAGCATATGACGAATTTCATCATTACGACTTCCAGGTAACATAGCTACAATCGGTTTATCTCCAAGTTGATTTTCTTTTGTGAAATCTTTAAATGATTGACTCTCATTTTGGAATTGATCAATCGCATCCATAAGAGGATGACCTATGAACTCCACATCATAATCGTAGTTTTTATAGAATGGAACCTCAAATGGAAAAATGACAAACATTTTGTCAATCGTCTTTTTGATTTTCCATGCGCGACTTTGTTTCCATGCCCACACTTTAGGAGAGATATAGTAAAGTGTTTTAAAATTGTTTTTCTTGGCCCATTTCGCGATGCGTAAATTGAACCCCGGGTAATCTATGAAGATCACAGCATCGGGTTGAAACTCCGCAATCTGAGATTTACAAAGTTTTTCATTATTCAAAATTGTTCTGATGTTTTGAAGAACAACTAAAAAACCCATGAATGCCAAATCTTTATAATGCTTCAAGATTTTAGCTCCGGATTGCTCCATTAAGTCACCACCCCAGGCCATAAACTCAGCATTCGGATCTTCTTTTTTTAGAGTTTTGATGAGGTTACTTCCATGTAAATCTCCGGAAGCTTCCCCTGCTATTAAAAAGTATTTCATGGGTATTAAATCAATTATAAATATTTAAACATATCCGTATAATAATACAGCATATGTAACATGACGCCCAGGAAGGTCACAATCAAAATTCCTTTTCCAATATTATCCTGATTACGTTTAATCATAAATTGTCTCATTACAATAGCGTTGACAGCAATAAGCACCAATTGGAATTTTTCACTGATTTCACTAGAAACATATCGATCGGCCATATCCATTCCCAAAATAAAGATGGTATAAATTGCCAATGGAAGCAATGTACCAATGACTAAGCCGACCCAAATTTTATCTTTCTCCAACATGATTAAAAAGTTTTGTCATATTCTTAATTGAACTGTGGGCAGTCATATCAAATTGCGTAGGAACTATTGACACATATCCATGATCTAAGGCCCATAAATCCGTGTCATCTCCAACTTCATAGTTTACAAAATCTCCAGTCAACCAGTAATATACATGTCCACTAGGATTGGTTCTTTTATCAAACTTTTCCTCCCAGTTGGCATTGGCCTGATGACATACCTTGATACCTTTCACTTCGCTTAAAGGTAGCTTCGGAATATTTACATTTAAACAGATTCCGGAAGGAAGTCCATTTTTTAAAACATGAGGAATAATAAGTTCAGCAAAATGTTTTGAAGCGGTGAAATCGGCATCTGCGCTATAATCTAACAAAGAGAACCCTATCGCAGGAATGCCCTCAATACACGCTTCAACTGCAGCAGACATGGTCCCTGAGTAAATGACATTGATAGATGCATTTGAACCGTGATTAATTCCGCTAACTACTAAATCCGGTTTTCTATCCAGAATCTCATTTACCGCTAATTTTACACAATCCACTGGAGTACCACTGGTACTTAAAGTTTTGACATTTCCATTTTCCGAAACTTCATTTACATGTAAAATTGAATTGATGGTGATTGCATGACCCATAGCCGATTGAGGCTTGTCTGGAGCAACTACAATAACATCTCCAAATTTCTTTGCAACTTCTACAAGTGAGTTGATTCCTTTGGCTGTAACACCATCATCGTTGGTAACCAGAATTAGTGGTTTTTTTGACATAGTTTTTTCAATTTGGTACGAAAGTAAAGCTTTTGATTAGGGTGTATCCATTTTTTGTGATGAAGGTGTTTTTTTTCGTTAAAAGCTGGATAAATCTCGTTTTATTTGAAGTGTCAAATGCTATTTTTATAGTTTGATATAAGAGCTGAAAATCGCGCTTTTTCGAAACGGCATGTTTTTTGGCTAACCGAACTTAAAATATAATCTGAGTATGAAAAAGGCATTGATTTTTGGTTTTTTATTCTTTTTGTTTACCCATGCATTTGCTGAAAAAAAGATAGTAGAAAGTAAGATTTCTAATGTAACCGTTTATCCGGTGGGAGCTATGGTGAACAGAACAGTAAACGTTAAGATTCCTACAGGAACACATACCATTGTATTGGATGCGTTAACTGCATCCATTGATCCAAATACCATACAAGTTGAAGGCAAAGGAAACTTCGATATTCTATCCGTGAAGTTTGAACACTTCTATCCGTACCAAACAACGAAACCAAAAGGAATCGAATTGATTGAAGACTCTTTAAAAATGTATAGAGATCAACGCTATCTTTTAGAAGCTGAAGACAAAGCTTTTGATCAGGAAAGACAGATGATTTTAGCCAATCAAAAAATTTCAGGGGCAAACTCTAGTGTATCTGTAGAACAGTTAAATGCAATGGCAAAATATTACAGATCGAGATTGAATGAGATCAGTAAAGAAAAGTTGAGAAATAAAAATGAACGAACCAAAGTAATCGCAGAAGAGAATAGACTCTCAGGTACTTTAGCTGGTATGAATAATTATAAGTATGAAAAAGTAGGACGCATTCTGGTAGAGACTTCTAGTAAGACTTTAACATCTGCTACATTTAACTTTTCGTATTTTACACATTTAGCTGGATGGCAACCGAAGTATAATATTAAAGCTAAATCAGATCAGGAGAATATTGATGTAGATTATCACGCATTGGTATATCAGAATACCGGATTGGATTGGAACAAAGTGGACTTGGTTCTATCGACTTCAAGACCTACTTACAATAATCAGAAACCAGAATTACATCCATGGTATTTGAGCTTTTATCAGAAAGGAGCCAAAGCGCAGGGAACCTATGCCTGGTCTTACGGGACAGCTCAGGTTGAAGTAGAGGAGGATATGGAGGCTACACCAGAAGCTGGAAATGTATATTATAATGATGGACAATATAAAAAACTAGAGAAAAGGAAGGATGCCAATTTTGTGGGAGCAGGTGTTTTGATGAATGCATTGAATACTTCTTACAAGATTGATCAGAAGTATACTGTGGTGAGTAATAATACGCAGAAACAGGTATTTATTAAGAACATAAAGATTCCAGCAATGTTTAATCATTATTCTGTGCCAAGTATGGAAAAAGAAGCCTTCTTAACGGCATCTATTGAGAATTGGGATTCTTATGATTTAGTACCAGGGAATGCAACACTGTTTTATAACAATACTTACGTAGGTAGATCGTATATATATTCGAATACAACTGATGATACCTTACAGATTTCTTTGGGAAGAGATCAGGGAGTAAAATTAACCAGAGATAAGGTGCAGGATTTGTGTTCGCATAAAAAGATTGGAAGCAATATTAAAAAGACATTTACTTATGAATTAGCTGTAAAAAACACGAATAGAGAAGAGATCACTATAGTGATCTATGATCGTGTACCTGTCTCTAAAATCGATAAGATTGAAGTTACGATTGGAGACATTGCAGGGGCGGAGTTAGATAAAGAAACCGGTATTTTAAAATGGACGAAAACCATTCCTGCGGGTGAACGAATGAGTTGGAGATTCAATTATGAGGTCAAGTATCCAAAAGGCGCTAGCATCAATCTGTAAGGATTGTTAGTTATAATCAAAAAAAGGGACTGATTTCAGTCCCTTTTTTATGGCATAAAATCGATAACCCAATTTTTCTATGGAATCCTACGTGTATATAAGTGCCCATTGAAATACCCTGTAATTATTAATCTTAATCGTGTTGCTATGAAAAAAATGTTGTTAACTCTAATCTGTATGACCTCACTAATACTCTATGCCAAAGAAGGTCAAAACATTGTAGAAAGTGAAATCTCAAAAATTACAGTTTATCCCAAAGGAGCGGTGATTCACAGAAACGCTCAGGTGGATTTAAGAAAAGGACTGAATACTTTGATCATTGATAATTTAACCACGACCGTGGATGTGCAAACATTGCAAATAGGTGGTTTGGGAGATTTTGAAATTCTATCGATGAAGTTTGAATTATTCTTTCCCTACCAAAAAACAAAACCTAAAGCACAGGAATTGATAGAAGATTCTTTAGAAATTGTTAGTGATGCGTTATTTATCTTAAAACAAGAAAAAGAAGCGCTTTATGAAGAGTATGCAATGATTTTACTCAATAATAGTTTGTCGAATGATCATGGATTTAGTGTTACAGAAATAAACGAAATGGCTAATTATTATCGTGAAAGGTTTCGAGATATTGGTGTTTTGAAATTAAGAAATCAGAAAAGAATAGACTCTACTATGATTCAGGAACGTAGACTGAAGTCTGAATTGGATAAAATTGAGCAATCCAAATTCGAACAGGTGGGGAGGGTTATTGTTGAGATCAATTCGGAGTTCAAGAGCAAAGCATTATTGAAGTGTAGATTCTATACACCAATGGCGGGTTGGACTCCTATTTATAATATTAAAGCAACAACCGGGAAGGATGAAATTGAAGTAGATTATAATGCTTTGGTGAGTCAGGAAACCGGAGTGAAATGGGATGAGGTCAGGTTGGAATTATCAACCACTAAAGCAAATTTGACCAGTCAAAAACCGGAAGTGCGCCCATGGTATTTGGATTATTATTCCTCTTATTCTTTGACGGAATATCATAATAAGTTAATTGATAAAGGAAATACATCGGTAAATGGAACTTATGTAGAAGAGGATTTTCAAAACATGGCGGTTAGATCAGCTACTGACGTAGCGAAAAATACAGCGGGTGTATATTCTGCTGATGGAGGTTCCGGGTATCTAGCTATTGGAGCAAGAACAGATGCAAACTATTATTATATTGATGGAATGAGGGTTTCTTCAATTCCACCTAATTATTATAGAACATATACACCTTCACAACCTAAGTATGCTACTGGTGAATTGGTGTTCAATGCCTTGAATACGACCTATGATATTGAGAATAATTACACCATTTTTAGTCATCAAAACCCAAAACAGGTTTTTATAAAGCAAATCTCAATTCCAGCGAGTTTTAATCATTATTCTGTACCGGGAAAAGAACGAGAGTCATTCCTGACTGCTTCCATCTATGATTGGGGTTCATATGATTTAATTCCTGGAAATGCGACTTTGTTTTATAACAATACTTATGTGGGAAAAACCTTTGTTTTGACTCACACGCTGGATGATACATTACAAGTTTCTTTAGGGAGAGATCAAAGTGTGGTAGTGGAGCAGAAAAAGATTTCAGGATTATCAACTACGAAAAAGACGGTGAAGAGCGTTAAGAAGAAACAGGTGTATGAAATCACAGCTCGAAATAATGGAAAGAGTGAAGTGGAGATAGAAATTTATGATCGAATTCCGGTTTCAAAAAGAAAAGAAATTGTAGTAACGGTTGAAGAACTGGCAGGCGCAGATTACAATGAAGAAACAGGAATATTAAAGTGGAAAAAAGTACTTAAACCGGGTGAACATTTGACCTGGAGAATAGAATATGATGTAAAGTATCCTAAAGGAAAAATCGTAAACATATAGTAGGGGTGTGAAAGTCGTGATCTATCGGTTTAGATTGCGGCTTTTTTCTAATCGTTTAATTCCCAACCCTGATCTGCTATAAATTTTTCAGCGATCATATCAGAACTTACGATGGACTTCATTGTCCAATCTAATAATAAATCTTGTCTTTCGGATTCTGATAATTTCCAATTGATATCACTTTTACGTAATCGGTTGATTAATTCATGAAGTAAGATAGCATTGGCGACTGATACGTTATAACTTTCAGTGAACCCATAAATAGGCATACTGATATAAGTATCTGCTTCTTCCATCACAAAATCCGAAATTCCTGTTTTTTCAGCGCCTAAAAAGAATGCGGATTTCTTAGAAATATCGAAATCGTGAATGGTATGTCCATCTTTATGTGGAGATGTTGCAACAATTTGATAGCCTTGACTACGCAAATGATCAATGCACATTTTGGCACCATTATCTACATCATCATGTTGCGTTTTAGTGACCCATTTTTCAGCTCCTTTGGAAATGATATTGGTGACCTTAGATTTGAAAGAGTCGCGTGGTTCGATCACATGGATATTTTGAATTCCATAGCCATCTGCGGTTCTAATAATGGCACCTGAGTTTCTTTCATAAAACAAATCTTCAATCGCCACACAAAAGTGATTTGTTCGATTGTCTAGTACAGAATGTAATCGTTCTCTACGTTGATCTTTCAAAAAAGTATCCATGTATGCAAAGAGTTCAGCTCTTTGCTTCGGATTCAATCGCATTAATATATGCGAAATATCTTTTCTTTTTTTGGGTGCGCTCATAGCGCGAATGTAGTCAAAGCCTTGTGATTCGGAATAATAAGTCGAACAAAAAATACCGAAGGAATTACAGCTAAAATTCTAATTTTGGCGGCATGCATAAGATTTTACGACTATACAACAGCATTAATAAGTATGGAACCCTGAATGAATTGGATCTGGAAGTAATAGGTCCTGGGCATATTAGATACATTATGCCCGTTCAGGAAAAGCATTTGGCTACTCCAATTGCGATTCATGGAGGTGTACTCTCTGCTATGATGGATGCTATTTTAGGAGTAGCTTCTTTATCGATGTCCTGTGAAGATGGGAAGCTGGTTTCCACGGTCGAGTTTAAGATCAACTATTTGGCTCCTGCCAGACTTGGAGATATTTTAGTTGGTGAGGGGAAGGTGATACAAAAAGGGAATCGTCTGATTATTGCAGAAGGAGATATCAAATTACAGGGCGCAGATAAATTTATCGCAAAGGGATTTGGAACTTTTTCGGCTTACCCGATTGAGAAAAGTGGAATTCTAGAACATTTAAATCAGGAGCAAAAAGAAATTTTGGGGAAAGAATATTTCCCGGATTTATAAGCAAACGACCTCCTTTTGTCATAGAAATATCAGCTTTTAGGCTTTAAAACCGTCTATACCGAAAAATGTCGTGCATCCAACATTTCGCATTCCAAAGATGCGGCATATTTGTATCATATATTTTTCTTGGATAATAATCTAAGGGTTATTACCTGAGGGTTCGGGTTAATGTGAAAGCCTCTTGTTTCAGACTTGAGGCTTTTTTTCTGCCGTACCGTTTCTGAGTTTCCTTTTTAATTTTTCAGGATAGAATTCCTCACTTTGCTCAATTGAATACATTACCTGATGTAAAATCGTATCAACATCATCTTCATAATTGATATTCAATGCGGGTTTAAATGTCATGCTGATTGTAGAACCTTTTTTCTTTACTAAAAGCCCTTTCTTGTCAAATGATCGTCTAAAACCATCAATGACAACAGGAATAACTACAGGTTTATGTTTTTTGATGATGTGTGCAGTCCCTTTTCGACCTCTTACATACGGTGTTGTCGTTCCTTGAGGAAAAGTAATTACCCATCCATCTGTTAACGCATCACCGATGGTATCAGAATCTGTGGTGTCTACTTTTAGGTTGGTCGCTTTTCCTTCTTTTTTCCAGGTACGTTGGACCAAAATACCACCAGCTCTGGTCATTACTTTGGTTAAAGCACTTTTCTTCATGGTTTCTTTAGCCGCTACGAAATACACTCTGAAGTTGGCGTTTAATAGGTGATAAAGCGGACCTAATTTATCTTTAAAACCGTTTTTAGCGCTAGAAATCGCGATGAGCATCATTGTCACATCTGCGAAATACGTTTGATGATTTGAAACAAATAAAACGTTCCGCATCGGTAGTTGACGGATGATTTCAGTTCCGTGTAACTTGACTGTAAACAGGTGTTTAAATCTGGTGTTGGCTACCGCGCCAAAAGCGATAAAGAGAATCCTCTTAAATAGGATGAGGTTTCCTAAAACGTCCCGTTTAAAAAGTTTATTTGACACAAATGGTGACTTAAAAAATTGGCTGTAAAGGTAAGAAGTCTGGTATTTTTAACCTCAAATTTTGTGGGCTTATTAATGATTTTACTTTTGCCGCCATGAAATTTTGGACAGGGATATTCTTGGTTTTATTTGTTTTTATTAGTGCTTGCTCTGGTGAATCAACTCAAAAACAAATGCAAGATACGGATGAAGAGAAAATTTTCATTGAGCCGGTATTTAAAAGTTTTGACACAATAATTAAAAAACAGATTGATCAGTATTTTCAATCTAAGCTCAGAGCCGGAGTTTTTAATGGGAATGTTTTGTTTTATAAAGAAGGCAAAATGTTCCAATCGAGTTATGGGGTGAGTAACTATATAGAGGAAACACCTTTGAATGATTCTTGTGTTTTTCAATTGGCGTCAGGATCGAAACCCATAACAGCAATTGCCATTATGCAATTGGTAGAAGAAGGTAAATTAAACTTAACCGATACCGTATCGCACATTTTGGAGCGTTTCCCTTATGATGGAATTACAGTTGAAATGCTTCTAAGCCATAGATCGGGATTGAGCAATTATATGTATATCACTGATTCGTTATGGCTAGACCAGGATATTCCAATTTGTAATGATAACCTGCTGGATAGTTTTATTGTAAAACAACCATTGCCATATTATCCGGTTAACAAGAAGTTTAATTACTGTAATACCAATTATTTTCTTTTGGCAGCAATTGCGGAAAAGGTTACCGGACGTGAGTTCGGTAGTTTGTTAGATGAAAAAATATTTGCCCCATTAAGGATGACAAAAACTCAGGTGTATAGTGATATGGATATGCGTAGTATTCCAAATCTGGCTATAGGAAGTGAGAATAAACGTTGGCACATTCCCGATTATTATTTGAATGGAGTTACCGGAGATAAGGGGGTGTATTCATGTACCGAAGATTTACTCAAATTACATTTGGCTTTACAATCCGGAGAAATATTGGATTCTGCGAGTATTCAAAATATGTATGCTCCGAGGTCTGATTTTAATTATAAAAATGGAAGTTATGGTTTGGGGTGGCGTATTGTGAAAGAACGAGAAAATTATCCTAGAATCATTTACCATTTAGGTTGGTGGCGAGGTTACAGATCCTATTTTATTCGAATTCCGGAGCAGGATATTGCTATTATTCTCTTGTCGAATCTATCCAGAGGGAAGTTTTTACCTAAAGATGATTTATTGGATTTAATCTTATAAACCCATAAAACTGTTTATTATTTAATCCGAACATCCGTAACAAATATCATTTGTAAATGCTTTGATCTCCATTATTTTTGATGACTTTCAAAATTAAATTATGAGAACAAGATATATGATACAAATGGCGCTGGCCATTTTATGTATCCCTCAAATGTTGTTAGCTCAGGTGGCTAAAGAAGATTTAGGGATTTTTAAGTTTAGAGAGATTGGCCCGGCTTTAACTTCCGGTCGATTAATTGATATGGCCGTAAATCCGGAAAATGTATCGGAGTTTTATGTGGCTTCTGCTTCTGGAGGTGTATGGAAAACCCAAAATGCCGGAGTGACCTTTAATCCGATTTTTGATGGAGAAGGTTCATATTCTATTGGTTGTGTAACATTAGATCCTAACAATCCACATACGGTTTGGGTAGGAACCGGGGAAAATAACAATCAGCGTTCCGTAGCTTATGGTGATGGTGTATATCGTTCTCGTGATGGTGGAAAATCCTGGAAAAAAATGGGATTAGAAAATTCAGAGCATATCGGAATGATTAAAGTGGACCCAAGAAATTCAAATGTGGTTTATGTAGCTGCATATGGACCACTTTGGAGTGAAGGTGGAGATAGAGGTCTATACAAGACTGAAGATGGTGGAGAAACCTGGAATAAGATCCTGGAAATCGATCCATACACAGGAGTAAATGAGGTGCATTTTGATCCTAGAAACCCAGATGTGATTTATGCAACTGCGCACCAAAGAATGCGTAAAGTATGGACTTATGTAGGTGGTGGACCTGGTTCTGCGATGTACAAAAGTACTGATGGTGGGAAGTCATTTCGTAAATTGACCAGTGGATTACCAAATGGAAAAATGGGTAGAATCGGAATGGTTGTGTCTCCAGTAAATCCGGATATTTTATACGCGATTGTAGAAGCGGAAAATGAAGCAGGTGGATTTTTCAAATCAACGGATAGAGGAGAGAGCTGGAATAAAGTAAATAAATACAAGACCAGTGGAAACTATTATCAGGAATTATATGCTGACCCGGTAGATGTAAACAAAGTGTTTATGATGGATACCTGGGCACATGTAACGTATGATGGAGGTAAGACGATTAAAAAATTAGGAGAGACAAACAAGCACGTGGATAATCATTGCATGTGGATTGATCCAACAAACACAGATCATTACTATATGGGGTGTGATGGTGGAATGTATGAGACATTTGATAATGCAAAGAACTGGCAATATTTCCCGAATTTACCGGTAACGCAGTTCTATAAAGTGGTTACAGATAACAATGTACCATTTTATGGTGTATATGGAGGAACACAAGATAACTTTAGTTTAGGAGGTCCTTCAAGTACAAGAAAGAAATCAGGAATTGATAACTACGATTGGTATGTGACCAATGAAGGTGATGGATTTGAATCTGCTTCTGATCCTGAAAATCCAAACATTGTATATGCGCAGGCACAATACGGATGGTTGGTGAGATATGATAAAGCCTCAGGACAAAAAGTACCAATCCAACCACAACCTGGAAAAGATGAACCAGCATATCGTTGGAACTGGGATGCTCCATTAATTGTGAGTCCACATAAAGCAACCAGATTATACTTCGCAGCGAACAAACTATTTAAAAGTGATGATCGCGGAAATACCTGGCAAACCATTAGTCCGGATTTAACCAGACAATTAGATCGTAATACCATGAAAATCATGGGAAGCGTACCAAGTGTGGATGTGGTAATGAAAAACCGCTCAACAACTATTTACGGAAACATCGTGGCGCTTTCAGAGTCACCTAAAAAAGCAGGATTGATTTACATCGGAACAGATGACGGATTAATTCAGGTGACTGAAAATGATGGTGGAGAATGGCGAAAAATTGAAGGGATCAAAGAAGTACCGGAACGGACTTATGTGAATGATGTAAAGGCGTCATTACATGATGAAAATGTGGTGTATGCGGTATTTAATAATCACAAAAGTGGAGATTTCAAACCATACATTTATAAGTCTGAAAATAAAGGAAAGTCATGGGTAAAAATGACCAATGGATTACCTGAGAGAGGTTCTGTATATAGTCTTGCGGAAGATCATAAAGATCCAAAATTACTTTTTGCTGGAACTGAATTTGGTGTATTTGTGACTGTAGATGGTGGCGCTAACTGGTTGCCGTTAAAAGGTGGTTTACCAACAGTAGCGGTACGTGATATCGATATTCAAAGACAACAAAATGATTTGGTGTTGGCCACATTTGGACGTGGTTTCTGGGTGTTGGATGATTACTCTGCATTGAGAGAAATCAACGCAGAAGCGAAAGGTAAAGACGCGGTATTCTTTAACAATAGACCTGGTTTGACATTCATTTATGATAGTAAATATGGATATCAGGGAACGGGATTTCAAGGCGCTTCTTTCTGGGTAGGTAAAAACCCGGCAATGGGGGCACGTTTTACTTATTTTGTAAAAGATGTTCCTAAAACGTCAAAAGCAGCCAGACAAAGTGCAGAATCAGAAGCACGTAAAAATGGTTCCGATGTAGTGTACCCAACTAAAGAGGCGTTAAGAAAAGAAGATGTGGAAGAAGCTCCATATTTCATCTTTGTGATTAAAGATGCAACTGGTCAGGAAGTAAAAAGATTCACAAAAGTAGCGCAAGCTGGAGTTCAAGCAGCGATGTGGGATGGTAAATGGAGTGAGTTTAATGTGAATAACTCTGCTTCACCATTAAGTAAAACCGGTTCGGCATATTTAGCTATTCCAGGAAACTATTCTGTAAGCTTGATTTTAAATGTAAATGATGAGGTGACAACTCTTGTAGAAAATCATCCATTTGAATTAACGGTTTTAAACTTAAATACTTTACAAACAGATCCAGCTAAACTAATTGCTTTCCAACGTGATTTAAATGCGTTGGATAGAGCTGCAAATGGGGTAAATCAGTATTATAAAAACGTAAGCGAACGAGTAAAAGCTGCTAAAGGCGCAGCAAGAGTTTCTACCAATGGTGATATGAGCGCGCTAAAATCATTACATGATTTAGAAGTAGAATTGCAAGCCATGAGTATCAAACTATATGGCGACAAAACCCTGGGGAAACATCAATTTGAGATTGAGCCAAGTACTATGGATAGAGTAGGGCTTGCAGCCTGGAGTAGTTATTCAAATCAAAATGAAAGCACGCAGATTCAAAGAAACGACTATGCGATTGCGAAGGAAGAGTTGAAAGCTATGATCGCGCAATTGCAAACAATCAATGAAAAGCTGGTAGCTATTGAGCGTGTATTAAATATGAAGGGAGCACCATATTTAAATAAAGAGCTTCCAAAATTGTAAATGCATTTAAATACTATTAAAAAAAGCCCTCCCTCCCCAATCATTGGGGAGGGAGGGCTTTTTTATGTCTTAACTTAAAACAGAATTATTTCATATTGTATAAATGTTTTAAAATCAAAAAATATGAGTGTAGAAGGATCTATAGCCAAATAATGGACTCCAGTCTGGTTAAAACCGCAGGTTGTTCAAATGACATTCAATTTTTAATTGTAATCTGTAATATGACTTCCCAATTCCGTAAAATGGCTTCGTGCCCCAATATCTCCCAATCTACTTTTGTCACAGTGAGTTAAAGAGGATCGAATGGTAGTGAAAGATCAACTATTTGACTTAAATGTTTAATAACAAAACGAAAATTATGACTGAAATTAAGAAATCAGCAATTATTACAGGTGGAGGTACAGGAATGGGGGCTGCCACAGCTAAAAGACTCGTAGAAGATGGTTGGGCTGTAACCATTTTTGGTCGTAGAAAAGCCAAACTTCAAGAAGTTATTTCGGACATCTCAAAACCCAATCAAACTCTTGCGGTACAAGGAGACGTGACCAATCGTGATGACGTCAATAGATTAATCAACGCCCACCTTGAAAAGTTTGGTCGTTTGGATGGCCTTATTAATAATGCGGCAGTAGTTGCAGGTGGTCCTATCGGTAATGTATCAATTGAAGACTGGAAACAGGTAATGGCAATAAACGTAGAAGGGGTCTTTAATACCATTAACATGTCTATCGAATATTTAAAGAAGGTAAAGGGATCAATTGTGAATGTATCCTCAGTGTCTGGAGTTCGTGGAGATTGGAATTTTAGTCCATACTGTGCATCTAAAGGGGCGGTGACGAACTTCACACATTCTTTAGCCCTTGAATTAGGAGCGCAAGGTATACGTATTAACGCTGTTGCCCCTAGTTTGACAGATACGGATATGGCTTCATTTGTAACAGAGAGTGACGAAATGATGGCTAAAATCAAGAATCGTATGCCATTAGGTAGAGCTGCTAAACCAGAGGAAATTGCTGCTCCAATCGCATTCCTTTTAAGTGAAGACGCAAGCTTTATCAATGGAGCAATTTTACCTGTAGATGGAGGAGTAATGGCTTCAAATGGTCAACCAAATTTTGCAGGGTAAAAAACGTAGTTCATTAAAAAGTCTCACTGCCCTAATCCAAAAATTAAGGTGGTGAGATTTTAAAGTTGTTACCTATTAAGAAATTAAGGAGGATCGTATAACTGAATATATCTAATTGGAGATGTAAACTAAGTGTTGAAGAAAACATCGTAATTTAGATATTCTAAAGACAAAGTGTATGAGCGAAACGGTTAAAATAAATTCTGTCGGTAAACTTCATGAGTTTTATGGGTATTCTGATAAACCGACACATCCTTTAATAACGTTGATCGATTTTTCAAAAATTGATTTGAACGCTATTAAAAGTGGTACACGCAAAATTTTTGGTTTTTATTCTATTGCCCTAAAGAAAGTCAAGGGAGCTGGGGTTATTTATGGACGAAAAGATTATGATTTTTCAGAGGCATCTCTTTTATGTATGGCTCCCGAACAGATGAGTATTGTAACCGATATTGAAAAAGAAGCTTTTATGGAGGGCTGGGGATTGTATTTTCACCCGGAATTAATTCGCTCAAGTCCGTTAAACGCTAAAATGAAGGAGTACACTTTCTTTTCATACAATATGAATGAGGCGCTTCATTTATCCGACAATGAAAAAAATACCATTTATTCTGTGGTTCAAACAATTTATGAGGAGTTTAGTGGTAAACTCGATCATTACAGTCACGATTTAATTGCTTCAAATATTGAAGTTTTACTTAATTATTGTAATCGTTACTATGGTCGACAATTTATAACTCGTAGTCACCATAGTAAAGGTATTGTGGTCCAGTTTGAAGAGATACTAATCGATTATTTTGAGTCAGATCAGGCAAAACAGAATGGATTGCCATCGGTTAAATATTGTGCGGATCAATTACACTTGTCATCAAATTATCTTGGAGACTTATTAAAGCAGGAAACGGGTAAAAGTGCAATTGATCATATTCACTATTACCTGATTGAAAGAGCAAAAAACTTACTATTAAATTCATCGGGTTCAATAAGTGAGATCGCTTATGATTTAGGATTTGAACAGCGTCAGAGTTTTAGTAAACTCTTTAAAAAGAAAACAGGAATGAGCCCGAAGTCTTATATAAATTCAGTGTCATCAAACTGATGATATCCAATATTTAAATAAAGAGCTGCCAAAATTGTAAAGGCATTTAAATACTATTTTGGAAAGCCTACTCTCCTCAATTATTAAGGAGGGTGTTTTTTATTTTGAATAATTGAGTCCTTTGAAAATTAACCAGAATGCGAGAGTGAGTTCTTGAATTCCGGTAGGTGCATTTAGCAATAAATACTCTGGAGTTATAATATCCATTCTCCCAAATAAGACGAGCAAACTGGCTAAAACGGATAAACTGCAACTGATGATTCCGAAAATAGAGAGCCAACGGGGAATTAGTTTGGATTTAATAAATGTGAGGTATAAAAATATGTTTCCAAGACATAAAACAACGACCATAAAAACATGATTAATATAGTCTCTCATAGATTTTAGTAAATGACCGATGATTTCATAGCGAGCTATGTTTGTTGATGGTAATTGAGCTGTGAAATCTTGACTCAAAATAAGTGTGGATAATAAAAGAAGCGTCCCCACAATGGATAAGGTTACGGCAATGATTCTAAAACTTAAGAATCCAAGAGACAGATGGGTATTAAAACCTCGAATGATAGGGTATAGTAGGATGGCGATCCCCATATATGTTAATGACATGAGTAATTGAAAAATAGCAGCAAGGATCACCTGGTTGAAATTTGCTGCTCCGAGAGTGAGATAATCGGTTGAATCAATAGCCGGTGCTACACTAAAAATACCGGCTATCATGCCCAAAAGGATAAGGCTCCCTGTGGCCTTTGAAATTTGTTTTGCGTTCATCTTTTATATATTCATCTGAGGATACAAGATTAGAATGTATCCGATTAGATGAATTGTAAAAAATGGACATCTATTGATTTAGTTTCCAAAAGTCTTGGGGACTGAATCCCGTAAACGATTTAAAATCATGAATAAAATGGGACTGATCGAAATACCCATTTTCATAAGCGACTTCGGTGAGGGTTTTATGACCAGGGAAACTCTTCAACATAGATTCAAAGCGCAAAATCCTGGAATATAGTTTAGGATTGAATCCAGAGAACTCTTTAAATCGCCTATTGAATTGTTTATGCGAAAGGTGATGTTGATCTGCTAATAATTCAATTTTTATCGCTCCATTCTGCTTTTTTATTTCACTAATAGCATTGGCGATTAATGGATCTTTTAATTTCTGATGATTGATTCGGTTTTCAAAGTAATTAGATAAGATTTGAATTCGCTTCGCTGTACTTTCAGCTGTAGCTAATTGATCATTTAGGTAATCTCCTTCCGAACCTAAAAATGTATTCAGAGAGATAAACTCTTGATTTAGGTCTGACGAAGGAATATTAAATAGCAGAGGAATAGCATATGAATAAAAGGCTACACCAATGAGATGATAAAACCCCGTTACATGATACTGAGCAGGTAGATGGGTATGACCTTGTATCACCGAAAATAGAAGCTCCGCATTTTGATTTGAACTTTCAAAAGCAAAAGTGATCTCGGTTAAACTACTGGCGATGGAATAGTGGGTGGTGTTTGGCTTTTGAACAGTATTATCCCAGGAAGCTACCCAAAAATGACTGATGTAGTTTTGGAGTTTTTGATTGGGAGGAATAACCTGATAATTCACTTGGTTGAATTTGCGTCTAAAGATATGTAACAGTAGGGTTATGTAAAACAAAAAGCCACTTCTAATAAGAAATGGCTTTTCATGAAATTGATTTCAGATTAAAATCCTTTTTCGAAAATGACAGAATCACTTTCACTCACCTGTTGGCGCCATTTTTTGATAGGTTGATAATCAGGATCATTATAAAAATCCTCAGCAGCTTGTTTAGAATCAAACTCTACAATCACCACACGACCACCAGGAACTTCCCCTTCAATCGTGCTTGGGTTTTCATCTACGGCCACAGTAACTCCTCCATGACGTTCTACAATTGGAACTGCTTTTTCGATATACTCTCTATTAAAAGTGTCCAAATCGTTTACTCTTACAAATGCTAGCATATATGCTTTCATGACTTCTTAATTTGTTGATTATTAATAAGCCAAAAGTATTTTGGGGTTAAAAGCTGTGCATTAATAAATATTAAGGATTAAGACGAAGAGCGGATTTTATCACCCTTGGCTTTACTGAGTGCTTCGGGAGTGACACCCAGATAAGATGCAATCATTCTTTGGGATACACGTTGCGTTAAACTGGGGTATGTTTTTATGAAATGTTCATAGCGTTGTAGCCCTGAATAACTCATCAACATGATGATACGTTTTTGAAGGACTAACATGCGATTCGCGATAGCTTCAATATTTCCACTTGCGGTATTTAATTCTTTATCTCTCACATTTATGGTAGAATCTTCTAACGCTTCAATAAAGAATTCACAGGGTTGACTGACCGGAACAGAGTCTGCAATAATCCATCCCTCAGGTGCAAACATGAAAATATGCTCTTTCCCTTTTTCATCAATGGTATAGCTTCTTAATAATCCTGAAATCACTTCATATACTTTGTCATTTACTTCTCCTTCATGTTGAAGAATCGTTCCTTTTTTAACGTTGATGGTTTTCATCTTTTGTCTGGTAAATGAAGTTTATTAAGACTCTGCTTTTTTCTTTAAGTCTTGTGTGAACTGCTCAAAAGATGCATCAAAAGAAGGAATTTTATTGGCAAACAATGGAAACATAAATCCTCCAATTTTTTCAGTCATGGTAAATAGAACCTGTCCATCCTTTTGTTCCAAAGTGTAGGTTCTTTGCCCCATTGCATCTCCCCAAACAAGTTTTTGATTTGGAACAAATTCTTTGACTTTAAGTTTAAAAGTACGTGTGGAGTCTAATGTGCTTTTAAGTCTGATTTTCTCTCCATCCTGAATTTCACCTTCAATAGAAATAACTGTAGAATTCCATTTCGGATAATCTGAAGCATTGGTCAATAAAGCCCAAATAATAGCTGGTTCCGCATTAATGGTTTGGCTAATGGTAGTCGTGCGGTTAAAAGTTTTTTTAATAGTGGTCGCTTTTCCGTTTTGAGCCATAACTGAAATACTTGTGATGAATGTGAAAAATAAGATGAGTCTTTTCATTTTTTGTTCAATAATTAAAATTCAAAAGTAGGTGTCTCGTTAAAAATCGCACTTTACATATGTTAAGAAATTACTTCTTCAGTTGTTTTCCTGCGCGAATTCTGGAAAGACTCACCGGAGAAATTTGAAGCATGGATGCAATGTCTTTTAAAGGCGCTACCTGAATAAATCTGGGGAACATATATTCAATGTATTGATAATTACGTGTAGCATCATTTGCAAGTAGATTTACAAAAACGTCAATTAATGTAATGTGGACATGTTCCATCAACGCGTTACCAAACAAACTCCAATTTTGAGATTCCCGGTACAAACGTTTTAGGTTCTTTCTGGAAATCATCATCACTTTGGTTTTCTCATAAAATTGGAGCGAAAACATAGAGGCTTCCTCATGGACAAAACTTTTGTATTCAGATATAAAAGTTTGCTCCGGTTTCATCCATAAAGTATGTTCCTGACCATCCTCTCCGGAATAATAACAACGGGTAATAGAACGATCCGCATAGAATAAATATTCTGTGATTTCACCAGCCTTTGAAATGAGTTCGTTGGCCTCAAATTCTTTTTCCTCAAAAAGTGAAAGTCCGAGTTCTATTTCTTCTGTGGTAAATGCGTCATTATACTTTAACAGTTCTTTGGTGATTTGTTGCTTCATAATTGTCGGTTTACGTGAGACTAAAACTAATGTTTTTCATAGGAACATTAAATAATATCGAATGCTAATGTTTAAATCATGTGAGCTTGAATAAAGAGGTCATAAAGGTGTATTTTTAGGGATTAATTGTGATCCGTTAAAAATTGAAATAACAATTCTTACAAGAACATAAACCAGGTGTATAAAGAAATTAAATTTAAAAAGAATCGAGTTATATTAGGTATACTTTTTTTTAGTTTGATGCTTTGTGTTTCAGTTTTTTTTGTCGTTAATCCTGAAATTTTTGTTAGAAATGTATTTATTAAAATCTGGTATATTCAGTTTATCGGACTAGCAGGAATAGTGTATTATTTGACTCTTCTGTATTCCTTTTTTAGAATTCTTCCAAGAAAATATGCGATTATAATTACTGATGATTATCTGATAGATAATTCGAAATATGAGTCATTAGGGAAAATTAGGTGGACTGATATTTCCAAAATTCAGAGACTAAAGAAAAGAAGCATTGAGATGTTTTTGAGAATGGACGGATACAAAACAGAAAAAAAAAGTTTTCTCAAAAGATTTCTGTCTATGCTGCATAACTGGAACTATAAAAAAAGTATTTTAATATCGAGTGCGTTAATGGAATGTAGTGTTGAGGAACTTTTTGACTTAATAGTAAGAACTTATAGATTGAATAAAAAGTTACAGGATGCCTGATTGGCTCAAAGAGATTAAGGAATACAGAAAAAAGCTTTTGGGTAGAACTCAAGTAGTTTAAATAATAATCAAAATAGAATTAGATAAATTAAAAGACATGGAAATATTAAAAATAGCTACAGAATAGGCCAAAGACGAAGTTTTTTCGTCAAAATTCTTTATTCTCTTCGGGATTATGTTTGTATTAGCCACTATAGGATTTTGGCAATTGGGAAAAACGGAAGTCGCAAAGGCATTTGTTTACCCAACTTTAGTTGCAGGTATCTTGCTATTGATGGTAGGCGTTGGAATTTTATATGCCAACTCATCCAGAGTACCCTGTTTTGAAGTCGCTTACAATGAGGATGCCTCTGATTTTGTGAAATCGGAGATCATACGTACCGAAAAAAGTATGGGAGAGTATAGGAACATTGTTTTTAAAATCATTCCTTTCATTATTGTGGCGGCAGCGTTGTTAATCGTTTTTGTGGATAAACCAATTTGGCGAGCAGCTGCAATTACCACCATTGCGATGATGGTGTGTATTTTGTTTGTGGACAGCAATGCCGATGCCAGAATCAAAGCTTACAAAAAACAATTGGAGTTAGTGAATGAAAGTGATGGTTCAAATTGATGTTGAGAGAGATAAGTTGTGATAAAACTTGATAGTTTAGTTGCTCAAAGACATGTTGCTGGCTCCAAACTGGTATTTATCATGGAAGTTTTGTTTGAATGGAATTTTTAGTCTAAGTAATTGAGCGACCTACTATGAAATGGTATACAAAGACAGTTTTTATGAAAGAATTCGTGATCAATTGATTATTTGTATATGTATGGAAGAGTTAGAAAAACATCCAGTATATTCTAGTTTATAGGTCTTATAATCATTTTTTAATAAAGTGAATCGTAAAAAATCTGAGAAGTCACCTTCCTGTTTTTGTATCAATACACTTTTGTTATTGGTAACTTCATATAAGTTGACGAAACCATATGTAGTAAGGATAGGAATAAATACAATTACTGAGTCATTTCCTGATAATCTGACTAGAATAGAATCTTGGTAATCATAAGCATTTGAGTCAGTTTGTATAAAAAGATAATTCGGCATTTGTTTGTAATACTCAATGGTCGTTTCCAATTTTTTTAAAGGATCATTTTGAGCTTTTGCGACTATAAAAATGAATAGGGATAAAGAAAGAATAAAAATAGATTTCATTGATTATATAGGATTTAATCTAAGGTATAACAGGCATTAAAGATAAAACATTCGTTAGTCATATAACCATTCAACGTCTAGTACATCTCGTAATCTATTTAAACTTTGTTTGGAGAGTACTTTAAAAGAAACCCCAACATAGAAATATCTAGTAAAAAAGACTAGCAAAAGCAGGAGCCCAATATTAGGCATTTGAGACTCTTCCCATCCTAAAAGTGGCGAAATCAGGGACAGAATAATAAGTACTAAAACGGGAATACCAATAAGAAGTTTAAATGCAATATGGACTTTAACCTGAACGAATCCTTCGTTATTATTTATTTCTCCAGTTAGAACGCAAAAAGCTCCAGTTCCAATTACAGAAGATATTATTCTAAATCGATTGTTATGTATATCTCCTATAAAAGATTTGTCTGTTCGTTTAGAGGCTAGAATATAAGATTCTTCAGTTCTTCTCCTTAATCTGTCAATCGTGTCTTCTTGAGAATCATGAAGAACGAATTTTCTTTTGGTTGTAGGGAAAAGTTCGAATTTCATTTAAATGATTTTAAAGGTCAAACATAATGTTTTATATAAAAAAAGCCACCCTCAAACGAGAATGGCTTTTCTTTTCAAAGAAATTTAAACTTAAACAGTTTCTAAAATGCTATTTAAAGTAGCACTTGGACGCATAGCTTTTGAAATTAAAGCATCATCACCAAAGTAGTATCCATCGATGTCTACCGGACTACCTTGTGCTCCGTTTAGTTCATTCATTATGGTCGTTTCCTGAGCAGTCATTTGCTCAGCGATTGGAGCAAATTGTGCTTTAAGTTCAGCATCTTTATCTTGATTCGCTAATGCTTGTGCCCAGTGCATAGCCAAATAGAAATGGCTACCACGGTTGTCAATTTCGTTCACTTTACGAGAAGGAGATTGATCCAGATTTAACAAAACACCGGTTGCAGCGTCTAAGGTTTCACCTAATACGGCCGCTTTTGCATTTCCGTGAACTTCACTAAAGTGTTCTAAAGAAACAGAAAGTGCCAGGAACTCTCCCAGAGAATCCCAACGTAGGTGACCTTCTTCAACAAATTGATCTACGTGTTTAGGTGCAGAACCACCCGCTCCGGTTTCAAATAATCCTCCGCCATTCATTAATGGTACGATAGATAACATTTTTGCACTGGTTCCCACCTCTAAAATAGGGAATAGATCAGTTAAATAATCTCTTAATACATTACCCGTAACTGAAACGGTATCTTCCCCTTTAATGATACGCTCCATTGAGAATCGGATCGCGTCTTTTGGCGCCATGATACGAATGTCTAATCCTTCAGTATCGTGTTGAGGTAAATATGTATTTACTTTTTGAATCAAATTAGAATCGTGAGCTCTGTTTTCATCTAACCAGAAGATAGCCGGAGTTCCTGTTGCTTTGGCACGTTTTACAGCCAGTTTTACCCAGTCTTGAATAGGCGCATCTTTGGTTTGACACATTCTCCAGATATCTCCGGTTTCCACTTCATGAGAAATTAAAACGTTTCCATTTCCATCTACTACTTCAACAGTTCCGTTGGCAGCAATTTCAAAAGTCTTATCATGAGATCCGTATTCTTCAGCTTTTTTGGCCATCAAACCTACGTTGGAAACGCTTCCCATTGTTTGTGGATCGAAAGTTCCATTTTCTTTACAGAAATCGATTGTTTCCTGGTAAATTCCAGCGTAACATCTATCCGGGATGATGAATTTAGTGTCCTTAGATTTTCCATCCGGTCCCCACATTTGGCCAGCGTTACGAATTGCTGCAGGCATAGATGCATCAATAATTACATCACTCGGAACGTGTAGGTTGGTAATCCCTTTATCAGAGTTTACCATTGCCATAGCTGGGCCGTTTGCAAATGCATTTTGCATATCTGCTTCGATCTCTGCTTTTTGAGTCTCAGGTAAAGTGCTTACTTTTTGGAATAAATCACCCAATCCATTGTTTGGGTTTACACCTAATTGCGCAAATGTATCCGCATGTTTTTCGAATACATCTTTGAAGAAAACGGATACCGTATGACCAAATAAAATTGGATCAGAAACCTTCATCATAGTTGCTTTCAGGTGAACTGAAAACAGTACATCTTCATTTTTAGCATCTACTACTTCCTGCGCTAAGAAAGATCTTAGTTTATTTCTGTTCATTACAGAAGCATCAATAATTTCACCTTCAATAAGTGTCGTGCTTTCTTTTAAAATGGTTGTGTTGCCATGCGCATCCGTATGTTGAATTTTAACAGCTGTAGGCGCTTCAATTACAACAGATTTTTCGCTTCCATAAAAATCACCTTCTGCCATATGAGCTACATGAGACTTAGAATCTTTTGTCCACTGCCCCATAGAGTGCGGGTGATTACGAACATAATCTTTAACCGCTTTAGGTGCACGTCTGTCGGAATTACCTTCACGTAAAACCGGATTTACCGCACTACCTTTTACTTTGTTATATCTCGCTTGAATTTCTTTTTCTTCCTCAGTATTTGCTTCAGCCGGGTAATCCGGAACTGCGTAACCTTTAGCTTGCAATTCTTTAATCGCAGCTTCTAATTGTGGAACAGAAGCAGATATGTTTGGAAGTTTAATGATGTTCGCATCCGGTTGAAGTACCATTTCACCTAATTCAGCTAATGCATCCGGAATTTTTTGATCATCGTTTAAATGGTCGGGAAAAACACCTAGAATTCTTGCCGCTAATGAAATATCTTTTGTCTCAAATTCAATTCCCGATTTTTGAGTAAAAGCTTTAACAATAGGTAGAAAAGATTGTGTGGCTAAAGCAGGAGCCTCGTCTGTTTTGGTATAAACAATTTTTGCTTTTTGCATGATGCGATATTTTTGAAGTTAGTCCTCTAAATATGAGTGAGAAATAACCAGTTTATGAACTCTGAAAATTTGCAGGCGAAGGTAACTTTTTCCGTACTAAAATGAATGCGATTATTTAGGTTTTTTAACGGTGAATAGAGTGGAGGGCTTCTGCCGATAAATCAGAAGAATCAACTTATTTTGACCAGGTATTAATTTGCTGAAAAGCATCATCAGCAGATTTAAATAGAGACTTTAAAAGGGGCTTTCCTTCTGAACTCAGGATATTCCATTGATCATCTTCCTGAACCACAAAATAGTTGTTGTAATAATAAATGGAGTTAAACTTTTTAAAACTGATAGGCTTAGTCATATAATAACTCGCTACAAGCTCGGAAGACTCTACATCAAATTGCGAATTAGAAATCGGTTGCTGCTTTTGTGTATTGTAAAGTAGTAACATGTCAGATATGGCTACGGTACTGTCGTAAGTAGGTAGTTCAATAGGTTTGAGTTTGTGATTATACAATGCCATTTTGGAGTTCGAAATCGAATTAAAATATCCAGGGTATGCATCTATGTTTTGCGCAGAAAGTAATGTTTCCGAATGAATTGTTTTTTGAATCCATGCTTTGTTGGATTCGGGAGTCTGGGCATTAAAAACAAAGTGTTTATTGATGTATTGTGCGCTATATTCGGTATCGGGAAATCCATTGCACGAACCTTTTTCGGGAGAGTTTCCAGCGTATAAATGTACGGAAGATGTATTTGCTGGAATCCATTCTGCTTTGGTCGAAGATTTACGATAATTCATACCATACCACCCTATTTGATTTTCTTTAAAAAGAAGTAGTGATTTTTGATATCCAAATGGCATGACCCTATCATGTTCTGCAGGAACCAAAATGGAAAAGTTTTGGTCTTGGATTCGCATCACCCCCCATTGATCAATATTTCTGAATTTATAAGTGTAATTGTCATATGTTTTTATGGATTCAATAGAATCAATAGGTGTATCGGTAACTAAAGATGCCAGATAAAAGAAACTTTGCGTGGTAAGGTCTGTTTGGTCTTTTACACGAGGATCACCATTTGATGAATATGCTGAATATGATAGTGGTTTGGAAGTGCCAATATTTTTTGTTTGCAATATGGCGGTTGGATATGGTGTAAGTAAATGATTTTCGGGTTTCATGTACCACTTGTTTTGGCTAATGCGATAGAGTCCACTATGAAAAATATTCTTTTCTTCAGAATATTCGTTGTAGAGCAGCATATCGGAATGTACAATTTCCAGACGATAGTTGATTTCAGATTTGAAATCCGCACTTTCATATTGGTGATTGTTTTTGGTGACAGTAAATGCTTTTTGATCTGATAATATTTCCGAAGCTCTGTTTTGGATACCGATAGTACCTAGCTCCTTTTGAGCGGAAGTATAAAAGGATTTAAACTCAGGGATTTCATCTTCTTTTTCGACCGGTAGGAAAAAAAGAATTCCTAGTTTTTGATCATTGTAGATCAGATGAAAATCATTTTGTAATGATGGAGAAATGAAATCAAACAACGGAGGAATATTGATAACTACCTGGAAATAATCTTTTGTAAGTGAAGCAATCCCCATTTTGTTTTGGTGATTGATTACCTGAAACTGATACATTTCATCTTTGATTCCAATAGGAATGATGGCTTTAAAATCTTCTTTTTTGAAAATATGAAACATCATATCTTCCTTGGGAGGTTCTGAAGACCAGGCTGTAAGTGTTCTGTTCTTCAAGATAAAACGCCAGATTTTTCTTTGGTGATCAATTTCAAAAATGTTGCCTTGCGGAGAAATCATATAAATGGTGTTCTTGCTGGTCATTTTCGATTTCTTGTTCTGATTCAGATACAAGTGGTTGGCAACATAGTTATTATAATAAGTTTTTTCTGAAGTTCCGGTACGCGGATACTGCATCTTTTCACGATACTTAAAAATCCGGATGTGTCCACCTGAAGAGGATACCCAGAATGATGAAAAAGCATCAAAACGAGCTGAATTGGTATCAATTTGAAATGATTCGTATGGAATATGAATCATATCCATAAATCTAGATGCTGGATGTGTGTTCCAAAGACCCTGAGACATATGATACACTCTTAGCTCATTATGTAGAACCTGGACATAGGAATTCTCTTCTGTAAAAGAACAATATGTTTTTGTCCCGGCAGAATTGGTGAGTTTCCATCCGGATTCAGGAGTATAATACATGGTTAGGTTCGTTTTCTTAGGATGATACGAAAATTGACCTTGTACAGAAACAGATCCCGTTAGAAATAAGATGGTGGTCAGCAACACGAATACAAATCGAGTCATGGCTTGGAGTGTGAGTGCAGAACGAAGAAACAATAAAATTAAATATGAAGCCTATACGGTCAGGGAAAGTTTTGAACTAAGCTTAAATTTAACTTTATCATCATGTCCTTTAACCTTATAGCTATATCGGGTTTCTTTGGTGTAAACCAGACTTTCAATATCCTTTTCACTTAAGATAATTCCTTTGTACTCGAAAGGGATTTTGAATTTACATCCTTGTTTCCAATCCGAACATCCCCAGGCAGAATTCCCTTTGATCAGATGGCCGATATTACATTTGGGGCAAGGAATGTGTTTCTTTTTAGGATGCTGATGTTTGACTTGATGGATCAGATTATTCACCATTTCAAAAAGTTCCTTTTTGAATTCGTCAACAGAAAACTCACCTTTTTCAATGTCACGAAGTTTCTTTTCCCACTTGCCAGTAAGTTCTGCAGATTTTAGAATATCGTCTTCGATAAGGGATATTAAATGAATTCCCGTTGAAGTGGCCAGAATTCTCTTTTTCTTTCTTACGATATAATTACGTCTGAATAATGTCTCGATGATATTCGCACGTGTAGAGGGGCGACCAATTCCATTTTCTTTCATCAGCTCCCGAAGTTCTTCATCATCAACCTGCTTCCCGGCAGTTTCCATGGCTCGGAGTAAGCTTGCTTCAGTATAATAACTAGGTGCTTTTGTTTTTTTCTCTTGTAGCTCAGGAATATGAGGACCGGATTCTCCTTTTTCAAAAACAGGCATGACTTGTTCCTTGTTTTCTTCTTTTGTAGCTTGCTCTTTATCCGTTTTACTATACAGCTCACGCCAGCCCGGAGATAGAATTTGTTTTCCAGTCGCTTTAAACTCCGTTTGATCTACTTTACCGATAACTGTGGTGTTACTTACTTTACAATCCGGATGAAATACAGCAATAAATCTACGCGTGATGGTATCGTAAACCTTATGGAAATCATCAGGAAGTCCGGATGCTGAAACACCCGTTGGAATGATCGCGTGGTGATCGGTTACCTTTTTATTATTGAAAACCTTTTTGGACTTACGAATAGGTTTACCCAATAAAGGTGTAGTAAACTCCGCATAATTCGTAAGGTTCCGTAAAGTGCCTTCGATTTTAGGATAGATATCATCACTTAAATAAGTGGTATCCACCCTTGGATAAGTAACCAGCTTTTGTTCGTATAATTTCTGAACTACGTTCAGTGTTTGTTCAGCAGTAAAGCCAAATTTCTTATTACATTCAACTTGCAAAGAGGTTAAATCAAATAAAGACGGAGGAAGTTCTTTACCTTCTTTCTGTGTGTATGAAACAACTTCAAAGTCATGTTCTTTAAGTGTTTCGGTGAGCGAAGTGCCTTTTTCTTTCTCTTTTATTTTTCCTAAAGTGGAAGAAAACAAAACATCTCGATACTTGGTTTTTACTTCGTAATACGTTTCCGATTTGAAGTTGTTGATTTCATCTTGCCTTTGTACAATAAGCGCCAGCGTAGGCGTCTGAACCCGACCTACGGATAAAATTTGTTTAAAGTCCGCAAATCGCAAAGTAAAGATACGGGTAGCATTCATTCCCAAAACCCAGTCTCCAATCGCCCGGGCCAATCCGGCCGCGTAAAGATTATTGTATTTACTACCTTCTTCCAGCTGTTTGAATCCTTCTTGAATTGCTTCTTCCGTCAAAGAAGAAATCCAAAGTCTTTTTAACGGTTTATCGAATTTGGCTTTGGCCAAAACCCACCTTTGAATCAATTCTCCTTCCTGGCCCGCATCACCACAGTTAATGACTTCTTCACATTCATGTGAGAGTTTTTCGATAATAGAAAACTGTTTGCGAATCCCGCTATCATCTTTGAGTTTAATCCCAAAGTTGGCAGGTAGCATAGGTAAGGTATCGATGTTCCACTTTTGCCAGGCGTCAATATAATCACCAGGTTCTTTTAGTGTACATAAATGTCCAAAAGTCCATGAAACACAATAGCCGTTACCTTCATAGTAACCATCTCTTCTTGAGTTGGCTCCGAGCACTTTTGCAAGATCTTTTGCAACACTTGGTTTTTCGGCAAGACATAGTTTCATAAATCTAAGGAGATGTGGACAGAAATTAAATTGTTAAATTACTACCAGTTTATATCGCGTCAAAAGTAAAATTTCGGCAACAAAAAAGTATTTAAAAAGACAACCATTATTTACAATGGGCGTATGTCTGATGATTAAACAAAATAGAGATCAATGAAGTTAGTGAAAAGAGTATTTGGATTGAGTTTTTTAATCTGTATGTCGGTATGGGGCTTTGGACAAACAACCAAAGTTTTATTTATTGGGAATAGTTATACGGCATATAATAATTTACCGCAATTAACATATGATATGGCTTTGTCGGCTGGGGATACATTATTTGTGGATTCACATACTCCGGGCGGACAAAGATTGATGCATCATGCTGCGAATGCGACTGCAATCAATAAAATATTTTCAAATTCATGGAATTATGTCGTGCTTCAAGCACAAAGTCAGGAGCCATCATGGCCAATTGGACAAGTACAAACAGAAGTATTCCCATACGCAAAGAGTTTATGTGATACCATTCGTGCGAATGACTCTTGTACCGTTCCGGTATTTTATATGACCTGGGGACGTAAAAACGGAGATGCGTTCAACTGTCCCAACTGGCCTCCGGTATGTACCTACATGGGAATGGATAGTCTTTTAAGAGAACGTTACTTAACAATGGGGAATGACAATGATGCTTTGGTTTCTCCTGTAGGAGCCGTATGGAGATATATTCGTGCAAATCACCCTCAAATAGAACTATATACTGCAGATGAATCTCATCCATCTTTGGCGGGTTCTTATGCTGCAGGATGTGCTTTTTATGCGGTTTTTTTACGTAAGAATCCTGAGCTGATCACCTATCATTCTTCGTTAGATCCTGGAATGGCTGATGCAATTCAAACAGCTGCGAAAATAGTGGTGTATGATAGCTTATCTAAATGGAACGTAGGCAAGTTTGATCCAATCGCTGATTTTACAAGTGTGGATACAGCAAATGTACCAACGGTTCATTTTACGAATCAATCACAAAATGCGGACAGTTATTATTGGGATTTTGGAGATGGGAATACATCTACTTTAGAAAATCCATCACATGGATATGCACATGGAGTTTATCAGGTAACATTGGTTGCGACAAAGTGTGGTCAATCTGATACATTAACTAAAACGGTTAATGTGATTATTGGCAGTATAGATCAAATTAGTGTGGATCAATTAAATATATACCCGAACCCGGTGAAAGATGTATTGCGAATAGAAGGGGATTTACAGTCCACGCTTACCCAAATGATTTTAATGAATGATGTGGGTGAAGTGATTCAAACAAGTATTTTTAGAAATACCTTGGATGTATCTCATATTCCAAACGGGATATACTTATTGAAGTTGATACAAAAGGACGGGAATGAAATTACGCGAAAGATTATCGTAGAATAATAACCAAATAAAAAGGCCTCAATTTGAGGCCTTTTTTAATACTTTATTTTAAAATGAGTTTATTCAAATTCAACTAAAATCTGACTTTTTTCTACAGCAACGCCCTTTTCAATTCGTACACTTTTTACAGTAGCATCACTTTGGGATTTGATGACATTTTCCATTTTCATCGCTTCCAGAATCAAAACTTGATCTCCCTTTTTGATTTGATCTCCCGGCTCAACCAAAACATCTAATACCAATCCTGGCATTGGAGATTTAATTTCGCTTACCTTCTTAACAGCCATGTTCTCTAAGCCTAAATCTTTCAATAACTGATCGAATTGGTCTTTGAGTTGTACATTATATTTACGACCATTAATTCTTAAGATCGCAGTTTTTTCATCGGTATTTAAATCAGCAACTTCAACACGGTATTCTTTACCATCTTTATTCACGATCCAGTTTGAAGCGTCTTTTTGAGCCATATCCATAGCGTAGTCTACGCCATTAATGGTCCCTTGAGGTGATGCTCCATTTTGTGGAGAAACTTCGTAAGTCTTGTTGTTGATTGAAATAGTGTACATGATAAATTTTTTGCGCCTCCAAAAGTAATATAGTTGAGGGTTACAAAACAATACTTCTGTTGTTTTTACTCAAGTGGTCTGTGATACTTTTTTATCTTGCGAATTGTAACGGAAAAGGTTTTTAAAGAATGGATATTAAAGGAAAACTCTGGTCGAACAAGTTTTGGTATGGAATGATATTCTTAATGATTTTACAAGGATGTAAAGTTTCCAATAAGAGTAATGAATATTTAGAGGAAGCGGTTCAGTTAAGTGCGTTAGAGATTTTCTCAGATCAACCCTATAGAGCTGCAAGAACCCGAAAGATTGACATTATTCATACCGATTTAAAGGTGAGTTTTGATTGGGATAAGCAATATATGCACGGGAATGCGGTGATCACATTTAAACCTTATTTCTATAAAATAAACGGACTGGAATTAGATGCTAAAGGTCAGGAAATTAAAGTTGTAAGTTTGATGGATGGAGCGGAGAAACTCCCTTTAAAGTATACCTATGAAAACGATGTGATTAAAATAGAATTAGATCGTTACTATACACGTTCGGAGCAAATCAAAATCTTTATCGATTATGTGGCTAAGCCTGAAGAGAGAAAAACAACTTCAGGAGTTGCAGTGGCAGATGATAAAGGACTATATTTTATTGACCCTTTAGATGAAGATCCCAATAAACCCAGACAACTTTGGACACAAGGAGAAACGGAAGCCAATTCGGTATGGTTCCCAACAATTGATTCTCCAAATGAAAGATGTACACATCAAATCTCCATGACTGTTGATTCCAATTTTGTAACATTATCTAATGGGGACTTAATTTCTTCGGAAAAGAATTCAGATGGTACGCGAACAGATGTGTGGGTACAAAACAAACCCATTGCGCCATATCTGTTTATGATGGCTGTAGGTGATTTTAGTGTGATTAATGATTCGTTAAATGGGATGAAAGTCGATTATTATGTGGATCCGAAGTATTCGCCATATGCCAGAGAAATATTTAAGAATACACCTGAAATGATTACATATTATTCCGATTTATTGGGATATGATTATCCATGGAGTAAGTATTCTCAGGTGGTGGTACATGATTACGTATCTGGTGCGATGGAAAATGTGGGCGCAGTAATCTTTGGTGATTTTGTTCAGCAAACACATCGTGAGATGATTGATGGAGACCATGAAGAAACTGTGGCGCATGAGTTATTCCATCATTGGTTTGGAGATGTAGTGACGTGTGAATCCTGGTCCAATTTGCCATTAAACGAATCATTTGCCACTTATGGAGAGTATTTATGGTTTGAGTATAAATATGGCAAGACCAAAGCGGATGAACACATTTATTTTGATTTAGAAAGCTATTTGGAAGAAGCGCAAAGTGGAGGCGTATATGATTTGATTCGTTTTCATTACCGTAAACCGGATGATATGTTTGACAGTCATTCGTACGCTAAAGGTGGTCGTGTCTTGCATATGTTGAGAAACTATGTAGGTGATGAAGCCTTTTTTGAAGCCCTTAAATTATATCTCCACGACAATGAATTTTCTGCAGTTGAAATACATCAATTAAGACTGGCTTTTGAAGAAGTTACAGGTGAGGATTTGAACTGGTTCTTTAATCAGTGGTTTTTAGCGAAAGGACATCCTGAACTTGAAATTACATATACATATGATTCTACAACTGCTGAACAAACGGTAACGGTAGAGCAATTACAAGATATCTATGAGTTCCCGTTATACAGACTTCCTGTAGATATAGACATCTATTCTGAAGGATCGAAACAGACCTATTCAATAGTTATTGATAAAGCAAAACAGTCATTTACGTTTAATGTGGCACAGCAACCGGATTTGGTAAATTTTGATGCGAAGAAAATTCTGATTTGTACCAAAAAAGATCATCATACTTTGGAGGAAATGATTTTCATGTATCATCAGGCACCTTTATACATGGACAAAAGAGAAGCTATTGAATTTGCTTTTAATGAGGAAAATAATGTTGAAGGAGCTAAAAAATTGTTGTTGGATGCAATGCTGGATGATTATGCAGGCATTAGACAACTCGCTGTTTCTAAATATGAGAAGTTTGATGAAATTGAGGATTTGAGATTAAAAGATGTTTTGGTCTCCACTATGAATAATGATCCGGAGTCTTCAGTTAGAGCAGAAGCCGTGGTAGGGTTGTATGATTATTTCTCATGGTCTAAAGGAATGGGAGGAGAGTTTGTTGATCAAATAGATAAAGATAGTTCATATCTGGTGATCAGTGAATTGTTAAGAGGAATTGCCATTACAGATTCTACACTGGGTGTGTTCTATGCAGATCAGTTTAAAGACTCAGAAAGCATGGATGTGTTGTTTTCCGTAGCCGAAGTGTATTCTGTTTTTGGAGATGAAAACAAGAACTCATTTTTTGAAGGTTTATATCCAAAAGTAGGCGGATATGAAGTTTTAAGTTATATCGACTATTATAAGGACTATTTGCTAAGAATTGATGATCCTGTTGTACATGAAGAGGCGTTAAAAGTATTTGAAACCGAAGCTGAAAATCAGCTGGGATGGTTTGTCCGTTATTATGCCATAAGTAGTATGACAGACTTGAGAGCCTATTATGTGGCAAAGGCCAAATCATATCGTAAAACGGACCGTTTAGATATTGCTGAGAAATATGATAAACTGGTGGAAACAGTAGACCAGAAGTTGATTGAGTTAAAACAATCTGAATCAGATCAGCGGGTTTTTATGCGAGGATAAATATTTGAATATGATGTTTTAAGAGGAAATAATTGATTATTTTGCGGGTACTTTGATTTTACTATGCGGTCAAAGCAATCAATATTAACTTTAAACAAATTATTATGAATTGGTATGTTACTGTACTAAAAAAGTATGCTGAATTTAATGGAAGAGCCAGAAGAAGTGAGTACTGGTATTTTGTATTATTCAATGTGATTATCTCTATAATTTTAACTTTAATCGATTATTCGATTTGGGGTGAAGGAGGAGCTGCAATTAGTTCTATTTATTCATTGGCAGTATTGGTGCCTTCATTAGCAGTATTGGTTCGAAGATTACATGATACCGGAAGAAGTGGTTGGGCAATACTTTGGGGATTAATCCCATTGGTTGGTGCTATTTTACTGATTGTTTGGGCAGCTACTGATGGTCAACCGGGATCAAATGAGTACGGTCAAAACCCAAAAGAAGAAGGCGAAGAAGTTCCTTTATACGAATAAGAAAACAACATTATTATGAACACGAAACTATCGAAGATAAAAGCAGTATTATTTGATTGGGATGGGGTATTTCATTCTGGCCATAAAAACGAACATAAGTCCAGCACTTTTAGCGAAGCAGATTCCATGGGTGTGAATATGTTGCGTTTCGGATTTTGGTTACAAAATGGAGAGATGCCAATTACTGCAATAGTTTCGGGTGAAAATAATATAACGGCAAAATACTGGGCGGGTAGAGAACATTTAGATGCGATCTTTTCCGGTGTGAAAAATAAAGTGGAGATACTGGAATTTCTAAAAGAACATCATGATCTGGAACCAGATGAGGTCATGTTTGTTTATGACGATATCTTAGACTTGTCTCTAGCAAGTAAAGTTGGATTTAGAGTTTTAATAAATCGCAGAGCAAACCCGCTATTTGTAGAATATTGCCGAGATAAAGAATATTACGAGTTCGTGACACATTGTGATGGAGGAAATCACGGTGTGCGCGAAGCTTGTGAATTAACCCTGGATGCTATGGGTAAATTCGAGGAAACCATAGAAAAAAGAATGGCGTTTTCCGGAGATTACAGTAAATACAATAGCGAAAGATTATCCATTGAGATGAAACGCTTTAAGTCAGAAAACGGAAAGTTTATTACTGACTAGTCTGTCACATATATGGCTTACTGGTAGGTAGGTGAGTGGGGGGAGTGGTGCGTGTGGAACTCTCATAAATGTCCGTGGATGTGTTTAAAAATGTCTTGAAATACGCCAATTTGAAAATGGCACATTAAATCTTCAAGGGATTTGAATTTTTCATCACTGAGATAGGTAGCGCAGATATATTCAATAAATAGGTAATACGGATCAAGCCTTTTGATAATGTAGCCGTTTTTAAAAATGATCAGTAGTTCGTTTTGTAGGATTACTGTAACCCCGTAAAGCGCTGAATTTTTGGGAATAGGCTGCATATATACTTTAACCAGTGACCCGGTTTTCAGAATTTGTGTGGATAGTTTATGCATGGAAAAGTATTGATACACAAAGGTAGTATATTTAAAAAAAAGATACTAATTAGTAGTAACCGAATGTTAATGTACGCTATTCTTTTACGGAATGGAGAAGTCTGAACAGATTCTACGGCTTGCTAAACGAATTAGAAGCCTCCGAATTCAAAAAGGATATACTAGTTATGAGAGTTTTGCCCTTGAAAAAGGGATACATCGTGCTCAGTATGGCCGTTATGAAACTGGAACCGATATTCAGTTTACGAGCCTGGTTAAAATCGCACAATCATTTGGAATGACCCTTGAAGAATTCTTTAGCGAAGGATTCGAAGATTTGAATGAAAATTAGATTCCTATTTCTAAAGCTTTAATCGAAGTTTTTTCTGGATTCCATGGGTCTTTATAAGACTCTTTAAAGAAGAACTCTTTCACATATGCAATACTTCTTACGATCCTTAGGAAGTAACCATGATAGAAAACCATTAGCGGTACATATATCAGAAAATAAGAGAATGGAGCATTGGTTCGTTCTCTAAATAGGTTGAATACTAGTAGTTTAAATAAATTAGCTCCGGTGTATAAGAAAATGTTCATTACAATAATAAATGGCAACAGGCTGGCGAAGTTGAATATCATGTCCGCAGCATAGATGTACCATTTAATATTCAGAATTAAAGTATAGGTGATGTTCTCCAAAAACGAAATGAAGTTTGAAAGACTGAAATTTTGATGCGGGAAGAAAACATCAGAGTGTTTTCTAAGTCTAAATCTTACCAATGATTTATCCCATCTCAGTCTTTGTTTTGTAAGCTTTTGGAAAGTGTTAGGTACACTTGTTTGGCACACTGCACGGTCTTCAAATCTAATTTTATATCCCAGTTTTCTAAACTTTACGGTAATATCGCCATCCAGCCCCGGACCTATATCCCATCCCTGAACACGCTGGAGCAGATCCATTCTAAAAGCTCCGAAAGCCCCAGATACCACACGATAAATTCCTAAATAACTTGAAACCATACGGCCAATACTAATGGCATCTGTATATTCAAAACCTTGAAGCGCGGTGACTACAGACTCTCTATAATTTCTAACCATCACATTGCCTCCAACCGCACCAATTTTACGATCCTCGTAGAACGGAATAATAATGTTTTCAATGGCATCGAAATCATAAGAACAGTCAGCGTCCAAGTGAACCACGTATTTCCCTTTAGCAATACGTAGAGCCGTATTCGCTCCGGATGCTTTGCCTCCACGAACCTCGTTTCTTACGAAGTAATCGATATAACCGTTTTTTTTGAGACTCTTACAAATGATTTCAGTATCATCATCTGATCCATCATCGACAATGATCAATTCAAAATTGGTATAGGTTTGCTCCTGGAGGGATGTCGTTAATTTAAAGATATGTTTCCCTTCGTTTTTTCCCGGGACAATAATGGATACCAAGGGGAGCTCTAACCAGAGTCTTCGTTTTGCATCTAAATAATCATAGCGATTTCGATAACGATCCCATTTAATGAAAATGAGCGATACCAGATCAACTACGACATATCTAAAAAACTCAAAGAAGAAGAAAAACCAGAATACACGAAGCA
The DNA here is from genome assembly GCA_024398135.1 of bacterium SCSIO 12643. Lineage (NCBI taxonomy): Bacteria > bacterium SCSIO 12643. Next base: position 2,618,094 of record CP073750.1, read on the forward strand.
TTTTACTAAACCCAACGGTTTGTAAATACATTATGAATTCATGTATTTCGGCTCCAATAAAATCCAATGATTCTACATTTTAGTCAATGGGGTGACGATACTATTTATGCTTTGATCAACTTCAGATCCCAGTTTTAAACTCACAATATCCATACGCAACCCAATATGTACCTTTTCGTAAGATTTAGTCAATAATCTGGACGCCAGAGACTGCATTTCTGTAATGGTGGATTTCGCTTTTTCAAAATCGGTACCCACAAACGAGAATAAGATGGTAGAAGAATTATAAAAGCTTACAAAGTCAGATGGATTCAGGTTACTTTTAAGCACCTGAACCAAATCATTCATCAATTCCTTTTGTTTTTCAAGACCTAAAACCCCACCGACTTGTGCCGCTTTTTCCACATGTAAGTAACCGATATTGGTTTGATACCCTACATTATGTAAACGTTGTAATTCATATTGAAGTAATACCCTGAAAATCTCCATTGTAACAGTTCCTGATAAGGTTTCCAGCTGTTTTTCAATATTGATATATCCATTGATGGCTACACTTTCACCTTTTTTGGTCATGATGTAGCGCTTAATGGATTTCGAAACCAAATGTTCCACATCATTTTCGGTGCCACATGTGGTACATTTCGCTTTGGTATAGTAATCCTGAAATCTATGATGACAGCTGTTACAAGTATATAGAACCGAGGGCTTATCGTAATCTACGCCAATATGGCGTAATGTTTTATTACATTTTGGACAGTCTAACTGATCATCAATACTATTCTGAAAATCTTCAATTGGCCCTACATAAGCACAAGGGAAGTGGTGTACCAAATCCTGAGCGGTGGCATCTGACGAATTACATTTTGGACATACTTCACGGTAGTTTAAGTATCCACTATGACAGCTATTGCATAAATATACACGCTCGTGAAATTCGGATTGAAACAGCCCTTCATCTTCCGCAGTGTTTAAAATTTTTAATACGGTAATCTCATCTCGGTGATTAAAATTCACAGAGAGTTCAGGATAATAGTAGCCAATTCCGGAATGAAAATATGGAATAGGATCCAATTTCTTTTTGCCTCTGGTATACATCAAATTCAACGTACGGTTGATCATTTGAGATTCGAAACTCAAAACCTTTGGATGATTGATACGTGAAATTCGAGCTCTGATGTCGAGTAATTTCGGATCAATTTGATCCAAATGATTAATTGAAGGTATCGTACCATCAGAGAGTGAATTAATTACCGTCTCATCATATGCTGTTGTATTTAAGATGAAAATCGGAATCAGATAAACTCTCGGATTTAAATGCGAACGTACCTGCGAAATAATGTATTGTAATAAACTCTCTTCTCTGACATCTAATAATAGTACATCATATTGAGTGAACGTATCCGGACGGAATTTATCATTAATCTCAACAATAAAGTATTTAAGATTGTGGTAGGTCACAACATTCCCATCCACTATGATTTGATCTTTTTCGAAATCTTCTACCATGAGAATCTGCTTTTTTTGATTTGAACCGAGATTTTATAAAACTTTTGCCATTCGTTCAGCTCAATCTCGTCCTTTGGAAAAATATCAGCCGCAATTGCACGTGTGCGAGACTCGTATTTTTTCTGAAATTCCGGAGGTAGACTATACGTTGCCGAGTAAAACCTGCGTATGGTTCCATGACTTTTTTGCCCGTTAGGGAATGTCAGGATAACTTCATCACCCACCTGAATAGCGCTTAAGTCTTCCTGAAGAAAAAACGTTTTGATGTATACACTTTCTTGTTGGTGGACATTCATAATTTCTTCAGTTTTTAAAGCGACCTCATTAGGTCTTTTATAGATTCGTGTAATTACACCACTCATTGGACTAATGTAAACACGTTTCATAGACATATATCCCGCACCTCCACCTGAATAAGGAATCGGAGAGGGAGCAAGATCATCTTCAATCGTATCTTCAGCCTGACCACCTAATTCGACAATCATAGATTTAAATACTGCAATTTCATTATTGTATTTTCTATTCTCAATGGTGAGTTTTTCCAACTGACTTTGGTAAGATTCCAATTTGTTTTTGGAGCTTACTTCCAGAATTACCTGATTTTCGAGTTTTTGGATTTCAGATTGATACCATGCGATGAGGTTGATATTCTCTCCAATCCGTAAACGATTCAATCTGATGTTTTTATTCAGCTGGTAGACTTCACGTTGTTGCCATGAGGAAGTGTTATCCTCATCGTCATCAATTTTAAAAGCGAATGCTCCACGACTTTGTTCATCTCGAGCTGAAGTATATGCAAATAAAGTGTCTCCGTATAAAACTGTATCTCCTTCTTTGACTTTAAAATAGTGAATAGTGATATCGTCAGGAACACGAACCTTAACACTATTGAACATGACCTGTCCTTCGGCATGTACATAAAATACACGGTTGATGAAATATCTAAAGATGAAAAAACTAATGATTGCCAATACCACATAGTAAACAATCTTATCCCAGTTCTTATTCTTCTTTGAGATTTTTTCTTCCTCCATGTTTCTCAGCATGGAAGCCTTCCTATTGAAATTTAAAGATTTCACAGTGTCTTACTTTATTGGAATTATTTGTTGATTGAGTTTTTGTCAAAGTCAATCAGTGATCCAAAATCATGGATAACAAAACCAGCGGAATTCATTTGAGCTTGAATCTCTGCAAATTTTTCTTCCATTTCTAATCTATTACTAAAGTCATTTGTACGCAATGCGATATAGGTCTTATCCGTTGGATAAGAATTGGTTTTACGTACAATGAAGTCTGTTTTCACATTTTCGTAGCACATGAAATACACACGGTTTACGTTGTCAAATATCTTTTGGATATCCTCCACAGGATAGTGGGTTGGAATACTCACGCCCAATTTGATCGATTTGTCATCACAATAAGTTTTGGCTTCCTGTACCAGTTCATGATACTTTCTTAAATATTCCGGTTTGTTTTGGTGCCAATCTTTACTTACATGTGGCTCCACATCTAAATGAATCGCAGAAATATTTTTCCAGTTGACATCTTGTCCAAGTGTTTGCATGTACTCTGTAAACCCACCATTGATCAGACTATTTTTGCCAATCATGATTTCTACTTCGATTTCGTCTTTGACCAATAAATCGATTAACTCAAACGTCTTTCTTCTGGCAACCGGATCATTGTTTAAACTCACAGTAACTCTATTGATACGATTTAAGTTTAAATAATGGGTGATTACTGCGGGGTCATATTTTTTAACACTGCTACTCCAAATGTATATTCCACTAGAGTGCTTGCTTTTATTGAGTTCTGAGTCGTCCAAACTGATAGGTTGAATAAGTTTCTCAGCCTTAGAATATGGTAAGTCTGTGTAGATATTCAGGATTTTGAGATACATCTGTTGTTTGGTATCCAATAGTTCGATATCAATTTGCATCAAATTATCCAGAAGTTCCAGAGCTTCAATTGGATTAAACGTAAGTGGTGCAATGCTATGTTTGACCCGTTCACGTCTTACCAGTTCTTCATACATTTTCTTTTTATGGTATAGCGCAGAAAATTGTTTGAGTTTGTATCTGAACTCGTAGAACTGTGTTAAAACATCCTGTTGAATTTCCGGCTGATCATCTGTTGGTGCTAAAGCCAATTCTGACTTAGCTTCTTTAAGTTCATTTTTGTTTCTGGTGTTGAAGTTCAATGGAGCTGTTAAACTAACTCCTACGGAAAAATAACTTCTGTAATCCGGATCAGAACTTACTAAATCAAAAAAGTTATAAGCAACATATGGTTTTAATCTGAAATCATGAATAGCCTTATCATCTAACTTGATGTTTTCAAGCATCAGCATGGTGATAGAGTCAGGTTCTTCTAATGTGAGAAGTTGATATGAATAGGAATAATCAATGTCCAACAGTGGAAAGTCTGTAGCACTTTCATCTGCAACATTTAATTCAGCAGAAAGCTGAGCGTTATAACTTTCGTAAATATTAAGCATACTTTGAATCTCCGCATGACTTGAAATTGTCGCAATCAGTTCTTTTTGAGTCACGTGTTTTAACAGGTTCAATTTGGTTGCCATGTCTACACGTTGTTCCGCCAGTTGTTCTCTGGTTTTTAGAACTTCAATTTTTTTGAGATTGAATTGATAGATGATATTATGCCATTTAAGATAGCGATCTAGTTGCTTTTGATCTTCAGGCGCACGCATACGCATTATCTCAACCTCATTGAATTTAATCCTGGCTTTATTGTGATTAGAGAAATATCCGCTTTTAAGAAGATCCATTCCCAGTCCGACTCTAAACTTTTGATTGTAAAAGAGGTTATCTTCAAAACCAAATCCGGGATCTAAATTGTAGGCATATGAAGCACTGGCTTCGAGTCCAATATCACCATCTAACACATGGGCCTCACGAAGTTTAACTTGTTGTTCTAAATCATAAATACTTAGCGATTGGGACGTGTCGTTAATTCGTGTAGGAACATTTTTAATGAGTTGAACCCCATCTGTAGAATCACCGGAAACATGGGAGATATTGTAATGAGAATATGTAGAATCCCACGTTTGATACAATTGATCAATATACTCCGAAATCTTTTGGTTCTGGCCCATTAGAGATGTACCAAAAGACATGATAAAGGTGAAAATGAGATAGGAGTATTTCATATGGCGATTATTTTCGAACTACGGTTTCTATAACCGCATCCTTATAGTTTGCCGATAATGGAGTGTTTTTGTTATAGTTCAAACGAACTTCTCCGTCACCGATACTTTCTATACGATTGATATTTACGATGTAAGATCTATGCACCTGAATGAACATATTCTTAGGTAATAAATCAGAGAAGTTTTTTAAAGTACTACGCACCAGATGTTTTTTGTTTTCTAAAAATACTTCCACGTAATTACTATCCGATTTCACATAACAGATGTCAGCTAGTTTAATCTTATAGAAAATTTTATCAATTTTCAGATAAATCGTTTGATCGTTACCCACAGAAACATCGCCAGATTGTTTTGGTTCAGGTGTAGATTCTTCCTCTTTTTGAGGTGCAGGTTCCTGTACTTTTTTCGAATGATTGTAATTGTTCAATGCCACTTCAATAGCGGTATAAATATCTACTTCGTTAAATGGTTTTAGTAAATAACCATTTGGTTGTGTTTTTACGGCAGTGTTGATCGTTGCGCGATCACCATATGCTGTCAGGAAAATAAAAGGGATATCTAATGTTGCTCTGATTTTTTTAGCCAACCAGATTCCATCTTTCTCACCAGCCAAATTGATATCTAAAAGCGCCAGATCCACATCGGTTTTTTGTAAATCTTCCCATGCTTGTTCTGCGGAGTCGGCCATCCCAACAACAGAGTAACCAATTTCTTCGACATTATTTTTTAAGACAGCCTGGGTAATGTACTCATCCTCTACAATATAGATTTTTATTTTGTAACTCATTTTTCCTGGTTTTGACGACTAAATTTAATAGAAAATTCTGCACCACCATTGTTGCGGTAAGTTAATTTACTATTCATTTGTTTTGAAAGCATTCTAACTAATTGTAATCCTAAGGTATTCGTTGAATCTAAATTAAAATCATTTGGTAAACCCACACCATCATCAGCAACAATTAATGTATAATCCTCGCTGGAATCTTGCTTTAACCAAACATCGATCATGCCTTCTTGATTATTCGGGTATGCATATTTTATAGCATTAGAAACAAGTTCGTTCACAATCAAACCTAAAGGAATAGCGGTCTCTACATCCAATTTGATTTCTTCGGTAATAATGTTGATTTTGATCTTATTGAAGTCAATCATTAAAGCACTCATAATTTGAGTACTTAATTTTTCCAGGTAAGATTTAAAAGGAATGTATCTGATATCATCATTTTGATAGAGCATTTGGTGAATCAAAGCCATAGATTGAATACGGTTTTGACTTTGTTTCATGATATCTTTAAATTCTTTGTTTTTGCTATGAACCGCTTGTAGTTGTAGAATTCCAGAAACAATCTGTAGGTTGTTTTTTACACGATGGTGAATTTCCTTGAGTAAGTATTCTTTTTCGTGAAGTGATTTTTCCACCAACTGTGTTTTTTGCTCATAATTCACGATAAGCTCTTGCAGACGTGTTTTTTGAGAACTTCTTTTACGCAGTAGATATAGTGCAATAACGAATAAGATTGCCAGGATTACCGCAGCAATCAAAATCCATTTTAGGTATTGCTGATCTTTAATGGAACGTTGTTTTTCTTGGTGAATTTGCAACAACGCTTTTTGCATGATTTCTTCTTTATGACGAAGTTCTACCGAAACGGCTAGCTGTGCAGATTTTTCAATATTTCTGCTGGAAGCAATAGAATCTGTGAGTTGAATGAATCTTTTTGCATACAGGTAAGCAGAATCGTATTGTGACAAGGCACCAAATGTTTTACTAAGATATAATGTATTGGTGTAGTGAATATCCGGAGCAGTTTTTCTGTTGATCAATTCTCTTACGCCCTGTAGGTGTCTTAATGCATTATCCAATTCATTAACCTTTAATTCGCAGTAAGCCAGGATGTTTAAGTTTCTTGCAGAGTTTTGATAGTCCTTTGCCCGCAAACTTGCGACATAATCTTCTTTAAGTAAGGGGATTGCTTCTTGATATTTATCTTGTTGAATGAAAGCTTCGGCAGTACTTCCTTTGATCAATCCAAGAAAATATTCTTTATTTTCAAAGTTGGAACTTTCGACCATGTTCCGTGCAATTTGGTAGTAGTGAAGCGCACTATCAGGTTGTTGGTTTGCGCTGAAATATCTGGCGAAGTCGTATAAGTCAACTGCATATTGCTTCGGTTTTGCTTTGTTTAGATTTTCACCACGTGATTTTTTCAATCTGAAAATTCGAATGGCATCCTCATACATCCCAAGATTGTAGTATAATCCATCAAGTGAGGTTACATTATTTTTGATTTTGCTATAAGCCTCGGTGTCTTTGTATATTAAGTGTTCAAGCGTACTGACATATTGTACCGCGGAATTGTAAGCTCTGATTTCGGTAAAGGCAATGGTGATGTTGTTATATAAGATTAGACTATCGAGATAGTTTAAATCTGAAATATTATCCAGAGCACTTTGAAGTGGAGGAATCGCTTTGATGTAGTTTTCCTGATTGAAATATAATAAGCCTAAATTGTAACTTACCTGTGCCAGTAAGCCTGGGTTTTCTTCCTGAATCGCTTTGATTTTGGTATCCTGTAGATAAGTCTCAATTTGATCCAATGAGTCTGATTTAGACTCAATCATCATCATTCTTAATTCCTTAAGTTTCTCTATATCGTCAGAACCGGAAGCAACAATAATACTTCCACTATCTGCTGGCTGAGCAGTAAGATAATGGACGCCAAAAATGAAAAGGCAGAAAAGTAAATGAGCCTTTACTAGTTGTAGTGGTTTTATGCGCATAAACAGTAATAGTGTTCAATTGTAATTTTCACAATTGAATCAGAAAAACTCCAAATTAATGAATTGAATATAATTCGTGTTTAAACTTGTGATAGGATCCGCATAAATAGTGACGAAAACGCCCATAAATGGGATAAATAATCAGAAGCCAATTCACATAAATTGGGATAGATCTAGTTACAAGAATAGGGTGTTACGATGCGTTACCAAAATGAATGACTTTTGATTGAAACAATCTGATTTTAATTCTAGAATGTGTAGATGGTTTTGAAATAAAAACAGGAGATGTCTGTAATAAAACACCTCCTGTGATTTGCACAAATGCAAACGGTTTAGGGGCTCGTCTACATTCTATACGAACGGTAAATCATAAAGACTTCGTCCAGGTATTGTTGTAATACATCCAGAACTGCTTTTTTAAATAATTCAGGATCAGCTTTAATAACCACAGTGCCGTTGGTATGTTCCATTAACTTTATTTTGCCTTGGGCAAATTCTGGCGTACAACCTTCGCACATGTCTGTGCTAATCGCATATTGCGTTGAGGATTCAATATCACTGCTGTTCAAATTCAGAATCAGATTGTTTTGCTTGCCTGATGAAGCCAGACTAAAATTGAAAGTGTTATCCTCTAGCATATCTGTTCCTTTAGAATTATATGTGTATCCGGTAATATGAATAGCCGGAACTACTGAAGCTTTTCCTTCTGTATAAATGACACGTTTGTTTGACCCGTAATAATTGGTTCCGGATTGAGTGATATCAATGCCTATATGACAAAAATCTATGGTTACCTGTGAATTGAATAACATGGCTTTCATTTCTTTTGCAATTTTTTGTTGAGGACCAAAAGGAGCTGCGTTGTTCCAAACAATATAATCGTGTTGATCGTAATTAAATGTTTTAGTCACCCCCCAGGATTTCTTTACCTTGAAATTTTCTTTAGTAGACTTATCTTTCAATTTGGGAAAGTCTTTTGTGTTTTCAATAGCTTTATAAGGAACCACGTTAATTTGGAGCTCTTTAAATTTAACCACCAACATATCGTAATATGCATTTGTGATTTCTTGAAAAACCTGGTCGTCAATGCCTTCTAAAATCGCGTAAGCACCAAATTTGTAGGTTTGTTCATCTTTCCAGGAATTGGTTTCAGATTGGTGACTTGCAACTTTAAATCGAAGATTCGTTCCAAGAATGGCAACACTTTCAGCCTTTTTATAGGGCCCTTGATCATACTCATTATATTTCTTGCTGAGTTCTTTTAATTGTTTTTTGTCTTGTCCGAATGAAGTGAAGACACATGACAAAATTGTAATGAAGAGTAGTGATTTTTTCATGATTCTAGTTTTATGGTATTGTATACCACAAATATTGAATTTAGATGAAGGAGCATCAATAGGGCGTTTGTACCATTTTGGACCTATACCAACCCATTGAGATAGGCGATGTGCATAGCCTCAACTTTATTTTTGACCTCTAATTTTTTGTAAATATTTTCGGTGTGTCTTCTCGCAGTATTCGGGCTAATAATGAGGTTAGATGCGATCTGGTTATAGTTAAGGCCTTTGCACAACTGTTGAAGTACCTGTTTTTCACGTTGTGAAAGATTAAAGTCTTTCTTTTCTGAAGTTACAATTGCTGGATTTTGTATGATTTGCATGGCTTTTCGAGCAATGGAAGAGGACATAGGTGCCCCTCCATTCAAAATATCGTGAATGCTATCGTGAATTTTTTGAGGCGAACTTTCTTTTACTAAATACCCGATAGCTCCAGCCTGAATGGCTTCATAAATGGCCTGTTCAGTATCAATTACCGTAAGCATAATGGTTTTGATGTGTGGATATAGTTTTGAGATTTTAGAAGTTGCGAGAATGCCATCCATTACGGGCATTTGGATATCCATTAAGATGACATCAATTTGTGCATCTTTTTCTAAATAATGAAGTAATTCTTCTCCATTCAGCGCATGGAATTTAACCTTAAACTCATCAAATAATCCCAGTTTGTTGATGATAGAATTGGCAAGAAAATTATTGTCTTCGGCTAATGCTATTTTGATCATAATGCAAATTTGAGATGATTTGTAATGAAATGCTATAGGGCATTTTACCTATTTAGAACGATGGTAATGATGGTGCCTTCATTGGATGAATGGATTGTAAATTTAGCGTTTACTTCTTGAGCTCTCGACTTCATGTTATGTAATCCATTACCGCCTTTTAATCGGGATGCATCAAATCCAATACCATCATCTGAGATGGTAATTTTAGTTTCGGAGCTCTTTGAATTGATATCTACTGAAATCGTGGAGGCTTGTGCGTATTTCAAAGTATTGTGAATAGCCTCTTGAATAATTCTATAAAGATTAATGGTTTCAACCGGATGCAATTCAAAGTCTGCCTGAATATGTTCAACTAATGAAATATGCGTTTCAGTCATCGGGTCAATTTGATGGATATACTGACCTACACGTAGAACAAATTCGGAGAAAAAGATGGTTTGATCACTCACCGCCCAAATGGTTTCGCGCAATTGGGTCATGGTTTCTCGAGCAAATGCATTAATCGTTTCGATTGAGGAGGAAGTTTCGGTTTTATACATTTCAATATCTAGTGACGAAATGATATGTGTGATTCGCGCACCAATATTGTCGTGAAGTTCTTTAGAAATTCTCAACCGTTCCTGCATCAATTTATGATTCTCTTTTTCTTCGCGAAGGAGTTTTTTAGTTTTTAAGTAATTGATGAAACTATAACTTCCCAGAATCAAAAGAACTGTGATAATAAGACAGGTAAATATAAACCAGGTTTCCTGCCAGAAAGGGAATGCCCGAAATACGGGATATGAAATTGTAGTGGTGGTTTGGTGTACCTTGTCAATAACTAAAACCTGAATTTCAGAGTCTCCGTATGGAGCGGAAAGTGTTATGGGGTTGGGTTGTTGAATTGGGATTTTTTGATTCCTAAATTGAACGAGAATCTCAAAGTAGTTTTGATCCGAGAGCATGATAGGTTCGACTTGCAGAACCAATTCCGATTGATCAAATGCCAATTCTACTTTTTGTGTTGGGGATAATACTTTGGAGTCTTTTTTTAGAATGACGTTTGGGTTTTGAGGAAAGAATTTTAAACTATCCGGGTGAAATTTCACAACCCCGCCAACTCCTGCGAAATAAACATTTTGATTTTTATCTTGAAAGCACGCAGTTTGATTGTATTCTTTAATAGGAAATCCATTGATGTAATCGAAAGGACGAATGAACTGATCTGTATATTGATAAATACTGGTTACGGAACTAATCCATAAAGTGTTTTGTTGAGGTGAAAGCGTCAAAAGTTGACGGTCTGGGAATGGGATAATTTGTAAACTATCGGATTCTACACGTAAAAGCCCGGCATCCATTGAAGTTGCCCACGTACTTCCTTTAAACGCAGCGGTCATGGAAATAACTTTAGCATGATCCTTTTTAACGGCATTTTGAATGTTTAAGTCAAAATCCAATTCGTAAATTCCTGATGTGGTGGAAACCAAATAACCCGAATCACTTTTTGTGAAATACATACTGTATGTTCGGGGAGGATCAAATTCATAGGGATGCGTTGATAGAAAATGTCCTTGATGATCTAATTGAATGAAGGATTTTTTAGAACAGGCGAGAAAGCCGTTTTCATTAGATATGATTTTTATTATGGTGTTATCCAGAGCTTGTTGTGCATTGAAATAAACATGTTGGATTTTTCCAGACTCCAATTTGTAGATTCCATTTTTACTTGTCCCGATAAGCATAAAATGAGCATTGGAATTTCCGGAGAAGCAGTGGATTTCTTTGGTTATGTGTAGAATATCATCAGAATTGGTGTGAACGTCAATAGCGTGAACGCCTTCAGCAGTAACGGTATAAAGGTTATTTTTTTGAGTGAGAAATCCCCAGCATGAAAGTGGAAGATGTAAAGCATTTTCTTTTTTGAAGAATTCCGTGTGTAACGCGTTCCGATGGATCATAAATATGCCGTTTTCAGCGGTTCCAACCCATAAGTTTTGATTTTGGTCTTTGTAGATATCTTCGACACGATATTGGGTAAAGTGCTTTTGAACAGAGATTGAATGGTCTTTTTGCAACTGGAGTTCCATAAGGCCTCCATGAGAAGCGATAAAAGCTCGATGTGTATTGTATTTTAAGTATTTGATGCAATAATTCTGAGTAATATAATTTGTATCCGGGTTTAAATAAAACGTGCCATTTTCAGACCCACGAATGGTTACTGATCCGAGTTGAAATGTGAATGAATTAGTGGCTGGGTAAGAGGTGTGTACATCTAAGATTTCTTTTAAATCATAACTCAGGTGAATAGGGTTTTGATTGATTCGGTCGGTAATGACAATTTGGGAATCTAAAAAATGAGATTGATAATAATCATTGGTTTTAAAACTGTATTTGGAATATTGAAGAGAACGTTCATCAATCTTATAAAGCCCATTGGTAGTGAGAACAAACATGGAGGAATCACGATGATGTAGTTTGGTTACCGTTTCAGAAATGGCCTGGTAAGTTTGAATGTCATAACCATTATATAATTGTATCCCTGACGGTGACCCAAGCCAGATCCGTTGAGCATAATCCTGTTCAATCGCCCATACTGTATTTTGAAGTAAGCCATCATCCATACCCAAATGTTGAGTCGAATAAAGTGATTGACTTTTAGTGGCGATGGATAAGAAAATGAAGAATATAAAGGCAATTATTCTCATGATTACACAAATGTATTTATTAAATATAAATCACTTTAAGGTTGTATAATCTCTACATTTGCTGCAAATAGGCTTTTGAAAGTAATACGAAGACATATTGTTGGAGAGCTGGTTGAAGAAGTTCGATTGAGCGATTTTGTAGTCGAACAATTTGAAGAAATTCCATCCAGAAGTGCTGCAAAAAAGAAAATTAAAAAAGGTGTGATTCGCGTGGATGGAGAACCCAAATCTTCAGCTGATTGGGTGGATACGGGACAAGTCATAGAACTGTTAGAAGAAGAACTAAAATTACTCAAGGCATATCATCTGGATTTTGAAATTATTTATGAAGATGTGTATTTAGCTATTGTCAATAAACCTGCAGGAATTCCTGTAAGTGGGAATCAGTTTAAGACGATGCAAAATGCTATTATCGGTAAACTCGAGGTATCCAAAGAATCGGATCGTTTAAATTGGCCCAAACCTGTACATCGTTTAGACGCACCTACTAGTGGATTGTTAGTTTTTGCCAAGACTTCCAATGCCATCATGAAGTTGGGACAATTGTTTGAAAATAAACAGATCAAGAAGGTGTATCATGCGATTGTGATGGGAGATATTGATGAATCTGGTAAGATGGATGATAAATTGGAAGGGAAAGCAGCTCTAACCTATTTTAAGCGATTGAGTCAGGTGTCTTCCTTAAGAAATCAGTTATTGAGTTGGGTAGAAGTGTATCCTCAAACGGGTCGCACACATCAAATTAGAAAGCATCTTTCAAAACAAGGATTTCCAATTATGGGGGACCAACTTTACGGTGATGACGGAAATGTGTATAAAGGAAAAGGTTTGTTTTTATGTGCCGTTGGATTGGAATTTCAGCACCCGATGACTGATCAACCATTGAATATAAAGATAAAAGCACCAAATAAATTTGACTTATTGATGACCCGAGAAAAAAGGAGATGGGATAAGTATCACAACCCGGAAGAATAGTTTAACCTTGCAAGAGAAAACAGGCCGGTATGGGATTAACAAATAATGATATTATAAAAAAATTGAGAGTTGCCCTTAAACTAAGAGATGATGATATTATTGAAATCTTAAAGCTGGTAGATTATAATATTGGTAAAAGTGAATTAGGTGCTTTTTTTAGAGCAGAGGATCATCCTAAGTTCATGCCGCTACAAGATCAAATACTAAGAAACTTTTTAAACGGACTCATTATTTATAAAAGAGGTCCTAGAGAAAAGAAATAGACTTAGAAAAGAGAGCCAGTTGCCGCAAAAGCAAATATCCCAACGTACATCACAATTATAACAATAGCGGATATCCCCATAAATTTGTAATGGGATTTTAAGTTCATTAAGGAATCTTGCAAAGCATAGCTGTTTTTTTGATTGATTGCCGTTTTTGTGTGGTTGGAGAATTTGTAGAGATATAAAACGGGAAAGAAGTAGAGTATAGATAACCCCAAATAAATTGCTACTATGATCATTGAGTTTCCTGCAAAAGGCATTTGACTATCAGTGGATGAGAGAAATACGCTCATAGAAAAAGCTCCCAAAACCATTAAGCCGATTCCAATAAAGCCTAGAATGGATAAGAATTTGGCCCATTTAGCGGTTTCCGAAAGAAATCCCATCATTGTGGAATTTAATTGTAAAGCATGGTTTTCACTGATATTGTCGTCCAGAATGTCTGCTTGATTTTCCATTAGAGTATAGTTTTTTGATTAAATGAGTGTAAAGGTAAAACAAAGAGACCCTAGATTTCGGTTATTTTCACCTTCTTTTTCTTGAGTCTCGTTTGATTCAATGCTGTCATAATCTGAGGTACTTTATTTTTATGGATGGAGACAAATGCACAATCGCTCTTTAACTCGATTACTCCCAATTCATCAGGCTTTAATTGACCTTTTTTGAAGAAAGCTCCGGCAATATCTCCTTTTGAAATTTTATCTTTTCTTCCACCGGAAATAAATAAAGTGGTCCATGGATTTTTTATAGTCATTTTAGACTTCTCGGAAATATCTACCGTATCTAAATCTAATTGCTCAATAAAGTCGGGAAGACGTTCATCTTTCCATGCCAAAACATAAGCAGTTCCATCGCTATTCATTCTTGCTGTACGACCATTTCTGTGAGTAAATTCCTGACTTTTAATAGGTAGATGATAATGGATGATATATTTGATCTCAGGAATGTCCAGACCCCTTGCTGCTAAATCCGTAGCGATCAAAATTTGATGGGTACCATTTCTAAATTTAATCAACGCTCGTTCTCGATCACGTTGTTCCAGTCCTCCATAAAAACATCCATGTGGAATTTTATTCTGCTTAAGAAAAGAGGAAACACGATCAATGCTATCCTTGAAGTTACAGAATATAATTCCCGGTTGATTTCCTAAAAAATGAATGGACGCTAATAGTGTTTCAAGTTTATCTTTTTCGGGAGAAATGATCTTTTTGATTTGAAGTTGACCATTTTCTGAGTCCAGATAATTAATGGTTATTGGAGCTTTAATATTTACAAAGCTCGGGATTTGCAATTTTTGAGTAGCAGACGTTAAAATTCTCTTACGAACCTGTGGGAGTAGCGAAATAATTTCTTGCATCTCATTTTCAAATCCGATTTCTAATGCTTTGTCGAATTCATCCAGAACCAAATATTGAATATGTTCAGTAGGAAACGTATCTCTTCGTAAATGATCTGCAATTCTACCCGGAGTTCCAATCAATAAAGCCGGACGATGTTTTAACTCGATTTTGTCCTTACTAAATAGTCGCCCACCGTAGGCTGCATTGGTCTTAAAACCAGAGCCTAATTCTCTGGCTACCTGTTCGATTTGGATGGCCAATTCACGTGATGGAGCTAGAACAAGCGCTTGAACTTCCTCAATTTCCGGGTCAAGCATTTGAATGATTGGCAACAAAAATGCTAATGTTTTACCTGTTCCGGTAGGTGAAAGTATCACCGTTTCATTTTGTTCTGAAATGGTTTTAAAAGATTCCTGTTGCATGGGATTGAGTTGCTCAATTCCCAGTTTTTGTAGCATTTCAGCTTGATTCCTAAAATTTGAAGACATGGAGGCAAAGGTAGCTCCATATTTTGAAAGGGAATCTGAACTATTGTCCGTATTTTTCAATAGCCAATCCAGCCAAAGGATGTCCTAGTTTTTTAGCAACTTCCCAGTCCAAACATGCTTTTTTGCGACTTCCGCCATCAAAGAAAGCTACACCTCTTTGATAAAAGGCTTCGGCATTTTGAGGATCGAGTTCAATGACAACATTTAAATCTTTTTTAGCTCCAATGTAATTTCCCATGCCCATCTTAGCTAAAGCCATTTGATGATATGCTGTGATATTTTCAGGGTCTTGATCAATTACGGTTTTAAAATCGCGAATGGCATCTTCAAATTTATAGGCTTGTGCTTTGGCTTTCCCTCTAAACAATATAGCATCGGTGTATTGCTGATCTAATTCCAAAGCGAGGTTGAAGTCTTTAATAGCTTTTTTACTTTGCCCCATTTCCAACTTGGTTAAACCGCGGTGTAAAAAGGCTACCTTATCACTTGGCTCCAGTTCAATCACTTGATTGTAATCGGCAATGGCTCCTTTGAAATCTTGAAGAGCTCTTTTGGCATTGGCACGGTTGAATAGGGCTACTGTATTTTGTGGGTCTAACCGTAATGCCAGATCATAATCTTCGATAGCTCCTTGATAATTAGATGTAGTGAATTTTTTGACCCCGCGATTACAAATCATATTAGGTGATGTCATCTCTGGAGATGATTCATTATTTCCAGAAGAGTTGGAAATGATAAAATTGGGGGATTGATCTGAATAGGCTATTTCTTGGTTTTGCGCTGTTGAGGAGAGGTGGAGTGCGACTAATAAAAGCAAATAAATAGTACGTGTATTCATAATTAGTAGGTTGTGTGGTTGAAAATTAAATTATTACGAGAAAATATCGAAGCGTTTCAGATGAATTGAAAAATAATTGAAAGCATTTGGGAAGTAAATTAAAATGGGAGAATTCCTGAAGAGGTCATCGAGAAGAGTTACAGTATTTTTCAATTGTTGGGGCGGCTAATTCATGTCCCAATTCTTTAGCTTTCGCCCAATCTTTACATGCTTTAGACTCACTTCCGCTGTCATAATAAGCTACACCTCTTTTGTAATATGCGTTTTGATTTTGAGGATCGATTTGGATCACTTTTGTAAATTCCTTTCGAGCTCCACCATAGTTTCCCATGCCTAATTTAGCCAGTCCTTTTTGATAATAAGCTTCTGTGTTTAAAGAATCATATTTAATGACTTTATTTAAATCGCGAACGGCATTTTCAAAATCCTTACTTAGATTTTTGGCAATCCCCCGATATAAAATGGCGGTAACATAATATTTATCTAACGCCAATGCGAGATCAAAGTCTTTGATTGCTTTTTTATAAGCTTCCATTTTGACTTTAACTTTTCCTCGTTGAACGAGAGCCACTTTATCTGTAGGGTCGATAGAAAGTACCTGTGTATAATCTTTGATGGCTTCTTTAAATTGGTTGTTGTGTAGATATGCCCCACCACGATTAAAATATCCGGTCACATCCGTTGGATCTAGTTGGATAGAGGTGCCAAAATCAGAAATGGCGAGATTAAACTTCAAAAGTTTTAAATATGCGTTCCCTCGATTATTGTACAGGAATGGAAGGTTTTGTTCTAATTCTATGGCTTTGGTATATGCTTTTATCGCACCTATATAGTCTTCGTGATTGTATTTATGAATCCCGATTTTGTTCCATTCGCTTGCCGTTTTCTGTGCAATACCACTGTATTGACATAAAATGAATCCCAAAAGAAATATAAATCTAACCACGGAAAATGATGAATTGTGGAGAAACTTAAAACAAAATCATTTGATTATCAAAAGATTGAAAATCAATATTAGGTTAAGAATAAATATTTAAAATTAATGCCGCTATATTTATAATCAGTTGCTAATTTCAAAGTGTATTTCGTGAGCTTCATTGAAAGATGGTATTTCTAATTTCGAAATCATAGCTTCAACAACTTTTTCTGGTACCTTATAATTTCTATGGTGATTTTGTGATAATAGTTGTTTAAAAGGAACTTCGATATAAAATATTTTTACGCGAGCACCATAATCGACAAAGAGCGAAATCCATTTACTCCGCATATCAGAGGTGATATTTGTTGCATTAAAAACAAAAGACTTTTTAGCTCTCAAGTATATTTTAGCTTGTTCTTTACCCATTTGAATCACTTGTCCGTTTTTCTTCTTATCAGTTGGTTCAATTTTATGAGAGCGTCTGATTTCGTCAAGCGATAAAACTGGGAAATCAAAGTTGTTTTTGATATATGTGTCCTTACCACTTCCTGGTAAAGCACACATTACAATAACTTCAAACTTAAGATCATTGAAAGGAACGTAATCCGGTGAAATTTCCGGTTTGTTTAAGTATAAGTACCGACCATATTCGGACTCAAAAACTCTGGGAGTTCCAAAACATTTATTCTCCTTACACAATTCATTGAAAAGCTCAATTCGAAGTAAAATATCATCTTTATCCAAACAGATTCGACCCAAAACATCGGCTTTTGCGAGCATAGATAAATGTTGAGTGTTTAGTTGTAAACTCACCGAAATGACTTCTTTATTAGGGTCTTCTTTTTGTAAAGCCCAAAGAGGTAGACCATGATATCGAACTAACCTTGCGATTTGTTCACGAATTTCAAAAGGAGTTTTTATTTCAGTATAAAGTATCGCTCTTGTCGTTAATTCTCCTTTTTTAGCATGTCTGGGGGATACAATTCTTGTTTTCCCATCAATTTCTTCAGTGGTGGTAGTAGATCTTTTTTCAATATCATGAAACAATGCACTTGCAAAAAGAATATGCTTTTCCTGTTCAGGAAGAAGTTCATATTCTGGTAATGCAATTAATGCTTCAACTACCATCTTAGTATGAGTTAGAACGTCACCTTCGGCATGCCATTCTTTATCTTGAGGAACGCCTCTCATGTCTCGAATCCAATCAAAAGACATCTCCAACTCATCCCAGTTGATGGGTTGGTCAATTTCATATTTGGGAAATTTCCAAATCATAGTTGTTCTAAGAATTCATAGCCATACCATTTGTATTTATGGTAATCTATAAGTTTAGTTGGCTTCCAGGTTTTAGTCCAATGTACATTGGTTTGAACATGCGATGCTCTAACTAATTTAAACAGGTTGTCGAATTCGTTATGTTCCACCGTTAGATCTCCATTGTTTGTATAGAACGAATCTTTGTTCCGGATTACAAAGCCTTCGGAACATGCTACTCCGGTTTCTGGGTCATAACCTCCAAGTTGACCTGCTGTATTTACGCTTTCTTCCCAGGACATGTTCAGGTTTGAAGTTAACCAGGAAGTGAGAATTTGATTTTCATTCTTTTGTTCATTAAAAATAGTTTTTAACTCGTTTTTGATTTGAATTTCTGGGACAACAGGGAAATCTAGCATTTCAGCGTAAAACTTGACTTCTTCCCAGCTGAGCCAGAGATCTTTATCACGCACTGCAAATACATAAAAAAATGATTCAAGTTTGTTGTAAGCTATAGAGTGAATACCATACATATTCTCTCCAAAGATTTCTAGATTGTTCAGATCATTTTTAATCAATTTCCATCTTTCCCTTAATGGTTTGTCCCAAGGATGTTCCGTTGGAGCAGTATGTGATCTGGCAAAAACACCGTGTTTATTGAAACAATTGTTTTGACCATCCAGTTTCTCAGTGAGAATTAGTCCATCTTTTTGTGCAAATGATTTCACATACCCGGCAGGCATAAAGCGATCATCAGATGTTGTTCCTAAACTAATATGCGCATGAAGACTACGATTATATTTTCTGGATTCATTCACGGTTGAGGTATTAAAGGGAGAGGCGAAAGTAAGGTTATTTCTGATTTTAAAAAGAATAGGGCTGAATATTTATCTAAATCCCAATCGGGTTATTAGCCCAACAATAGGTCCACCGGCTAGAAGTGCAAGCAGATTTATAAAAAATAGGGTGAGATTATGATCGCTAATATGATGTGTATAGTCCACACTAAATATGGAAAGTCCTGCCAGAGTCCACCCTAAAAATGAGAAGAGTATCCAGGATATATTTGATTTGATATAAGGTTTAATAAGTCTGATTTGCAATATTCCTGAGATAATACTGCCAAGAGAAATACATAATGCAATGAGTAAGGCGTTGGGTTGAAAGTAAATAAATTGTTTGATGAGGTCTAAAATCAAAAAAGGAATGGTAAGTCCTATGGTGAGATAGAAAATCCACTGTTTGGAAATTTTAATATGAGCATCTAAAAAGCGCCATTGCATATAACCCATACCAAGTCCCATTCCTATGGCCATGAAGAACTGCAAACCTTCAATTCCGAATGCATCAAATGAGACTGAGAAGATCAAAGTTAAGAGTACACCAAAAAGCCATCCCAAGCTGGAGAAAATGATCCATTTATTATGAGACTTCCGATCCAGGTTCATGATTAGCCTCCAATTTTTAGGCTTGCGGTAGAGAGCCAAATCCACAATAAAATAGGGATGATGATTAAAGGTAAAACCTGTATGAGATCAATCAGAATTTCGGTGTTGTTATTCTGTTTTCTGTGAAAACGAATTAATGCAATTGTAACCCAAAGCCAGTATAAAATGATTGAAATTCCAGCGAAAATGACCAGGTAGATGCCATCTAAATATCCATTTTGGATCATCATTCCCAGGGCGAATGAAGCAACGGTGGAAACGAGATACAACAAAACCATGCCGATCAACGGAAAAGGATCGCTTTTTTTTAGATTGTTTTGAAACCAGTTGATGAAAACTACAATCACTATTAAATTCAGAATAATACCCATGGATCAGTTGTTTTTACTGATCAACTAAGGTAAAGAAATATGAAACGCTCTTCATTTAAATAAGATTAAATTAGGTTAAAATATGGCGTTCTGGGTTTAGTCCCTGTGCGTTTTAAATTGTGTTTTTAAAATGGAAATAAGTGCAATAGTTGAGGAAACAGACATAACAGTAAAAATGATTTTTTTTCGCAATGGCTGCCAGTCTTGAAACAAAAATGTCCAGTTCATTTTAAGGACTAGAATTCCAAATGCAAATAAGATCAAAAGCGAAAGGTATGTTTTAAATGTTCTGTATTTGTTTTTCATATATTGAATCGACAGGAGTAAGATCCCGATAAAAGCTGGAATCCACGGAGTAATTCTTAGAATCCCGAATTGGAGATAATGTCCAGTAAAACCAACACAACTACAAAGCAAGAGTATCAGACTATAATAGGTGATAATTTTTCGCATAATCATAAAAAAGGGAAGTTTGTCAAACTTCCCTTTTGCATTAAAATCCACCAATTATTTGATGTGTTCTGGTTTATATAATAGAAATGCTTTTTGGATTTCAGCAGTTGTGAAAACATGACTTGCAATGAGCGCGTAATTCACCAGTGCAGTTTCGTATCCATCCATATCAGGAAGAATTGCGGCTGCTGTAGCGTCTTTGACAATACCTACCTCAAATCCCTGTTCCATAAGTTCACGTAAATGCGCTTCGGTACATAGATTAGATAACATTCCACCTAAAATAACTTTATTGATTTTTCTTTTTCGGAGTTGTAGAACCAGATCATTGGATTCAGGACCAAATACTTTGTGCGGGGAAGTGATGATTACATTATCACTCTCGATGTATTTCTTATAACGTTGTAAAAAGTCCGCACCTGAATTTTTAAATCCCTGATCGTTGATGGGATCACCTTTGGTAAATAGATTAGCGTTATGCGCAAATGCTATCATTGCGCCTTTAGAGTCCCATTTATGATCGTGTTTATAGATAAAATGTGGTGAAATAAATACCGGAATATTGTATTTTTCCCCTAGTTGAAATAGAATTTCAATATTTTCAATGGTATTATTTTTTTGAACACTTGGTCCAACTAAACCCCAGGCAACACCATCTTCGCTAAGAAAATCGTTTTGTGGATCGGTAATAACGATGGCGGTGTTCTTATCGATTTCAAATCCGGGATCAGGTAATTGCGCGAATGAAAAAAGTGAAATGAATAGCGCGCTGACTAAAGTTATATTTTTCTTGTTCATGACGAATGATTTAATGTTTATGCAAATGGATTTATGTCTGCGGTAGGTCCATAAATAGACGGTAAGGCAACATCTAAAGTGCGTAGGTATGTGGCCAATTCACCGCGATGGTGGTAGAGGTGATTTAGAACAAAAGTTCTGATAAAACTCGAGCGAGGCATGGTTGCTATTGGAGTTTGAGAACGGAGTAAATTCCATTCTTTAGTGAGCCATTCTTGTTTTTCGGTTTCCAGGATGGACCGTGATACATTTTGACTTTTTTCAAATGCCAATAGAATCTCTTGTTTGTTTTCTGGGATCGGATGCTGAACGATAACTGTAGTTTCTACCTGTCCATCATGAGCAAATTGTAAATTTCTACCGGGCAGACTGGCTACATGCAGTGCCAATTGTCCTAAAGACATTGCTTTTTCGTGTGGTTTGTAGGTCAGATGATCTTCTGGTAAGATTTCTAGTAAATGACCTGTTGAAACAAATTCTTGTTCCAATTCTGATAAATAATCTAGTGCATTCATAGTGTTTTATTTTAATAAATGAATGCCCCAAAAGTCGGAGGGTTAAGAAAGAAGCAACGGTATCAAAAGATACACGAGTGAAAAAATTATAGAAGTTCTATTTCCCCACGATGTAGAACCAATTGATTGTTGAGTTCGAACTGCTTAAGAATTCTGGAAATAACCACACGAGTAGTTCCAAGTTCATTGGCTAGTTGTTGGTGTGAAATTTGAATTTTGGATGAGTTTTGTTTCTCTTTTCGAAGATGTAAATATTCTAAGACACGTGTATCAATATGATCAAATGCCACACTTTCAAAAGTGTCTAATAATTCATCATAACGATTTCTGAAAGTTCGAATCACGAACTGATTCCAGGAGGTATAATCCTTTTGCCATTTGGTGATAAACGGAGTGGGGATCGCTAAAATTTCGGTAGGTTCTACGGCAATGGCAATGGAAGGGCTTTCATGATTAAAAAAGCTGGCGGAAAGAGACATCATACAAGTTTGACTGGGTTCTACATAATAGAGCAGAATTTCCCGATCTTCTTTGGCCTGGAAAACTCGAATTTGCCCGGAAATTACAATGGGCAGTACTTTTACATATTGTCCTTCTCGGACAATAACGTCTCCTTTTTTAAAAGATAGGATCTCACCCTGATCAAGAATTTCTTCTCGAAGTTCTTTTTCGGTGATAAAATTTAAGCTCTTAAATATATCAGAATCAGCAATCATTGGACAGGTTTTATGATGTCAAATGTATTGAATGTTGGGTAGTTATTTTATGAGATAATTCAGTATAAAAAGTTAATAAGGGGTTTGTTTGATCTTTTTGGTATTGATTAAAAAGTTAATGCCGAAGTTATGATCATTAATTCCAACCATGTTACTATTGGTGAAATTGAAATTATAACCATATACTAGCCTAAAGAAATCGACACCAATACCAATTTCAGGTCTGAATACCCAGGCTGTTTGATCAAAATCGGTATAATGAATGATGTTGCCTCCGAGATTTAATCCGCCATTTCCACCGCCAATCCAGGCAAAAACTTTGAGCCCCCAAATAAAATCCTGATGTAATTTAAATTCGTTTGAAACTCCATATATGAATGTACTGGGATGAATGGTACCCACCAGGTTTTTCTTAATTCCTAAACCTAATTCAGCAAAGTGATTGTGCTGAAACTGATATCCAGCGACCATAGCTAAATGTGTTTCCCAATATGGAGATAATCTTGTGTAGGTTGAATCCTGACCAAATCCTGAGGAGCTAAATAAAATGATGATTATAGTATAGAAGTATTTCATCCACCTCAAAACGCAAATTGATGGAAATTATTGGATTAAGGTTTTAGAGCCTGCAAATGATCGAGTTTTGATAGTTCAAATTCTAAGACCTGATTTGCATGTAGTACGGTCAGACTGATTTTTACATGTTTGTTTTTAAGTTCTTCTAGTACATCACAAAGTTTGGTCGCGCCATTTTGTTGAAGGTTAATTCCATTAAATTTTAAGATTTGATCTCCAAGTCGTACGCCTTTTTTGAATAACTCTGAGGAATCATAAATAGAACCGATGACAATTTTATCCTGTTTTGAGGTTGGGTAAAATCCATAATTTGAAAGTGATACGGAGTCATCTTTAATTTTGTCAAGAACTATAAAATGGTTTTCCCAATTTAATGTTGTGCGATAATCTCTAAGAAATCGATTGCCAATGAGCACTTTGGTGTTTTGATCACTGAAGTTTATGATATTGGAATCTATAGTAATACCGTTAAGCTGAATAGGGTAGGAGATTATTTTTTGTTCAGCTGCTGTTTGTCCATGAAGCGCATAAGCGTAATTGAATTGGGTCACAAATGGAATATGATCCGGTTGGTGTTGTTGAGAGAGAACGATGGAGCCGTTAAACCCCGTGTCAAGTAATCCCTGATCGATAAACGAACTATCCATATGAATAGATAAAGTAGGATATCCCTGGATATCGGATTGAAAAGGAATGGTATCCGCCTCTGATGAAGATGGTAATAGATTGGGTTGATCTGTAAATATGATGGCACTTTTTGAATAATCTATTTGCCAAATCCCTTTGTTCATTATGTTGATACCAATAATACCTGAGATATCTATACAACTTAATTTACTGAGGAGTTGAAGGTCTGTAGTAGTGGCGACAACGTCATAAAATGGAATTTGTCCAATATGTAATTGGTCGATTTGGATGGTCTGTAAAAACCTCCTTTGACCATTGGAGTCAAATGTTTTGGTCTTGCCCAACTTTTGATAAGAAATTTGGGACAAAAGGTTTTGATCCAGTATGGTATGTGCACCAGTATCAAAAATAAAGTTCTTTTCAGTACCGGAGATATTTACGGGAATGACGATCAGCCCATTGACGATTTTGAATGGGAGCTCTTGATAATATTGAGATTTTCCCATGTGTTCATTTTGTTTGGCTTTTTGGATTTTAAATGCAGATAAAACGCCACATGAGGAGAATGAGAGTAAGCTAAGGGTATATGCAATTGTTATGTATAGTCTCATTAATATCAAATAATATGGCATATTAACTCTCTACTTTGAAAGTTATTGGCTAAGTAAGGTATTTAGTCTTTCTAAAGCTATTTCTTAGCCTTTTTGATGAGTTTAAAAGCCCAATCGTAATGACTGGACGTAGCAGATACTAAATAAGAACCCAATGATGTACTTCCAGTCCATTTATATCTTTTCTTTTCAAAAAGTTCTTCATCCGAGTGTTTCTTAATAATCTTTTGGATGATTTCAAATGATTCTTGTAAGAGTGATTTGACCTCATTAAGCTCTGTAGAATTATACATTTCCCAAATTTTTTTATTTAATGCAGGAACCGTCTTCCATGTATAACCTTCAGCTGGCATAGCAGGTTTTTTATCTAACATACCTACCTGATACCAATCAGACATCATTAAATGCCAATGATGTAGATGTGCCAGAACATCACGAATATTACGATTCATAGTACCTTCTGGAAAATCTGCTTTTTGTTCTTCTGCTGAAAACTGGTCAATGAAATGAAGTAGTTTTTGATAATTGGCATTACTTAAATCAATCAGTTCGGTTTTGTTTTTAGGTCTAGGCATAGCAATATAATTTAATGGGTTAAAGGTAGCGATAATGACCTAAGTATGAGATGTGATTTGTTGAGGTTTTTAACTGATTTTGATCAGATGGAAAATGTAGAAGATCAATGCCATTAGGCCGATAAGCAATAAATTCATTAAGAGAGTCATCCACCATTTTCCGCCTATGCCATAGCTAGTAGCCAAATGAAGATCAATACCTCTAACTGGTGTTAGGATTTTAACATTCATAGAGGTTAATTCATCGAGTTCAACGTGAATAGCTTCTGAAAACTCAAGAGTTACGCTTTGATCGTTTACATGGACATCTCTAATTCGAAATCGTTTTTCACCAGAGATCGTGGGAAGAAAAATATAATCACTAACTGAAATAGGTCGAGAACCAGTAACGGTACCGATGATGATGTTATCATAGATAGTATGTATTTCTAATTGGGGCAATGTAAATAAGTTTGTTTTGGTTAGGTATATAGTTCTAAAGCATCTTTAAGTTTGTTTTGAATGCGTCTTCTAAATGTTCCAGGTTTTAATACCTGTATTGTATTTCCAAAACCAAGTATGAGCCGTTCAAATTCAAAGTTTAGATGGACTTTAACACGAATGATAGCACTCCCATCATCGTTGATTTGTAAAGTTTTTTGTGATGAGTGAAAAGGTTTAGTAATCACATAAGGAGCATTTCTAGCATCTAGTTTTAAATCTACTTCTTGTAGTTGCTCATCATTTAGAACCGTAACCCCATAGGTGTTCTTAAAGTATTCATCCCCATCAAAATGTTCTTTTAAATAATCTACATCCAGATTGTAATCAATTTGAATAATTCTATCTAAAGCTAAGTTCATAATTGGCCCTTTTCGTTTGCTTTTACCGATAATAAACCATCTGTTATTGAACTGTTTTAATATAAAAGGATGAAATACTATTTCTGAGGCTTTTTTAGCTTTAAAAGAACGATAGGTTAATGTTAAACAGACTTCTTTTAAAATAGCCTGATATAGAATGTCTAAATATTCAAGTCCCTTAAGGTTTTCATTTTTATCAAGATGTATAATTGATGCTTGATTATTTTTTTCAGTATAGATTTTATCTTCTAGTTTATGAATGATACCATTTAATTCAGAGAACAATGAGAAGTCTTTAAACTGTTTAAGCATCTCCACAGTTTCCGACAAAACATTCATATCATTTTCAGTTAAAGGGATATCGGTTATTGAGTAGGAGTCATCTTCATATTTGTAATATTTTTTATCGTAGACAATGATTGGTGCATTGTATCCTAGTTTATCACTTCGCATCAATTGAATGTCCAGTTGTACACTTCTTTTACTCACATTAATATCTCTTCCTTCATAGTCGTATAAAGCTTCTGAACAAGCATGGATTAGGTCGTCAAGTGTCCATTTTTTATATCGATTTTGGAGGCATTTATCGATTGTTTTGTAACGGATTAAAGCGTTTTTATTTTGAGCCATATGCAACAAATTTAATAAGGAAAATTAACTACGTAAAATAATTGCGTAGATATGGTTGAGGTTTGCAATACAATTAAATATTTAGCTATGGAAAATCAAATATTGAAAGAGTTAAAACGTGTGGAAGAGGTAAATAATGTTGAATTACTATTTGCCGTGGAATCAGGAAGTAGAGCTTGGGGATTTGAATCTCCGGATTCTGATTATGATGTGAGGTTTGTCTATAGACGTGGTTGTGAAGCGTATTTAAGTTTATGGGATTCTAAGGATACAATCGAATTTATGACCGAGGATAATTTAGACGGTTCAGGGTGGGATTTTAAAAAAGCAACATTGTTACTTTCAAAGTCAAATGCATCGTTTTTGGGGTGGTTGTTTTCTCCAATAGTATATATAGAAAGAGGAGATGTTTTAAGAAATATGAAAAAATTAGCCATAGAAAATTTCAATCCAGTTTCAGGATTTTACCATTATCAGAGTATGAATAAAGGATTTTATCAAGGGCTAAAAGAAAATGATATGGATATAAAATCTTTCTTTTATACTGCTAGAACAGCGCTTTGCGCAAATTGGATTCTCAAATTTGGCTCAATTCCCCCAGTAAGATTTAAAGAGCTGTATGCGTTAATTGATCAGGAAAGTATGCAATTGTTCGATACTTTAATGGATAAGAAAGCTACCATTAAGGAAAAAGATAAGTGTGAAATTGATTTAAGACTAGTTGAAGTGATACACCAAATAGTAACTGAGAATAATAATTTAAAGGATGTTGTAGAAACTCGAAAAGCTAATTATAAAGAATTTGATAGATTTTTTTTAAATGAGTTATTATGAAATTGGAAGAATTAAAAGATTCAAACTATATAATATTTGAATGTATAAGTGGAAGCAGAGCATATGGGCTTGATACTGCTACATCTGATACGGATATTAGAGGTGTATTTATATTACCTCAGGACATATTTTATTCCCTCGATTATATTGGTCAAATCAGTAACGAATCAAATGACATTGTCTATTACGAATTGAGGAGATTTATTGAATTGTGTACAAATAACAATCCCAATATTTTGGAATTGTTAAATGTTCCGGATCATTGTGTGTTGTATAAACATCCCATATTTGACTCTATAAAATCATCTATGTTTCTGAGTAGAAAGTGTGAAATGTCATTTGGGAATTATGCTTATTCACAAATTAAAAAAGCCAGGGGGTTAAATAAGAAGATCGTTAATCCAGTTGAAAAAATACAGAAATCAGTTTTGGATTTTTGTTCGGTTTATGAAGATGGGAGCTCTATTGGGCTGAGGCGGTATTTAGAGATAAGGAGACTAAAACAAGAGGGTTGTGGACTAAGTAAAATACCCCACATGAAAGATTGTTTTAACCTTTACCATGACCAACGTGTTAAATACAATGGTATTATCAAAAGTGATAATTCGAATGAAGTTGCTCTAAGTAGTATTCCAAAGGATCAAACTCCTTTGACAATTTTATTTTTTAATCGAGATGGGTATTCAACTTATTGTAAAAAGTATAGGGAATATTGGGATTGGGTAGATAAACGAAATGAGAATAGATATTTAACTACGATTGCCCATGGAAAGAATTTTGATTCAAAAAACATGATGCATACAATACGATTACTTTATATGGCTAAGGAGATAGCAACTAAAAAAAAAGTTGTCGTAGCACGAGCCGATAGGGAGCATTTGTTGAGCATTAAAGAGGGAAAATATGATTATGATGAATTGTTATTAAAGGCTGAAAGTTTAAAAGCTGAGCTAAAAAGTATTTATCAGAAATCAGATTTACAAGAGCAGCCGGACATTATTGCGATCAACAAGTTACTTATCAGAATGAGAAAAGAGTTTTATTCATTTTCTAATTAATTATTAAATTCTATCATTAAGTTTGCACCTATTATTTGAAGAAATAGTGAAAAAACGACAAAATATACATGAACAATCGGGACTAATGCTATTTAGTTTTTATCCGCAATACGAACGGAATAAGGGATGTTATGTGTATTAGATATTGAATTTAAATAAAAGAATTCTTGATATTTCAAAAGCGTCCAATCATTTGGGCGCTTTTTTTTTGATTTTTTTTATGGTGAAAAAATAAATTAAAGACATAGCAGCAAATTGAATTAGAAACATGAACCAATTGGGAGACAGACAATTGTAAAAATGTGAAAAATCTACATAAAGTGGACAGGGATTATATTATCTTGTTTTTGGTTTAATCTGTTGATAATCAATGAAATAAATTTAATTTTTATTTGGTGGTTTTAGAATTTCATTTCATATTTGCACCGTCAAAATAATTAAACGATTTAGAAATGTTGGAAATACACTTACATATAGAAATAAAACAAAGCCTTCAGGTGAGTTGCCCAAAACAACGATTCTATTCGCTGCAATACCCGGAATATTTAAAAGAAGATGTCTTAAAGAGTTAAGGTTATTAATTTAATCATAGGTCTGAAAGCATCTCAAATGAGGTGCTTTTTTTTTGACCCTAATTTGGAAGAACAAGCCAATTGGTGGTGGCCACGGTTTTGAAAACCGTTCGGAGCTAACGACTCGTGTGGGTTCGATTCCCACTTCTTCCTCTTCTGGAGAGTAGGTAAATATTGGTTTGTTACGCTCACCTGCTAAGTGAGTTCACATTTTGGTGATGAAGGTTCGATTCCTTTACTCTCCGCAAAAGAAATAAAGATAAAATCGAGTAGTAGAGGAGTCAGGTTTATCTCTCCTCATTTGGGATGAGGAGTGCGTAGGTTCAAACTCTGAACGAAGTGATCACCGCAGGTAATCCTACCTATTCGACAATTTGAAAGTGTTGAGCAATTGGTTGGCTCACCAGACTGTAAATCTGGTCTCTTCGGAGCATGTAGGTTCGAACCCTACCACTTTCACTAAGACATTGAAAATTTGAATTTTGTTTTAACTGTCTCTTAAATGTTATTCAGGTTGCAATGTCTTTAAACTGGGAAGATAACGATGGATGTTTACCCGCATTGGAAGCGGGAGGTTGTAGGTTCGAGTCCTACTTCTCAGACGAAATAATCAAATCAAGATTTCTTGAATTTGGTTCAAGCTAAGTGTGGTAGGAAAGACGAAGTCAATCCTATTTCTTAGGCAGAGTGCCCTGTAGTGTAATGGCAACACCCGAGAGTTTGGTTCTTGAACTATAGGTTCGAATCCTATTGGGGCAACATATATGCGGAGATGGCGGAATAGGCATACGCGTCTGATTTAGAATCAGGATTTTGAGAGTTCGAATCTCTCTCTCCGTACAAATGGTGTTTTTAGTTTATGCGGTAAAACGTCTCACTGTGGATGAGGAGAACAGGGTTCGAGTCCCGAAAACACCCAAAAGGAACAGTAGCAAAGCAGGTCAATGCGGTGGACTAAAAATCCAAATATACAGGTTCGAGCCCTGTCTGTTTCACGTATTTTTTAGGAGTATAGTTTAAAGGATAAAACCTTGGTTTACGAATCCAAAGATGCGAGTTCGAGTCTTGCTATTCCTACAAATAAAATTTTATTTCAACTACGCTAAAAGATTGCGTATACGCTATGGACTTTTGTTTCATCAAAAGAAAAAGTTCTTTAAAATAGATGAGGTAACTCTATGGTAAGAGTAGATATTCCAATTTGATCAGGATATTTATGAAACACGACATAATTATTTTAAGGTGTTTCACTCACAAATAATAATTCATTAATAACCGGAATGATCATTAATCCTTATTTAAAGAATATTTCAGGGTCTTAGGATTCTGTTGGTGGGTTCGAATCCCACCTACCTCACATGTAATTTAGTGTTTATAAAGAGAGTAGAGGATATAAAAGCGGCCTCTACTCTCACATGTGGTGATCCAATATTATTTGTGAAATAATTATGGATATTAGTCGTAGAGATCAATGTTTAATCTGCTGAAGAAGCTACATTAATGAAAGGATCCCACATAAAGTAACCCACTGCAGCACCTGTTGCGTTATCAATTAATGCAAAAGACAAAGTATATTGCACATTTACATCTGTTGAAGTAATAACAGCTGCAGATGCTTTATATACCACTTGATTTTTATAAGGTGATGGAGTCACTAATGGGTTTGATCCAGCTGGAAGGTATTGAGTAGTGTTGATTAAGTCGTAAGACACATCCTCTAATGCTGTAGATGGGTTGAAACCACTAGCATAGATATATGCTGTATGATTTACATTACGTCCAAATGTGGTCATACTCCATTTAATGGTGTCACCTTGTTGAGCAGTGATTTTTAACTCCGATCCACCTTTGTCATCGGTTGTGAATTTATTTTCAGAGATCATTGCAATGAATACATCTGAACTTCCCCAGGACCCCAGATTGGTTGGTGCACTTTGTGTACCTGCTTTTAAGCTGCCTGAATTTACTTGTTTTACTAATTCTCCTGCGTTTACCGCTACGATTACGTCAATTGTTGCCATAATTTTAATTTTTGTTTCTTACTCATAAGGCTTTTCAGATTCCGCCTCCTGTAATTACTTACAGGAAAGACCGTTTATTAGAGTGGGTTCTGCTCCACATTTTTCAAAAGCTTTTGATAAGACAAATATGAGTAGTCAAGCCACCAGATATAAGAGCAGAAATATCTGTTTAGAGAAACGGTTAAAAATATCCGGGTACAAAAAAAGCAGGGGTTAACCTGCTTTTAATAAGGGGGTGATCTTTGTTTTAGATAGCTTCTACGATATGGTGTTTGATGGCGTACATCACCAACCCACTCATATTTTTAGAATCTGTTTTTTGAAGTAGGTTATTGCGATGGCCGTTTACAGTTTTGGTACTAATAAACAATTCATCCGCGATTTCGGAAGTGGTTTTTTGTTGGCAGATTAATCGTAATACTTCCAGTTCTCTATTGGTTAATTGAGTTTGGTTTTTGGGTTGTTTGACTTCCCCAGCAAGTTTGCCCCGCAAAGCAGATAAAGTTCTTTCGTTAATATAAGAGCCTCTTTCATGGACTGCTTTAATGGCATCGTAAACTTCGTCAGGATCACTATCTTTTACTAGATAACCATGCGCTCCTTCTTCAATAAGTTTAGATATCAAATAAGGATCTTCATGGACAGAAAGAATCAAAATTTTCATTTCCGGAAAGTCTTCTTTTAATACCTGAACCACTTTCCACCCATTAAATTCTTCATGTCCATCAGGTGGTAATGTTAAGTCTACCAACATGACATCTGGAATATCTGGACTTTCGTCTAAACGTTTTTTCATGGAAAAACCATCTGGAGATTCAAATATCATTTCGATATCTTCCCAATAAGTGATTAATGCTTTTAGTCCTTGTCTGAAGAGATGTTGGTCTTCTACCATTCCGATCTTAATAGTGTGACTCATTTTATATAGATTTAATATGGTTATGATGCATCTTGATTTGTGGATAGTGGTTGAATAGGAATCGTGATTTTGGCATAGAATCCACCATTTTCATGGTTGCCAAAATGGATTTCTCCTTCAAAAAGATCGACACGACTTTTTAAGCTGGTTAGCCCTAAACCCTGATTGAGTATTTTTTTGGGCAACCCTTTTCCATTGTCTGTATATCTACAAAATAATTGTTGCTTATCCTGATAAATGCTGATTTCTATGACGGTAGCCTGGGCGTGTTTTAGTGTATTGTTTATAAGCTCTGAATAGATTCTGTATAATCCAATTTCTAATAACCAGGGGAGTTTATTTAAGTTTTTAGCAATTGCAATATGCGTTTGCAATTCACCGGTTTGGTTCACTTTGTTAAGTAAGCTCAATAACGATTTTTCCAAACCCATTTGGGCAAGTTGTAATGGCATTAATTGATGACTGATATGGCGCGTAGATGCCATGGTCGTTTCCATTAATTCGCGAATGGGTTTTATATTTTCAGGGGAAATGATGTCTTGATTTTCCAATTGTACTAATTGCATTCGGCCGATAGAAAGCGCAGCTCCCAGTTCATCATGTAAATCTCTGGCAATACGTTTCCGTTCTTCCTCCTGAGTTTTTACAATGGTATGCAGTAGTTCCTTTTGATGCGTTCCCTTTAATGCTTCTTTTGCCAACTGTTGTCGAATAACACCTTTTTGAAATTGTAGGTACATAAGGATGACTCCTAAGGCAATAAGCAGTAGAACAATGACCAATGGCAACAGGATCATTAATAAGTCTATTTCTTGGGATATTTCCATAGTCCAATAATGATACAGATGTAAAATATGAGGTAAATCAAAGAATGAAATAACCAGCTGATTTGGAATTCGGTAATACTATATTTAGTAAGTATTTCTGCGAAGAAGAATAACAATAATCCTGAAGTGTGGTATATAAATAGACCTGAATTCACCCAAATCAAACTAGAAACAAACCCCTTCTTTTCTTCTCTAACCGTTTCATTAAGAAGGAAGATAAAAAGTGATAATGAGAAAATGATAATCAATAAACTTTCTATAGATAGCGCATAGGTATTGAATGAATCAATGTCCTGCCAAAAAATGGTATTTACAATGCTGAATAAAATAAACAGCCATAAGGACAGCAACATTATCGTTTTATTGATAAAGCCTTTGAATACTTCTTTATAGAAGAGCACGAATAGAATGTAACTGATCGGAACATATATATGCAAGAAGAACAAATTACTGATACCATATCTTCCCATTATAGAAGAGGGTAATTGGATCACTAGTGAGAACAGGATAAACCAACTGATATACTTAAAGGCCCCCTTAAACTTTGAGTAATAATAAATCACATAAATTACAGCCAGTATTAATATGAGAAGAGGTAGTGTAAAGGTGATATTTTGTAAATTCATTACACTGACATTAGTTACTCTATTGGCATTAAAAGATGATTTAATGCACTATTCTGTGCACACATTTTTGGACATGGATAGGTCAGGTCTAAAGCATATTGTTGTTCATAATAGTAATCTACTAAAGTGGTACAATTCTTTTTTTCGGTAGGTAGAACATATAAATGAGTTTCAATACCTGGGAGTTCCAGTCCATCCAATTCTCTTACAGCCATATACACATTTATTCCAGTGGCATTGGGGTGGGCGCTTAGAGCTTCATCAATATCGTGTTTGCTGATATAATAGGATTTGTCCTTTGCCGGGACAAAAGGAATATTGGAGTAAACACCTTCTCTACGATGATTCGCAATGAGAAATGAGTCAACGAATGCTTTGATATAGGTAGAGTCAGATGGGTTGAATGATATTGGATTGTATTCAATTTGATGTTTTTCAAAATCTATATTCACAGATTGTGGTAGGAGATATGTCCAGGTTTGATAGGCCGCGACATGCCTTTTAGCAGCTGTTGTATCAACCTGACGTGGAGCAAGAAGACAAGGCTCTTCAATTGGTACTTTGGTAGATGTATTATTGTTTTCAGCTTCAATGTCGATTGGAGGGAAGATAAATGTAATTAATTGGGAGATGATAATACCTATAATAATTAGCCCGATGGATTTCAAATGATTGATTTTCATAGTTGTTGTTTTTGTGGTTTAACTGAATTTGAAACCAATGTAAGAATACTTTGGTGATAAAGTATTTAATCTACGTAAAAACGGATAATTGAAACTACTTAATTTCATAAAACAGGTATTTATACCCGTTTTTAGATAACGCACATTTTTACATAGACATCAGAATTAAATTTCTAAAGCCATCACAGGTAAAAAACGCCCCGGAATTGATGTAGGAATTTGATCTATGGTTTTAAATCCGAAATGAGAATAAAAGGATTCTGCATGTGGGTCCGCATCAAGTTCAATGGATTGATATCCTTGTTGACGCGCATTTTTAATACAATGATCTAATAATGTTTTTCCTAGCCCTTTTCCAATATGTGAAGGAAGGATAAACAGGTTGTCCAATTTGATTTGATCAGGAGATGATTCGTAAGTAGAATAGTAACCTAAAATCGTATGATCATTTTCAAGTTTAAATACCTGATGTATCTGGATATATTCCTCTGTTATGGTTAAATCATCTGTCCAGGATTTCATTTGCTCCGGAGTGTAACCCCAATAGCTTTTAGATGCTAAAGTGAGCGTAGTCAGTTGTTGTGCATCTGAAATAGTGGCCGATTTGATTTCCATATCCATGGATTATTTAATGAGTTCTTTGAGTTGGTTAAAACTGGTTTTAGACAATTTACCCCATTTCATCAAAGAACGATATGGATAATTTTCGACTTCACCCATCGGGTCAATTTGAGTATATCCAATAGGTGTAGAATTGGAGCTATAAAATACAATGGTTTGTGTATGCTCTGGAGTACCAAATTCGCCCCATTCATAAGCAGAAGAATCGTTTAAGAGCAAGATAATTTGCATGGTGTTTTGTGAGGTTAATGTTGATTTAGTATAAGGGAAAGTATTGTCAAATACCACTGCATAATGTGCACCATTTTTAAGGAAAGAATAACCGTTAATGAGGTCTTGTTCTACTAACTTCTTATAATTCTTGCGATATGAGATTTCTGATTCAGGATACATATCCTGAAATGAATTTAGTTTGGGCTTAGAAAGAAATACCCAGAGTCCCCATAATCCAATAAGAACCAAAATGGTTATAGTGATTAATCGTATGAAGGAGACGACTTTCATTAAGAATGTAGAAATTTGGCTTGATAGTTTTCCATGACCGCATCAATTATGAATTGATAGTTGTATGCTCTTCCAGCTTTCGTGCGTTGCAATTTAAGAAGAGTCTCGTAAATACGATCATCCTGAATATCTTTTAATGCCCAGATCGCCTGTCTTTTATCAAACCAATCAAACTTGTGCTTATGAATGATATGCAACAGATGAGGAATGGCCTCTTTACGGTTAAATTGAGCAATATGTTCCAACCCGATATGCCTTTTTAAGCTATTTCTGCTTTGAATAAGTTGAAGTAACGTTTCATAGGTCTCATCATCTTCTCTTTGAGCAAAAGCCCGATCAATCAATTGACGAATATTGGGCTCGATGGACACATCATTGAAATCGATAAATGAAATAACATGCACCAGTGTATGTATGGGCATTTGAGTAGGATAGTTGTTCAGTAGAATACAAGCCGCGCGAATCTTATTCCTTTTGTTTTTGGAATGATCAATAATCCGAGTCAGTTGATGAATTCTGTCTTTCAAATGGTTTATTTAGAAACTGGATGAAATTCTCTATTATAGTTCGATGTTAATGTTTTTTTAGAGGAATCAAAAGTGAGAATATATTCAAAGTTTAATCCAAGTACCAACCAACTTCCGTCTGATAAAAGAGCCATTTCGTTTTTCATATCTTGTTCTGCGCAGACAAAAATCGGAATATCATTTTTAACTTGAATTTCAGCCTCAACATTTCCTATTGTGATATATTTTCCTGTAATCTTCTTGACCTCTGATTTTTTGGTTTTAATCACTTTGGCCCCGGTTGTAGTCACATGGTTTTTATTCGTTTGCATATCAATACCGATTGCTGAAACAATTTCCGGAGTGATGTTTAAAGATTCAACTATGTCATTCCCATTATAGCCCAAATTGGTTAAAGTAACGACACTAATTTCTTGGGATGGGATTTTTATATAATTCACTCCTGTAATTCCACCATGTTGAATTATGCGCATTCCATTGATATCATTGATTTGCCAACCACAACCATAGTCTATGGTACTTCCATTATTGAGAATTCCTTTTGAGAATAGAAGTTGCGTACTTTCTTTATTTAAAATAGAATGGTTATTCAATGCTTTGTCCCATAAATACAGGTCGTTAATGTTGGAGAATGCGCCAAAGAATGAAGGGATTTCATAATCCCAATAACGCATGATGTTAATCCAATCCCCATTTTTAAGAGAATAACCTCTTGCCTGATAATTGATCACCGCTTCTTGTTGTAAGAAGTAAGTGTTGTTCATCTCCAAAGGTTGAAAAAGCTCTTCGGTTAAGAAGTCATTGTAACTCCCGGTGATGTTGTCAATGATCAAACCTAAAACCAGATAACCTACATCACTGTAGTTATAGTATTCTCCAGGTTCAAAGTCTAAGGTATCCGTAATGATCGATTGGATCGAATTTTTTTTAGAGATGGTATTGGTCTGCATCATAAGGTCCAGCTCTTCCGAAGTCATTTTCTTATAGCCGGAGAATCCGGGACTCATAAACTTATCACGAGGAAACATACCAGGTAATCCGGATGTATGCCATAACAGATGTTTGATTTTAATGGCATTCCAATTTTGAGGAGCTTCCGGGAAATGTTTGGAGATTGGATCATCGAGATTTAATCGTCCACGTTGTTGCAGTAGAAGAATGGCTGTTGCAGTAAATTGTTTGCTAATAGAGGCCAATTCAAAAGAAGTTTGCCCCATAATCGGAGCTTTGTTTTGAATATCTGCCAAACCATACGCACTTACTTTGATTAGTTCGTCCTTATGGAAAATTCCTATAGTAGCGCCTGGGATTCGATACTTTTTCATACCCGCTTCCATTACAGAGTCAACTTTGGTCGTATCAATAGATGACTGTGCGTTTAAAGATAGGTTTAAAGGGGTAGTTAGAAGAATAAGAACAATGAGTCTAAAGAAATTAAATGATCTCATAACGCGGGTAATTGGAAGAAAAACGTTCTAAAATTTACATATTAAAATTATGATGGAAGCTAAATTGCAATTGAT
Organism: bacterium SCSIO 12643; assembly: GCA_024398135.1. Lineage (NCBI taxonomy): Bacteria > bacterium SCSIO 12643. Next base: position 2,655,253 of record CP073750.1, read on the forward strand.
TTTTACTCCAGGCATCTGTGGTTTGATTCATAATACCAAATTGAACTTTCATTCCTTTTTTAATCACGTATCCTAATGCACTGTAGAAACGATTTCGATCAAAGAACTCCACACTTTTACCATCACCGATATTGCGTTGTCCGTTAATGAAAAGTTCATTGTAAAGTGCCAGATATACCGTTTTTGCATCCATATTGGCTTTATTTAGAGGAACATTTAAAAATAAGTTGTAACGATATCTGGTTCTAAAATCCTGATCTTCTACAAACCTTTGTTCGTATCTAAATCTATGATTGGTGTAAAATCTTTTTCCAAATTGTTTTGGAAAAAGAGCTTCCTGATAAATTCGACTTTCTTGAGTGGTAGAATTATCATCTCCAAAAGCACCTGTAGTGATATTACCATAACCTAATGTAAACAAGATATCTGTATTGCTAGGTTTGTAGGTAACCCCACCACGAATTAAGAGTTGTTCTAAATCTCCTCCCAGATCCCAATTACGATACTGGATATCACCTTGAACGCCCCAATTGCTTTCTTTAAATGATCCTTTAAAGAAATACATATACCACGCACCGGTTTGACTCTGATCGAATTGTGCGGTTGCAAATTGAGAAATACTTAATTGGAAGAAAACGAAAGCTAATACGAATTTTAGTTTCATATAATAATTTGTGTTGTTAAAGAAATTGATGTTCAAATGTATAAAATCGAAATCAGGTTTTAGGGAGGGTTTTACCTCTTCTTTATAAAGAATCGCTTTTAAAAACCATTAATTTTTCACGGGTCATTTCGTGAATAGAATAAGGTATTCCGCCCATACCAATTCCAGATGAGTCACGCCCGCCAAATGGCATCCAATCTACTCTAAATGCGGTGTGATCGTTTACCATTACGGCTGTGGCATTGAGTTTTTTCACGGTATCCAATGCGGTGTCAATATTTTGGGTATACACGGCTGCCTGAAAATGAACGTCCAGACTATTGGCTTGTTGAATAGCTATTTCGCGATCATGATAACTATAAATACAGATCACCGGACCAAAAACTTCGAATTGAGAAACTCTGGCATCTTCAGGTGGATTTAATAAAATGGTAGGTTCATAACAGGTATCAGAAATTCGCTTACCACCACATTTTAATATTGCTCCTGACTCCACAGCTTCGTTGACCCATTCTTCCACACGGTTTACTTCTTTAGGCAGAATTAAAGGGCCTACTTCAGTATCATGATCTAATGGATTACCTACCTTGAGTTTTAATGCCATTTGAGTCAATTCTTCAGCTACGTGATCAAAGATTTCTTCATGGACAAATACACGTTGAACGGAAACACAAACCTGACCGGCATGATAAAAACCACCTTTAACCAATGCGGGAAGCATGTCTTTTAATGAAGCATCTTTTTCAACGATGACTGGTGCTGATCCGCCATGTTCCAAAGCACATCTTGTACCCGGATGAATTTTTGAACGTAAATACCACCCTACTTTTGCGGAACCGATGAATGAAAAATAATTGACACGTGGATCCGTAACCAATTGTTCTGCAATTTCGTTTTCGCATATTACACATTGGCACCAACCTTCTGGTAATCCTGCTTCTTCGAGAATGTTCACAAAAGCTAAACAGGAGAGAGGGGTGGTTAAAGCTGGTTTGATAATCACTGGACATCCCGCAGCAATAGCGGTAACAGTTTGATGAATAATGAGATTGAGAGGATGATTAAACGCACTAATGGCCGCAACGACTCCAATAGGTTCTCTAGTGGTAAAAGCCAGTCTTTTTTCTGAAGCTTCGGTTAAGCCCATTGGAATTTGCTCTCCTTTAATTTGGCTAATATGAGCAGCCGCAAGTTTAACACCATTGATGGCGCGTAAAACTTCAACCCTGGTATCCGCATGGGGTTTTCCACCTTCTTGAGTAGCTATATGTACGAGTTCATTCATTTTAGTTTTCATAAGTTCTGCAACTCTTTCTAAAATGGCTATTCTGCGGTGTGGCGGAATATGTTTTTCCGGGTTTTGAAATAATTGATATGCTGTGGTCAAAGCATGTTCAATAACATCTTTTCCCACAAGTGGTAATTCTTGAATCAACTTTTGATCGAAAGGTGATAGTACTTTTAAAGTTGTTTGATTTTCTGTCATTGTAGTTGCTTTGTCAATTTTGATATGTCTATGCCTGGACTACTTTGGTATATCCTGTCCCAATTCGTTTATTTAAATCATTTAAAGATGTGAAAATCCAAACACCAGTATGCCCGGTTCCTTTTGGGGACATGATAACTTCACTAAATAAAAAGCCGGTTTCTAATTCAATAATGCATTTTTCCCATTCTCTGTTTTTACTGGAAAAACTGTTGGTATATTGATAAACAGCTGTGATTTGTTTGCCTATAATATTGCTGGCATTTCTATGAATACGTGACTCGGAAGAAGATTTTACTGGAAAAATTGATCTTTGATTTGGATTAGGAGATTCATGTAGAATCAGTTTCTCATCTCCATTATAAGGGATGTCAAAAATCTCCCCAGACTCTAAAATCACTTCACTAAAACTTTCTTCTAACGAAATACTCCCTTCATAATCGACTGATTTGATTTCAAATCTGATGTCATGAATCTTTTTTCCTACAAGCTCTTTTAGTTCCATCTTACTTATTGTTTTTCACCAGTTACCTGATGATTCTCGTATACTTCAACCGCTGTTTTGAGTAGGCTGATAAAACCAATTCCAAGCACAATCAAACCGAATGAAAGTTCTTCCAATTTCTCATTTGGAGCAGCAAAATATCCGAAAAGGCCAACGCTCAAAGCAAAAAGTGACATCATAGCAATAATAAGAATGCTGATTTTCCCCCATTGGGGGTTCTCCCAAATTTTCTTTTCAAAAGCCATAGAAGTTTTATTGGAATCTTGAAGTGTGGAAAAACTAATTCCAATTCCCAAGAATACGAGCATTTTATTAATGCTTGATAATAAAAATTCAGGAGCGTTTGTGAGATTGTCCAGACCAATAATGTATGGCTGAGTCATATAATAAACCGCAGCAAAAAGTACAGGGTATTGAAGGTAGCTGATATAGTGAAAAATGAGTTTGAAGTTCATTTCTTCGTGTGAAATTTTGAATGTTGTTAAGAAATACCAAATGTAACAAGTTGATCTCTGAAGACCATAGAGATTGTAGAGTTTAGTATGCCTAGGCGCGATATTCGCTGATTTCAAACAAATGCCCATCAGGATCCTTGAAAAAACATCTTGTTTCTGCTCCTCTTGCAATTGGAGGCGTGATGAATTGGATGCCTTTGTTTTTCAGGATTTCATATGATTGAATACAATCTTTGACACGAATCGTAAAAGCATGACTTACCAGGTTAGGTTGCACAGGAGGAATAAAGTGAGTGTCGGGTTTATCTTCGGTAGGACCTCCTGAAGTGACCAGCAATAACCAGTTGTTTAAGAATTTAAGAACCAAAGAATCGCCTCCATACTCTCTGAAAATTTCGGCACCCAGTTGATCTACATAAAATGTTTTGGATTTGGACATATCCGAAACCACAAGTATTGTGGTGAGTGCTGAATCTTCGAAAGGATTTTGTATCGCCATTGTTTTAGAGATTAATAATATTCATAATCATATCGTTTGGAGGCTCCGGAAGCCAATGTTTTTATCGCAAATTTTGGATAGCTTTTGGAGTCATATTCATACGAAATGGATTGGCTGTAATCATTCACATTATTTTGATCCCAACTTTTTATTTGTGTAGAACTACGGTGACAACAGTTTCCATCTGAATGCGTGTTATATTCCGCGATTTTGTTGTTCTTGGTGACTTCAATTCTATAAAATAAACTGTTGTCATTTAGAAATTTGCGTTGCGTGTAGCTATCGTTATCATCGGTATATTCTATGGTTTCATAACTCGTAAGCGTATTGTTGTCCCAGGTATAGTTCTCCATTCGGGTTAATTTCGAACAACTATTTTTCATTCGAAGCTGGTATCCTAAATACGTAATAGAGTCTGGATCGACATTTGGTTTTAATCTGGTTTTGCCATATAGATCTTTCCTTGAAGTTAAGTTTTGAAGTGTAGGGTATTCTACGGAGTAAGATTCTAATACCGAATGGAGGTAGTTGAACTCTTTTATAGTATCCTGAATGTATTGGAATACGGATTCACTTTTCAGGTAATTGTTTTGATCGTATGATTGAATCGATGTGATTCTGTTTTGAGGATCATAAGTATAGTGTTTTTCATAGGAGTTAGCCGGAAATTGAGCATCTATATGTATTACCTTTTTTAAAAGTTGAACATCAATGACCTGGGGAGGAGTGATGACTTCGTCTTTCTTTGAACAACCAGGTAAAATGAATATAAACAGGAAGAGATAAAAAGACTTCATAACACATGTTTAGCAAAGTAATCCGGTGCTAAAGATATGAAAATTATTTCTCAATAGGCTGTAAGCCTTGAGGTTGAAGTGTTGTTTAGATCATGGGTATGACTTGCCTTTATAAGTGGCATTTGAAACAAATGCAAGAGCGGGTTATTGCAAATCAATGTTGAGTTGTCGGCCTTCTTGTTCAGCTTTTTTATCCATTTGGGTTCCAACGGCAATCCCAATTCCCAATCCGATGGGTAAGCCAATTCCTAGAAAAGCCATATTGCCCATACTGGTTCCGAAAGCCACTCCAATTGGAATTCCAAAAGCAGCCATTCCAATTGCTAACCAAATCATTTTGTAATGGTTTTTGGGAACTAGTTTCAATTCCTTTTCCAGAAGTTTTACAATCTGGGATTGTTTTTTTTGAATCGTCATTTTAAGACTTTTTCCTGAATCAGAGGAGTTGTTTATAATCTCTACCTCAGAATTAATGGCTGTAATCACATGCTCGGGTAACTCTTTTGTGTGGAGTATTTGTAGTAGGTTTTGGAGTTTGGTATAAGCTTCAAATGAAGAGTCTTCTGAATTGAGGTTTTCTTTACGGAGTTCTGCTAGTTTCATTTTATTGGTTTACGGATGAGATCAAAAATAAGCTTTGGGGTACGCTATTTATTAAGAATACCCATATATTCTATCCACGGGCCTACCTCAGATTTATATTGTTTGGCCATGACACGAGATATCTGGGCAATGTGTCCTAAATCGTGAACCACCCATGAAGATATGAGTTGAGCTAATGTGACTTGACCAAAAGCCGGATGAATCCCAACTCTGGAATAATCACTCCGCTGAATATTTAATGATTTTAATTCTTGAAGATTCTGATTCCGAATCGATCGGAACTCATCGATTAAAATTGAAATGGGCCGATTTTGATCTTCATTTTGTTGTGCAAAACGGTCAAAAGGTTCGAATAATTTGTCTTCGGAATCTCTTAATATGATTTTGATTCGCGTCATCCAATCGGTTTTTTCACCGTAGACTAAATGGCCTGCAATGTCATACGGACTCCAGGTATTTTCTCCTTCGTTGTGTCTTAACCAATCTTCCGAAATTTGGTTGAGATAAGCATCCAGAATATCCGGTGTTCGTTCTAAAACTTCTATGGATTGCCCCAGTGAAAACTTCATCATTTGTACGTGTTTTTATGAATTGTAGTACAAGGTACATCTTTTGGGATTTTTGGGAAAAACATTTGTGATGATCAGTTCCAATCGGTGTATAAATGGATCGACAACCAATCACTGTTTTTTTCTGTAGCTTGAAACATTAGAAAATCCCCGCGTGGTGATTTTAACTCCAGTGTTATTGGGAGAGGTCCGTATATTATACTATCCGGTACTGGTCTATAACCGCTCATATGATAAGTCCAACTCAATCCATTTTCGGCCGAATCAATATGGGTGATAAATTGATATTCTCTGTTTTCAAGTAGTTGAGGTAATTCACTTTTAGGAATCTCGAATTGTGTTTTTGCCCAGTCATCTAAATGAATCAAATGCGCTGCAAATCCGGGATAGGTGTAAAAGTCAATGTTTTGAGTAGATGAGGGAAGCCAGATACCATGATGGAGCCAGATGGAGACGCGATTATCACCTTTATAGATAGTAAAATAAAATATGGTAAATAAGACGAGTAGGAGAGAAGTGACTTTTAATAAAGCTCTGGTTTTTAGCATAAGAAGTTGATTAATAGCTGTATTAACTTGAAGTAGGGAAATCTATTGTTTTAGTGGATATGGATTATTTCATGATCCTGGGTCGCTCCGAGTTCCGAATAAAAAGCTGGCAATTTTCAATTGCGGTGCTTTTTTGTGGTTTTATGCCTCATTCAACTAAAGTTGGTTTGGTATAAAGGTCAAATAGAGGTTTTTAATTTTATATGTGTTGATTGAGAATAGGATTATTTCATGATCCTGGGTTGCCCCGAATTCCGAATAAAAAGCTGGCAATTTTCAATTGCTGTGCCTTTTGTGATTTTATGCCTCATTCAACTAAAGTTGATTCGGTATAAAACACAAAAAGCCTACTGCTATGCAGTAAGCTTTTTATTCTTAGTGATCGCGCCAGGATTCGAACCTGGGACCGTCTGCTTAGAAGGCAGATGCTCTATCCAGCTGAGCTACGCGACCATACCGACCTGTTATGCGGTCAAAAAAAAAGTCAACAAACGTTGACCTTTTTGTCGGGGTGGCAGGATTCGAACCTGCGACCTCCTCGTCCCAAACGAGGCGCGATAACCGGGCTACGCTACACCCCGAAGTAAAGTCACAATTGACGTTGATTCTAACATGCTAACCCGTATTAGCACTCATCAATTTGTCATGTGAAGAACTTTGTTCCCTTAAGGGAGCGCAAATGTATGCTTTTGGTTTAATATGACAAGCGTTTAAATAAAAAAAGTTGATTTTTTTATTCGATTTTTTATCTGGTTAAAGTCGCTGATCAAAAGACTATTCTATGGTATAAGCTGTGCATGCATTTCCAACAATTTGAACTGGTGTAGGTTGGCTCGTGAAAAGTGTGTCAAAAATAACAGAAGACAATTGTCTGATTTCCCAAAATTGTAAAGTGTAAAAACCTGCAGATTGATCGGTGAATTTAAGATGCGCACATGCTGTATTACAATCCGGAAATTTCTGTTGACATTGTTGGTTGAGATTTCCGATGAACTGACCGTTGATTTCCAGAGTCAAATAAGTACTTCCTCCAACTAAGCTTCTGGTGGTAATAAAATGAAGTCCACCATTATAAATACAACTACCATCATCCGTTAATGCTTCAGGATCGTAGTTGAGTGCATCAGGGTCAGTGCAACCCTTATATTCACAAGAACCATCATCCTTTTCGGCTTCATAGCTGAAATTTGAAGCCTTGGGATCTGTGCATCCTTTTGGCTTACATGATGAAAAAGTGATTACTAAACTTAGAATAATATATAATGTAACTTTCATTCCGATAGATAAAATGAAGTGTTTAAACACTGTTAACGAATTTAACGGATTATTTATGGAATCTCAAATAATCTTTGGGAATGGAGTCCGTTCAAATATTATCTTCGCATACGAACATCGTATCCCATGTCAGATTTAATCAGTAAACAAAATATTCGTGAATTTTCAAAACTAGAGTGGTTTGCACGTCAAGCTGTGGAAGGATTTATCACTGGATTACATAAAAGTCCGTTTCACGGTTTTTCGGTGGAGTTTGCTGAGCACCGACATTATAATCCGGGTGATTCTACACGACACATTGATTGGAAATTGTACGCCCGAACGGATAAGCATTTTGTGAAACGTTATGAGGAAGAAACCAATCTGAGATGTCAGATTATCATTGACCATTCTACCTCAATGTATTTTCCGGAGAATAAAGTCAATGGGGAGAATAAAATGAGTTTTTCTGTACACGCAGCCGCAGCATTGATGCATTTGTTTAGTAGTCAGAGAGATGCCGTTGGGTTAAGTTTGTTTTCTGACCAGGTGGATACACATATTCCTCCTAAACTGAGTATGTCTCATATGAGTAGAGTATACCATCAGTTGGAATTGTTATTGGATGAAAAACCGAATCAAACCAAAACCAACGTTGCCAGTGCTTTACATGAAATCGCAGATCGTATTCACCAGCGTTCGCTGATTATATTGTTTAGTGATATGTTGGATGGGGTAGGGACGGACTTACAGCCATTATTTAATGCGTTGCAACATCTGAAGTATAATAAGCATGAAGTCGTGGTATTCCACGTAACAGATCGCTCTAAAGAGATTGATTTCAATTACGAAAACCGCCCTTATTCATTTATAGATATGGAAACAGGTGATGAGGTAAAATTAAATCCTTCTCAGATTCGTGAGCATTATCAAAACAGTGCGAAAGCACATGAGCAAGAAGTGAAACTCAAGTGTACGCAATATGGAATTGACTTTGTAAAATCAGATATTGCAGATGGGTATGATCAAATACTTCGTGCGTATTTAGCTAAACGAAATAGAATCAAATAACTACTCGTTTACTTCCAGTTTAAATCCAACCCCGTGAACATTACTAATGTTAATTTGAGGGTCTTCAGTTAAGTATTTTCTCAGTTTGGTGATAAACACGTCCATACTACGCCCCAGGAAGTAATCATCGCTCCCCCAAATGATTCTTAAAATAGAGTTACGTTGTAAAACTTCTCCTTTGTGAATACATAGCAAACGGAGCAATGCAGCCTCTTTTTTAGTTAACTTCCGTTCGTTGTTTTGGAAACTTAAAATTTGATCCGGATAATTGAATGTGTACTGACCTAAGGTGTAAACATCTTTTTGATGAGTTTCATTTTGAACTTTATTGATCCGATTCAATAAGTTCTTAATTCTTAAGTCTAGCTCATCAATAGAGAAGGGTTTGGTGATATAATCATCTACACCAATAGTCAAACCTTCAATTTTATCTTCTTCTTGCGAACGTGCGGTTAAGAAGAAAATGGGCACTTCTTCATTGATTGTTTTAATTTCTTTAGCCAAAGTGAAACCATCCTTTTTAGGCATCATCACATCAATTAAACAGATATTGAATTTTGATGCATGAAATAATTCATATCCTTCAACTCCATCCTTGGCCCAGACGACATGATAGCCTTTGTCTTCAAGTCCTTCTTGAGTTACAAAACCTAAATTTTCATCGTCTTCTACAAGTAATATGGATATATCTGCATTAAAATTCATTATTGAACAAGTTTAAATGTGAGTACAAAAGTAGAGCCTTCCCCAGGTTGGCTTTTGAGTTTTATTTTACCGTGATGTTTGTGGACCAAAAGGTACACGTAATTTAAGCCAATACCAAATCCTTTCACATCATGAAGGTTACCGGTTGGCACCCGATAAAATTTTTCGAATATATATGGTTGATATTCAGAATCAATCCCCAGCCCCTTATCAGAAATGGAAATAGATATTTCTTCTGCCGTACTTTGAGTAGCTATTGAAATGTTTAACTCATCCGGGGAGTATTTAATTGCGTTATCGATCAAATTACTGAAAATATTCTTCAAATGTTCCTCATCTCCCAAAATCATATCGTTCGCAGCATCAAATTGCGTCTGAATAATTCCGGATTTAGATTCGATGTTCACTTTAAATACCTCAATGATACGTTGCAAAACTTCATGAATATGAAGAGGCTGGTTCTTGATATTGACCTTTTCTTTTTCAATAGTAGCGGCTTGGAGAATGCGTTCTACCTGTTCTTTCAAACGTTGATTCTCAGATTGAATGATGCTAACATACTTGGCCAGTTTATCTGGTTTTTCACAAATGTTGTCTTTGGCCAGAGCATTTACTGAAATAGAAATCGTAGAGATAGGTGTTTTAAATTCATGGGTCATATTATTAATGAAATCGGTTTTCATATCACTCACCCTACGCTGCTTGAGCATTTGTGAAATAATAAACCCAAAAAACAAAATGACCACAATCAGAATAATGGATGAGTAAATCCAGAATTCCATATGATAGAAGATTCCACTTGAATGCCCAGGGAAATAGACACTAAAATAGTGTCCCTGATCTTTATTCCATTTGAGATTTGGAATGGGGTCTTTTTTCTTTTTGGAATCAAACTTTACGTTTTGACAATAGACCACGGAATCTGAGAAACAATCATAGATGTTGAAAATAAAATCCTCGTTAATCGAAGCTTGTTTAAATTCAATTTCTAATAAGGACTCAATCAAATATGGATCTGAAATGTAGTGAATCTTCACTACGTAAAAGTTCGGTTTTTTCTGATCAATAGGATTGAGCGTAATAGAGCTATCCCCAGAAGCTTTTTTAAGATTGTCCAAGGTACGTAGCAATGATTGCGTGACATTGTAAGAGAATTGCTTTTCCTCTAATTCATAGGCTTTTTTGACCCAGGAAACCTGAGTAATCACCAAAGCAATGAGCAGCAGAGTTGCTAAAACAATGATATTTCGAATGAAATTCCTTTTCATTAAATAAAAATGGAATCTCGAAAATAGGGAAACGAAAGACTTTACCCTACTTATTTACAAATTTTGGGAAAAATTTAGTAATTCCGGCAAAGATTAATGCGTAAAAAAGAGATAGGAATGTCAAAAATGCGGTAGTTATGATCGACCAGTTTCCCGGAACATAGATCAATTCAGCCATAGCACCGAAGTTCTCAATGGCAGCATCAATGGTTTCTTGCGATTCGTTATTTGCTGTAAGGGATTCCATAATTTCATAGCGTCTTTCTTCTACGAAGACTTCTAAAAAGTGAGGATGAATCAACTTGTAGAAAACATAAGTCAAGATGCCCGTTCCGAAAGCAAAATAAGCACCACCTTGAGCGGCTCCTTTAAAGTCCATGACAAAATCAAAAGTCTCATCTGAATTATGTCTTTGGGAATACATGTTGTAGTATACCGAAACTATTGTTAATAGAGACAAATAAGACCAGGTATAACTCCAGTCAATTCCAAGAGATTCCAGTGATAATCTACAGATAAAGGCGATAAGAATAAACCCTAAAAGTGTATAATGATTACTTTTTGTCATGGCGCAATATTAGCGAATTTTGAAAGATTGAGAGTCTTTTTTCTGGTGATATTAGACTTGCTGTTTTATTGAATCAGATTGACGTATTACCTTTAAAATTAGGGGTATTCCCCTATTGTAATCTTTGACCAAACACTGTTTATTTGTTTTGTAATTCAATCAATGAATGAAACCTGTTATACGAAATATCACATCTAAACAACTTTTTAGCTTTTTGATCCTGGTCATGTTAGCCGGATTTGTGATTCAATACATCAGTTCTGTTATTGAAATCAACAATCAAACTTTGTTTATGGATATCACTCTTGGAGTATTGGCTTTTTTTGCTGGAGTGAAATTTGTGAGTGAACAGTTTTAGTACTTATAAACTAATTGTTCTTCCCACCCTGATAGATTTATACGAAGTTCTTTAGTATCCGGAGTTTGCAATGATTTTAAATCAAAACGTAGGTTCTGTGTCACAATTGAACGACAACGGTCGTCATTACCATTGTGATGTAATGTCAATTGAATTTGTTTTCCTATTTCTCCTTCGGAATACGCATTGTTAAATAGCATTTCAAATTGATGCTCGCGACATCCACCTCCATAGGTCAAAGTCAGCCAAAGTTGCCCATCTTCAATAGTGGCCTTTTGAACCTGATAAGGATCACCAATATTTTTCATGTCATTGCTTTCGTCAATTTTGATGGGTAACAATGAGGTGATTTTTCTAGGTTCGTCCACGGTGAGTTCCTGATCTTCCTTTGGAGTACTTTGTGGACCGTCCGCTGTAGTATTATCTATTGTAGACTGCTTTGCTTTGCATCCAACGAAAACTAAAAGGAGCAGAGCGATATATATAGTTTTTTGCATGGTTTCAGATTTTAAGAATTCATATCATTAAGAAGTTCCTGATATTGCTTCATCTCATCACGAAGTCTGGCTGCTTCGATAAAATCAAGTGCTTTAGAAGCTTTAAGCATTTTACTTTTTGTGGTAGCAATCGCTTTCTCTAACTGGGAATGTGTCATGTATTTTACCACCGGATCAGCCGCCACGGAAACATTTTCATTTTCTACATAAGCATCTGATGTTCCCGGGTTGAAACTAGCTACGGCTGTTTGCCCCATAATAGTTTCTGTAGAACGTTTGATTTGTTTAGGGGTGATGCCGTGTTTCTCATTATACGCCAATTGTTTTGCACGTCTGTGATTCGTAGTATCAATGGTACGTTGCATAGAACCAGTTATCTTATCTGCGTACATGATTACTTTACCATTCACATTACGTGCAGCACGTCCTGCGGTTTGCGTCATAGAGGTTTCGGATCTTAAGAAACCTTCTTTATCTGCATCCAGAATAGCGACTAATCCAACCTCTGGCAAATCGAGACCTTCTCTAAGAAGGTTAATTCCAACCAAAACATCAAACTTACCCAATCTTAGATCTCTAAGTATTTCAACACGTTCCAACGTATCTACTTCAGAATGAATGTAACGGCACTTCACGCCATTTTTGATCAAATATTTAGAGAGTTCCTCACTCATTCTTTTGGTCAATGTAGTCACCAGTACACGTTCATCAATTTCGGCTCTTTGACGAATTTCCTCCAACAGATCATCCACCTGAGTGGCGACCGGACGGATTTCAATGATCGGATCGACTAATCCCGTTGGGCGAATGACCTGTTCTACAAATACCCCACCTGTTTTTTGTAATTCATAATCCGCGGGTGTCGCACTGACATAGATAGTTTGTCTTTGTATTCCCTCGAATTCTTCGAATTTCAATGGACGATTATCCATTGCCGAAGGAAGTCTGAAACCAAATTCTACCAGATTCATTTTCCTGGATCGATCCCCACCATACATGGCACGAACTTGAGATACGGTTACATGACTTTCATCAATCATCATTAAATAATCATCCGGAAAGTAATCCAGTAAGCAGAAAGGTCTGGTACCTGGATCACGTCCGTCAAAATATCTGGAATAATTTTCAATACCGGAACAATAGCCTAGTTCACGAATCATTTCTAAATCATAACTCACACGTTCTTCCAGTCTTTTGGCTTCCATCGGCATACCATTTTCATTAAAATAGTCCACCTGTTTTTGCATATCCTCCGCAATGGTTACTTGTGCTTTTTGGATGGTATCTTTGGATGTGACAAAAATGTTGGCCGGGAAGATTCGTACTTCATCAAGAGCTTCAATTTTATCTCCACTAATTGGATTGATGAGATGAATTTCCTCAATTTCATCACCCCAGAAAATAATTTTATATCCATAATCGGCATAAGCCGGGAAAATATCCACAGCATCACCAATAACTCTAAAATTACCACGTTCGAAATCGGCAGTTGTTCTGGAATACAAAGCATCCACAAAACGATGCAGGACTTTATTTCGGTTGATCGTTTGACCCACTTTGAGCTCAATAATATTGGCATTAAAATCCTGCGGATTTCCAATACCATAAATACACGAAACAGAAGAGACAATAATGACATCTCTTCGTCCGGAGAGTAGGGCAGACGTGGCCGAAAGTCTTAACTTTTCGATTTCATCATTGATCGTCAAATCCTTTTCGATATACGTTCCGGATGTTGGGATATACGCTTCAGGCTGATAGTAATCATAATAAGAAACGAAATACTCCACAGCATTTTCCGGGAAGAATTGTTTAAACTCTCCATAGAGTTGTGCCGCCAATGTTTTATTGTGACAAAGAACCAATGTAGGGCGTCCTGTTTCCTGAATTACATTGGCCATAGTAAATGTTTTACCTGAACCTGTAACTCCTAATAAAACCTGACTTTCTTCGCCATTTTCAATCCCTTCAACCAACTGTGCAATCGCTTCCGGCTGATCTCCGGTTGGCTTAAAATCCGATGTGAGTTTAAATTCCAATTGATGTGTTTTTGCGCAGGTAAATGTATGGATTTTTACTTGGTTAAACACCTGGTTAATTCAACCTCTCTGAATTAATTTTAATGCTTTGGTTTTATTGATTAGGGTTCCGTTTCGTTTCCCTGCAAAGTCTTTTGCTGATGAGAATTCCCATTTTTCATCATGATTAACTAATCCTGCTTTGGTAGGGTTCGCATGGATATAGTCAAAACAAATTTGAGGGTATTCTGTTTTAACATGAGGGATGTGAATTAAAGTAGATCCATTTTCAATATAATATGGTGGAGAGGTAATTATTGAACAATCTAAACAAGAAGCTTTGGTTTTTGCACGAAACAGGGAGCCACTCCAATCATTCTGTTTATTAATTGCTCTGGTATAAGATCGAAGTAAGATAGCAATAGATTGATTTAAAGTTCTGGTTTTACCCATCAGATGACTGTCAGTCACCTGATGGGTAAAACCATTTTCATCAACGACAAGTTCGACATTATTTATGTATACCATTACGTGAAAGTGATTTGACATTAAGCACCAGGCTAAGATATCTGTATATGGTAAAATATATGTTTTCAATTTACCTAAGAAGAAATGATAATTTTCTTTTTTGAAAAATATTTTCTGACGATTATTACCATGGTTATAGATATGATACATATGTCCTTTTTCGAAATGCATAGGATTAAGATTAGGTATTAGCTATTAGGATTATAGAAGTATAAAAGTACGATTTTTAATTTGACTTTGATTCGGAAGAAAAGGACACAAAAAAAGCGAGGTAGAACCTCGCTTTAAAATATTGTAAATAAGAAATGGTTTAACCCATCGTATGATAGACATTCATTACGTCATCATCTTCTTCCAAACGTTCTAAAAGTTTATCCACTTCTTGTTCTTCTTCTTCACTTAATTTTTTGGTTGTCGTTGGGATGCGCTCATATCCAGATTCAATGATTTCTAGAGATTTATTTTCCAATTCTCTCTGGATAGAACCAAAGCTTTCGAATGGGCCGTAAATCATGATGGTAGGTTCTTTACCTTCTTCCGCGTCTTCGGCAAATAACTCTTCGATTCCGGCATCTATCAATTCAAATTCCAATTCTTCTACATCATGATCAGCTAAAGGAATTTTGAAATGACATTTACGCTCAAACATAAACTCTACAGAACCTGTAGTCCCTAAATTTCCATTGAATTTGGTGAATGCGGCACGTACATTCGCTACGGTACGGTTGTTATTATCAGTTGCTGCTTCAATCATGATGGCGATTCCATGAGGAGCATAACCTTCAAACGTAACCTCCTTATAGTTACTGGTATCTTTATCTTTTGCTTTTTTGATGGCGCGATCTACAATATCCTTAGGCATATTCGCTGCCTTTGCATTTTGCATGACCGCACGAAGTCTTGCATTTGATTCTGGTTCAGGTCCGCCTTCTTTAATTGCAATTACAATGTCTTTTCCAATTCGAGAAAACGTTTTCGCCATTTTGGACCAACGTTTCAATTTTCTTGCTTTCCTAAATTCAAATGCTCTTCCCATTCTTTACAAATTTTGTGGGGCGAATTTAGTGAAAAATATGTTTTGATCTTAGAAGATGTATTCCCAATTTTTCTAGAATTGGAAGTATATAAAAGGTTGCATATCGCTGGATACAACTTGATACAAGATGATTACGACTACAAATGAAATAACTACCTGAACCGGGGTTGAAGCATTTACAAATGCGTTTTTATACCAGGTTTTAAACGATGAGGGTAACCAGTGCACGATATAACCAAAAATCATCACCGCAAAGACTTTCCAAAATGCAATCGCTGCATCAGGAATAATCTCAGGAGTGAAATTGTGTTGAATTTGATGAATCAACTGTGATGCTTTTTCGAAGGATTCAGAACGGAACCAAATTCGCGTAAATGTGATGAAGTTGAATGTCAGGAAAATGGCCCAGGCACGTTTGTACCAGGTGTTTTTACTTTCCCACGGACTGATTTTTCTCCATAGTTTGTACACGACTATCCCGACCCCATTTAGCCCTCCCCAAACCACAAAGTTCCAGCTGGCACCATGCCACAGACCTCCAATCAACATGGTCAACATGACATTGATATTGGTAATCAACCAGTTCTTAAATACCGGGATAAATCGAGCAAGAAGAATAGCGATACCCACAGTTAAAATGAGTCCAATAAGTACAAAGATGGAGCCTGAAATCAAACTGATAAAACCAAAGGAAATTCCTAACATAATAAAGGTAAACAGGGATCCTCCACGATTTCCTCCCATTGGAATATAGAGATAATCTTTTAACCATGTAGATAATGAAATGTGCCAACGTCTCCAGAAGTTTCCTGCACTATCCGCTTTGTATGGAGAGTTGAAATTGACAGGAAGTCTAAAACCCATTAAGAGTGCAACTCCAATGGCGATATCCGTATAACCTGAAAAATCGGCATATACTTGAAGCGAATAACCATACAGAGCCATTAATCCTTCAAATCCGGTGTAGCCTAGAGGATTACTGAAAATTCGATCATTGAAGTTTGTAGCAATATAATCTGCTAAAAATATTTTTTTGATGAGTCCATTTAGAATCCAGAAAACGGCAATTCCAAATTGTTCTCTGGTGAGTTTATATTCTTGATAAAGTTGCGGAATAAAGTCTGCCGCACGAACAATGGGACCAGCTACCAGCTGCGGGAAGAATGAAACATAAAATCCAAAGTCCAGAATATTTTTAACCGGTTTAACTTCTCCACGATAGATATCAATGGAGTAACTCATGGTTTGGAACGTAAAGAATGAGATTCCTACCGGAAGTAAAATGGAATCTGCTCTGAAGTTGCTACCAAAGATCTGATTGGTCATGTACGCAAAATGATTGGTCACTTCAAAGTTGGTCCCGAATGCATTATTGATAGAATCTGTAAAGAAATAGGCATATTTGAAATACACCAACATGAATAAATTGAGGAATATACTCAGTGCCAACCAACTTTTCTTACGCCAGCCGGAATTATTTTCATGGATTTTAAAACCAATGAAATAATCGGAAATAGTAGAGAAGAGAAGTATGGAAATAAATGCTTGAGAAGTTGTCCAGTAGAAAAATAAACTCACTGCAAAAAGCCAGGCATTACGAATAGATTTATTTTGATAAATCAATGAGAAAACGCCCATCACAATGGCGAAGAATACCCAAAATTCCAAACGCATAAAAACCAGAGGTTGAAGCATGAAAGTGGAGAATTGCTCCCACAACTCTGAGATATTCATATTTTCAAGCATTAATTTTTTGTTGAGATTGTTGGTGTGTAATATTTATGTGCCAGATGATCTCCATATGCATCTCTAAAAGCGATGAAAAGAAGGTCTGCATTCAGATGGTATCCTTTTTTGGTGAAATGGACTTTATCTCTCTGAGCTAAACCTGCGCGTTCCCACAAACGAATTGAATTCAAACCACCCATAATCTCAAAAAGATCCCAATAAGCACCATTTGATTCCTTCGCCAGGTTCCACATGGCTTTTTGTACTTTAAAAATATTTTGATTTGGATATCTTCTCTTGTAGTAACTGTCGTTATTGGTCATGAATAGGAACTGTACATTTGGATTTACTGCGCGGAACATTGCCATTAAGTCTCGGTAGTTTTGTTCGTATTCATCTTGATGGAATTGATCTGTAGGCACGTAGGAATCATTGATCCCAATTCCAAAAATCACCAGATCAGGAACGTTACTTTCCAATTGTGGTTGGAAATACTGACATCTTAAGTAAGCCGGAACTGATGCCCCATTGACTCCAATAGCATTGTAAGTAAGTCCGTTGTCATTGTTTTCCAGACGAATGCCTTGCAGAACAAAGTATTCTTGCAAACTGTCTGTTTTATGTGTTTCAAATAGTAACGTATCATAAGATTGTGCCAATTCGAAAGTGGTCATCCCAGTAATAGAGTCAGTATAACTGGTGTCCACCAATATTGAGCTATCCAATCGAATGCTATAAGATTCAGGAGTTGCCAGATGATAGATACGAACTTTGTTGAACCAATAAGTGTCATGGTTGTCGTCTACGGTATACAATTTTGTGAAAGTCAACGTATCATGCGTAGTAGCAGTGATCCCTGAAAGTCCCCAGGGACAATGATTCTTTTTTAAAGCATTTCGACAACCATCCCAATCACCAGTAAAGGTAGCTTTATAGTTCCCTGGGTTATTTGTATGTGCCATACGATATGGAAAGATGAAACCGCGTTCGCCTTTGATACCATCAGCCATAGAGAATAAATTCTCACGCATTCTTCCGGAAAGCATTCCTGCCTGAACATGCGAACCTCCAATGTGAATGATGTTCAGTTTACCTTTTCCGTAGGTGATTAAGGTGTCCAGTTTGTCAAAGAAATCATGAAATCCATTGGTGTCTCCCGGGAATTGAAGTTGATTGATTTCGTCATTGATGAAGCTATAGCTTTCAATTTCTTCACTTGGGTTTAATCTGGGAGATGGAACAAATGTGGGGTCACGATGTACTTTCCCGGATTGCGTAAATAACACGATCGTGAAAAGCATTACCGGAACCAGTAATTTAAAAGGGATGTATGGTCTCTTTGATTTACTGTGCATTTGTTGTATCTGTTGTAATAATTGTGTCGTTTGTTGCTTCGTTTGGCGTAGCTGGAGTTTTGGAAAGCGCCCATTGTTCTTTTTCGTACCAGAAAGCTTTCATAAAGAGTTCCGAAACTTTTCTTGTTCCCAAATTATTAAAATGGGTATAGTCTTTACCTGCCAGAGGTTTTTCCGCTTCTACCCAACTAATCATAGAATTCTTGCCTCCCATTACTTCGTATAAATCCCAGTATCCTGCACCCACTTCAAATGAAACCTTTTGAAGTGCATCACGTACCGATTCCAGATATGGGTATGTTGTGAACTCACCATCAATTTTGGTAGACATATCTGATGGCCCGATCACGATGAATGGTATGTTTGGATTCAATGTCATAAGATACTTGATCTGTGACCTAAACCAATTTGCGTACCGAACTGCTTTTTCTTCGGATTCAATATATGGAACGGAATTCCCTCCAAACTGAAGAATCATCAATTGAATTGGCTGTGCTGCCATGTATTGACTCAGTTGCGTATGATCCAATCGTTTAAATAGTGTTCCCGAGCTACCACGTAGGCCGATATTATCTACGGTTACTCCGTAATTACCTTCAAAAGAGAAAGCATAAAATTCAGGGCTGGTCTTGGCCAAAAACTCAAACTTTAGTTTTTCCGGAGCCTGATCAAAATGCCACTTCATGGTACCAAAACCTTCATTAGCGGCAATAATTTCTGATTTGGTAACGCTGTCGTTAATAATTGTTTTAGTAATAAATGCCTGTGGATTATGTCCATAAAACAATGTAACATTCGTATACTTTCTGGTATTAAAATAGGTCATTCGAGATGGTTCGAATTGTACCCAGGCAGTTTGTGTTTCCGTAAGATTAGTATCAGTAGGATAAGTGAACATTCCGAATCCACATAATGGACCATATCTTTTGTGATGAATATTGGTGTCAACTTTTCCAAATAAAGTAAAGCGATTCCAGTTTTCAGAATTGGTTTGTTTAATGGATGCGTTTGGTACACCTTCAACGGCCGGGATCAGCCCGGCTCCAATACCTCCATATGCTTTTTGAAGTTCATTACGAATGATTCCGGTAATACGATCTCCTTCAATTTGGGAATCACCGTAATGCATGATTCGTACTTTTCCTTTTTTAGTGTTTTTGGTTTTTTCTAAAGCTTCAAAAAGCGGGAACATGCTTCTTCTATCATTTTCGCTCCATTGAATTCTGGATAGTTCTTGTCTTCGAATCAAACGGGCACGTTCAATAGAATCTTTAATCGCAGTAGAATCGATTTCGACTTCCAGTTCTTCCAAAAAAGCCTCAACATCTTCGATTTTTTCTATTGGTTCTACGTTAGCAGTATCCGTTTCGAATGAAGCAAATTTGAGCTTGTAATCATCGTAGATTGCGATTCCGTCTTTAGGGAAAAACCAGGCTGTGATCAGCGATAACAGACCAACACTTAACAGAAAAAGTAATGTTTGATATGGTTTCATACGCAATTAAAACGTTACGGACAAATATGAAAAAAAACTGAAATGACTGTGCATGTTTGCGAATAAGTTGCTCACACTTATCTATTAATGAAATATCAATCCGGATATTGTTTACGGTTTGTAAATTTTGAGTTTCATTCCCGGACTAATTTTATCCGTACACCCATTCCATTCCATGATGTTTTGTGCGGATACACCCGGGAATTTTTTTGCGATTAACCACAGGGACTCACCATTTTTAACGGTATAGATTTGAGGTGTTCCTTTTCCCGGTTTTGCGGGTTTCGGCTTGACATTTATTTTATTATCTGCAGTTTCTTTAGGAAGGTCCGTAGTTTGATTTTTTGGAACATATAAAACTAGTTTCTGGCCGATATTGATTCGATCAGATTTTAAATGATTCCATTGTTTGATTTGACTCACTTTTACATGATTCCGTTGCGCAATTTTACCTAATACGTCACCAGATTTTACGGTATATGTCACTGCCTTATATTTGGTTAAATCTGGAATCCCACTTTCCATTCTTTTACGTAATTCTTCAAGTTCTTTTTTCTTCCGAATTTCTTCTTCTTTTTGAAAAGCAAGGAAAGCATCATATTTCTGATGAAATAAATCTGCTTTTTCTTTTGGAAGATATAACGGATATTGATTTCCCGGTAAAGCTTTTTTACCAATCAAAACCGGATTCATCATTTCTATTTGAGCCATTGGAATATCCATAAATTGACTAATCGTAGAAAAATCCAAAGTATCTGTTGGAATAACTTCCATCCAGTAAGATTCAGGAACAGACATAAGATGATCAGGTGTTTTGAAATGCGTAAGCCAATTGCTCCATGCTTTTAGGTAGGAAAAATAACCTTGAATTTCCGGTGATAACTGTTCGAAAAATAAAGATGGATTGACTGTGTCCAGTTGGGCAATATGTTTATTGACAAATGGCACTGAAGTGTAAAATGCGGTAATTACTAAAAAGTCATTATTCAGGTAATATTCGTTTAGAAATTGAATGTGCTTTGCAGCAGCGTCACTGGATTTTTCAATGTCATTACGTTCATCAATGAATTGATCAATTCGAAGTCCATACCTACGTGCAGTTACATAAGAGATTTGCCAAGGACCGGATTTGTCTTTTAAATATTTAAGTGATGGATTGTCTCCACTTATGGTGAGTGGCAGTAAAGTGTACTCATCGCCAAGTTTATAAGTTCTAAGTGCTTTTTGATAATGTGGGAGTGCATGATGATATGTTTCTAAGAAACTATAAAGCTTGTCACATTCCTGAGCCAGGAATAAAGCCAGAAATTCTTCTTCATATTGTGGATTGAGCGGTAATGAATCCAGAAATGCAAAGGATGGAATTTGAGTATTGGAAAGTAGAGGAGGGCAGTTATTTTTTTGATCAATGGATTTATGCGGAATTGCAGAGGTATATTCTTTGTGTGCTTTAATTATGGGTTGCACACGACTGACTGCAAAATCTTGCGTCCAGCCAGAAATAAGAATAAAAAGAAATCCTAAAAGAAATGTGTATTTCATGAATTATAGTTGCCTTACAAAAGTATGCAGGGAAGTAATTCAGAAAAGGGATGTTGAAAACTGGGGAAAAGTCTTTTCTTCTCCCCAGTTGGTTTTAAATGAATGTATTATTCAACGATTTCAATAGTTTTTGAATCGATTCCTGCGGTGTAGAAAAAGCCTAATGCCAATACTTCATCTTCACCCTGTTTGTATACGTTACCTCTGATCTCCGCAGGTGGAGAAGCAAATGGACTTCCGGCTCCAAACAACTGTTGCTGAATAAGAGTTAGGTACTTTAAGTATCGTGCAGATATTTTAAGTTGTTCAATTGTAACAAATACCTGATTTGTTGGACTAGAAGCTTTGTAATTAACATATTGATCTTCTGACATTCCAAAAACATCCAAATCTGTAACATCCTGTCCGTCTACAAAACGATCGTCAGCAAAGAATAGATCATCAGATTCGAATTGATAATAGTCATTTACATAAGACTTCCATTGATAGTTGTCACCAGCTCCTGCAGGCTCTTGTGTGTTTATTTTAACAAGTATTTCACCTCCTTGTGGACCGGGGCCACCTGGACTTTCGTTATATTCATACCATATGGTGTCAATTGGCACAGGAGTTTCCATAATTTCTGAGGCAGATATATACCTTGAACCATCACTTAATGTGATATCGATTTGATAGTCTTTTCCTTCAATACCCTTATATTGAAGTTCAAAACGTTTGTCTACCTGATTGAAACTATAAGTGCCAGCTTCAGTTCCATCTTCTAATAAAATAACCTTGGCATTTTGGTGTACGCTATAATCAGGAACCTGATTTGAGAAATAGTTTTCCAGGTTACTTAATCTGACGTATTGCATGGTGTTGAGATTGGATAGGTAGCCATCTACAACTAAAACTGGTTTCGGATCATCCAATTTAAGATCAATGGTCTCATTACATGAAGTAATGGTCACGATCGCAAACAATAAAATGATATATAATTTGAGTTTCATGATTTCAATAATTAAAATTTGAAGTTATAGGTGACAAATGGAACCGGAATTCCGATGATAGATAGTTGCTTCGCTTCCGTTTGTGTTGGATTGTTTTCACTTTGTGTGAAGTAGATCGAATATGGGTTTTTGCGACCATAAACGTTATACAATCCGAATGCTATCGATGAGCGCCACGACTTTTTACCCGTTTTGAATGCATAAGTTGCAGAGAGATCTAAACGGTGTGTATTTGGAATTCTAGAAGCATTTCTTGTACGGTAATCCGGAAGGATTTTACCATCCCATACATAACCACCATTTGGATACGTAGCAGGTCTTCCCGTCATGAAAATAAAGTTACCTGAAAGCTTCCATCTGTCTGTAAGCTCATACATTCCCACAATCGTTAA
The DNA here is from genome assembly GCA_024398135.1 of bacterium SCSIO 12643. Taxonomy (NCBI): domain Bacteria; species bacterium SCSIO 12643. Next base: position 2,678,183 of record CP073750.1, read on the forward strand.
ATCATGTGTTTTATCCCAATTGGTAGGATATGGATTTCCTTCGTTAATTCCGTTGGCCACTTCTGTATAGTCTCCTGCTACAAAACCATCCACTTCCATTGTGGTTCTGGATAACGTGTAAGCAATCCATCCGGTTAATAAACCTTTTTTCTTGCTTAACATTAATTCTAAACCATAAGATGTACCATCGCCAGAAAGTAATTCGGTTTCGATATTATCGTTGAGGAGTAATTCCGCACCATTTCTATAATCAACTAAGTCTCTCATACTCTTGTAGTACACTTCAGCAGAAAGCTCATAAGTATTCGATTTGAAGTTTCTGAAATAACCTACTACGTATTGATCTGCTGTAGCAGGGTCTACATAGTATCCGGCAGGCTTCCAAATATCAATAGGGGTTGCTGCGGTCGTATTACTAATCAAGTGCATGTACTGACGTGTACGTTGATAGCTGGCTTTAAGAGATTGTTTTTCATTAAGAATGTAATTCACTCCCAATCTAGGTTCAAGTCCACCATATTGGGCAACGACATCTCCTTTTTCGTAACGTTTAGTGTCAATAATATCATCTTTTGTGGTTGGAACACCGTGCTCATAGATGTTAAGATCATACGGTCCCATATTGAAGTAATGGGTATAACGCAGTCCATATTGGAGTTTTAGTTTCTTCGTTACCTCATGTTCGGAACCTGCATAAATACTTGGCATACGCGCGGTTTCTTTTTGAACCGTAATGGTGTTGAAGTTTGAATTGTCACTTAATCCTTTTACTGTACCAGGGTAGAACTCGTAGTTTTGATACTCTGCACCAAAATCTAAAGTGATTTTTGGCGAAGCGAAATAAGTAAAAGCCAATTTACCTTCAGCAGTTACAATCCGAGAATTCCATTCGAAAGCTGACGCTCCAGAAGGTACCCCTAATGCGTATCCGTAATCAGAATAAACTCCGGTGACATTCATAAACAATTTGTCATTTACGATATGATTCCATCTGACACTACCTGTGGAATTACCCCATTTCATGTTGAAGTCATCACCAAATCCAAAAACATCCTTACCGAAGTATCCCGAAGCAAAAACACGGTTTTTATCGTTGATCTTCCAACTGATTTTGGCATTTAAATCATAGAAAAATGCTTTGTTGTCTTTAAAGTCGTTGGTGAGTTTTAAGAACAAATCCGCATAAGAACGTCTTCCCGAAACCAGGAAAGACACTTTGTCCTTTACTAAAGGTCCCTCTAACGTCAAACGACTAAATAGTAGTCCGATACCGCCAGTTCCTGAAAACTTTTTATCGTTTCCGTCTCTTTGACGTACATCCATTACAGAGGAAAGACGCCCGCCATATTTAGAAGGGATCCCCCCTTTATATAGCGTCACATCTTTAATCGCATCAGGATTGAAAACGGAGAAGAAACCAAATAAATGTGAAGAGTTGTAAACCGGAGCTTCATCCAGTAAGATGAGGTTCTGATCAATATTTCCTCCACGAACGTTAAATCCGGAAGCTCCTTCACCCACGCTGGTTACACCAGGACGAAGTTGAATAGATTTGATGACATCAGCTTCTCCCAAAAGTTGTGGGATGTCTTTAATAGTGGAAATGCTCAATTTCTCGACACTCATCTGAACGTCTGTTACATTTTGATCTTCCTTGGTAGCTGAGATAACAAATTCTTCTAATACCTGATCGGATGAGGTTAATGTGAAATTAAGTGTTTTAGATTGGTCCATTTGAAAAGAATCCACGAAGGTTTGATACCCCACAAATGAGACTTCAAATGTGTAAAAACCCGGGTCAACAGTTAAGGAATAAAACCCATAAACATTGGTGACAGCACCAGTACCGAGTTGTTTGACTTTGATCGTAGCTCCAATAAGATCTTCACCGGTAGAAGCGTCTCTTACATAGCCGCTTAAGGTTGGTTTACCGGGATTTTTTTGAGCAATTAGTAAATGAGATGTCCCTATTAACAGGAGAGTTAAAAAGGCTCGAAATATGTTTTTCATTTTAGTGTGAAAAATGTTGATTGAATGATGCGCAAATTTGCGGAATAATCATCATATAAAATTGTGAAATGTGTTAAACGGTTGATACCATAATTTAATTGTTTGGGATGTCAATAAAAGGTTGATTTTTTATTCTAATGGCTTCTGAGGAGTGGTAGGTTTTTGTATTAGTTTAGTGGCATGTGGAAATGGCTAAAGATATTCTTAGGACCTCTTTTGGGTGGAGTTGTTTTTTATTTGTTGCAGCAAAGCACTCAGGATCAGAATATGTCGATCACGGGAGGGGTGGCAGTGTGGATGGCTGTCTGGTGGATTACGGAAGCTATTCATATCTATTTTACTGCTTTGATACCGATTACTATTTTACCATTTGCAGGAGTGATTAGTATGAAAGAACTAGCTCCGGCTTACATGCCTGAAATCATATTCTTTTTTGTTGGAGGTTTCTTATTGGCGTTTGCGCTGGAAAAATGGAATTTGCATCGAAAAATAGCATTGAAATTACTATTGATTTTTGGGCATACGCCAAAGCGTATTTTATTGGGTTTTATGTTTACCAGTTATGTGCTCAGCATGTGGATTTTGAATACAGCAGTGGTCATGATGTTGTTACCTGCCGCTTTGGCGGTACTCACTCAGATTTCAAAGTCGGTAAAACAGGGATTCGAAAACTTGAAAACACCTATATTATTAGGAATGGCATATGCAGCTTCTATTGGAGGAACTGCGACATTAATTGGTACTGCTCCCAATTTATATTTTATGGATTTTTACAATAGCCATTATCCGGATTTGGAGCCGATTACATTTAGTGGGTGGTTTATGGTAGGGCTTCCAGCGAGTTTGATTTTTTTTATGGCGGCATATCTGTTTTTGGTTTGGAAATACTTTAAACAACAACCAGAATTAAATTTAAATGTGGATTACATCAAAGAAGAATATCGTAGGTTGGGGAAAATGACTTTTGAGCAGATTGGTGTGGCTATTGTTTTTTCGATAGCAGTTCTTTTATGGTTTACAGCAAAAGATGTTTCTGTAGGAGCGTTTCATTTTAAAGGGTGGACGCATATTTTCCCTGAACCAAAGTATATCAAGGAAAGTACGATCGCGATGTTAGCAGCATTTGTACTGTTCATATTGCCGGCCAAGAATGCTCAGGGACATTTGTTAGATTGGGAGGCAGCTAAGAAAATACCCCTGGGAATGATTTTTTTATTTGGAGGTGGTTTTGCCATTGCCAAAGTAATTGGGATTACCGGACTCTCAAATTGGCTTGGGGAAAGTTTGGCATTTGTTTCTGCATATCCTCCGGTTTTGGTGGTGATATGTTTGGCCTTGTTTATGACTTTTTTCACAGAGCTTACGTCCAATACTGCTTCAACGGTTTTGATGTTACCTATATTGTTGGCATTGGCTTCAAATGTTAATGCACATCCAATGCTCATAATGATGCCTGTGATCATGTCGGCATCATTTGCATTTATGTTACCCGTAGCAACACCTCCGAATACGATTGTCTATGCTACCGAGCAAATTGATAGTAAAGAAATGGCATCTACCGGATTTGCTTTGAATTTAATTGGCGTAGGCGTGAGTGTGTTTTTCGTTCTGGTGTGGGCAGCCTGGGTATACGGAATATAAAATTACTTCACCGAAGTTTTCAGAAGTTCTTGCCCTTCAATTGAAGCGACTAATTGATCTCCGATTTGCACAGATCCAACACCTGCTGGAGTTCCGGTATAAATTAAGTCTCCTATTTTAAGTGTAAAATATTTTGAGATGTGTTCAATCAAAGTGTCGATATCGAAAAGCATGTCTTTAGTATTCCCAATTTGAACGGGAGTTCCATTTTTTTCTAGTTTGAAATTTAAATTTTGAAGATCTTCAAATTGATCCACTGGAATAAATTTTCCGATAGGAGCGGAACCATCAAATGCTTTGGCAATTTCCCATGGTAAGCCTTTAGACTTAAGATCCTTTTGTACATCTCTTGCTGTAAAGTCTATTCCAACAGTGATTGAGTTGTAGTATTTATGCGCGAATTTCTTTTTGATGTGTTTTCCCAATCGATTGATTTTAACTACAATCTCAAGTTCGTGATGAACATCTTTGGTGAAATCTGGAATAAAAAATGGTTTTTGACTTTGAAGTAGCGCTGAATCGGGTTTCATAAACATAACCGGTTCTTTAGGAACAGGGTTGTTTAGTTCTTTTGCATGCATGGCATAATTACGCCCAATACAGATAATCTTCATGTTATTTTTTATTCTGATTTCTAATTTGTTGTAATACTTTTTTGGTGTTTTGAGAAAAATCACCTTTCATCATCCAGCCGTAATATGCCGGTTCTGTTTTGAGTACTTCAGCTACAGGTTTTCCTTTGTGTTTTCCAAAGTTGAATACCGTAATATGATCATCGTTTTTTACAAAACGTCCTGCAAGATCCACCGCATTATGCATAGTAGTGAATTCACTTAAAAATTTAGTATCGCGTTTTAAGTCAGTGTATTTTGCGAGTTGTGCTTCTAAAATTTCATAAGTAGCTAAAGTATCGGCCTCTGCACTATGCGCGTTACTTAGGTCTTTTCCACAATAGAATTTATATGCCGCTACCAAAGTACGTTGTTCTTTTTTGTGAAATATGTTTTGTACATCAATCAGGTCTCGGTCTGTCACATCAAAATCGTAACCTACCCGGTGAAATTCTTCAATCAAAAGTGGGACATCGAAGCGATTAGAATTATAACCAGCCAAATCACAATCATTTAAAAATAGATAGAGGTTTGGAGCAAGTTCAGAAAACGTTGGCGCATCTTTAACATCCTCATTTGTGATGCCATGAATCGCGGTTGATTTTTCAGGAATTGGAATTTCAGGATTGACTTTGTAGGTCCTCGTTTCAGCTTTGCCGTTCGGCATTACCTTATGAATAGAAATTTCAAGAATTCGATCTGTAGCGATATTAACCCCAGTTGTTTCAAGATCAAAAACAGCAATTGGTCTGGTTAGTTTTAAATTCATTTCGATGTTTGAATGATAGCAAAATGCTTTTTGTTTTGATGAAGCAAACTTAAGAGATTTAAGTTTTACCCATAAAAAAACTCCCCGGAAATGAGGAGTTTTTTCAATTTGTATGTTTGCTAGGTTTATTGCCCAGTAACGATCTCTACTTCACATCTTCTGTTTTGAGCAGTGTATCTTAAGATGTAACCTCCGTTAGCGTCAGTGTCTTTGATTTTCAATTGAGACTCACCGTAACCTTCGATGATCATTTGATCAGGATTTACGCCATGTTTCTTGAAGTAATCAGCAACTGTTTTTGCTCTACGTTTTGATAAACCAACGTTATAAGAAGCTGGACCCTGAGAATCTGTATGTCCAGCAATCACGATCTTTTTATTTGGATCTTGATTTAAGATTTTCGCTACTTTTTCTATATAAGCTCTATCTTCATCATTGATATTTGATTTATCAAAGTCAAAGTAAATTTCGTGAACGAATTTACCATCTGCATTCTTAACAGGAGCTGGTAGCTCTGCCATCAATTCGTCTTTCTCCCATGGAGTTACACGAGACTCAGGATCAGTATATGCAGGACTCTCTGGAGATAAACCTGTCACAAATGCTTCTTTACTTTGATCTCCTCTTGCAGCATTGATATCATAGAATGCGTTTGTCAATGTAGATTTTTGCTCGTAAACAAATTTGTCTCCATCTTCTTTCAACTCACAAGATAACATTTGGAAAATATCGTACTCACTACATTGTTCAGGAATACTGATGTTATAAGTATGTGTAGCGTAACCTTTTACATTTAATGATAAGATGTAATCAGTTTCAGTATTTACTTTATAGCTATAGTGTCCACCTTCTAATAAAGGATTAACTGTAGCAACAACTGAAGAATCTACATTCATCAATGTTAAGCTTGCACTGTCAATCGGATGTCCGTTTAAAGCGATGAATTTACCAGTTAAGTTGGTAGTAGGAACATCATGACAAGTCCATACTCTCCAAATATCATAGTCTCCTTCACCTCCCATACGGTCAGAAGCCAGGTAACCAAACTCTTCGTTGTCTCCTGTTAAACGGAAGTGGATATCATTTGCCGGTGAGTTTACAGGTACGCCCATATTTTGAACATTTCCCCAACCCGAATCAGTTTTGGTTGCTACAAAGATGTCAAAATCACCAATTGAGTTGTAGCCTTTAGACGCGAAATATAGTTTCTGACCATCGTTGCTGATAAATGGAGACCCTTCATCGTATTCCGTATTAATGCCTTTTAAGAATTTAAAGCTACTCCAGTTTCCATCAGCATCTTTAACAGACTCATAGATATCAGTACTGTTCCAACCACCACCACGATCACTGGTAATAAAGATGTGATCTTCAGCTCTGTTTATTGCGATAGAAACGATTTGATTGTCAGTGAAGAAAGTGGTGTTAATCCCATATTTTTTAGGATCTTGTAAGTTTTCAGAAACATACAATGTACCTGTTCTATAAAAGAAAAACTTAGAAAGGTCTTTACTGAAAGAAATAGATGATTCGTTATCTTCAGATTCAATGTTTTTATTTAATACAACACCATCTGCTTTAGCTCTGGGAAGCCATTTTTTGTATACCGGATCATAATTGGTATAAAAAATCTCTTCCTGACCTTTAGCTTGAAAGGTCATGTATTTAATGTTAAAAAGGTTGGCATTGGTAGATGTGAAAACCAATGTTTTTAAATCTTCATATACCACAGGTGCATAATCCAAAAACATAGTGTTGACATCGCCCCCAAGATTTTCAACGAACATGCCTTCGGTAGGTGAATTGGTCAAAGCTTTACCAGTGTTACACTGATCCATTCTTTGATCCATCAATTTACTTAGACCTTTTTCAATACGTACACCATCAGTGGCTTTGTATTTGTCGTAATATACTTTTGCAGAATCAAATTGACCCATGTAGTGAAAAGACTCACCTTTTAAAAGTAATACACCAGGTGTTTGGTCAGGATCCACTTTATTAAAGTAGTCCATGGATTTGTCTGCGTTAATTCTACTATTTAGAAAAGCAACTCCACAGTAGAGATTTAGTTCCTGGTCATCAGGTTTATCCTTGAGCAATTCCAAATAGATTTGCTTGGCTTTCTCCCAGTTACCATCTTCCAAATAGAACATAGCTCTCTTCGGAGTGATTTTCTCAGGCTTTGTGCTCTGCGCAAAAGTTGAGATGCCAGACAATAGCAAAACTGCCAGCATGATTGTCGTAGAAGTAAATTTGTGCATTCCTTTTAACATTTGGGGTTTGTTATGCTTCAAAAATAAACATAGGTGATAGTGGACACAAATATAGCAATCAGTTTTATTCACATGAGATTATTGATAACCGCATGCGAATAAAACTTTGATTAAGTGGGCTATAGTTCCCTGTTTGGATCGAAAGATTCCAGATAATCTGCTACGCGTCTTACGAACATTCCGCCAAGCGCTCCATCGATTACACGGTGGTCATAAGCGTGTGATAAGAACATTTTGTGACGGATGCCAATAAAGTCACCATCAGGAGTTTCAATCACAGAAGGCATCTTACGAATGGCTCCAACTGCCATAATGGCAACCTGTGGTTGGTTGATTACAGGAGTCCCCATAACATTACCGAAAGTACCCACATTGGTTACGGTATATGTTCCTCCTGCGATGTCGTCTGGAGATAATTTGTTGTCTCTGGCCTTTGTGGCTAAACCATTAACTTGTTTAGCAAGACCTGTAAGATTGTAATTGTCAGCATTGTGAATTACAGGAACGATTAGGTTTCCACTTGGTAAGGCAGTTGCCATTCCCAGGTTAATATCGTTCTTTTTAATGATGTAATCACCTTGAACTTCAACATTTACTAATGGGAAGTCTTTGATTGCTTTTACAATAGCTTCCATAATGATAGGAGTGAATGTTAGTTTCTCTCCTTCACGTTCGAAGAATTTATTCTTCACTTTGTTTCTCCAGTTCACGATATTGGTCACATCTGCTTCAACGTATGAAGTAACGTGTGGAGAAGTATGTTTGGAATTAACCATATGCTTCGCGATAAGCTTACGCATACGATCCATTTCAATAATTTCTACATTTCCACCAAAATCATTTGGATTCGGAGCGCCTTGTGGTACCGGAGCCGCTTTTGGTTGAGAAACAGGAGCAGTTGCAGCCGCTGGAGCTGCTGCTGGTGCAGTTGAAGCTGCCGTTTGACGTCCGTTGTTGATGTAGTTTAAAATATCTTTTTTAGTTACTCTGTTGTTAGAACCAGTTCCTTGAATAGATTCCAATTCTTGAAGAGAAACACCTTCTTCTTTAGCAATGTTTTTAACTAAAGGAGAGTAGAAGTTGTCACTTGATGAAAAATCAACATTTGCAGTTGGAGCTGCCGCAGGAGCTGCATTAGTAACTGCTACCGGTGCTGGAGCTGAAGTTTCTGCGACCGCTGGTGCAGCTGCTGTTTCTTCTGCAGGAACATCTGAATCACCTTCTCCGGAAATAATTGCAATAACATCCCCAACTTGAGGTACCGCACCTTCTTCGAATAATATTTTGGTAATCACCCCGTCTGCAGGTGAAGGAACTTCAGAATCTACTTTATCTGTTGCGATTTCTACAATTGACTCTTCTGCTTCAACTGTATCCCCAACAGCTTTTAACCATGTTGTAATTGTTGCCTCTGCAACACTTTCTCCCATTTTAGGAAGTTTGACTTCTATTTGTCCCATAGTTGTTGATTTTTAAGGACTGCAAAAATACACTAAAAATTGATTGTATTAATTGGAATGAGCCAAATTATCCATTGTTATTTTACTGAAATGTAGAGCTAATTATCTAGATTGTGTCTTTGTTGCCAAATTATTGAGAGGTCAAGGAGTGGGTCGTATTTTTTAGCATAGCTCAAATTAAGATTCTCAAAAAAGTCTTTTGGTTTGTTTTGACCTTTGTATGCCATCCCTAAATGAAGCACTGTAGGTTTTATGGATTGAGACAGTGACTGATGGTCGTCTATAGGTGAAAAGCCTACCCAGGTTTTTTGTCCAATCAAAACCTGAAATAAATTTCGTAAAAAGTCTTTTACAGATTTTTGAATGAAAATCAGAATAGGTGAACCTACAAGAAGAATAAGCGAAATGAAAATATCAAAGAAACGTTTGTTGTTTTTGCTTTCTTCTTTCAAAAATGTATTGGTGGTATGAATGGATAAAATCTCGCCAGAAGTATTTATGGATTGACTTCCAATAATAAAAGTGCTTTCGGGTGGTGCGATTTTTAATTCAATTTGTGGATTTTCCTGAATCATCATTTCATTTATAATGGAGCCGGAATCCATATCTTCTCCGCAATAAATGATTTGATTGATATTAAATATTTTTAGAGCATCTGGTAATTGGCCCAGATTTGCTATAAAATGATCGGAAGTGTTTTTGAAGTTATAACTTGGATAAACTTCAAGAATCATTTCGGGAACGTTAGTTGTTTTTTGCAGAAGCTTTTTAACGCGTTCAATCCCTCCTGATTTGCCTACAATGGCCATTCTGATATCTTGCTGGGTTTTAAATAAAATGGCTTTGAAATTAAGTTGATTCAGAACGGTACGGTAAAGTACGATGTTGATTGCAGAGAACAATGCACCCATAAAAATAACCACTCTGGAAAACCGGTATGCTTCGTCTAAAAGACCATAAAGTAATAACCCGGTAATACCACCCCATAAAACCCCCTTTAGAATTCGGTTGATGAATGGACTGGAATTGTAGCCATTATTCACATAAATTGAAATTAGGAAAATGACTCCATAACTTGGAAATAGCCATTTTAAAATTTGTTCGGGATAAATGATATCAGTAAAACTACTGTACACATTTGAGGTGAGAAACAACGTTGATACGATAATTAAGAAGTCCAGAATGGGTAGGATCGACTTTTCTAAAAACCTTCTGGTTAAAGCAATTCCAGCTCTAAAATAAATCGCCATTCGAATTAAAATCTCGAATACATTGGCGTTGGATTTTGAAAAATGCTTTTTCGCAAAAATGATCATGGCATTGTAAAACACCAATACATAATTGACACTACTTTTCTTCGTGCTTTCTCCTTTATAATGGATAATTCTGGTTTCCGGGAAATAATAATTGTCATAACCACCTAATCGGATACGCCAGGAAAGATCAATGTCTTCACCATACATAAAGAAGTCTTCGTCCAAAAGTCCAACCTTATCAAGAACGGAGTTACGCATCATCATAAATGCACCAGCCAGAATATCTACTTTGTGTGTTTCGTTTTTATCTAAATGTCCCAGGTGATACTGTCCAAAGGTTTTTGATTTCGGGAATAGGGCAGAAAGTCCAAAGATCTTATAAAAGGCAACCATCGGAGTGGGTAAACCGCGTTTGCTTTCTGCTAAGAACTGGCCTTTGCCATCCACCATTTTTACACCCAGTCCACCTGCATTTGGATGTTGATCCATAAAATCTATACACTTTTTAAAAGTGTCTTCTTCGACCAGAGTATCCGGATTGAGCAATAGCACATAATCCGCTTTCGAAATTCGAATGGCTTGATTATTTGCAGATGAGAAACCTTTATTGTCTTTATTGGCAATGATCTGAACTTCAGGGAACAATCTTTTGGTCATTTCTACAGAACCATCGGATGAGTTGTTGTCTACAACGATGGTTTCAATTGGAGCTAATTGAGCCGCCTTTCTCACTGAGTGAAGACACTGCGCTAAAAAATACTCTACATTGTAGTTGACAATTATGACTGTTAACCTTGGTTTCTCCTGCATCCTAAATCAATCTAAACTATAAGGAATTGTCATATGGCGTTCTGTGCAATAAAGAACGACCCAATGTGATTTCATCCGTGTACTCCAATTCATCTCCAATTGGAATACCTCGTGCGATTACGGTAGTTTTTACATCCAGGTTCATTAATCTCCTATAAATGAAAAAACTGGTGGTATCACCTTCCATAGTTGAATTTAAAGCGAAAATAACTTCTTTGATACCTTCCTGTTCCACACGTTGAACTAAAGAATCAATATTTAAGTCACTGGGGCCAATACCGTCTACCGGAGATATATGACCACCTAAAACGTGATAAGTGCCGAAGTATTGCTGCGTGTTTTCAATAGCAATGATGTCCCTCAAATCCTCAACCACACAAATAGTTTTGTGCTCTTCTCGTTTTAGATTTCCACAGATATCACATATGGGTGTTTCAGAAATATTATGGCATTTTTTACAAAAGCCAATGTCATTTCGCATGCTTACAATGGAGTTAGCGAAATGATGAACATTATCTTTAGGTTGTCTAAGCATATGTAATGCTAGACGTAGTGCGGTTTTTCGTCCAATCCCTGGAAGTGAAGCAAACGCTTCAACACCTTGTTGTAATAATTTCGAGGGGATATTGTTCATGCGCCAAATTTAATATTTATACCTGCTATTTACATGTTTATTTCGAATATCCTGTATGATGCTTCTCGCAAGTGAATTATTGAGTGTGAAATGTGAATATCTCTTCCCAAAATGAGAACAAAACCTTTTGAAAATACACTTCATTTGTGGGATGTCGCCAGAATTAATCATTTCAGTAATAGTCATATACTTTTTGGTATTAATGGCTGTAGCTCATTATACCAGTGAAAATAGTAATTCAGGATTCTTTATGGGGAATCGCCAGTCACCCTGGTATGTGGTCGCTTTTGGCATGATTGGAGCTTCTCTTTCTGGAGTGACATTTCTTTCTGTTCCTGGATGGGTGGCAGGAATTAAGTTTACCTATATGCAGATGGTGTTGGGCTATTTGTTAGGATATGCTGTGATTATTACGGTCTTGTTACCCTTATATTATAGGTTGAATCTAACGTCTATATATTCATTTTTAGGTGATCGGTTTGGAGTCAATTCGTATAAAGTTGGCGCATGGTTTTTTATGATATCCAGAGTGATTGGAGCCGCATTTAGATTGTATTTGGTTGCTATGGTTTTTGATTTAACCATATTTCAAAAGTTGGAAATGGACGTCCCATTTGCAGTTATTGTATTGATTACAATTGGATTGATTTGGTTGTATACTTCCAAAGGTGGAATGAAAACTATTATTTGGACAGATACATTGCAAACGGCTTTTATGTTGATTGCGGTTGTGGTCACATTGTGGGTAATCGCAGATCGAATGGATTTAGGTTTAGCAGGTATGGTGCAGACGATTCACGATAGTCCGTATTCTCAAATGTTCGAATTTTCAGATTGGAAAAGTTCCCATTTCTTTTTGAAAGATTTTCTGGCTGGAGCATTCATTGCGGTAGTAATGACCGGACTGGATCAGGATATGATGCAAAAGAATTTAACTTGTAAGACGTTAGGAGAATCACAAAAAAATATGGCGTGGTTTAGCTCCACCCTGGTCTTTGTGAACTTGATGTTCCTATCTCTAGGGGCATTGTTATACATTTTTACCGCTCATGAAGGAATCGCGATTCCTGAGAAAGGAGATGCATTATTTGCAACCATAGCCACGGATGGGCATTTGGGAATTGTAGTGGCATTATTTTTTGTTTTGGGGTTAATTGCAGCGGCTTATTCCAGTGCGGATTCCGCATTAACTGCTTTAACGACTTCTTTTAGTGTGGATATTTTAGAGGTGCAAAAGATGAGTGAGGAACGACAGATTCAGGTGCGTAAAAATGTTCATGTTGCGATTTCGGTAGTTTTGGCGATTGTTATTATCGTATTCAAACAGTTTAATGACGATAGTGTCATTAGTGAATTGTTTAAACTAGCAGGTTTTACCTACGGACCAATTTTAGGATTGTTTGCATATGGAATTTTTACCAAAAAAGCGATTCATGATAAGCTGGTTGTTTGGGTGGCCGTTATTGCGCCACTAGTGACTTATGTGCTGTATAAAAACTCAGCAGAATGGTTCAACGGATATAAAATCGGATTTGAACTCTTACTGATCAACGGGCTATTCACTGTTATTGGATTAATCCTGATTTCGAAAAAGAATTAAGGATTAAATAGATTGATCACATAGATGTTTTTCCACATTTTTCCAGTGACATAAAACTTTTTGCTTTCGGGGTGATATGCAATTCCATTAGTTTCTAACGCCTGATCTCCAATTCGATCTTCTTCTAATTTAAGATCAGTCAAATCAATTTTAGCCATTACTTTTCCGTTATCCATATCGATTTTAATGACCCAATCGGTTGTGTAAACATTGGCATAAATAAAACCATCCACGTATTCTAATTCATTCAGATAATTTACCGGACGACCATTATCAAATACTCTTAAAGTGGCAGTTTTCTCCAATGTGTTCGGGTCTATGAAATGCAAATCAGGGGAGCCGTCACTCATGATCAGAGATTCCCCATCTGTAGTAAGTCCCCAGCCTTCACGTGTCGGGATTTGGAACGTACGTAATTGTTTACGGGAATTAAAATCATAAACAAATCCTTCACGACTTTTGTAGGTGAGCTGATATACTTTATCGTTTAATATGGTAATACCTTCACCAAAGTACTTTTTAGGAAGTTGATTGTGAACGTCAATTTCTCCGGTACTAAAATCGACTGATCCGTATACCGAAACTGTTGAAGGTAAATTTTGAGGTGAACCCGTGCTTTCAAATAGTTGATCATTATAAAACAGAAAGCCCTCTGTAAATGAATTGGTAGAATGCGGTATTTTCTGATCCACAGAATACTTTAAGGTTGGAGTAGGTAGCTTTTTGGGGCGTTTTACCTTTTTACTTTTAGGAGGTGTAGACTCTCCGCAAGCAGAAAAAACGAATATGGAGCAAACCAAAATTATGGCTGGTAATGATCTCATGGTTTTGAATATTTCGAGCGCAAAATAATGATAAAATAGGTCAGAATTAAGATTCTTGAAATGGGATATAAATTTTTCATACATTTGCGTCCAGTTTGTGGTAATGATATCTGCCCTAAAGTGCCGAATTGGCTGATGATGTCTACAGGAAAGTTAAAAACTTAAGTAGATGGCTATGTCAAAAAATACAATTGCTACACCACAGTTCTCCATTCAAAATTTTCAGCATTATTCTCTGTTCCTACTCAAGTGGATTCTCATTGCTATTGTAATTGGTTTGCTAACAGGGAGTGGCTCAGCCTGGTTGTTAATGGCTTTGGAATGGGTAGGTTCATACCGTGATGCGCATATTTGGATTGTTGCGCTATTGCCAATTGGAGGCCTTATCGTTGGACTTTTATATCATTATTACGGAACGGATGTCGTAAAAGGAAATAACCAAATTATTGAGGAATTTAATAGTCCCAGACAGATTATTCCATTTAAGATGGCGCCATTGGTTTTTATAGGGACGGTGATTACACATTTATTTGGTGGTTCTGCAGGTCGAGAGGGGACTGCCGTTCAAGTTGGAGGCGCTATTGCAGATCAATTTACCAAATGGTTTCATCTTCGTGATGATGATAGAAAGTTGCTGTTGGCAATGGGAGTAAGTGGTGGATTTGCATCTGTATTTGGAACGCCCCTGGCTGGAGCCGTTTTTGCTCTGGAGGTTTTGATTGTAGGAAGGATGCGCTATGAGGCTTTGATTCCTAGTTTTCTTACCGCCATAGTTGCGGATTACGCATGTGAGTTATGGCCAGTTCATCATACACATTATCAAATCAGTGAGGTGCCGGAGATGATTCCTCAAACATTTTTATATGCGATTATAGCAGGAGTGTTTTTTGGACTTACTTCGATTTTGTTTTCCAAGTCGATTCACTTTTTTAGCGATAATTTTAAACGATTTGTGGTATATCCTCCTTTAAGACCGTTAATTGGAGGAGTGGTACTCGCAGTAATATTTTTAACTTTGGATACTTCAAGGTTCATGGGGTTGGGAGTTCCCACAATCTCAGCAGCATTTGTAGAACCTCTTCATTCATATGATTTTATTCTAAAATTATTATTTACTGCGTTTACAATAGGAGCAGGATTTAAAGGAGGAGAGGTAACGCCCTTATTTTTTGTTGGAGCAACGTTAGGAAATGCTTTAATGTGGGTTTTGCCATTGCCTATGTCTTTGTTGGCGGGAATGGGATTTGTTGCGGTCTTTGCCGGTGCAACAAATACTCCTTTAGCATGTATCTTAATGGGGATTGAGTTATTTGGAATTGAGAGTGGGGTATTTGTAGCTATTGCTTGTGTGGTAGCTTATTTGTTTTCCGGACATACCGGAATTTATACTTCACAAATAATAGGAAGTCCAAAGCACAAGAATTTTGAAGGACAGAAGAAAAAGACAATTAGCGAACTAAATCATAAATAACAAACTAACATGAAAGTATATAACGTAATTGGAAATATCCTGGATATAGAAATTGTATCGGATACCGTAATGCCAGATGATATTAAGAAAATAGAGTCTGTGATGGAGAAGATGTTGAATCAGTATGATAAGATTTCTATCCGAATCACTTTGGGAAGACATTTGGAAATGACGCTTAAAACGCAATTAGAGGTTTTAAAAGCAGGAATCCAAATGCATCAATATATTCATCGTTTAGCAGTAATTGGAGATCGAAATGTGCTGAAGTTACTTACAGCCGTTGATAACCTGGTGGTACCATGGCAAGAAAAGTATTTCCATATTGATGATTTGGAGCAAGCTGAAATATGGCTGAAGGAAGATTAGTCTCTGCTTACGATTAGCTTCATTCTAGATTGAAATATTTCTTCGGATAGGTTCGTCTAATGAAATAAAAGTTTCAGTATGGGTGATGCCTTTTATTTGTTGAATTTGAAAGTCCAATACTTTCATGAGGTGTTGATTATCTAAAGCGTATAGTTTGATAAATAGCCCGTAACGACCTGTGGTGTAATTGACTTCCACCACTTCCTTAATGCGTTCCAATTTTTCTATCACTTCTTCGTACAGATAGTTCCGATCAATAAATACTCCTACGAAGGCGCATGTATTGTATCCCAGTTTTTTTTCATCTAATCTTAGGGTGAATTCTTTAATTACTCCTTTACGTTTAATTTTTCCGATACGCTGATGGATTGCAGCACTCGTTACATCAAGAAAATTGGCTATATCCACAACTTTCATTCTGGCATCTTTAATCAGGAATTTTAAGATTTTTTTATCGGTACTATCTAAATTAAAGTTCATGATGAATATTTTGTGGGATTTGCTTTCAAAAATATGCTTAAAAAAGCATTTTAAAATAAAAAATGATAGCAAAATAGTTGTTTGTGTAATGAAAATTTAAAAATCCAACGTTGAAGATTTAATCTATTTATAGTATTGCCCAGATTTCGTTAAAAAACAAAATAGAGGATAATCAGATTTTTTAAAAAGGGTATGAAAACAAAAAGAAGTGGAGCAAAATATTCGGCAATTGTTGGAATTGGAGAAGAGTTAAATCGATTGTCAGTCCAGACCGGTAAAGAATATTTACCGTTAAATCGTGGGGTGAATTCGGTGACCTTATTAGATTTAAATCCCATCATTGATGAAATTGATTTTAATTCGAAAGAGATTCAGTTGTACCCTGCAAATTCAGGAATGCAGGAATTAAAGGATGCGATTAATTTGGAGTATTTTGCAGGTGCTGCGAATTCGGATCATATTTATATCACCAATGGGGGGATGAGCGCGTTAGATTTAATTATTAGTTCATTGGATTGTGATACTATTTACGCGCATAATTTCCATTGGGGAGCATATCGAAATATTTCCATTTCGAATCAAGTAACACTGGACGTATATCCGGATTTTGATTGGTTATCTTCCAACATAGACCTGTTGAGAGGGAATGCAATTATTATTTGTGATCCTAATAATCCATTAGGCACAAAGTATGACGATGAAAAGTTATTAGAAGTAGTTCAGTTGCTTACGGTAAACGATGTTACTGTAATTTGGGATGGACCTTATAGACGGTTATTTATAGATCATTCGGATACGTTGTATCAAGACTTGGCTCAAAATGAGAATCTGATTATTACCGAGAGTTTTTCAAAGTCTATTGGTTTACCGGGACAACGTTTAGGTTTTATTTATGTGAAGGATGCTGAATTTGGCGAAGAACTTAATATTAAAATTCTATACACCACCAATGGGATAAATACTTTCGCACAGTTGTTAGTGACAAAGCTTTTTTCTACAACTCAGGGACAAGAGATCATTAATGACTTTAAGAAAACCACTGTGGAAGGAATTCAAAAAAATATCCAGTATTTAAAGGACAATGATCTATTGGTTGAGCGATACTATCAAGATGCAACACCAGTAGGAATTTTTGTTGTAATTAAGAAAACATATCAGGAATTATTAGATCACAGAATCGGATCAGTTCCTTTAGATTTCTTTACTCCAAATAAAGATGAAGTGGATAATGTATCACGAATCTGTGTGTCGGTGGAACATGAAAAGTTTGTGCGTTTCTTTAAAGTTTTTGAAAGAGAAATGGTCATGTAATGAAACCTGTTTCATTGAGTTCAAGTAGAAGTTGAAGAAGACTTTTAACAATCTATCTAGTTATAAAGAATAACGTGGACTAAAGTCAAAAATCTAAAAGTACTTTACAATGAATCTGGGTTAATTAATCGGGACATTTGGAGTGGTTTTTTGATGGATGATGATACAAATCGTTTTTCCTGGAGCAAGTAGCACTCCTGGTTTCTGACGGAAGTATATAAATCCTTCAATACTAGATTCAAATTCTAAGGAAAATGTATCAGATTCGATATCACAAAGAATATCTCCTTTTTGGATTCGATCTCCGTCAGATTTTAACCATTTGGATATTTTGAAGTGTTCTCCCAGATTGAGGGGTGGGATTTCAATTTCAGAAAATTCAATATGTGGATTTTCCTTCTTGTAATGTTTAATAGTTTCGGGACTATATTCGATATAGTGATTGGAAACCTTAGCTGGCGATTTGACGAGTTTTGAAAAGAAGCGATTAAAAAGGTTGTTGTTAGAAGCCATGTAGAGTTGATACTAAATAATAATCACGTAATGTCTCAAATGTAGACATTTTAAGCAGAGAATCGAAAATTCTAAAATTGATTAAAAAAAGAAAGCTATCTTTAGCCCTTTTTGAAAAATAACGACATGCAAGAAGGAACAATCTTTGGACATCCAAAAGGACTATTTATTTTATTCTTTACCGAGCTTTGGGAGCGTTTTTCATACTATGGAATGCGAGCCATTTTGGTACTTTATCTCACGGCAGAAACTACAGATAAGTTAAACCCGGGTTTAGGCTGGACAAGTAAAGAAGCTTTGGCGCTTTATGGATGGTACGGCATGTTTGTCTATTTTATGGGGATTTTTGGAGGTGCTATTGCCGATAATTGGTTAGGTCAAAAGAAGTCTGTTCTGATTGGAGGTGTTTTGATTATTCTCGGGCAATTTGCTTTAGCCATTGATAGTATTAATGCTTTTATGGGAGGATTGGTGTTACTGGTCTGTGGAGTTGGATTATTAAAACCGAATATTAGCACCATGGTAGGTAGTTTATATGCTGCCGGAGATGAACGGAGGGATGCCGGGTTTACCATATTCTATATCGGAATTAATATTGGAGCGGTATTGGCTCCATTGATTATTGGTTATTATGGAGAAACAGTCAATTGGCATTTAGGATTTTCACTCGCTGGTTTTGGGATGATTTTAGGACAAATTGTTTACGTTTTTGGAGGTAAATATTTGAAGGGAGTAGGAGATTTATTGAAGCATTCTGAGGAACATGCACATTTGGTTAATAAACCATTGACCAAAATTGAAAAGGATAGAATTCTTGTGATGTTCATTTCATTCTTGATTGTTATGGTGTTTTGGGCAGCATACGAACAGGCTGGTGGTCTAATGAATTTGTATGCCAGAGATAAAATCAACCGTGTGGTAATGGGGTATGAAATTCCAACAAGTTTCTTCCAGTCATTACATGCGTTATACGTGGTGATATTGGGTGCGCCAATGGCTTATTTCTGGACGCAGTGGCGTAAAAAAGGCAAAGAATCATCTTCGGTTTTTAAGATGGGAGTGGGTTCTATTATTATGAGTTTAGGTTTTGTGGCTTTGATGGGAGCAGCATATGATGTTTCTGAAAGTGCTTTAGGTAAAGCTCCTGTTTATTGGCTATTCCTTTCATACTTTTTGCATGTAGTAGCAGAGTTAAGTTTATCGCCAGTGGCATTGTCTTTTATCACGAAATTGGCTCCTGCAAAATATGCGAGTTTAATGATGGGCACTTATTTTGCAATTACCGGATTGGGTAACAAAGTAGCTGGTTTGCTGGGAGAAGCGGCTCAGGACTCTGGAGAAATGGCCATTTTTACCGGGATTACGGTATTCACTTTCTTGCTGGGTGTTTTGATTTTAATATTCGTGAAGAAACTTAAAGCGTTGGCTCATGGCGCTGAAGACGTAGGTCATACTGAGACTTTTGTAGAGCCGGAATAAATAGATTGGTATTAGATTTTTTGATTTAAGTCAAATATAAAACTTGATATAATCAGGACTTTTGTAGGGAAGTTAAATCCTAACAATGAAAAAGTTCATTTTCGTAAATCTGATTTTTATTATCGGGATGATCATTTTGACATTAAATCATATTCATGCCTGGTGGGTATGGGCGATCTATATTGCTATTTGGTCAATTTCTGATTCTTATTTTGCTAAAGATTTCCATTTAACATGGGTACAATGGGTTTGGATTATTTTGGGGCTATCCGTGTTAGATATAGGGATATTAACAGTTTTATCCTGAGTTAGAAAGATTTTATTTTTCCGGATTATAGATTAGCTTTATCCTTATGAAATGGTATCTGCTGTTCATAGGGTTAGCTTTTTGGGGATGTAAAACATCCGAACCTGTTTCTGAGAGATTACCGGTATGTGGAGGATCATATCACGACATCGTTATTAAGGAAAAAGATTACTATGTAGTTTGTAACATAGATGATACAGCCCAAAGTAATCCCGTTAGAAATAGTCAGGAACCCTTTTTATTAATAGATATAGAGACCCAAAGTGATACGCAGAACTTGTTTATCATGCTTATTGAAGAAGAAATTCCAGAGATTATCAGAGAAATGGGAATTATAGGAAAATCATATTGTTCTATTCAAATATCATCTGGGGGGCATATCAATGAAGTGAAAACTTTAAGGACAGTTTTGCCTTATAAATACAATTACATAGAAAACCGACTTGTAAAGATATCTCAAGAATATCAGGTAATGGATCAGACATATTATGATCGGGTGTTTTACGTGATGGTGAATTTGAGAATAAGATAATCAACGCGATTTAAATAGAAAGGGGAGCAATTTGCCCCCCTTTTTTGCTATGAGAAAAAATCCGATTTCCGATACTACAACTACCTTGAAATCGATAGAAAACTATTTGACAATAAATGTTGAGGTATTGATTCCTCCATGCGTATTAATTCTGATCATGTAAATACCAGAGGTCAGTTGAAGATCAATGGTTACTTTCTGACTATTAGGTTTCTGATTTAATACCAGATTACCGGAAATATCCAGTATTTCAACTTTTTCAATGGTTTGTGTTGTTTCAATATGAAGCTGGTCACTTACCGGGTTAGGGTAAATGCTGAAAAGGTTGTGGTTCAACTCATTGATTGAAGTACCGATCACATTGTATTTTTCAGACTCTTTTGCGCAACCATTGTTTAGAGCTACATACACCACGTAATCACCATTGGCTGTAGCCTGATGTGTCATTTGATCAGCTCCGGTGATATTGGAGCCGTCTAGTTTCCATTGGTAAATGTCGGCAGAAACGGTTGTTGACAACATAAATCCGTTTGCGGTAATAACCGGTTGTTGTGGAGCTCCTTTCTTAGTAACGGTAATTGTATCTGAATGGTCAGACCAACAGTTGGCATCAGCAATTTTAACGAAGATTTGAGCAGCATCCTTTACAGTAATCTGCGGATCTATACTTCCATTTGACCACTCATATTGAATTGCACTAGGTGCATTTAATATGATAGAATCTCCGTCACAGAATGAGAAATCTGCACTATTCGTTGTAATGGTTGGAGTTGTAGGCTTTGTCAATTGGTTAATGCTGGTGAAAACGGTATCATTTGTATAACAACCATTATCTACCCCAATAGCCCAAATATTTTGTGCTTGAAGTATTTGTAAGCTATTACCGATTGAACCATCACTCCATAAAGTAGAATCTGTAGAAGACGTGATGTTTAATGTATCTCCCTGACACAGGTCTACATTTGCACCGGTAGAAAGAATCGGTAGCGTAGGATTTCCTTTTAATGAAACGTTCAAAGTATCATATTCGGTACACCCCTGTTTAGTCACAGCAACCCAGTAGGTATCTGCGCTATCAATTTGAAGAGAAGCTATGTTTGTTCCTCCTTTCCATAGGATTGAATCGTAGTTCAATACATTATTTTGAATAGATAAAGGAATATTACTACAGATACTCGTGTCGTTGCCCAGATCTAATCCAAGTGGAGCCGTTGAGTTGAATACGGTATTTAAAGTATCATTTGATGTATTGAAATCGTTCATTTTGCGTAACCATACTTTGATGTTATACACATCCGGAGTGCTTAAATCTTCGGTTCCGATAGTAAATAATGTATCCTGTCCCACTAGTAGCCGGTCATAATAAGCTCCGGTAACTACCGGGTTATTATTGATTTGATATGAGAACTCAATAGGATACAAATCAGTTTCACCCACATTTTTAAGTTTTACCTGAATGTCTTCATTGGCAGAAAGCGAACAAGAACCATTCATACCAGGTAATGCAGAAATGGATTGTAGTGCAATATCTGTTCTTTGATTAGAAACGATGATATCATCAATGGCCCACCAGAATTTAAATGTGCTATTATTGGTAGAGTAGTAGGTAAATCGAATCTTCGCATTTGAAACCCCTGCGAGCTCAGTAATGTCAATGGTTCTTGGTGCTAGAATGCCAATGTTGGGTTGCGTATATACTGCAGAGAAAGAGTTGTTGATCTCAACCCCATTACTTTTATAGACTTCTATCCAACTTGACCCGTTATATACATCGATTTGGGTATAAACCTCTCCCAAATAATTACATAAATAAGCCTCATGCCATGAAAGACTTAATGTGTCAAAATCACTGGCATCAAATGAAGGCGTTTCTAAATAAGATGAATCGGGATCAGTGAATCCAACATTGTATTGATAATGTTGTCCGTCAAATACAGCGAAAGGGCTATTCATGACGTATGAGACACCATTGGTATTCGGATTGTCAAACCTGAATTTTTCGTTGGCATTTGCGATTCCATTGTTGGTCCATCCATAGTATGAAACCGAATCCGAAGGTGCACAAAAATGTTCTTCGAGAAGTATATGATGATCCTTTTGGTAGTCGAATTCATAGATTAATCCTGAAGACCCGACTATAACTCCGGCATGTTCATTTTCCCAGGAAATGTCTCTAATTGTGGAAGAATAAGGTACATTTTGAGGATTCCATGTTTGACCGGAATCAATGGTCAATAATAATTTACCGGAAGAACCCATTGCGACTCCCACCGAGTCATTGGCAAATCGGATACCCCATAAAAAGCTGGTTGTTCCACTGTTTAATGTTTGCCATGTTTGTCCGTAATCTGTGGTTTTAATAATGGTTCCGGACGCACCTGCACCGTATATGGTACTATCGTTTACCAAACATCCAGCATAAATACTGGAGATTCCACTTGATGCGGGGTGAATAGTAGTCCAGTTATCCCCACCATTTGTAGATTTTAGAATTTCGCCATTGGTGCATAAAGCGTATCCGGTATCCGCATTGGCAAACAAAAGTTCATATGGAGTAGAAGCTAAACCTGTTGGAGTTACATCCTGCCAGGTATCACCATAATTCGTTGTTTTGTAAATGATTTTACCACCAGAGCCACCTCCTGAGATAAATCCGGTAGAATCATTTATGAAAAAAGTAGATACTAAAGCAGCAGTTGTTGTGGTATTTACAGTCGCCCAGGTGGTTCCTCCATCAACAGTTTTCATTAAACGACCACTGACTCCTGAAATGTATCCGGTTTGAGCAGAAGGAAATGAAATATCTCTAAAACTTTGAGTCACGGTACTTGGAATAGTTACTTTTTCCCAATCATTACATCCAGCAACCTGTTTGAAAAGGTTTCCTGAATTACCAAGAGCAAATCTAGATCCACCCGGGGTTTTTAAAGTTTTCCAGAAAGAGCTACTGAAGCTGTCCAGAATGTTGTGTTTAGTGGTTTGCGAATGCAACGTAGGTAAAAGGACGAGCATTAAAACCGCAAAAAGTATGTTGTTTTTCATGATATGATATTGTTTATTTAGATTCATTTTAAATAAGCCGCGCAAAAGTATTTTGCCGCTTAGTAAGGGGACAATACCTAGTATATGGTAGTTTTTTTAGAGGTTATAGAAAGAGTATGGATAGCCAACTGTGAATCAGATTTTTTGATAAAACCATGATTTTTCTAAAAAACGAAAATTACCTAGTTATAGGGATGGGGTTGGTGTAATAAGGTTAAAAATAAAAACATAAAAAAGAGGTAGATAAAATAACTACCTCTTTTACATGAGTGAATAGATGTTAGTGAGTTAAAGGGTTAATGTGAGTTAGAAATGATTAGTATGGGGCTCCGTAAAGAAATGAGCTGAGCGGATAGTTCCCAGTATTTAGATATTTCCAGGTTTGTGTTCCGTCAATTGAAACACTGTATCCTCCATTTACATTAGACATGACATCTGTATTTCCATCGTGATTCATATCTCCAAACCATAATTCATGTCTCATCTTGGAGGAAGTTGTTAAGTTTTGCCAATTTGCAGTTCCACCATTTGGGTTGCCATATGAAACCTGCCAATAAGTTCCTTGAGTGAAGAGGATGTCTGAAAAATTATCGTTGTTAAACTCACCTATGTATAACAATGATTGTGGTGCATTTGAAGTGGTGAGTACCGACCAATTGGTTTGTCCATCGTACGATACGTCAAAGTTTCCTGAGTTGACATGAAAAACATCTAAGATCTGATCATCTTTCACATTTTGAGGATCATGCCACTTTCCAAATAGCAAGTCTGGTAAAGTATAACCTGATGTATTAATGGTAGCCCAGGGACTTGAAGCTCCAGAAGATACTTCCCATACACTTCCCGTGGTATAAAATGCATCTGTTTGATCATCCGAATCAAAATGTCCAAATTGTAAATCAGATACCGTAGCTTGTGAGGTCGCTAAATGCGTCCAATCGTTGTTGTAATGTGGAGTATAGGAGATCGAACTCCAGGTTCCATTTTCGGATTTAAAAATCTCAGTTTCCATGTCATTATCAAAATTTCCAAAAGTGATAATTGATGTACCCATAGTACTACCACCCAAGGATAATATCATGTCATTGGTAGACGGTATTTTCCACCAGTTATAGAGATGATCTTTGTCCCAATTTTGATGAACATAATATCCCAGATAACTATTTTGGCCATAGATGTTGTTAAAAGCGATCATATTTCCAAGATGGTTTGAGTGCATATTACCGTTATAATCCTGGCCAATAGATCCTCTCCATTGTGTTCCATATTCGAAGTAAACTTGCCGATTGTAGAAAATGTTATTTGTGATTCGACATTCGGTTTGAGGTCTCCCTTGAATGCCAATATTGGCAACATCAGCTGTGTTTCTTTGGCAACCATTTGTCGCTTTACGATAGTCTCCTTTGTCTCTAAACTCATTGTGATGAATGTATATATATCGAGAAGAAAAAGGCATTTGATCAGGGTTTCTATGCATATCCATATTAACACCAAATTGCTCTTCCAAAATAATATTGCAGCTCGCTTCATAACCTGAATGAGTTGAACCTCGACCCGCAATACAGTGTCTGTTACGATTAAATAGATTTTTTAAAATATGAACAAATCCATATGAAATTTGAACCCCATAACCTAATCCTCCAAAGGCATTATCATGGAAGTAGTTGTGATCAACCTTAATATCCAATGGCATATCCGAATCTGTAAAACCGTTGTTGTTTATGGTAACTCCGGAATGAGGAAAACAAGAGATTTCACAGTTATCAATTCGAGCGTTAGAGGCGTTGTAAACTTCAATTCCTCTCAAATGTGCGCCTCCCCATTCAGACTCACATTCGCAGGTTGACCCTTTCATCTGGATACCGGTAATTCGACAATTGTTACCGCGGATTCTAAAAACAGGATCACCAACGGTAATGTATGGACCAACTGTGATTAATGGTCCGTTTGAACCATTTTGACCACGATCTCCGGATATGGTGACATTGTTCACTCCAATTGGAATAGTAAAAGGTAGTGTAAGATTGGAGTTATTTAGGATGCTTTGAACATCAAGGTCTGTTTTTATATGAATGGTCATATTAGAACTCAAACCGGTTTGAAACAAATCAATAAAATCAAGTTCGCTATAAATGTAATGATCATTGGGTTGTTCTATGACGATATCATCGTACCCTTCGCCTCCTCCAACTGGGTTTGCGGAGTTATCTTCATTATAGCAAGATGTGAGACTTATGGTATTATCCAGTTGATGTTCGCTTTTTTGAGGTAATGGGGCATGTAATTGTGAGTCATCAAGAATGCGTTCTTTTTTACATGAAATAGTAAGAAATAATAAGGTAAGAATGAGTAAGTTTTTCATCTTTTCAGGGAATTTAAAATAAGTAATTTAATTAAATGATTCCCGAAATTATGGAAGGTAGATATTCCTGTCAATACGTAGTTACCACATTTTTTTATACGTATTTACCGCAAAATAAGAAATGGTTTTTTTAAGTTAGTTTTTCTTTTTCAACTCTATGGAAGCTGTTCCAATTAAAATAATTCCACAAAACCCTCCCCAGAAGTAGTTGTTAAAAGGTTCTCCTTGAGTAAGCATAAATATGGATGAAAATACAGCGAGTGTGCCGATAATGATGATGATCCAAAATGAGATTGTTGACTTTTTCATAACTACGTTTTATATAATGAATACTCTTGCAATGTTATGATGTCAGTGTATCTTAAACTTGTACAAAAACGACACTAAAGAAAAATGTAAGGATAGCTTTGAGAGCCAACGGGGGTAACTTGTTTAAAAAAATGACGAGGACTGATATGTGTTAACTTTTTGAATTCTTTGGTAAAGTGTGGAGAGTCATAGAATTCGCTCAATAAGCAGAGTTGGGTAAGGTTGTGTTGTTGATTTGGTTTGAATCTATTTTGAATTGCAGATCTGAATCGGATCACTCTTTTGTATTGAGCTGGAGTACACCCAAGGTACTTTTCGAAATTTCGGGTGATTGTTCGAGTTGAAACACCTAAGGAATTTGCAATTTCAGAAACTTTGAGTTGGATATTTTTTTGAAATAATGCAATAGATTGTTCAACAATAGATAAGTCTTTGTTTTTTATCCGTTGCAACAAAAAGTTCTCTAGTACTTGAATTTGTTGCTCATTTGAGGATGGTTTAAATAGTTCCTTAACCATATTGATCCATTCGGGATCTAAAAGTTGTTGCACATTTTTAGGTGCTATTTCCTGAAATGATTTATCGAAGAAATAATTTAAACCGGCAGGTGTGAAGTTTATAGATACTTCCGGAACCAGATTCTTATAATTGAGGTGCAATGGGATAAGATATTTGCCCAATATGATTGCAGAATACTGATTTGATTTGGCTTTGGAAATATGAAGATTTCTTTCTTGAAATTCTAATGCAGCGTTTTGATAAAAAGCCATTGAAGATCCTCTTTGGGGAAAAGCAAAATAGTTTACCTCTTGAAGAGTACTATTTGTATCAAGAATAGCAAAATTGTAAATGTGTTTTTGAAGTTTTTCAGATTTAGGTTGAAATACCTGATACATGACTTAATTGTAATATTTCATTTCAATATTAACTAATTCAATATAATGGGGATAATGATCTACTTAATTTTTAGTGTCGATAACCTTTTTCGGTATTTCCAAGTTTCAGATGAACAATCTAGTGGAATTATGGTGTCATTTTCAATAAGTTCCAAACCACAGATTCCTGGATGTTTTCTATAAATAGTTTTTGTCGCCCAGGGAAAGTCGATGTCGGTCATGGATGAACCAATCCACATGGATTCATTGGGTTGGATTTCAATAATGGTATCTACCTTTGAGCTGAAAGGGCTGTGTTTTTTTCCTGTAGGGTATTTGGGGACATGTAATTTGATGCTTTCGGTACTTTTATTTTTTACTGTGTAATGTAATTGAATCACTGCATCGCATGAAGTCAGAATAAGAACGGTAAATACTAGTGTAAAACTATTTTTGATCATTTTAGATTACAATTTATAATAACACGTATACCATGAGCCATCATTTTGCAAGGTGGATTTAGAACCTATTTTTCCATTTTTATTATAAGTAAAAGTATAAGTGGAAATGTTATAATCTTTAACAAGCTCCTCTTCTAATTCATTGATTAAACCACTGTAATAACAAGTTGCTTTTATCACTTGCCCCTGGGTATTGTATTCAAATAAAAATTGATCTCTCATACTTCCAATACTTTCACGTGAAAAGTAAATAAGGTTTTTCTGGTCATCATATGCCAGACTATCAAACTCTACACCTAAATTCCAATGATAACCGGTGATACTTGTCAATAAGTTATTCTCATAACTGTAAAATATAGCCAGATCAACCAGATAGTCGTAAACTGCTTTTTTATCAATAACCGTGTCATACATTGAGAGATCTAAGTACAGTTTATTTCTGTCTTGATAGGTCTCTTTTTTACCCCAATGCTGATGGACATAATCCATTAGTTTAAGCTGAATAGAGTGAATGGTTGAATCGTTTAATCCAGCACCACGAATTTCATTTTCAAATCTGAAAGGAGCAGTAGTGGGAAGTGTATCCTGAATCCTACCCACACTGTCATTGTAAAACTGAATATAATAACTATACCATGTCGGAAGAGCTGTTGAGGATCTATAAATGGAATCATAGTTAATTACTTGTAAGGTGTCATTTACTTTGCTGGGGTCTGCATCACTTGTTTGGGTGGAAATACTTCGAGGCGCTTCCAAAAAAGTTAGATGATCATATTTCAAATTTCCAAGATCATCCGTTTGAGTTTGAGAATTACATGTGATGATAACGGTGTCTTTTATGTATCCGATACGATTTGCTTCCATTTCCCAAAACTTGATTTGACCATCAATGTCCAGATAAATTCCAATTGGATTTTGAGCAATAGCAGAGATACCTGTGCATATGTATGCTAAAAGTATGAGTAGAAAAGTTTTCAATTAATTTTATATTGATCATTAATCTATTGCATAAATCGTACCTAAACGAAGTTAAATTATTGGGCCGAAATAGTTAAAAACTGACCCCAAGATTTAACCTGAAATAATGATTGCAAAATGTGTATCTATCTATATGGGGGGCAAACCCAAGTTTGAAATCAGGTTTTATCAATAATTCAAATTTTGAGATTGGAATTTTCACTCCCGCAGCGAAATAAATTCCGGTATTACTTTCTATGGGGATAGATTCATCAATTTCCTTTGAGTTGATATAGCCCCCATATTTGGATGGAATAAAAATATGAGTAGTTCCCTGCACATTAGAATTTAGTATAAAGTCCATATAAACACCAGTTTCTACAAATACAGTGGGGTTGTCTTGTAAGTTGATCCTTATACCCAATGGAACGGATAAATAATGAAGTTTGTAGTTTAAATCAGCAGTACCGTAATAGAGTCCTTGATAATAAAAGCTACTATGAAAACGAATACAATTGTATTCGACTCCAAGCAAAATATTCGCTATTTTATTGGCCATGAAAATGTGTTTTGCGCCAAAACCAAAACTATATCTGGGTTCAATTCCTTTATTAAGTTGGACGGTCCGATTGAGCGAAACGGTTAATTCATCTCGAAAAGATTTTTTTGAACCTTGACCATGGGATAAGAGATTTGTGATACATATGAATGCGATGAGTAAGCCATATTGTTTCATCTTTCTGTAGTTTAAGTAATAGTATAACGTGTATTAAGGTTTTCATCGAATATAGTGAGAAATCAGATTGTTGCAAAACAAAAGTTTTTTGATTATCAATTGATTATAATGGGGCGAATCTTTTTTGGATTAGAATACCAATTACAAATGGAATAATAAGCGTAGTGAAGTACAACTTATAGATAAAATAGAATGATATAGGAATAGTAATGACAAACTCGAATAAAAACAATTTAATAGAAGGATCGATATACGGATTGGAGGATATAAGGTTAGAAAGTAGTTTATAATAGGTCAAAATCAGATATGACAAATAATGGATGAGTGGAACAAAAATGAGAACTAATGCGACAAGGTATTTTAGAGAATAATCGTTACTTGTTTTAAAAGTTTCTTTCCATGCGTAACCCAAAATCAAATAGGTGAGAGGTGGAGCGATAACGTAAAAGTGATAATGTATTAGTCCGAATGAAACATTATCTCCAAATATTCCGAAGAAGAAGAAGAAGAAGAAGAAGAAGAAGAAGAAGAAGAAGAAGAAGAAGAAGAAGAAGAAGAAGAAGAAGGCGACAATGGCATTAGATAACCCAAAGATTTTCCAATCTGAATTCAACACATCATAAAGTTGTTCTTTTTGAAAAAGGTCCATCCTTAGAACTATAAGCAAATTGATGGATAAAATTAGTTTTTTAGGTGTTAAGATGTTTTTCTAAGTCCCATAAATCCGAGTAAACCGATAGGTAGTAAAAGTATCCATTGAGGCGTAAAAACCTGATGAATCAAGCTGGAAATAATAAATGCAATAGAAAAAGTAATGTAGAGAAAGTTGATGCTTGAAATGGTATTGGAGAGATTTACTTTCGAAGTGTTCCAACCCGCTTGTAATAAAATGTATGATGAACCAAAAAGCATAACCGTTACCATATGCCAGGCGCCCCATAGTTGGGATTTAACATCAAGAAGTAAGTCTGTTTCCATTAGCGGGTCAACCAGTGTGACTTGTCCACCGAGAAGATGAAGGAATGCGGTAAATAAATTGAGTATACCAGCTGCAATCCAGTAATTATTTCGTTTCATTTGAGATGAGTTTTTTGTTGATGCGTAACATGTAAATAGCATGAGGGAGCATTAAAAAGGTCATTCCTGAAAAAGGGATCATGTATATCCCTATAAGAACGATGATTAGATAAGTCCATAAAAAGTTCTTTGGTAATAAACCCGTGGTTTTTTCAATATGAGAAATGAGCATCCCAAATGGGATGAGTAATAATCCAAAATAGAAAAACCAAAAAGCGGCAAAGTTCTCATAATTCATTCGTCCATTAAGCAATGGAAATTCTGAAATACCGGTGCTTATTTGAAAGAAAGACTGATTCGAAAATCCCAGAAATTGTTTCCCAAATGCAAAGGGTGATATTCCTAGCAGTGTATGCATTATTCCTAAAAGAATCATGCTGTTTCCTTGTGTGATTTTCATAGATCTAAAAAGTGTTTTAATTCCGATTTCACCGACTTCAAATAATTTTTTGGCTGTTTTTTGTTTTTGATCATTTCATGATAGCCAATGAGATACTTATAAAAAATATCAGCTTTAATTGAAGCTTCTTTTTGAGGATATCCCAGTTCTTGAAAAAGTTGTGATGTAAAGCTCAATCTCCGTTGATCGACTTCATCAATGATTTTCTGGATTTCAGGTTTATTGGAAGCATAGCGTTTTAAGAAATAGATAAACTCCAGATAGGGATCATTCTTAAAGGCTATGGTTAAAAATTGTTCTAGTTTCTCTTGAGGAGTAGAAGCGTTTTCTGTTCGCTGGATCACTTGTTCGGTTTCTATTCTGATCCAGAATTGTATAAGTTCATGAATAAATTCCTTTTTTGATTTAAAGTGCCAGTAAAAGCTCGATTTATTACAAACGAGTTGTTTGGCCATTTTTTCAATAACAATTCCCGAGATTCCTTGATTGGAAAAGAGCTCATAGCCCAGCTGAATCCAATCCTCTTTTTGTGCAACTATTTTTGGCATTATTAAACGGTTTCGTTTAGAAAAACAAATGTATGTTTTTTCTTTATTAGACGAAACCGTTTAATAGTTTTTTGTTTTAAATGATTATTGGCTAAGCTGCGTCTTAAGAGCCTCCGCTCTTTGTCGACCACCTTCGTAATTGGGGTCTAATGCAATGGCTTTATCCAGATATTTGAGACTAAGTTCGCGATGTTTTTTTCCCTGATTTTGATTTGCCCACGACCAGTAAGTAAAACTCATGATTTTAGAAGATGCATATTCAGGGTTGTCATTGTATTTGGTTATAATGGATTGCATATCTCTTTTCGCATGACGTCTTTTACAAAAGAATACCCCAGGTAGGTTTTCAGAAATACTTCCGCGTAAAAACTCCGGTAGATAGCATACTTCGGCATATTCCTTAACTGCCTGGTCCAATAAGTTAAATGCCTGATTTAAATATTTTATTTTTTGTGTTTCGGCACTGATCAATGATAATGCAGAAGCTCTGTATGACACTATAAATGGTTTTATTTCCGGAGTTAGATTTGGAGTGTTTAATGCGTCAGAAAGTTGATCAAAGCTTTTTTGTGCGTATCCACTGTATTGATATGAGTTTAAAAATGAGAGGTTTAAGGCCACTTCATGATAAATAATTCCCAATCGAACCTGATGGATTAAAGAAGAATCTTTTAGATATTGACTTTCAACATCACTCAGTTTTTGCAGGAGTAGTTGCGAATCTATAATCTCCATGACATCTTCCAGTTGATGATGTATAGTTTTATATTTAGTTAGATCAAATGGTGTTGCAGCAGTGTTTTTAAAGAACAAACTACTTAGGATCGTTAATATTAAAATTGGATGTCTCATTTTACATGTTTTTGTTTGAGACAAATGTGTAGAGTAGATGGAGGTTAAGTCGTTGACTTAAGTTAAGATTTTTGTTTTTGATGTACCCTTTTTTGAATACGACTTAAACTTTCAGGACTAATTCCGATAAAGTTAGCGATGTATTTTTGTGGAATACGTTGGAACATATCCGGTCGATTTTCAATTAAATCCAGATAACGCTGTTCAGGTTTATTGGCGGAAAGTGACATAGCTATTTCTGTTGCTCTATGGGCGACTTGTTCCGTCATGATCCTACCAAATGTTTCAAAAGCCTGGCTTTCTTGATAGAGGGACTCTAAATGATCTCTGGAAATGCAAAATACGACAGTGTCTTCCATGGCCTGAAGATTCATGGAGCCAGAAATTCTATTGGTAAAGCTTTTAAAATCGGTGACCCATTGGTTTTCAAATGAAATATCACATGTCTTTTCATTCCCATCCAAAATGTGATAGTGTCGTATGGAACCTTTGGAAATAAATGCCAGAAATTGGCAGACTTTTCCTTCTTCAATAAGTAACTCACGTTTCTTAAGTGTTTTGGAGGTAAAGTATTTGTCTATAAGGTCCAAATCCTGTTTTTCAAAAGGAACAACACTAGCGCAGAATTTCTGTAGTTGGTGAAACATAAATTACGAAGTTATACGTATTTGTTTCTAATTCAATTTTTTATGTTGAACTTCAGATTTAAAAAAGTCTTTCAGGTGCTGTGTGCCATACTGTGGAGCTACATTGTCAAAAGCCATCAAAGTGAGAAAGAACTCTATCGGACCATAGGTTTTAGAACTGGTGAATGTTCTCATAACCCAAATGATAAATTTTCTTACCCAATCCGGAATATGGATAATATTGATCTTCTTCTGCCATGATTTTAAAGCCAGTTCTGCCAATTCACTTTGAGAAAAGATATCCGGACCACCAACGGTTACTTCATTTTCTTCGGAAAGTATTTTATCTACACAAACCTTTGCAAGATCAGCACCGTGAATGGGATTTAATCGGTAGTTACCATTTCCAAAAAGGTATACTTTCCCATTTTTTCCCATCTCTAAAAAGTCTTTCATATCGGAGAAAAATCCATTCGGGCGCATGATGGTATATTTTAATCCCGAAGCTTTTAAAGCATCCACAAATCTTTCTTTGGCTTCGAAAATTTTTAAATGTCTTAAATGGTCGCCACCAATTGCAGAGACGTATAGAAAAGACTGAACATTGGATTTTTGCGCCTCTTTTAGAAGGTTCAGGTTTCCCTGATAATCTACATCCATATAGGTCAAACCCTCTTTTTGTCGGGTGATTCCGATGGTACTAAAGACACCATTTATTTGATCACAAATGCCGTTTAAGGTGGCGGGTTGTGTAATTTCTCCAATAAAGAAATCATCTACACCATCAAATAATTGTTTTTGATTTTCTTTTCGAATCAGTACACGTACCTGATAGTTTCTGTTTATTAATTCTTTAACGAGGTACTGCCCTAGATAACCTGTAGCTCCTGCCACTAATACTTTTTTTAATTCCATCGTTTCTTTTTGACAAAAGAAGAGTGGGCTGATCTATTTACACTTGACGATCGTCAAGAAAGCCGTTTTTTAAAAACACGGGACTTAATTCTGCTTAATGTTTCGGGAGAAACACCGAGAAAAGAAGCAATATATTGTTGTGGAACTCTTAAGAATAAATCGCCCTGATTATTTAATAAATCGATGTAACGTTGTTCTGCAGATTTGGTAACAAATGAAGCAATCATTTTTTGACTTGTGATGAGTTCGTTCTCAGTTGCTATTCTCGCTATAACTTCAAATTTGGGAACTTCTTGCAGCAATAATTCGGTTTTAGATTTTGTAAATACCAGAAGTTCGGTAGGCTCTATCGCCTGATAGTTTTCCACTGCCGGGACATTGTAGGTATAACTTTCACCTGCACAAATGAACTGGCCTTCCGTATAAAAAAATGCTGTTTTTTCGATCCCATCCACGTTATAGAACAATCTGACACATCCTTTGGAAACGAAATATATTTCATCAGACACATTTCCTTCAGTGAAAATATAAGCACCTTTAGCGTATGTTCTTTTTTCTAACGAATTTTCTAAAAATATTAGTTCTTCGTTATTAAGTGAAATATATGTTTCTATGTGTGAGCGTAGATTTTTCATTGATGAGGATTGTGGATTTGTAATGATATGTACAAAAGTAATGTTTGTTGGAGTTTAGTTGTTTGCGTTTTAATGAAATAAAAATTTCATTATTATGTGGTTAATTTATTAGCCTCCAAATCGGTGAACCTTTAATCATATACCTCTTTAATTTCGAATAGGGAACGGAAAAATGACAACCTAAATAATTCCCCCCGTATCCGAAGATTGTGCCATACATACCACATTCAAATTGAATGGAATCCGGGGAGAAGATATAAAAAGAGGGAATGTCCTCAATATCGGTTTCAGATTTGTCAATTTTCATTTCTTTTATAAACTCACGATAGATGAGGTCCCAGGCTTTGGGCTCGAAAACATCATCAAATTCAAATTCCTTATTGGTATAGTAATCATAATATTTGTAATATTCTTCCCCATAACCGTGCGCTCCACCGGTATAAGAAGAATTGCTATAACTAATTATGAAGATACCGTCCTGAATAAGATTTACACGTGTATGCCCCCAGTATTGATATCTGGTACTGTCAATATCATACCAACCATACTTACCATATTTAATCTCTGATATAACATCTGATAGATCAAATTTCTGGATGTTTACAAAATCAGGATGGAGTTGAAAATCTTCAATCTTAGGAATAGCAGCTAATAAAGTATCTATTTGATCTCCTTTTTCCTGAAGTAGAAATGTGGCCTGGATTTCAGATTCATAGAATTCAGCACGAATCGATTTGGTCATAGTGACTTTGATCAGTGTATCCTGATCTAGAATAATATTTTCAGTATAATAACTGCTTTTAAGATGTTCCTCTACCTGAGCCGATGCAACAGATATCAATAACACAATAAATATAGTTGTTACGATTATGTTTTTGAATTGAGATTTAATCATTGTATGATACGTTTGTAATAGGTGTATTTTTCAACTAAGTATGGCGGGCGAGTAATTAGAGAGTTTGTAGTTGAGGTCAGATAACGTCTTCGGATGATAAGATAATCGTGGTTAAATCCAACAATATGATTTACCGGTATTTCAAATAATTGATGAGACATTAAATTGTTAAATGACTCGTCTTTGGATCGAATAATATGATCAGGGATTATCTTGTACACATTAGTGATGTCTTGAATACGAACGGTGTCTGATGATGATCTGGAAAATTGCATTTGAGCTTTGCGACTACTTTTACCACTGGGTTTAACTTTAGCCATTTTTGTGGATTCAAAAATGGAGACGTAAGCTGCATGGGTATCCAGAACGGAATCAACGGGTAGTTGGATGAGTCGTTTTTCTAGTGCTACAATTTCTTTTTTTATGGAATCTTCCTCCTGGTGATTTTGTGAGTGTGATTCACCGAAACCTGACCAAATGGTCAAAATCACAAAAAAAGAGTAAATGAATTTCATTGTTGTACGTCAGTTTATTTGGGCTTTAACCTTAGTCAAAATACAGGTAAATCACCATGCATATAGTCTAAACCATCCGCATGCTTAAAGCCTCAACCCTCATACATACTCCATGCCATTTTGAGGTGTCTCGCTAAATTAATTCTCTGTTTGTAAAAACTTAAATATGTTTTGCTTTTATGGCAATTTCAAAGGCTTCAGGTTCATCTATATGCAGGCATAGGGTAGAGAATCTTTTTTTGATTCCATAGAGGCTTTTAAGTTCATATTCTTTGGAGAGATAGATGACCGTATTATGATCTTCCATTTCACCAATAGGTGAAAGTGATTGGGTGAGTGGATCTTCCGGTAAAGACCTTTTTGATAATTCAATTCGATCAATATCCTGAATTGAAATTTCTACTTCGCTCATAATTCCATATCTAAACTGGATACTACGATCTAAAATTGAAATGGGTCTTTGAGATAAAGATTTGGCAAATCCAAAAACCTGTATGGCGGTATAGATACTTAAACCTGTGAGAATCCAGGCGAAGATAACACTCCATTTAGTGACTAAGATATGTACCGTATAAGATTCGATTCCGATGATGAGAATGAAAGCAATCATTAATGTAACAGAACCGGTTTTTTTATGATAGCTAAATTGATTTTCTGATAAAGTAGCTTTTTTCCAATGAATGAAACCATAATAGATCACTGCGATTTCAGTAGACAGAACGGGCGCAAGTTTTTGCGGAAATATTTCCCGGCAGGCGCTTTTTAAAGTGTCATAAAAATCCGGAGAGTATCCTTCCAGTGATTTATATGCAGTGATGATGCTTCGTACTTTAAAAATGATAAAACCGATCACGAAAAATTCGATAAACGGAAGAATCCAGTTTTTAAAGAAGGTGAGATAAGTTTGTCCATCTTGAGGTAGAAAGTAAGAACCAATTGCCAGTCCTGCCACCATCACCGGAACAACCGTTGTTTTGGGGATTTCTGTTTTTCGAATGAGTAAAAAATAAATTAGGGGTACTGTAAGTAATAAATCTATGCTAATGGCCAGATGAAGAGTTTGGTTTCCCTGAATGAATGAAGAGTTCATCAAAAAAACAAGTATAGACAAAAGACTTAAGGGAATTCCAAATATGAGGAGGTTCCGATTGAGGGCAAAATTCTTATCCATAAAATCTATTTTAAATTGCTTGTGAATTTGGTGTTTGTCAATGATTTAATTGGTTGGTAAAATTACGATTTTGTAAGTTTAAAAGCCATTTAAAAATGAGACTCTATGAAATAAAAAAAAGGCCCTTTCGGGCCTTTCTAAGAGGATGTTTTTACGGATTAATTCGGCTCTGAGAATGTAACGACAGGAGGAGTGTCATATCCACTTCCCTGATTGGTGACTTCCACACTGGTGACTGAACCATTGGTGATAATTGCAGTTGCTTCTGCTGTCATTCCACTTGGTGAAGCTTCTACTGTAACAGTTGGAGCAGAAGTGTATCCACTTCCAGGTTCAACAACATTAATTGCGGCTATAATTCCATCAACCATAGTTGCAGAACCGTAAGCTTCAGAAAATGGATATTGGGTCATCACATATGGCTTTACATCACCTCCGGATTCATTTGAAGGCGTTCTGGTCGCGTCAGATCCTAAAGAGTATTTTTTGCCATCTGCCGGAGGTACCAGACACGTTACTGCGGTTAAAAATGTGTCATTGTAATTCCCATCGGCTAAGAAACAGCGTGATTTGGTTGTGCTTAAAGTGGTTGTCCCAAAATTGTAACACTCTTGTACGATGTCCCCTCCGGTCGAAGATTGATGTTGAAGTGTGGTACCATAAATAAATGCTTTATCAATTTGAGAAGCAACAGGCCCGAACGGAATACTGGAGGTAAGACTTTTATAAGCCAAATAAGTAGAGGCTACCATTCCTGTACGGTCATGTCCACTGGCGCAGTGGATGTAATAAATATGATACACTTCATCAGAGGTTTCCATCCATGATTTAAGGTGGGTTGCTAACGTAGTTAAAATCATAGGTTCTACGGTACCAATGGAAGTATCTATGGGTTCTACATTCCATCTACACATTTGACCGGTTGGTGATCCAGTGGTAATTCCTCTAAGTGGAGTTGGTGTAGCCGGGAACCATGTACATTGCGCATTATTTGGTTCATCAATATTTCCGGAAAAAGAAAAATATTCATTCCCCCATATATATTCCTCTGCAGATGATAGTAGAGCAATGTCATGTAAAACATAGTCTCCAAGGTCTGCTAAAGTTGGTCCGTTAGCTGCAGCGCAGGCATCCACAATGGCGGTTTGCAGATTTTTAAAATCAATTGTTTGCCCGCCATTACTTTCCTGACCTAGTGGAGAGTTTCCTCTCACTAAAATTGTTTTGTTTTTAATGTCCCAGTCTACCAAAAATACTTGAGAAGGTCTTAAGACCTGTGCAGAACTTGGGGGTACGCTTGGGTTGGCCTGGGTGATCTTTTGTACGGTTACGGTTGTGGTATCATGTTCGGTAGCGTTTCTTCCTGGTCCGGGAGGAAACATAGAAGGATTATCTCCCTGGCCTCTTGTCCCTGTGGCTTGCCATATAAATGGACTACCAGGTTCAAGTATAAAGCAAATGTTACATTGCGATTTGGTTTCTGTACTTTGGTTGGTACCCGGAGCTTCAAACATGCAGACCGAATTGGTCACAGCATTTATGTAATCGGCACCTTCAACTGTAAAAACGACATTGTTATTTGCAGGCGTTGCGGTGATTGAAGATACTACTTTTTCGGACGCATCTTTCATGGTCGCGGTAGAGTAGGCCTGAAGATTAATTTCTGCTGAGATCACATCAGCGTTAACGGTAAGCGTGTATTGCTTAGATGGATTTGAGTTTGACATTTCTTACTTTTTAATGTTATTAATAATTAAGGCTACAGCATAAACGGAGCGTTCCGATCTGTTTTTGTT
This sequence comes from bacterium SCSIO 12643, assembly GCA_024398135.1. NCBI lineage: Bacteria > bacterium SCSIO 12643. The sequence goes on from CP073750.1 coordinate 2,716,702, forward strand.
TGCCCCAATTTTAGATCGGAATTGCCATAACATTTGATTTCTAGAGTATTCAACTTCGCAAAGAAGATGTCTATAATGTTGATATTACAGACGTTTGTAAACCATGGTCGTATTGTTGTTTTGAATACGCTGAAACCAAATTGGAGTGTAAAAGTAAAGCTGCGTGTTTTGAGTTAAAATGGGGTAAATACCTGTTTTAAGAAATACAGAAAATTACCTATTTGTTAGCAAAAAAATATGGGGAAGGTTGGCATGCTTTGATCTGCATTAAGTTTAAATAGATTTTACAATGGTAATGAAGCTGCCTCAATTCAAAATTGTACTTTCGAACCATATTCATAACAAATACTTCTTACTGGGTTTATGGACGTAAAAATTGCCGAAGACTGGAAAAACATCTTGCAGGATGAATTTGATAAACCGTATTTTGAATCTCTTTCAGCGTTTGTAAAAAATGAGTATCGAACACAACAATGTTTTCCAAAAGGGAACCAGATTTTTGCAGCGTTTGATCTTTGCGCGTTAAATGATTTAAAGGTGGTGATTATTGGTCAGGATCCATATCACGGCATTGGTCAGGCGCATGGGTTATGCTTTTCTGTAAACGATGGGATTGCTCATCCACCTTCGTTGGTCAATATCTTTAAAGAATTGCATACGGATCTAAATCTTGACGTTCCAAAAAGTGGGAATTTAGAACGTTGGTCTAAACAAGGCGTATTATTACTCAACGCTACATTAACAGTTAGAGCACATCAGGCGGGTTCGCATCAAAACAAAGGTTGGGAGCAATTTACGGATGCAGTAATTTCTAAAATTTCTGCTGAAAAAGAAGATGTAGTATTCCTACTTTGGGGAGGGTTTGCTAAAAAGAAAGGGGCAAAAATTGATCGTACAAAACATCATGTTTTAACTTCCGGACATCCGTCACCATTGAGTGCCAATAGAGGACTGTGGTTTGGTAACCAACATTTTTCAAAAACAAACGACTTTTTATCCGGTAAGGGATTATCACAAATTGACTGGTAATTATGGATGCATTTCGTGTTCCGCGCAGTCCAAACGAAGGTCATTGGCCATGAGTTCTTTTTTTAGAAAATCGCAGTAGTGAGAGTCGTTATGGGGTCGGTAAAAAGAACAGGTTTGACACATTCGTTGGATGGTTATGATTCCTGACTTGTTTAAGTCATAAATGAGCCGTTGTAGTCCTTCCAGCATTTGAGTTTTTTGTTCCTGACTTAATTTTTCGATTGGTTTTTCAATGGTAGAGGCGAATAAAGAAGCTTTTTTTGCCACTTTTTGACCTTCAGAAGTTAGAAGCAATACAAAACTTCGGGTGTCTCGGGGATCTTTTTCTTTACGTACCATTTTTTTTGAGAGTAAAACTTTTACACTATCGCTAATAGTAGCTTTAGTCATGTTAAACTCATCGGCCAGGTAACTAACTTTACATCGATCTTCTGAATGGAATAGTAGGAAGATCAAAATTTGAATCTGAATGGGACTAAGAGAATTTTCTTTGCTCTCATTCCAAAGGAGTACTCGAAAACTTTCAGATATTCTTTCTAAAGCTACTACGATTTGACTTTCAATGTGTTGGTTTTGTTTGTTTAAACTAAAAGAAGACTGTTCCATATTTTATCGATGGCGTTATACCTCAATTACCATCGCGAAAATGGAATTGCCTCACAAAGGTAGGAATCCTAACTTTGTGAGGCAAAATTTTTAACCTTTTACGTCTTCCATTGAAGCACCAAAGTTAATGTGAAGTACATGACCATTAGGAGTGAGTAAGGCCGGAACGGATTTAACCCCTACTTTTTCTGCTTCTTCAATTCGAGAACGGTCTTCTCCGATATGGACCATTTCAACATTGTCTGCACCAATAAGATTTACGATGTCTTGTTCGGCACTTACACATACCGGACATCCAGCGTGATAGAAAATTGATTTTGTCATCTTTTTATGATTTTAAGTTAAAGCAATATTGCTAATACAATTATAGTAAGGAATCCTAACTAAATAGAATTTGAGTAAATTAATTTTTATAATAGGGGTTAAGGTTATTTTTATGAAGCTGATTAAAGCACTAATCTAAATGCAGATCGTATTGATAAAAACCAACATTGTTTTTACCAGCAGAAATTATGAGTTGCGTGCCATTCATAGTATAATTATAAGAACCATTTAAAATGAGGTTCCAATCAAAGTTTGCTGTCCAAATATTGGTGTCGGAAAATACAATTTTGGAGTTTTCAATTTTATAATTTCCACTTCCACCAGCCGGATAATAGTTATTTGAATTACCACTACAATTAAAGTTTTCATTTCCCGAGAAGTTTATCGTAACGGGATTTGAAAATGTTGATCCGTTTGGATATTTTACGGTGAATGTGCCGGAATATTTACCGTTGGGTTGTGCAATCACATTTTCACTTTTTTGACAAGAAGTAAAAATCCATAGAAGACTAAAAATGAATAATAAATGACGCATAATTCTATATGTTAATGTTTTTCTGAGCAATTAAAATAACATGTGTTTCAAGTGTTCCATCTGATTTCGGGTAGATCTTTTCTATCTGATGGGATACTGTCATGTAATTCGACTCTAATGTTTGTTTTAAAATGTTGGTATCGTGGTAGTAAAAGTAAGTTCTTTCTCCGGTGCTACCAGAAATAAACCCCGATTTTGTATAATCTCCGGGTACAAAACTCAAGTACAAAATACCGTTTTCACGAAGCAGTTGATGACAGTTATAGATGAGATGTTTACAATCACTTTTAGAAAGATACGGAATAGTAAAACCACACATAATTCCGTCAAATTTTTGATGAATTGACTCTAAGTTTCTGCAATCTAAAATCCGTGCGTTTATACCTGGATTATTCTTTGAGGCGCGTATAATCATTTGTTCAGAAACATCCGTAGCCAAAATTTGAAGGTCGGGTTTTAATCGGAGTAGGTGTTTGGTGATGTTACCCGGGCCACACCCTAATTCTAGTACGGAGGCATTCTCAATAGCAAGTGAATCGCAAAAGGTTTGATAGGTATCATCATATAAATCCAGATACATGAATTTATCCTCATATAGTTGAGCTATATGATCCCAGGTTTGATGCGTTTCTGTATATCGGTCTTCCATAGGAGAATGAACCAATAAAACTAACACATTCTGAAAACTTTACAGAATAATATTCAAAGTGATAGAGCCGATGGGTTTTACATTTCTGCGGCTCGGTTATAACCCACCGTTTTTCGATAAATGCTAGGAGAGACTTTTGTGTGTTTTTTGAAAAATCGACTAAAATAGAATTGATCATCATATCCCAATTCTGAAGCTATTTCTTCAACGGATTTATTGGTAAGATATAATTCGCGTTTAGCTTCAATGATGATGCGCTCCGTGATGAGGTTAGAGGGTGTTTTGTTGTAAGTAGTTTTTACCAGTTTGGTTAATGCATTGGGGGTGATATGTAATAAGTCTGCATATTCCTTTGGGGAATGTAAAGTTCTGAAATGGGTCTCGATGTAATTTTTCAGTTGTTGTACCATAAATTTTTCCTCATTCTGTTCTTTGCTCGTTTCCACTTCGGGATACTGACTCTTTTTGATTCTGGAACAGTTGATCAGGAATAATTTGAGATAGGATAAGATGGCGTCATTGGTAGCCAAATTATTTTGTTGGATGTCTTTTTCCATTTCAGAAATAATCCATGAAAGGGTAGTGGTATCTGATGGTGAAATATCAATAAAAGGAAATTGATATGCATTATTAAAAAGAACTCCATCGCAAGCCACTTCAGAATGATGTTTATGAATACAAAAGAAATTCGGATGGAAATTGATCACTACTCCTTTAGTTACCGAATCGGGTTGAAACATAAACGGTTGATATGGGGTACAAGAGAATATTTGATTTTCTGAATAGGTGAACTTTTCAGTTTCAATCAATGCACACCCGGAACCTTCCTGAATCCATATAACGGAATAATAATTCAAACGTTGAATGTGATCAAAATGGCGAATGCTTTCAAACCGATATAGTTTGAAAGCCAATTCACCACTTTGTTGATCTACTAAAGTATATGTTTGATTGTCAATCATATGTTTGGATTCCAATTACAGCTCTTCAGCTATTGGAAAATCGATTTCAATTTGCGTTAAATTATGTAGATAATTCATTGCAATCTTATCACTTATTTGTAAAATAACATCTACCAAATTTCCTTTAGTATAACCTTGTGTATAGAAGTTTTGTAGAGCTGCTTCGCTCGCACGACCTTTATTTTCTGTAAGTTCTTTGGTTAATTGAACCAGCGCATTGATTTTATCATTGCTGCTAGAACCTTTTCTGATCGCTAAAACTTCAGCGTCATCAAAACCATTCATTTTACCTAAAACGGTATGTGCACTTTGACAGTATCTACATTCGTTCACCTGACTCACGATCAAGTTAACGGCTTCTTTTTCTTTATTGTTTAAAGAAGTTTTTGCGCCTTGAAAATCTAAGTAACGACCTAATCCATTTTCTGAATATGCCATAGTCGCATATAAGTTTGGAACGAACCCTAAACCTTTGTTTAACTGATCGAAAATTTGTTGATTATTCGCTGTTACTTCATCTCTTGTTGGTACACTAAAATTTGCCATTTGTATATTGTTTTAAATTCTATGTCATTATTGACAAGGCAAATTTGTAGCGCGCAAGAGGACTACAGAATAGACAAATTATGCATAAGTATGGACAATTTTTATGAACTCTTCCGTATGGACTTTTTTGAGATGGTATACGCGCAAATTTTATTTTCTACATAATCAATTCTGTATTCGGATAATAACATCGCAATAATTACTTCGGTCTCATTTTCGTTTAAGCCTAGCTTTGAGCCCAGTTCTATTTCATCGAATTGATCATTATTTTCTTTTAAAGCTTTATAGTATGTTTCTTTTTGATCCATAAGTCTATTGTTTTTGTGTGGCAATCATCATATGAGGACTAAACGACATGAGGCTGGGGTCGTTCTCTGTAATATGCAAAAGCTCCATTAATGTATTTTTCGTTTTTTCATTTTCCATGTGAGAGAAGAAGTTTTTATCGAACCAAGCAATTCCTTCTACCGCGTATAGGTTTAGATATTTGAGTCCCTGACCCATAAATTCATCTTTTAATTGTTGTGGCTGGTGGTAAAATCCTTCTGCTAAAAGCCACGGGAAATCATGTGGTGGATGATGTTTTCCCGTGGTCAATTCCATTTTGCACATTTCGAAAAATGATGGTTTATGGACTAAACCATTAAGTAGCCCGACTAAAGTGGATGCGGTATAGTTAATAGCGAATCCCAGAATAATTCCGTCTTTCTTTAATACTCTTTTCGCTTCACATATAGCTTTATCCCGATCTGTTCTTTTCTGAAGGTGATAGAGCGGACCATGCAGAATAATCAGATCAACGGAATTGTTTGGAAACTCAAGTTTTCTGGATTCACCATGATGAATAGAAAATGGATTCTTTAGACTTGAAGAACGTTTTTGAGCGATTTGAACATGTTTGAAAACAGGCTCGACCATATGAACCTGATGTCCCTTTTTTGCGAGCCATTCCGAATATTTTCCGGTGCCGCCACCTACATCAATAATGCTTAGTGGTGAAGAGGTAAGATGTTTTTCAATGAGGTATTTGATTCTTTCAAATTCAAATACTCCCATTCCTTTATTGAGTCTGGTCTCCTCTGAAGCCTTATTGTAAAATGCTTCTATATTTCTATTAATTAACTGTTTATATTTCATTCTTAAAGGGTATTATTCATCACATTTGAAGCGTAAAACGATAACCAGAAATTGCCGTAATTGATTCTAAATCAATTATTCTTCAAAGGGTGGATGAAATAAATATGATATTAGGTACACCGAAAGAGAAAACCTTCAATGTATGAATTGGTGTGTCTAAGTAGCACAAACCTATCTGCTAGTGTAACAGATTTTATGTCGATTGAAATATAACAGGCTTCAAAAGTAGTACAATAAACTTTTTGTCCGGGTATAATTTAGGTAAGGGTTTCTGATATCAATCTATTTTCCAGATACCATATGGTATTCCGGGGGAACTTCAATTCCTTTAAATCCATTTGTAGAACCGAATAAGATGATAATGGAAACGATTATTCCTGTAAGAATGATGATCCAGGTTTGATTTTTTACAGATAATCCGAATATTTCCGAAGTCATTTTTGAATAATGTATAGCAGCGATGTGACCGAAAAGAGCCATTACCGCCAGACTATAATAGGGCATAAAAAATAAATTTAGTGGAAATGTATTTAGACCCGCAACACCAAAATAAAAATTAGTATCCAATTCTAAAATATACCGGCCGGTGAGTACGGCACTTACATGAATGAGAAAGAAAATAGCCAAATATAATCCAGACCAAACTTGTAATTTCTCAAAGCGATTTTGAGCCGCCTTAAATTTAGATCGGAACAGATTTAGTCCGGTTATTATCTGCATCGCGACAGAAATCAACAAAATGGCTTCAAAGATAGGCTGGCGATAAATCCATCTGATTTTGTTCATGAATGCAATATGTTGATCTGCTCCAAAAACACTAAACAAATGATTAATGATGTGAAAAATAACGAATAATGTTATCGTTAAACCGGAAATGTAATGTGCTCGTTTCATCTTTTTTTGCAAAGGTGAGATGAAACATTGAGTTGTCATTTGATCTATATCAAATCGATCTCCTTGGGTTTCTTATACGGCTTAGAGTTTCAAGAGTAATTCCCAAATAAGAAGAAATATGGGTAAGCGGAACCCTCTGCGTGATTTTAGGATACATGGCCAAAATGTTTTCGTATCTCTGCTCAGCTCTTTGAAATTGGATCGATGCAATTCTTTCTTGTTGGCGTAACATTGTTTTAGTAACAATTACACGAATTAAACGTTCAAAATCATGGTATTTATGAGATAAATAATTTACGTGATCTCTATTGATTTCAAGTAAAACAGAATCCTCCAGGAGCTCAATATAGTGGGGACTAGGCGCACCGGTAAAGAAGCTTACAATTGAACTGATAAATTCATTTTCAAAAGCAAACCAATCAGAGATATCTTTTCCATCTTGTAAATAATACGCTCTGGCACATCCATTAATGATGTAATAGGTTTTATTGGAATATTGTCCTTCACGAACTAAAGTGGATTCCTTTTTCAGTGTTGAAATTTTGGCAGAGGTTAAAAGTTCCTGAATGCATTCTTCCGTTAATGGAGAATAGGTTTCGTTTATCGATTGAATAATTTTTTGTTCGATCATTATTACAATGGTAATAATAAACGTTGGGATTTATGTTTCCGATAGCATTAATTACCCTTCATAGATATCATATTCGGCTGAAATGGATTTCATTAATTCAGTGTTGGCAAAATCATCATCCGATAGTTGAGATAGTTTTTCTAAAAACAAATCGAATTGACCGTTTTTAAAAATAGTAAGCATCTTTCCGCCCTTTTCACATTTAGCCGCATGCCACACATTTGGAGGAGCAGTCACGGTATCTCCTGGTTGAGCAATAACAGTTTCATCATCAAAAATAAATTCAATTTCTCCTTCCAAAATGTAGAATACTTCTGTCATTATTTTATGGTGGTGTCGGCCCAAATAGAAACCTGGTTTAAGTGTGTCCTCAACCATGCAGAGCTCACCGTTGGTATCATGCGAAGAAAGTTTAATAAAACAGTGATCCTGGGAGTAGTTATAGTTTTCACCACATCCCTGACGTATAATTTGTTGTGTTTTCATGATTAATCTATGTTGTATGAATAAGTAAAACCTCGATTTTGAGAAGATAAGATAAATTAAAAGTGGTTTGTACCATCTCAAACCACTTTTAAAATTGGAATGACGGTTAGCTATATTTACTTAAAATTAAACTTACCGTTGTTGTTTTTGTGTTCAGAAGTGGGAGGTATCGTTTCAATTACATCCCAATGTTCAGCAATCTTTCCATTTTCTATTCTAAACAGATCATAGAATGACGTATGCTTTCCTGCAAATTGCCCTTCACTGACCGCTAAAACAAAGTTACCTTCTCCTAATATGATATGGTTTTTTTCAAAGACCATGGTCACTCCATTTTTAGCCATTTCTTCAAGAGCTGTATTTAATCCGGAAAGACCATCTCCGATCATGGAATTATGTTGAATGTAGTGATCTCCATCAAAATAGTTGCCCATTTGGTCAAATTCTCCATCGATCAGAATAGTTTGAATAAAGTCTTTAACCAAAGCTTTATTGGCTTCTGTTTTATCCAAGTCGGTTAAAGTTGTATTTCCATCTGTTTGAGTATGCTGACTTGGATTAGGAGGTGTGATTTCTGCAAGATTATCCCAGTGCTCAACTATTTTTCCATCTTCAAACCTGAAAATATCAAACCCTATTTTGGGACCAAAGAAATCGTAAACAGTGTGCGAAAATGTATAATTCCCATCCTGGAATGAGCGTACCACGTTTGCTTTAAATCCACCTTCAGGGGCATGTTGAAGTACTGCGCCAAATCCTTCTAATCCATCAGCCACAGCCAGGTTGTGCTGGGTATAATGAGTAGGATTAATATAACCAACAGGTGTTTTATCACCTGTTTCTAAACTAGTAAGAAGTGCGGTGGCTTTTTCTTTGTTTGATAATTCGGTTTTCATTTCCTTTTTATTTTCCTGGATGTTTTCGTTACGACTTGTGGAGCAAGATCCAAATAAGAAAGCGACTGCCACAGTCATTATTAATTGTTTCATTTTTTAGGTTTTTAATTTGACACAAAAGTGAAACAAGACCTGTCCTTAGGAAAGATGAAAATTGGAGTTAAAATGGTTAAAGTTGAACCTCTATTCGTTTAAGATAGATTTAATGAATGATTTTGGGGTTAAACTGGTATTCTTCTTGAAATATTTAGTGAAGTTAGTTGGGTCTTCAAAACCCAATTTGTAAGCGAGTTCAGTACTTTTAATATCCGAGTTGATTAGAATTCTTTTGGCTTTAAGGATTACCAAATCATCGATGACGTTTTTAGCTGTTTTATTCATCAATTCCTTACAGATTGAATTGAGATGTTTATAGGTGATCCCTAATTCGTTTGCATAAAAATTAGCACTTCGACTAATCATTAGATTTTCTTCTATAAGTGAGTTGAATTTTTGAAAGACAACGATTTTTGAGTTGTCTTTGATATGGAAAGGTTGTTTTTGTTTTATCTGCTCAGCTTTTGAAATGAGGATAGTGAATAGGGCGTTTATTACTGTTTGTTTATTAAATATATTGGAATTGTGATATTCTTCTTTTAAAAGTTTGAAGTAGCTATTAAATGCAGACTCCAGAGGTATTTGTAGGATGGGAGAAAACAATTGTGGGTTAAATAGTCTGAAAACAAGATCCTCAGGTAAATTGGGAAAGCACTGAACAAAGTGTTTTTCTGTAAATATGATACAATAACCATCTAAATCATTGGAGAAATCGAATGCATTCACTTGTTCTTTTGCGAGGTACACCAAAGTGTTTTCTTGGACTGGATACCAGTTGAAATCAATAAAGTGACGTCCGGTTCCTGAAGTAAAAAATATGAGATTGTAAAACTTCACCTGATGTGGAAGCTCCGGACTATGGGTATATTGATTTTTGTTTTTGGAAATTTTTTGAATCGGAACTATTTCAAATTCAAATTGGACATCGTCCTTTTTGTCGAATTTAATATGCGGAATATCTTTTTTCATACGACCAACGCGTGCAAGATACGCTGTTTATGTTTGTCGCAAATGTAAAATGAGGAGGTTATTTACTTCTTTTTAAGTTCATCAATAACAATTTCATCTCCCATACAGCCTTTGCTGTTAGAATTCCAATTGAGTTCTACATCGATGGGAAAAGAAGCTGTTGTTAAATCCAAATTACTCCCGCCAGGTAATTCATAAAAACGATACGTTTCATTTTCAATGTTGATAAACCATCCACCACAACAAGCACACATTCGCGCATCTGCTCCGGTGATCTGACCGGTACTCATTAAGCTTTTTTCTTTTTTACAAGCGGTTATTAGAAATAACGACATGCAAAATGGGATAATCAATTTTTTCATTTCCTTTTAATTAATTCATAATTTAAACCAACAATCCAAATTAGAATAATTACGAAAGTGATTTTTTGAATGAGTGGGAGCAATCGAATAAGATGTTGTGTGTAATAGATATAATTATTCACTCCCAATAACAGTATACATAATACACCACTTATTTTGTAAAACGATAACTCACTTTGGTAAATTTCTTTAATTATTCCAATAATGACAATGAGTCCGAAAACACTCGAAATTATGGTCATAACATTATGGTACTGTGTGGAAATTAAAACACCAAATGTCATAGATAGGACTCCATTCAATTTGATGAGTTGCCTCCACAATTTATTTTTTGAAAAGGCATTCGCAAACTGAATGAAAAATATCATAAGACTTAAGCAAAGGATCACCATTCCCATAACGGAATAAGGACGTGCGGGGTTCAATAGCCCGTTCATAGCCTTTTCGTTCATCAGGTTACACCAGTAATTATGAATCCAACTAAAGCCTTCAGAGTTTAAATCGGCTTGAGAACCGCCCGGATAAAGAGTAGAAGAAAAAACGTATAAACCAATAAAAGAAATGATCCCTAAAATAGGAGCAATATCAAAGAAGCCTAATTTATTTTGATGAATCACTTTTTTCTAAATATCGGGAGTCGGTAAGCGTATTCAAGAAAGCAATAAGAGCTTCTTTTTCTTCCTTACTGATGTTAAATCCTTGAATGAGGTTAGATTTAGAAATATGTTTTTTACCACCAGCAGCGTAATGGTCAACAACTTCATTCAAAGAATTCATTGAACCATCATGCATATAAGGATAGGTGATTGCTATATTCCGTAGGGTAGGGACTTTAAATAATGCCAGATCCTGAGGTTGCTTGGTGATTAAAGCGCGTCCTGAATCCTGATAGTTTTGATACAGCCCATTGTTTTGAAAAGAGTAGTTGGTGAAATTAAAACCGCCATGACATTGAATACAGTTGAGTTTGGGTGCATTAAATAAATCCCAGCCTTGTTTTTCTTGAGCTGTTAATGTTGCCAGACCTCGCATATATTGATCAAATTTGGTGCTATCTGAACGAAGAATCCGTTGAAAATTGGCCAATGCTTTTTGAACGACTTCAATGGTGATTTCCTGATTGTAAGCCTTAAGACTATATTCATTATAGAACGGTACTGTTTTTAATCGTTCTATCACTTCTTTTGCATTTAAGTCAAATTCGCGGTGTTCGTTGATCGGACCTAGGACCTGATCTTCCAAAGTCTCGAATTTACCATCGGCCATGAAGTACGGATGATTTCCAATGTTTGAAAGCGTTGGAGTATTTCTGGTCACATGACGTCCTTTGATGCCTTCTCCAAGCGGTAAGTGATCGGCAAAAGCTTCTGTGATCAAATGACAGGACTGGCAACTTAGCGTAGAATCCTGGGATAATAAAGTCTCAAAAAATAAGGAACTCCCAAACTCAATACTGGCTTCAGATAATGGATTGTCTTCAGGAAAGATGACCTCTGGTCGTTCCCATTTGACTTGAGTTCCGGTTGTATCCCATAAGGAAGATCTCCATAGAATAGAGATAGCCGTTAATAGTATAGCAAAGGATTTGATCATTAATGTTTAGTTAATCATGAGATGTTAAAGATATACCAGATTTAAATGTTATGTATTATTTGATTCTTCTTCTTTTAAAACGGTAATGTCTGGCTTCAGAACCTGAAATGTCTAGAAGAATCAATTCTTTTTCATTTAAGGCAATTATTTTAAAAGCTCTCGTTTTTGGCGCTTCATAAAGCTGAAAACCATGATGTCTAAATTTTTTGAAGCTAACTATATGATTTAACGTATCTAAATGAAATACAGCAACACAATGACTAAAGAAGATTTTTTCCTGATTTTCAAAATCCCATTCGCATGGGCATGTTGTATCTCCACTATTTAAGTTTTCTTTAAAATTTGTATTCCACCATTCAGCCCTGTTTTGATCAATCACGTAGTAATTGAATTTTAGAATATCGTAATCTCTGGAAATTTTTGGTTTTTGTCGGATAGAATAATGATAGCCCCATTTATTAAGTTTGCCTTTTAATTCATTTTTAAAACCAACTTGAACCAATTGAAAGTCACAAGAATCTAGATTTAAATATTTGTAATCTATTTGTTTTTGACCTAAGGATTGTTCGCTGATAATCAACAAGAAAATAATGACAAGCTTTTGTAGGTATGGGTTGGATTTAGTAATCGTAAAAGACGTCATAAATGCCATATTCAAATTAACCATTTGCATCCTTTTTTTTAATGATTCTAAAGTTCCAACTCATCTGTGTTACGACCTTTACTTTAGTTTATACGTATACCCGAGCTGAATCAAAGCGCTAATATCTTCACCTCCACGATACCAATGATCTGGTCGGAATGTGTTTACCGGGTCAGTCCATAATAGCGAAGGAGTTAGATTTAAACTGGAATTTTCAGAAAGAGAATAAGAAAGAATTCCGCCTATAGAAATACTCATGAAATTGCGTGTATCAGATCTGCTATTCCATAATTGCAGAGTGGAGTAGTCTTCCCGGGTTATACCCATTCCCCAATTATATCCAAAGTTTAATTTTTTAGTTTGATTTAGATGTTCTAATAATATGGAGGTGGTCAACGTAGAGACTTCTCCACTATAGGTGTAATTACGTGTGCCATAACCTGTAAATCGGGTGCTTACGTAGAGTACATTAAATCTAATTCCGAAATAAGCATCGGTAGGAGTGTATTTTAAATTTAACCCTGTTGTGATGGAAGCATTGTAGTCAATTTGATTTCCTGAATCAAAGTTTTCTCCCATATAAGAGGAACCTGTTCCAAATTCAAATCCTGCAGATAGAGATTGTGCTGTCATATGGGATGTAAATGCAAGGAGTCCAAAAAGAGTAATGGTTAGATGCGTGAGGATATTTTTCATTTTTTAAGATTTAAGTAATTCGATTTTATATAACGAAAAGTATTGATAAGTGTTGTATTCAAATAATGGCCTAAAATACATCAATTGAATGAGATGAATATTTGAATTAAGATACACTATATATGAAATTTTCAAGTGTTTGGTTAAATAGAACCGGAGCATCCAGATTGGCAAAATGACCTGCTTCTTGTAATTTGGATAGTTTAAAATGACCTCTTTTATTGAACTCGGAAATAGTACTATCAATGGACTTATTGATGTCGTGATCTTGTGCTCCTTTAATAATCATGGTAGGTGCGGATGAGTTCTGAATGACAGTCAAATAATTGAAATTAGCTAAATTGGGAAGTATAGCTCGAATCACTGATTTATCGGATTGACGGATCATTTCCTGAATCTGTTCTTTGGATGATTTGGTTTGACCAGCGACTTTTGACATATGGGCAATGAAATTTAGACTTAGGAATTTATAAGTGAATTTCATAAGTCCTAAAGTGAGATTTGAGGTGTTTAATTGGGCAGTGGTTCCAAACGTAGTAAATGATGAAATAATTTGCGGTTTGGATTTAAGAATTTCGTACCCTACATTACCTCCCATTGAGTTTCCTACATAGTGAATTTTATTGATGTCTAGTTTGTTTAGTAACTCAATAATATCATGAGCCATCTTAGAAAGTTTAAAGTCAGAACTGTCGAAATTTCCGGCTAATTTTGAATTCCCATGGCCTCGAAGATTCACAGACAAAACCTTAAGTTTTTCACTAAAAAAATCATGTTGAAGTTTAAATTGAGAAAGGTTGGCACCTAAACCATGCACGAATACTATCGTTTCTGTATTTTGTTCCCCGGATAAGTGGTATTCTATATCTAAATCCTTGAGTTGTTTTTTCATGAAAACTTTAAATTCTGTAAGCTGTAAAAGGAAGGCAAATCTGGGATTTAAATGAATATGTATTGTAGCAGGAATTTAGCTTTGTTGCTCCTTATTATTTAGTTTTCTAATAACTTTTTTCTTTCTTGAAGTTTGGATGTCGCATTGATTTAATGACGCTTTCATTTTGCTTAAATCGGCTTCTTCATGGAAATAACCTAGCTTAAGGGTGAAAGTAAAAAAATCTAGTTCATCCAGCTTTTCAACTTCCTGCAAAAACAATGTAGGTTTATTTAGGATGATAACTTCCAGACTATTAAGGTCATCGCTGCATTCATCAAAGGTAGATAAGAATTCAGAAATGGTTTCAGCATTGATAGATTCACTTGCGTTTTTTAATTGATGAAATCGATTTTGTTTGGCTTTTTTGATAGATAATATTTTGGTTGACAATTTTGTTTCTAGAATAGTTTCATTGATCAAATAAGCATCAAAGCATAAATTGGATAAATCACTTATCCCATGATAGTCAAGACCATGTTTGTAGGTGTCGAATTCGACATTGTCAGATCCAATTTCATTTCTGGCCATTTGATCTATATCGGACATCATTTTCCAATATGAGGCACTGTTTCGAATCAGATTTATGGTAGTATCACAGATTTCATATTTCTGATAGAACTGTGGTTTTCTTCTTTTATTTTCCTGAAGCCCATTTTCGGTAACATTAAATATCTCTAAGGATAGTGTATCCGTATCAACTAACCAGTATCGGTTTTTAAAAAAGGAATAGTTTTCTCGAATTCCTAGATCTCCATCCGGATAAATGATATGAAACTCTGAGAACAATCCTGATTTTGTATTCATGAATACGCTATCTGCTTGGGCAAACAGAGCTTGTGAAAGGAATAACGCAATGATGATTGGAAATAGTTTTTTCATTTTATTAAATGAGGTTAACACGGTGATAAAGATAGATTTTTGAATTAACGAAGAAGGGTGCAATTTATTTTTTTGCATCCGCTTCCTGATGTTGTTTGAGAAGTTGTGGCAATCCTTTTAAAAATTCAAATAGTGCTCTAAATCCACCGATTAAAAGAGTCCGTATTGCAACATATATGGGAGGCTTGACGACACTGTAGTAATCGTTGGTTTCGATTTGATTGGGGTGTTTCAAAACTTTTTTTAGCGCTTCTATATTGGTCCAGTTTGCTCTGAATTTAATGATACCATCTGTTCCTATCACATAGGTCATATTGGGCATCGCACCGTATAGTTTATGAGCTGTACCATCTAATGAATCCACTAAAACCACGCGTTTCTCATGATATAAACGCCACATGGATTTGGCATTTTTCATTTTGTCTTCGAATTGGGAAATTTCTTTGGTTCTGCCTCCGGGGTGTGCTTCACGTACATACAAGAGCAAAAAGTGCATGTCAGGATATTGTTCTTGTAATTGATTCATAGGACTTTTTGTATTGGCATACATGGGGCAAGTGATGCTCCCCGTATCCAGAACAATAGTTTGATCCAGGAAATCTGATAATCTAACGGTATTCCCATCTAAAGTTGTGGTCTCAAAATCAATGAATGATTCTCCCGGTTTGGGACCTTTAAAATCATTAAAGTTATAGTCTGTAGGGTTAAAGTGCTTGTAGTTATAGTTGGAGGTGTTTTTATCTTTCATAAGTTGGTCTATTATAATATTCTAATATAACGCCTTCATGATGAATAATGGAAATTAAGTTTTCGTTTGGTTGGATAAATATGAAATCCAAAGGTTGAACAAAATCCGTTTGGTGAAGATTTGGGTATGTGCTTTCCGCAAATTCGATGAGTTTTTTCCCTTGAACTTTATAACTCATTTGTTCTTTAAAACACGTATCCGAAATGATAAAAACCGAATCTGTAGTCTCTAAATTAATTGGGGTTAAAGCTATAAATTGTTGAACTGAAAAATCACGTATGCCGACTTCAAAATCAGACCAGTTCGGGATTGATTTTCTTTGAAGAAAACAATTTGATTCCTGAGCTAGTTTGAAAATACCGTTAGGTGTTAAATCAAAATCACTGGATGATGAATGATTCAAAATATTTTGAATGATTGATTTGGTTTCCTCAAAGGTGATACGCTCAAAGTTCATCTCAAGAGTTTAACTGCTGTACAAATACTCCGGCTTTTTCTAAAATCAAATCGGGAACCTCTTTATGAGGTGTATGTTTTACTTCAGGAATGATTAATGGGGTGGCATCTTTAGATTGCGAAACAATATCTTCAACCTGTTTTAAAGTCCCATATTCATCTTTTTCTCCCTGAATGATTAATGCCGGACATTGAATGTTCGGAAGAAACTTCTCGATATTCCAATGTTTAAATTCATCAGTGGTCCAGGTAGCAGCCCAGGCCCAAAACAGATCTTCTGTTTTAGGCCCGTGATATTTATCCAGTTTCGTTTTTAAGTCTGTGTTTTTGTATAATTCCTGAGCTTCTTCGATTCCTTTAATAGTCACATCTTCCACAAATATGTGCGCACCTTCGGTAATGACTCCTTTTATTTTGGAAGGATATTTTCCTGCGGCAATTAAAGCTATGGAACCTCCATCGCTATGACCGAAAAGGATGGCTTCTTTAATATTCCAGTGATCCAATAATTCGGATAAAATATCAGCTTCCAATTCCATATAATACAAGTCTCTTTGTGCATAGGAAAAACCACAGGATTGACCATAACCTTGTCTATCGTAGATCAGAACGTTACACGATGTAAGTTCTCCGAGTTTCTCAGGAAAATCTCTCCAGAGTTTAATACAACCCAAAGAGTCATGTAAAAAAATGATGGTACGCTTTCCAGGATAACGGTTTATTCGCTTTACAGCGATTTCACTTAGATTTAAATTAGTCTTTGTATGCAAATTGCTCGTTTTTGTTTTGAGACTTGAAAGGGGCTAAAGTATCTATTATTTATTTCCCAATGGTTGTATTTGGAAGATGTTCAATTTTAAAATTACACGAATTGGCGATGAAACACATTTTATTGGCCTCTTCATGCAGTTCATTGGCTTTAGTGATCATATTACCGTCTGTGATTTTTACTATTGGATGAAGAGTTACCTCTGTAAATCTACCACTTCCGCTTTGACTTTCTTCCATTACTCCTGTGGCATTATCAGAATATTCAGTAACCACGATTTTATGCACTGAACATAAATGTAAATACCAGAGCATATGACATGCAGACAAGGAAGATAAAAACAAATCCTCTGGGTTGAATTTGGTTGGATCACCTAAGAATGATGGATCGGAAGAACCTAAAATACTATTATATTTTCCCTTGCTGGTAATGGTATGGTTGCGGTTATAGGATGTATAATTCTGTGTGCCATTTCCCTCGTTTCCCGTCCACTCAATTTTGACTTCGTAATTATGTTTTTTCATATAGAGCTATCACCTTTTTAAGATGATGTGGTTTTAGTTGAACGCATTCCAAATTTGCTCAGTCGGTTGTAAATTCTCATAAAGTTGTCGGCCATTTGGGAGCTCATTTATTCTATATTTTCTGAATTCGGAATCATACCAGGAACCAAATTCTTTTTTGAATTCTAATGAAGCACCAGTGACATAGTACCATTTTTTCTCAGCATCTCCAGGCCTGGCTCCAAAAAATAAAAAGCCATAATAATCTTGGGCAATGGATAGAGAATCAACATTTTTATATGTCCGTTTTTCTTCTGTTTCCCGGTCAAAAATCAACTCAAATTTTTTAGGGTTGTTTTTCTTTAAATAAACTCCATCCTTCAACTCAATGGAATCAGAACAGCTTATTATTAAAGTCGAAAGCAATATCCAAACAAAATTTGTTTTCACCATTTATAATTAAATACAATAAATGGCTAAAGATAAATCACCCCGTTAAATTGTCAATCTACTCAGGTATAAATACCCGATTTTTAAAACGGGTATTTATACTATTAAAATTATTCAGCATTAATCAGAGATTTGGAATGCAATCAAGAGCAAGAATTTATAAGAGTAGCTACGATCACTTTTGGATTGCGGGGGCAAAACCTGAAAACCCTGTTAAAAACAGAGTAGGGAATAACAATTTAATTAAAACATCATGAGTGAAATTACACCCATTCAACTTCCAACACCTATAGATTGGAATACAAAAAAAGAAGCTGCAGAACAACATATTGCTGCGCTTGATCTGATCTTTGCGAATTCAAGAAACCTTTTGTTATATCTGGATGCATTGTCGCAAGTATGTTCAGAGCAAAACATCCAAAGTAGAGGTAAGACGGCTTCTTACTGGTTACCGTACCTGCATCGTGAAAAAAACTTGAAGGACTTTTTTACAGAGTGGTTGACATTTACGCCACCACCATCAACTCCAGAGACACCGGAAGGTCCTGGGAAGTATATTGTATACTGGGATTACTTCGTAAATACAGACTCAGGTTTAATATTGGTGAATGATACAGATTTCAAACCCTGGTTCCGTTCGTTCTTAAATTTCCATGGAGACTGGATCAACAGTACATCTTCTACAGGGACTTTAAGCCAATGGATGACCTATTCAGGTACAAATGCACATCCTTTTAATATCAATGATTATGAAGTTCCTGAAGGAGGATTTGCATCTTTTAACCAGTTTTTCTTACGTAATTTAAAAGAGGGTCAAAGACCATTGTGTACTGCTGGACCGGATGCTGATGTAATTGCAGCGCCATGTGACGGTGGAATCTTTTACTTAACGCGTGGCAATATCATAGAGAATGTTGCGGATGCTGCTCAGGTAGCGAGCAAAACATATGATTTACCGGGTAAGTCAGATCGTTTTGATTTATTACAGGCGATCCCTGGATATGGACGAAATTTCCTGGGTGGACCATTGTTAGATATTCTACTTTGGTTTACGGATTATCACCATTTCCATGCACCGATTTCAGGTAGAGTTATCGAGCAGGGCTTATATGAAGGTTCGTATAATTATGATTTTGGAGATTATGATCCAAAAGATCATTATGCACCAAATTTACCGCCTGATAGCGATCGTGTAGGTTGGTACGAAAAATTAGGGAAACATCAGCGTTATGTTTGGGTGATTCAAACTGAAAATCTGGGGCTCGTAGCTATGATAGCGATTGGCTTCTGGGGTGTTGGAAGTATTGAAAATGCAATCGAAACTAATGCGGTCATTGAAAAAGGACAATACATGGGACACTTCGGTTATGGAGGTTCATCTATTGTATTAGCCTTTGAACCAGGAATGGATTTACAGTTTAAAGTAGGTGAAAAACCTGTTGAAGACCCTGACCATCCGGTACTCATGAAGGTGAGACAATGTCTGGGAAAACGCACAGATGTAATTAACTGGTAGTTAAAAACTAAAAGTCCTGAAGAATGCTTCAGGACTTTTTTTATGTTTTGTTTTACTCCTGAGCTACCAGGTATCGATCTGCTATGATTTTCTGCTGGAGGAGTTCAATGTCCAGATTCCCATGATCATCTGTCGCGATATAGTTGGGCTCCGGTAAATATCTCAATTGAAGATGTGGATGATATACCGTTTTTCTACCTTTTCGGAAATACGCGCACATCACCGAGAAACTACTGTTGGAGCATACCAGAATATCAGCTTCCACAAAGGCCTTAAAAATGGAATGAATCTGGTCGTAATTCTTTTCTTCTCGATTTGAACCAATATGTACGGAGGTATGATTTCTTGTACTAAATCGATCTACGATATCTTCTGAGTTTTCTTTTTCTGTGTAGATGTTGAAATACACATTCCCGATTCCATATGCCTTTTCGATATGTAGAAGGATATTTTCATAGTAATCCATGTCAAACATGTATCTCACTGCAAACGGTGTGGTAAAATGATGGGGAAATTTTTCTTTATCGTAATCGGTTCCCCGGTTAATATGCATGGCCACTTCGATGGGCGATTTGAAATCTGTAACACTTAAAGAATGCAAATCATTGAATTTGCTGGATGCTTCTTCTTGAATTTCAGAAAAGATATTCCGATCTGTTTTTCCTTCCAGATACCAGGGAATCGTTTGGAAAGGGTGGATTCTTAGCGCATTTTCAAATACGACTAAAGTATCATCATTCCTTTCTGGGAGAGCTTTGTCAAAATATTCTAAGAGTTCATCATAGTCATCTATACCACACCAAAGTGGGCCTTCTACGCGTACCACGCGTTTATATTTTGATAATCGTTCGGATTTCTCTACAATCGGACATTGGTACCCAAATCCGAAATAATCCAGATATTCATATGGGGTATGGACAAAGTTTAGGTTCATTAATTTGCCAATGGTTAAGCCTCCCAATGCATCTTTAAGTTGATGTCCGTGATTTCCTCCTGATGTAAATTCTATTGTAAAATCCATAGTATTGATGGGTTAATTAATGATTTGGGTGAGATGATTGGATGAATCGAAAACCTGATCCACATGATCATTTCCGTCCAGGTATTCGTATCCATGTCTTTTTTCTCTACTGATGTCACTCATACGATGCACATACCCTTTATGTTTTTGGTATAAATAATCTCGTCCGAGATATTTAAAATGCAATAGTTTTAGTTCTATTAACGGTTCTACAATAATGCCTTCGTAAAACTCTGGATAGCAGATATGGGCTCCCGGACGGTAGTTTATTTCTTTAATTCTTTTAGGATCAAATATGATGTTCTTGTCAAAGCGACATGATTTAACTCCTCGCTTCACTTGTTCGGTAATGAGTTGATCATAGTCTACAGGAAATTCCGGATGCATCATATTGTAACCCGTAATCATAGGCATTGCTATATGTTTTTCTTTTGCGAGCTGAAGTTTTTCTATGAGATGGTCATCATATAAAAACTCATCCATATCACAAACAATGACGTAATCAGCTGTACTTCCTTTCCAACAATTGTTTCTGGATTCGGTTAAAACATCTTCAATAAATTCATTACCCGAGTCCAGTGTTTTAATCTCTACCTTTTTGAATCTACGCGCGAATTGGATAGATTGATCAGTGCTTTGATTATCTATAACGGTGATTTTAGAACAGAATTTAGAGTAATAGTTCAATGTATGCCGTATCATTTTGGCTTCATTAAAACAAAGCACATAAAGTTCAATATGGAGATCTGTATTTGAAGTCATATGTTTACTCTCTGGAATCAACAATCAGAGGTGTTTTTGAAGTAGTTGGATTGGCGTATAGCTCGGATTCGGAAACCAGTTCTACCTCTAGTTTTAGAAATGCAGGATTCATATCTAAGGTTTGATGCAAAGCATCAGTGACTTGTTGGACGATTTGATGTGATTCTTCTTTTTTGCAATCTGATTTAATGACTAAGAATTTTAATTGGGTCAATACACTAGAAATCATAGAAAGCTGAATTTGAAAACGATCTACAATATCTAAAAGCTCATCAAAGTCATTTAGAAAATAGGAGTTGGCTTCAATGGAAAATGATTTGGGTGCTCTGGATTTCAATACCAGAAATCGTTTGTCATTTTTATATTCCAATTTACCGACATCGCCCATGGCATATCTAAAAACAGGAAAACGCTTTCGTAATAAGTTGGTAACTATTATAGTGCCGTTACCTTCCAGGTCAGGATTTTCTATTTCTACAATGATGTCGTCAAGAATTTCAAAAGAGGTGGTATTACCCGTATATGTGGACCATCCCCAAATTCCGGTTTCAGCAGAGCCGTATAGTGAGTAGATACATTTTGTATTGAATACCTTTTGAAAAAGTTCTACCTGGGACTCCAGAACATATTCTCCTGCAAACATCAAATTATCGACAGAAACACTTAGGTCATTGTCAGATAGATATTTGGCAAATAAGGTTAGAACGGATGGGGTCCCAATCAACATATTGGGTTTGAACTTGATGCAGGTGGTGTGCATAAAATCAAATGAAGATTTAGACCCAAGAGGAATCGTAGTTGCCTGACAGCGTTCCAAAATATCATCCAAAATTCCGGCTGAACGATACATATCACAATAGCTAAATAAATTTAAGGCAATGGTTTTGGAATTAAACATTCCATATCGGATCAGTTCTTTTGCTAGTAATTCTCTCTGGTATAGATTCTCTTTGATGTCAACCGGAAAGATTAAGGGTTTGTCTGTGGAGCCCCCGGAACGTACTAAATAGACCCCTTTAGTTTCGGATTGGAGATCAAATTGATCCTCCAATACATCTCGAAGTATATGTTTCTCCATCACTGGTGGAGTTGAAGTATAACCCACGTGTTGGTAATAGTTCTTGAATAAAGGAGATTCCCTGACGATGGAAAAATGATCATGTAATCGTTTATCTATCATGTTATGAAGTTATTTGGAGAAAATTTCTGAGTAGGAAGTATCTGAATTGATTCCAAAACAGGTATTTGTATTTATAGATGAAAATAAGCTTCTGTTGCATGGTATTGAGATTGCGAATGCAGTAGCGTAACCACCGTTTACCAACGACCCCCATCATCAGTTTATCGTAAGTGTCATTGCTTCCTTTAAATGTGATCAGTAGAGGAGGGTAGTAGGCTTCCTTCCAATGCTGGAACCTCTTACGAGATGCGCTACCTGGAACTTCACGAACTTTAAGTCGGTCGCCCATTAAAAGTCCGATACTGTCGCTTTTGTGTTTGAGAATATGTTTTAAAACACGATACCAATAATCAATACCTTCGTAGAAATTAGGCTTTTCATAGAATTTGAACGCCTCCATCCATTTTCTTTTGACGATCAGATTACTCCCTACGCCCATTAAAAATTCCATTGATGTGACCACTTTTAAAGGTTCTTCCATGCGATATGCATCCGGAATAATGGTGGCTAATTTTTGATTGAGTTTTCTTAGGTCTGGAGAGACTTCATTACTTGGAAATAAATGAATCCCTACGACTAAAAAATCAATCCCTTGAGATGACATGAGTTCATCTGTTGTTTCTAATAAATCCGGAGCGTAAATATCATCAGCGTCTAAAAAACTGACGGCATCTCCTGTGGTTTTTTCAAAACCTATATTTCGGGCACGACCAACCCCTCCGTTTTTTTCAAGTTCAATGATTTCAATTCGTACTTCATTAAACTTTGAAGGGAGACGATCTAAAAAAGCTTTTGCTTTTTGGAGACTACCATCGGTACTTTGATCATCTACAATAATCAGTTCATGAGGCAGTTTCGTTTGGTCAAATACGGATTGCAATGTTTCTTCAACATAATTCACTTTATTGTATAACGGAACGACTATAGAAAACTTCATGATGGATCTGATGTTGCGCTGGGTAAAATATAGCCTCCACTGTGTACATTGATTACACTTTTGGACGAACCTCTGAAGATTCCCGTCCCAAAGAATCGATCGTTATGGCATAATAACATTCCAACGATATTTATGGATTCGTTTTGATCATGGTTATTGAGTTCAAATTCCTGTTGATCCACATATTCCTGAACCATGTATTGAGACCATTCGTTGGTAATGACGTCAGTCCATTCTTGAGATGTACAATCATCTTTAACATAAATATCGATCCCACGACCACCACTGTTTTTTTTGAGGGCCCAATTGGATGAAGAATGTATAAGTCGGTGTCTTATTTGTTCCGAATCGAGGGTATATGAAGGAATCAGAAAACGTCTTAAAAAAGCATAGTCTTCTGGCCTTAGATAATCAGACATAATGGATTGATTATACAGCACCGAAAGGATTCGTTTATCATGAACGAGAATAAGCGTACGTACATCGTTTAAACATTTTTTTGATTGAACGAGTGCTTTGATCACTTCCGGTTTGATACGTTTCAATTCTTCCCGATCCAGTTCAAGAATGAGCTGTTCAGCGATTTCTCCATTTACTGTAAGTTCTCCATGAGTAACTTCTAGTTTTTGAGTTGAAATATCTGCAATTGAAAAACCATGTTTATTGATTTCATCAAAAAATTGATAAGCTTCCGTTCCTTTTTCATCTTCATGTACATAGTACAATGGGGCATTAGAATCTAAACTGCCGGCAAGTACAGATACGAATTCAGTCTGTTTGGGAATAGCATGCCAATCGTGGTTTATGGTTGGAGAGAGTTCGTCCAGAATTAAATTCATATAATAGCTCAACATCCATCCATTCAAAGGATATCTACAACCGATCTCGCAAATTTTGGATTGTCCATTTTTATCGATGACAAAATCCGGACGATAAAGCCCCACTTCATATGGAGTAGGGGCTGCGATTTTTAATATGGATTCCAATTCGGAATCTAATTGATAGATGTTACGTATTCTCTCATCTTCAAAATAATGCGTTACGACCTGATGAAGCGCACGTTCCAATATGCTGCATAATTTGCTATACGCATTTAGTTGAGTGGATTCTACCTCCACGGGAACATTCATAAACGTATTCTTACCATTGAAAGGAATATCTTTAAAGTATTTCCTAAGCTCTGGTAATAAATCTGAATAATCTAGATGCGTTTTGGAAAGCGAAATGGCATATGTGTCTTCAATTTGTTTTGGGGTATTCATGTGTGGTTTATTTGAAGATTATACGAAACTTTCCTCAGCAATTTGAGCGTTTAAAGTCGCCATCACTTTAGACTTTAAATCCAGATAATCGGTAATAATTTCTTTTAAATCATAATCCTGAATGTTGATGTCAAATGCTTTGGAGAATGAATTCACTGCATCTACTGCATGGAAGAAATGGTTTTTCTCTGTTGGTCCGCAGTGTACACTGATCCATGCTAATGACTTTTTGATTTCAGAATCAGAGAAATCCGTTTCAGCTTTTAACCAGTTTTCAAATAATGGAATAATAAATTCCACTTCACCATGTGTATAGATTTCGTGTACGAGTGTGGTCAACAGTCCAATCATGATGTCTTTATTTCTTAAAGAGTTTTTATCCTTCCAGGCTTTGAAGTTGATCGCTTCTGTATTTAAATATTTATTTGATAGCCAGGAATCATCACCGGAGATATTGGTCGCCATCGTGTAAAATAATTTTGAGTGTAGCACGTGTCCCACTACAGCCAAATCTTCATCTACAATTCGATTCAAGCTCGCCACGGATTTAAACAGGTCGTGTTCGCTTCCTACGGGTTGATCTTTATGTACGATCATAGTCATTCGGTTACTTAAGCCGGCAACGGTTACCGCACTGTTGTTGGTTTGGCTCCAGCTTTTAAAGAATGATCTAAGCGTGTCAGGGTCTTGCTTTCCTGATGTAAGTGCTCTAAATGCATTTTCGATGGTTTCAAACTGGACCTTTTGTAAAGGGAAATAGGTTAATAATTGTGATTTGATATGTGAATCCTCCATTTGATCAATCACAGGTGTGATAATTGAAATTAAGTTGTTCATAGTGTTTGTTTATAATTGTTTTAGTTCGATTCAGTGTTATGAATGCTTGCTTGTGGAGAGTCGCAAACAAGAGCATATTTGACAGCTATAAACGTAACGGGGTTATACAAGAAATAAAACGAGGTAATTACCTGTTTTAAGAAACTGGTGGAAATTACTTGATTAAGGGGAATGAGTTGTTTCCTTTTTAGTTTAAGGTTAGATTACCTGAATTGAATAAAAAAAGCCAATCATTTTGATTGGCTTTTTTTAGATTTTAAATAATAAATGTTATTTGGTTTTATTGTTATTCGAATGATTATTTATCACCCAATTCACTCTAAAACTATAAGAAGTGAAGTTATCCCAATCTGTGTTGATTTTCGAATAACTGGGTTGAGGTAAAGAGGTATAATCAAAAGCAATGTTCAGTGGGATTTTAGTGAGTTTACTCAATGGAATCTGAATTCCAAATCCGTAAGTGATTTCGCTAAGATGATCCACATTGCTATCCGGGAAACCATAATCATTATGATTTTCATAATAGTATCCCATACGTAGAAATAGCATTTCTAAGAATCCTACTTCTAATCCGGAATGGAAACCTGTTTGGTATTTAGAGTTTAATAAGAATTTATATTCAGCCTGAGCTAGAAAGCTAAAAGTATGAAGCGTGTCAAATAAATAGTTTCGGTCTAGAAATACATTGTAATTTGCACCAATACGTGAAATTACTGGCAGGGTATCTATATGGGTATTGTTATTATAATTCAATTCAATTTTTGCGAAGTTTAAGTTGGTGATACTTGTTCCAATATTGAGTGATTGGTTCTCAGAGTCTCCAATTTCAAATTTCTTAATTATCCCAAAATCCAGAAACAGAGTATTAAAGGACTGGTCGATAGGCTCCCAAATCATGTAGTTGGTGTTTAATCCAATAAACCAATTTTTTATAGGTTCTGATGAAAGATTTAGCGTGTAAAATGTGTTTTGGGGCCTTGATGTTTTTGAATTGCCGTTTTCATCTGTAAAGAGAATATCTGTCTCCAGTGAAAGATGATTTCTACTGAATCCAACGGTAAGGTATTTATTGAAGTTATACCCTGCACTAATGAAGTTGAAATATGCATCTTCGGCAGTGTATAATGGACTCGCAAATGAAGAATATAACTCAAGCCCTTTTAAGGTAGCGGTACCCGCAGGATTGTAGAATATAGAGGATAGGTCACCCTCAATGGAAGCATAGGCTTTACCCAATGCTTCTGATCTGGTACTGGGTTGTCGGACAAAAAAAGATTCTTTTAAAAATCCATCATCGTATTGCGCAAGAGTTATGAATGGGAGAATAAAGATTAAAATTACAATTGATTTTTTCATAGAAATATTGTGTTAAAGTTATACCTCAAATGTAACGGCATACTTGTTCAATATTTTCACTTAGTTTATGAACATCCGTGATCACTTCATAAATGATAGCCCTGATTTCATAAACGATATTTGGCCATTTAATTTAAGCTCAGTCTAAATGCTTTTGGACTCATAGAGGTTTTCTTTTTGAATATTTTGCTGAAATACTGTGAATATTCAAACCCCAAAGAATGGGCTATTTCACTAGCGCTTTTATTTGAGTTAAGTAGAAGCGTTTTTGCTTTTTCAATGATGTATTGATGAATATGGTCTTGTGCTCCACTTCCGGTTTCTTTACGAAGAAGATCACTAAGATATTGGGGGGATATATGCATAAAATCCGCGCAGTATTGAACCGTTGGGATTCCTAGCTCTAGTTGTTTTTCTTCCTCGTAATACTGTTTCAATAACTGTTCAAATTGAATAACGATATCCTTGTTCAGGTTTGTGCGGGTATAAAATTGTCTATCATAAAAACGAATGCAATAATTGAGCAGCAATTCTAAATTGGAAATGATGAGTGTCTGACTATGCGAATCTATATTATTACTGTATTCCCTTTCAATTTTATAAGTGATATCGGTAATTGTTTTTCGCTCCTCGTCTGATAAATGGAGTGCTTCGTTTGAAGCATAAGAAAAGAAAGAGTAGTGGTCAATGTTTTTTCCAAGTGCCGATTTGCGAATAAGGTCAGGATGAAAAACAAGTGTCCAACAATTCGTATCATCAGTTTTGTAATCTGCATGAAATTCCAAAACCTGATTTGGAGCAGTAAAGATCATGGAACATTCCTGAAAGTCGTAAGAGTTCCTTCCATATTTGGTGATCATAAGTGGACAGTTTCCCTTTAAACTTATTTGAAATAAATCCATCGAATATTTAAAGTTCCCCGTTACCTGACCTTGCTGGTTGCTATTATATGGAAATACTGAAATTAAAGGGTGTTTGGGTTTTCCAAGATCTAAAAACTGATGTAGCTCCGAGATGCTTTTTACACGAATAATGTCTTTCATCCTGTAATATTACTTATTTAATTCAAACCTAAATTCAGCTTCCTTTTTTAATTGACGATTGAAAGCCTGATAGCCTTTAACATACACTTTGGATAAGTATCCGCCTAAAAGCCAGGTGGCCCCTTTTGTAAGCTCATCATTCTGAATAAATCTTGAGGTTTTATTATCGATAGCTTCCACCTTGAAGTGGTGATTGTCACAAATCCCCATAGGTCCCTTTTCTGCCCAATAAAACTCTTCACCATCTCTTACCTGAATGGTATGTTTAATCGTGTTGAATTTTTCCTTTTTAGGATCTAATTGGAATCTGGCAGTGATTTCCCGGCCGTTGATTAATTCGCCTTCGATATCAACTAAGAAGGCTGCCCATTTTTGATAGGATTTTGTGTCTTTAAGTACTTCCCATACTTGTGCTGCGGGTGCATCGATAACAATATCTGTGTAGATTTTTCGGTGTGAGGATTTTAGTTTTTTTACCTGAATTTGTTCTTGCATATGACTATTCGTTATTTGATTTATACGAATAGCAAAATTTGAAAAAGTCTAACCGGGAGATGTATACTAATTGCGGATTGTTGTATGCTTTTTTCGAGAAATTAAATGTAGTAATTTATACTTTGGAAGGTATACACTCTAATTAAAAACTAATGGTAGTTTGAAAACTAAATGATTCTTTATTAGCTGTCATTTCATGCTCGAAGTCAATAGATATAAGTCCTTTTATTTTATAGGATTTTTCGTCAGTTTTTTGAAAGGATAGCTGTAAAATGTCAAAAGGGTTATGCACGTTTCCGACATATATTGAACCTTCAACGCTTGGATATTTATTACTTGTGATTATCATTCCATGCAAATCAGAAGGATTCGTTAGATTTAAGTCCAACCAGTCTATTAATAGACAAGTTTCTAAAGGTTGAGATTCGTATTCAAAGCCAGAGTTAAATGGATTTAAAGGAATTGTAATTTTATGGAATAGTGTTTTCTTTAGGCCCAGATGTTCATTTTCGAACCAGTATGTTTCAATTGTCCCGTTTTTAGTTTGTGTTTTCTTCTGTAAATCAATAGTTATTTTTTTATAGAGAGGAAGGTCTTGTTTTGAAGATTTCTTCTTGTTTTTAAAAAAGTCAAATATGCCCATTTTTAGTCTTTAGGAGGATAAAGGGAATTGTAATAAATTTTGCAAAGGGTAGCTATTTACAGCATATCATTTTTCGCTTTCTTTTTTCGTTTTTTCTCTTTTTTACCTCGAATAAAGAAGTACCCAGAAGTATTTCCACATGGACCTATTCTGAGTCTATGGCTTTTAAATTCTTGTTCTGAGATTTGTTCTCCTTTTGAGTCGAAATAGCTGGTCGAGAGCAATGTGCCATACTCATATTTTTCTACCTTGAATTCTCCAGTGTTAAGGTATGAAGTTCTGGTTCCGTGAAAGACAATACTGTCGACTTCAATTTCTGTAGTAAATACATTTCTTAGAATTCTATACTTTGGAAATTCTAGTATGGTAGGGTAGAGATAAGCCTGTGCTTCTTCTGTTAATACCGAGTCAGAAAAGGTTTTATATTCAACAAAGGCCTTGTTTGGAAATCGTTCGATAGTATCTATTTCGGTTCTTGTAGTTTGTTTTTGGGCCAGTAAAATCTGTCCAACTAAAGTCAAGATAATTATAGTAAGGATTCTTTTCATTTTAAAGGGGCTTTATTTCATTGACAATAACGTATGATAAACAGATTCAATTACTTTACTCATTCTTATTAAATCTAGAGTTTCTATGGTATCTGTAGTTTCATGATAGTTCTTATTGCGATAAAATGCAGTATCCGTAATCATCAGTGCACTATAATCAAACGCCCAATAATTTAAATGGTCAGAAAAATCAATGCCCGGGAGTTTAGCCGGAGCAGTAAACTTTTTGGTTTTGACTAATCGCTGATTTTTAAATCGAGCATTAAACTTTCTGGAGAATTTACCTTTAGAAAGTTTGTTGACTAAAGTAATATAATTACCTCTGTTTCCATATATCAATGAAAGCGGTTTGATCGGATAATCCTGAGATTTTTTTGAGTCATCAAAATAGCCAATCATTTCTAAACAAAACATCCCATAAACATCGGTTTGATTCTCATACAAGGATTTTGCATGAATATAACTTCCCATATTTTCTGTCCTGAAATATGGAGGCTCTTCCAGCGTATAAGCGACTAATTCTATCCGGTATTTTAACTTTTTACCTTGTAACAATTTTGCTAGTTCTAGTAGCCCAACAACACCGCTCGCATTATCATCGGCTCCATCCTGATCTCCACAAACGTCATAGTGCGCTCCAACAACAATGGTTTGTGCATTCTGGCTACCAAATACACAGACTACATTTTTGTATTCTGTTTGGCCAATTACATAAGGTTGATAATACACACTATCGGCATATTTATTAAAATCATTAAAGATGTAATCTGCCACGTAATTGAGTGTTTCAATGTTTTGATGATTTCGAGGGTGTTCTGTGTTTATGATTTGATTGAGGTGTTTTCTGATGCTAAGTGTATCTATCGGATTGGCATGCACACTATTTGCGAACAAAGCGATGATGGTAAGAATTAAGGTATACGTTTTCATAGTAAATATTGGTAATCACTAAGAGGTAACGGTTAAAGGTACATTTTTATTTTTCTGAATGACGAAGTTGAAGGGGACTATTTTTCCCAGTTTATTTTACTGGTGTTGTTTAGATAAATTAACCCATCAAAAGCTTTACCAATATCATTAGTCACCGTCTTATGAGTTCTCACCTGAGCACCTGCACCACTCATTGTTGTTAATTCGCTGTTGAGATATGTAATTAGCGTTTTATCTTTTCTGGCCTTTCTCAAATTTAAAAATGTATTGGGCTTTCCCATTGTTTGTAAGCAGTATGAAAATGTGCCTTTTAAAACTTCTTGATGACTAAAAGTTTCAAATCGCCAATTCCCGGTCTGCCCCGCATCAGCTGGATATGCAATAAACTCTCCAGTTCCGAAATCCGTTGCAATGTTAAAATAGGAGTCTCCGTATATTTTACGTAATTGGTGTCCTGTAACATCGACATTCCCATTATTTACCCAATCTCCAACATGTGCATTGTGTGCCCAATAAAGCGCTTTGGCTTGATTTTCATGAAAGTTCATAATCCACTCAATATTTTCGCCCATGTAGATATCTCGAAAATCTCCTTTTCTTCGTTGATTCGTTTGGTTAATTGTAGTTGCAAACTGTCCTAATACTTCTACCTGGTGATAAGCAATTTGAAAATCTTTTTCAGACGTTTTGTTTATGAAAAACTCTTGATTATCGATAAAATACTTTTTTAGATTGGCATATGAATTAAAACAATCTGTTTTTTCATTCTCTTCGAAACCTTGCCATAAATTGTGTTTTTGGAATCCGCTTATTTCATACTCCGATCCTACCTGATTCAAATAACCCTGAATTCTGTTTAAGTCGGAAACTATATACTGCATTTCACAACCATAGATGTATATTTTATCAGAGTGATTTTGATTGTATTCTTTGAGACGATTCATCATATGGTAGAACTCTTTGGTTCGATATCTCCATGTTTGATTACGTTCATTCATAATGAATTTTAAGTCATCATTTTTACCTTGAATAAAATCATTTAAATATTGACCTTCACCAAATCCTGTTTCCAAAATGAGAACCTTGAATCCATGCTTTCGCGATAGATACATCATTAATTCTTCTGCCAGGATGGTGAATTCAGCTGTTCCGTGGGTATCTTCTCCATATCCGACAATTTGAATATCATCTAATTCATTATCCAGGAAAGAGAATGAACCGGCCTTTATACCTTCAAATCCGGTAGCATATTTTTCTAATTCGGAGTTACATGGTTCAACCGATGTACTACTTAACAAAAACAGGGATAGAAAAAGTGTCCATATTATTTTCATAGGTTCTTAAATGCATTACGATTAGCGGCTAAAAATAAGTCTTTGTGTTTTCAAATTCGAGTATTAAGAGGTTAGATTGTATGGTTCACTTTTGGTATTAGAGATCAGTCTATTTTCTTAATTGTAAAAGCCAATACTAGACATGGAGTTTATTCGATTCCATATTTTGTTTTAACTTCTTTTCGCGTTTTATCATCAGTTATTTTTGTGTTTCCTTGACTTCCAAATATCTGATAATTATATTTTTCAGAATAAATTCTATCAATCAGATATTTCAAAGCTTCCTGACCCAATTCCTCATTTTCTACAGCAGTAACTACTACCGGCAGATATTTTTCCATGTAAGTCAAATTAGAATGTTGAATTACCTGCCACATTACGCTATTAAATTGATTCCCAACCAGTGTTCTGCCTATATAGGTTTGATACTTGTTGTAAAGGGAATCTATTTTTTGTTGGTTTATTAGGTCAAGTTTGTTTTGTACTTCATCATTGTATCTGTCTTTTTGGTCGGCTATACCAATCTGATTGATTACAGCTATCAGAGATTTATCTAATCCATTTTTATTCGCATATTCCTGAATGTTAAAGGCTTCTTTTTTTACACTCTGAGGATCATTATTACAAACTTCAAGTTGTTTTCTGAATTTAGACTCTATGTAATCATTGTATTTTTCGAATAAAGCTTCACAAGAGATTAAATATGCACAACTTCCTTCGGTTTGTATAAATTTATTGAAAGCAATATCTATGTACTTGTTAGATTCATTCACATTGTTGAATACCGTAAGAATATTCCAATAATCAGCTCTATCGGCCTTTTTGTTTTTTCTTATTCGATTTTGGGTTTCGTTCAAAAACAGCAATGCATCTTTATATAAACTTTCGGAAGCACCATTTTGCTCGGGTTCATAGTTTAGAATCTGCTGATCAAAGTTTTCATATGTCAATTCACTTTGTTTTTCCTGGGCTTTACAAGAAGTGATTAAAAGAATTGATCCTATTAAAAATAGATTTTTCATGTTGCATTGAATATTGTGCTTAGTAATTGGTTAAAACTTAGTTTTATGCTATTTTAGGTATTGTTATATATTGTTTATTCTTGATCAATCAAGATATGTGTTCTGTTTGATGACTAGTATTTTTTGGTCATTGATATAATAAATATGAGCTATAATCATTCTTAGTCCGATTCTAATTCTTATCCGGGTAACGTTTTCTTCGGTTTGTTCTTTGAAGTAGAATAATTCACCAGGATTATTTTGCTCAATATTCGAACTACAAATAAGTTTTCGTGATTTATCGGAATCTGAATCGAATTTCTTAAAGTAGAAAAAATTCTGGTTAGGTTTAATACAAGAATAAATGGTATCATTCAACTGAAGTTCAGAGACCTCTTTCTCAAAACACCAATTTAGATTGTTAGACTGGCCAAGCCCATCAAAATAGAATAGGGCTAGAAAACAACAAAGTACTAATATGAATCTAGATCTTCCCAAAGTCCATTAAATATAACAACTGGCTAAAGTTACATCTTTATTGGTTTAATTATGCCTGTGAAACATAGAATTAAAATATTGAAGAACTAGTCCTTAATTCCCGATGTTTGTAGATAAAACGGACTTTTATAATTTCTGAAGCAGGAGGGATTTATGTCTGGTCAATTATTTGCTTTGTATGATGTTCGAAATGTTTAACATAATCCTCAATCAAGTATTTCAAGTCCAACTTTTTATTGTTAGAAGTTATAATTTCATAATTAAGAGTTTCATCGGTTTGAAGTCTTACCACATCAATTATTCTTTTGTTAATCGCGATTAATAAATCCAGGATATCTTTTGTCTCAGCACCTTGATAATTATTTGCTTGTACTAATTCGTCTTGTCTATAAGATTTTAACTGGTAGGGTTTTTCTTCAAATTGAATTTCAGTGAATCTTTGAAGGTTATTAATACCTGAATCTACCAGGTGACCAAGTATTTCCTTTTTAGACCATTTTTTAGGATTCAATTTTAAGGAAAGTTCATCTTCCGAATACTTATTGATGTAATCCGCAGATTGATTAATTAATCGCTCAATTTTTCTGATGACTTTGATTTTTACCATTCGATTATTTCTTTATCTAATTCAATAATCCCGTTTTCTTCGTTTAATCTTCCATTTTCATAAAACTCAAGGATTCTATTCGCAACTACACTTGGCACCGTATCGGCATCAACCTGGGCAATTTTTGTTTTCATTTTTCCTGGATGAACACTTAAGAACTTAATTTCATCTTTAAATTCGTTTCTCAGACAGACGGTTAGCATATTTTGAGCAGCTTTTGCAATTCTATATGAGTAGCTAACCGTTATGTTTTCATATGTACCATTATTTTGTCTTGTAATAGAACCTAATCTGCTATTAAGATTCAATACAATTGGTGCTTTAGCTTTTAAAAGGTTTTCTTTTACAGCTTTGGTTGTTCTGAAAACACCAAGACAATGAATATTAAAGAGAGTTGAAATCTCTTCTGATGTTACGTGGTCTATTAAATGTGATTTACCACCAATACCTGCATTATTGATCAGTAAGTCAATCGGATTCTGTCCTATAGTTTTCTGAATGGAGTGAATAGATTGGTCAGACGATAAATCCGTAAGGATAATTCTTCCGTTTTTTGGTAGTTTAGGTTTTAACTTTTCGGCTTCTGATTTATTTCTTAGAATGCCATAAACAGTATATCCTTTTGAAATTAAAAGCTCAAATAACTCTTTGCCAAGTCCTCGATTAATCCCTGTAATCAGAACATTATTTTGCTTTTTCAAAGCCATAGTCTCTTTCAACTTTTGCAATTCTTGTTTTGTAGGATTGATACCACTTTTTTCTACCTTGTTCCCGAGCAAAGGAATGTTCCGCATTTTCCTTCCAGTTTTTAATAGCGGTCAAATCCTTCCAATAGGAGACCGTAATACCGACTTCGTTTCTTGCACTTTCTACTCCAAGAAACCCCTCTTGTTTACTTGCCAATTCAACCATTCGTTCCGCCATTTCTGAGTAATCCTCTACGTCTTCGGTATTGGTTGAAGTAAAAATAACAGCGTAGTATGGTGCTTCAGGTGTATTTGCTATCATAATGTTGTTTTTTTCTTTTATAATTCTTGAGTTGATATCCATTTTCTTGTGGGTTCAATCCAATCATTTAATGGTTTGTATAGAAAACCATGTCCTAAATGCGTTTTTAATTCTATTTGCTCAAATTTTGTAGTATAATTATCTTTATTTTTCCAATAATCGTAATTGCTTCCTGCAATGCTATCCGAGAGGTCATAGAAACACAAGACTTGCCCATGAAATTTCCAATTGTTATTCTTTTCTTGATATTCGTTATTTCCTGCAAGAAGGACATAATTAATTGGGTTCAGGTTAATATTTGAAATATGACTTGCGATTATTGCTCCTTTAGAAGCGCCAATTATGGTTATGTCTATTGGCTTAACACCCATGTTGATTAAACTATCAATTTCTGTAGAAACTTTATTGGAATAGGTTAGATAGTCTACATTTTCAGTCCTTACTTCAGCAATTACTATATGCTCCCTGGCTCTTAAAGCCATTACGATGCTGTCAAATTCGTACTTCCCATATTCAGGGCTGACGGCATCTTTTCCTTGAATTTCAATTATTCTACCGTGGAGATAATAAACGTACTTTTTTTTGTTTTGGACACTTGTACTACAAGCAATTAATAGTGTAAAAAGTATCCCAGAGATTAAGTATAATTTTTTCACTTTCAAAACATTATTTTCGGTTGTGTTTGCAATTATTTATGCAGTTTTTCTATTTACTGCCAACAAGTGTATAAAGGTAATAGTTCCATTTAGATAATTGCAAATGGCGGCAAACATTGTGGTTGGATATAAGTGTTGATGATGTTTTAAAGATTTGTAAACTAATATGATAAGATGCTCTCTGATTTGTATGTTCCATTTTGTGGGGTAGGGGGAGACTTATGTCGAACCAATTAGGTGAGGTTGGTTTGTTGAAA
Source organism: bacterium SCSIO 12643 (assembly GCA_024398135.1). Taxonomy (NCBI): domain Bacteria; species bacterium SCSIO 12643. Next base: position 2,752,386 of record CP073750.1, read on the forward strand.
GAGTGTTTTCAGGAGTAGGCGAGAACAAGCAATTACTTATAGCCATTATAGTAAATCGTTTTAATTATTGGTTTGCAAAAAATGCTATTTGTATTGGCGGATTTCCGTTTTGATAAATTAGTATTAACTCGGTCTCATTCAATTTTTTTATAAGATAAGTTTTTGTAAGATCAATTTCACCGTTTTCAGGGTTGTTAATGTATCCTTCAGTATTCTTAAATAAAAAAGTGATTATATTATTTTGTTGGTCAAGAGTCCAAGTACCTATTCTTTTGGAACCAAAACCACAAGTAAAAGCACTAGCATAAATCACGGTGCTGTCCTTATTAATAGTCAAAAAATTCCAACCTCCTCTTCGTGTACCTCCATCACTTACATTTTCATTTATATCAATTTCACCTTCTTTCCATTCGTTAAAAATATGATCGTAATTGTAAGTTTGTCCTTGTGCTAAATTGACGGTGAATATTACGATTGATATGAAAATTAATGTTCTAAGCATGGAGTTTATTTTAAATGTTTGCCAACGATTTAAATAAAAATTGTACCGATTAGATAACTTAAACCGTGTCATTTTCAAATACAGCAGTCTGTTTGAAATCATACCATGCCCGTATTTTTTATTTTTTGTTAGCCTTAGTTTTTTACCAATTCATTTAATTCTATTAAATACTTTAATAGAATATCTTCATTCTGTTTATCGACCTCTTTATCAAATCTATTTTTAAGTTCTGTATGGTTTTCCAGAAGTTTTGATAAATTATGATCTGTCAATAGCATTTTATTACCTGTTTCCAATTCATATATAAGAGGGATCCTTAACATAGCTAACGTAGCCCCTTGTATAGCTCCTCCAACTGCTCCAAACATATAACCCAGTTCCTTATTATTCAATCCTAGTTCTTCCTTTATCTTTGGATTAGAAGGGTAAGCTGGCCTTAAAAAACAATATTTTCCATAATGTTCTACTTTTGCATACCACATTAATCCAGTTATTGGAATTCCGTTTAAATACAAAACATTATCACTGACAACTCCCCAAATCTCTTTTTTAATTATTTTCTTTGAAACTTGTTCGGATTCAATATAATAATCATTACCTCCAATAGCTTTGATTTGCCCAGTTGTTCTTTCAATAATTTTAAAGCTAGAATCATATGTAGGTTTGGATAGGTTAATTTCATTGAAATTCATATATCCTCCATTCTTTAGTTCTTGTGCATTACCGGATACAATTACAAAAAGAAATAATGTTATAAATAGAATTCTATTCCCCATAATTCTTGATTTAATTTTGTTTGATTTCATAGTTTACAAATGGTATAATTTAATTCATGGCTTAATCTAGCAAATTAAGGCTAACGTTTAGTATATGGCAAGTAGGGCATTAGAAAGTAATATACTATCAATTTTGCGCTGAGTCAAAGCGTTGTATTTTGTTTTTAATATCACGAATTTTTGTAAACCACCGAACGCCCTATATACTATATGCAGTTTTGTGTGTAGCTATTTTTTTCCAATTTCTGTTCTGATTCTGCTACTACATTCAATATATGGTTTTCACTTAGGAAGACATAATGCCTAAAATCTCCTGGAGAATCTATGAAGGTAAAAGTATCTGCTTTTATGTAGTCTAAGAAATTTGAGCTAGAGTAAATTCTCAGGTTATTTCCAGTAAAATTATCTCCTAGTTTGTCAGTGTAACTTTCGTCCAATACTGAATAACCGATATAACTATCAAACTTAATTTTATACCTATAATCCTTATTCATTAGAATCGGATGGGTAGGATCGAGATTTTGATTTCCAACATATACGTCTTCCTCTTTTTCAGAAACGACTCCACAAATCAGTTCAAATTCTAAAGAATTATCCACAGGTTTGTTAATTCAAGTTATAAAATAGTATTTAATAAGATAATTATTCTGATTTACATATTCCTATTTGTGGAGTCGGAGGGATCCCATTCGTTGGTTATTTACAAGCATAATATGAACCTTGGTTGAATAACCTTACTAAATTAGAATCAGATACCCATGGATACTTATTTTTAAAATTATTACAAAACTCATTTTCAATTTTTTTCCCATCCACTTTCCACGTATTTTTTGAATATAGATCGTAAATTAAGTTTAATCCATAATCTCTAGCACAAGAGCATTCACTATTGTACATTTCTAGTTGCGAGTTTGAAAGATTTGGAAATAACTTGATCAATCTATTATTTATAGGCTGACGTAGATTTTTTCCAAATTCCATAGAAAGATTCAGACCACTGTTTAGGATTTCATCAAGGAGTGCCATTTTCTTTTACATTTTAGTTAAGAATCAGATTCTAAAAATACTTTGAAACAATTATTTGAAGAAATAAAAGGACGTTAAGATTTTAGTGCTTTATAGGATTATTCCCTCCGGTCGTGATCCCATTCGTTGGTTATAATTCACAGATTTTGAAAGCCAAAATGCGATGCATTTTAGTGCTTTTTTATTCCCACTCCTCATTGGAGCACGCTTCATTCGGATGGAAATAAAAAAGCCGATTCATCAATTGATGAATCGGCTTTCAAAATCTGTGGAGTCGGAGGGATTCGAACCCTCGTCCAAACAAGCAAACATTGAGCTTTCTACAAGTTTAGTCAGTGCTTAATTTTCGAAAATAAGCTGGCCACTAACAGCCCACTTAAAACTTAGCTTCGTTAATCTCGAATTTGAACAGAAGCCGAACAAATCCTAACCCAACTTTAATGGTACCCTGGGTGAAATAAACCGCTAGGCAGGGTCTATCTCAGGGCATCTCGTCCCCCTACCTTGTAGAGTGGATGAAGCGTAATTCACTTGGTGAATTAGGCAGCAAGAGCGTAATTATTTTCGCCTGTTAAAATTTGCAGTATTGAATTAAAGAGCCATACCACAAGGCTCCACTTGCTTACAAAACGGTTGACCTCGCTGTCAAAACCAGTCGACCCCGATATTGCTGCAAATTAAATTGAATTGCAGTGACAAATACAATGAATAGATTAAAAAAAACTTAAAAAATGCATATATACCGCCTAATACAGCTAAAATGTGCTCATTTTGATCTATTTCCTCAAACCAAATCGATACGCAAGACCTGCGAGAATTAGTGTTTGTTCTTTGGAAGCTCCAATCTCTGACCTGATCGCCCAGTGGTCACTTAAGTTATAAGAGGCACCAAATTCAAACGTCCAGTTTTGCAACATCGTTTTTTTGATTTCATATTTGATTTCCGTATCAAATACTCCCGATTCGCTGAGACCTTCAGAAACTTCGGTTAATGCCGCATTTTTAATAGTAAGTACGCGATTTTCTGCGCGTAAGTCTGCAATTTGTTCTCTATCGTCAATTGGGTGTAAACTATTGATTAAATCCGTGTTGTCAGAAATGGTTTGTTGATTCGTTTCAATTCTGTTGTTAATCCCATTATTCACATTGGTTTCTAAATCTGGAAAAACTTCCGATAAATTGATTTGTCCACGGGTTCCTTTTGAATTGGTGAAATTTCGGTACATAAATCCTACATAGACCGCTAACTTTTTGTCTTTTCTTTTTCCCAGATTCCAATGTTCTCCCACGCGACCTGAAGCCGTTACCACTCCCACATTGTCTTCCAATAAGTCTGAAACAGTCCAACTGTAATTTGCATCAGCACTCACAAAATAGTTTCTGCCAAAACCATATACGAAAGTTCCACCTAGTCCATAGGCATTGGCTTTGAAGTTCACTTTAGATCCAAACGAAGGTAGTTGAAGTATATCGTTTCCGTCTCCATATGGTATTCTGGGAGCCAGTTCAACTTCAGTGGCTCCGGCACCGGTGGTGATGATTCCGTAAACGTTTAAAAAAGGAAATATCCAGGCATCCGGTCTAAAATTAAATCCGTTAAAGTATGCACGTACTTTTGTGAAGTTAAGCGTATTCACATTTATTTTCTCATCTATAAAATCTTGATGTGAACCATCTCCAACTGTGAGTTTGAATTGACTGATATCCAATCCGACAATAGTATTTACATACATTGCATTGATTCCGTATGGGAGTTGTAACTTATATCCACGTTCAGCGGCTTTTTGACCCCAGATGGGTAATTTATATTTCCATACCAGAGAATCTTGAGTTGGTTCTTGCTGCGCATAGGAAAAAGTACTTCCTGATATCAGAAGGCCTAAAACAAATAGTATGCGAATGGATTGTGGATAGTATAGTTGATTTCTCATGTTGGTCAATTAATTGTAAACTAAAAGTAATTAGACTTCGGACGAAAAACAAACAACCCATGGAATTTTATATTTCGGAGATATCGCATATGATGGTAATTTAAAGATGTTTAACACGATTTTTTACTGGATTTAAATTGATTTTCTCATTGAAAAATAAAGGATTGGTTGTAAAATTGCAATTATGAATAAGGACCTAAAACTTGCTATAATAAAGGAAGGGAAAACACCACCGGATATGCGTGTTCCATTGACACCTAAACAATGTGTTGAGGTGCAAGAAAAATTTCCACATATTGATTTATCGGTACAATCTTCCCAGGTACGTATATTTAAAGATGCTGAATATGCTGATCTGGGTTTACCTGTTAAAGAAGAGGTAAATGATGCGGATGTATTGATTGGGGTAAAAGAAGTTCCTATTGATATGTTGGTAGCGAATAAAACATATTTTTTCTTCTCGCATACCACTAAAGAACAACCTTATAACCGTGATCTTTTGAGAGCGATACTGGATAAAAATATTCGTATGATTGATTACGAAGGATTAACCAATGCGGCTGGAACACGATTAATTGGTTTTGGATATTATGCAGGTATCGTAGGGGCTTATAACGGAATTATGGCCTGGGGAAAAAGACATAAAAGTTTTGATTTATGTCCAGCTTTAGAATTGACCTCATTGGAGGATATGGCTAATGAATTAAAGAAAGCAAAATTACCTGCCATAAAAATTGCTTTAACCGGAGGAGGTCGTGTAGCGAAAGGTGTTTTGGACGTGATGGGTATGATGGGTTTAAAGAAAGTTTCAGCTGACGATTATTTAACTGAAACTTATGATGAGCCTGTGTATACGCAGCTGTTTGTTGATGATTACAATAAACGTAAGGATGGAGCTGTGAAACCTCGTTCTGATTTCTATACGAATTACAAGGAATACGATTCAGATTTTTTCAGATTTGCACGTGTAACAGATTTATACATTGCAGGGCATTTTTATGCAGAAGAATCTCCATTTATTTTCACCAGAGAAGAGGCCAAGCATCCGGAGTTTAAAATTCAGGTGGTGGCAGATATTAGTTGTGATATTGATGGACCAGTAGCATCTACGTTGAGACCCTCAACTATTGCAGATCCGTTATATGGATATATGGCATCTTCTGAGTCTGAAACGAATTATGATAATATGGACGCCATCACAGTAATGGCTGTGGACAATTTACCTTGCGAACTTCCATCAGCAGCTTCCGAAGGTTTTGGAAACGAAATGATTCAGCATATTTTGCCTCAATTATTGAATAATGATGCGGAAGGAATATTAGAGCGAGCGACTATTGCTAAAGATGGTCAGTTGACTGAGCATCATCAATATTTACAGAATTACGTAGACGGAAAGTAAATTTATACTTCCTGATATCGGAAACAATCTACAGTATGGTCATTGATAAGCCCGCATGCTTGCATGTGGGCATACATAATTGTGCTACCACAAAACTTAAACCCTCTATTTTTCATGTCTTTGCTTAGTGCATCGCTTTCCGGTGAAGTTGCAGGTACTTCATTCATAGTTTTCCATTGATTAACAATAGGGGAGTGGTGGACAAAGCTCCATATATACTGGTCAAATGATCCAAATTCTTTTTGGACTTCAATAAATTTTTGAGCGTTAGTAACAGCTCCTCTGACTTTGAGTTTATTTCTGATGACTCCAGGATCCTGGAGAATGCTTTGGATTTTTTCCTCAGTAAATTGAGCTACTTTATGGACGTCAAATTCAGCAAAGGCTTTTCGGTAACCTGATCTGCGTTTTAGAATTGTGGCCCAGCTGAGTCCGGCTTGCGCACCTTCTAATATGAGAAATTCAAAATGGGTACGATCATTATGAACGGGAACGCCCCATTCTTCATCGTGATATTTTTCGTAAGCTTCAAATTGATTTAGACACCAGTCACATTTTTTCTTCATTTCCGAAAATTATTAAAATGAACTGAAGTATAGATAGGAGGGGCTAAAAAAAGAATAGCCGTCTTTCACAAATCAAAAAAGTAAAGGACGGCTACTCGTTAAAATATGCGTAAGGTGTTAACCCAAATAAGGACGTAGTTGATGGCATCTTGAAGATGTTTTTAATCTTCTTAATGCTTTTTCTTTAATCTGACGTACACGCTCGCGCGTTAATCCGTACATCATTCCAATTTCTTCTAGAGTGTGGGGTGGTTTGGTTTCTAATCCAAAGTATAATCTTAATACATCCGATTCACGTTTAGCCAGCGTAGATAATGATCTTCTGATTTCTTGTTTAAGTGATTCTGAGATTAGATTTTGATCAGGATGTGCTTCATCATTTTCTTTATACATGTCATACATGCTACGCTCATCACCATTATCACTGGATACAGGAGCATCCATGGAAACATGCCTTTGACTTTGACGCAATGAATTTTTAACGTCCGCAATTGGTAAGTCCATAATATCAGCAATTTCATCTGCTGTTGGTGGACGTTCCATATCTTGTTCTAATTTGGAAAAGACCTGATTGATTTTGGTGATTGCACCGATTTTATTCAATGGAAGTCTAACAATTCTGGATTGTTCTGCCAATGCTTGTAAAATGGATTGACGAATCCACCATACTGCGTAAGAAATAAATTTAAATCCTCTGGTCTCATCAAACTTCTTTGCAGCTTTAATCAATCCTAAATTACCTTCATTGATTAAATCAGGAAGCGTGAGTCCTTGATTCTGATATTGTTTAGCCACAGAAACCACAAATCTTAGGTTGGCTCTGGTCATCTTGTCTAAAGCTTCTTTGTTTCCAGCCCTGATTTGTTGTGCCAATTCGACTTCTTCCTCAGCAGTAATCAAACTTAAACGTCCAATTTCTTGAAGATACTTCTCTAACGATGCCGTTTCACGGTTCGTGATCTGTTTTGTTATTCGTAATTGTCGCATACCTAGGTAATTTAGTTTTTCTCTATTATCAGGGTATAAGAAGTTGATTGAAAAGAGAGGCAAACTGACGTAAACCCAGTTCATTACCTGTATCTAATAGAGGTATACGAAAAAAGCCACCAAAAGGTTTGGTGGCTTTTCAAAAAAAATATATAAAAATGCTAATTAATCATTTTTAGGCTTGTCTAACAGGACTTTACGAGATAATCTTAATTTTCCGGTTTTAGGATCCATACCAATTAATTTCACTTCAACTTCCTGTCCAACTTCTAAATGGTCTTCTGTTTTTTCAACTCTTTCCCATGCAATTTCAGAGATATGCAATAATCCATCTTTACCTGGGATGATTTCAACAAAAGCACCATAAGGAGCTACCGCTTTTACTTTTCCTTTATAAGTTTCTCCAACTTCAGGAACCGCAACGATACCTTTAATTCTAGCCATTGCTTGATTTAATGACTCCGCATTATTTGCAAATACTTCAACTACACCTTTGTTATCTACTTCTTCGATTACAATAGTAGTTTCAGTCTCAGCTTGAATCTCCTGAATGATTTTTCCACCAGGACCGATTACCGCACCGATCATGTCTTTTGGAATATCAATTGACTCGATACGTGGCGCATTTGGTTTTAAGTCGGTGTTGTAAGTCGTCATTGTTTTTGCCATTTCACCAGCAATATGTAAACGACCTTCTTTTGCTTGCATCAATGCCTGACGCAATACTTCCATTTTTAAACCATCTACTTTGATATCCATCTGACAAGCAGTGATACCTTTATCTGTACCGGTTACTTTAAAGTCCATATCTCCAAGAGCATCTTCATCACCTAAGATATCGGTCAAAACAGCAAACTTGTCATCTGATTCGTGAATCAATCCCATCGCAATACCAGAAACTGGTTTTTTCATAGGAACTCCGGCATCCATTAATGCCAATGATCCGGCACATACAGTAGCCATTGAAGAACTACCATTTGATTCTAAGATATCAGATACGACTCTGATGGTATAAGGGAAATCTTCAGGAACCATTGGAGTCAATGCTCTTAAAGCTAAATTTCCGTGACCAATTTCTCTACGGCTTACACTTCTGATAGGACGTGCCTCACCAGTTGAGAAAGGAGGGAAGTTATAGTGTAACATGAACTTCTGAGAACCTTTCATAAAAGCACCATCCACGTTTTGTGCATCTAATTTAGTTCCTAAAGTAACTGTAGTTAAAGATTGTGTTTCCCCACGAGTGAAGATAGAAGAACCATGAGTTCCTGGTAAGTAACCGACTTCAGTCCAAATTGGTCTTACTTCATTTGTTGCACGACCATCTAAACGGGTACCGTTTTGTAAAACAACATCTCTAACCGCTTTTTTCATTACTTTTTTGAAGTACTGATCGATTAGGAAATCATACTCTTCTAAAATTTCTTCGCTTAAACCTTCTTTAAGTTCTGCTTTAATCGCGCTGAATTTTTCACTTCTTTCAGATTTTGCAGTAGCTGCAGACGCGATTTCAAATATCTTAGAATAACACTTATCTTGAATTTCTTTTAAAAGATCTTCGTTTGATTTTTCGTGACAGTATTCACGTTTTTCAGCAGCGCCAGGAACCTGAGCAGCTAAATCAACCTGAGCCTGACATTGAACTTTGATTGCTTCATGTCCGAATGAAATAGCCTCGATCATTTCATCTTCAGAAATTTCACTCATTTCACCTTCCACCATCATGATGTTATCTGAAGTACCAGCTACCATCAAGTCGATATCAGCAAGTTCTAATTCTTCGTTGGTTGGATTGATGACCAATTTACCATCGATACGTGCCACTCTACATTCAGAAACAGGAGCCACAAATGGAATATCAGATACAGCAATTGCTGTCGAAGCTGCCAAACATGCTAATGCATCTGGCATTGTTTTTAAATCAGAAGATATTAATTGAACAAATACTTGAGTATTTGCATGAAAATCATCAGGGAATAATGGACGTAAAGCACGGTCAATTAATCTTGCAGTTAAGATTTCACTTTCAGACGGACGAGTTTCTCTTTTGATAAATCCTCCTGGAAATCCTCCTACAGCAGGGTATTTTTCACGGTATTCAACGGTCAATGGTAAGAAGTCCATATCTTCTTTGACTTCTTTATCGCTTACTACTGTTGCTAAGATCATAGTATCGCCTTGACGAACTACCACAGATCCATCAGCTTGTTTGGCTAATTTGCCAGTTTCTAAAACGATTTCTTTTCCGGCCGTTTCAAACCTTTGTTCAATAGCTTTCATATTTATTTAATTGCGGGCACTAACCCAGTGTTTATAATAGCACGCCCAACTCGGACGATTTGTTTTTTGCGTAAAATACGGAATCTCAGAAGGAGTCGCAGTTTTTGCGAAAGGAAGGATAATAAAAAAGGCAATTGAATTTTCAACTGCCTTTCCTAATTTTTACTTTCTTAATCCAAGTTCTTTTACAATTGCTCTGTAACGAAGGATGTCTACTTTAATTAAGTAGTCTAGAAGTCTTCTTCTTTTACCTACTAAATTGATCAACGCTCTTTGCGTGTTAAAATCTTTACGATTCTTTTTCAAGTGCTCAGTTAAATGTGCAATTCTAAAAGTGAACATTGCAATTTGAGCTTCTGTAGATCCTGTGTTTGCTTCAGAACCACCGTGTTTTTTAAAAAACTCTTTTTTCTTTTCTGATGATAAATACATGCCAATATTGTTTTAATGATTTTTATGTACTCAAAAATTTTGAGGCTGCAAATATAGGTATAATACCTATTCGATTGACCTCTTTTAGTTTTTAAATAATTTTAATACCTGAGTCAGTTTAGATTTAAGCTCTCTACGGTCAACGATAAAGTCGATAAAGCCTTTTTCTAACAGGAACTCAGAGGTTTGGAACCCTTCCGGTAATTCTTTACCGATAGTTTCTTTAATCACACGAGGACCTGCAAAACCGATCAATGCATTTGGCTCTGCAATATTAATGTCTCCTAACATCGCATATGATGCGGTAATACCACCCGTTGTTGGGTCAGTAAGTAAAGAGATGTATGGTAATTTTGCTTTAGCCAATAACGATAACTTCGCAGAAGTTTTTGCCATTTGCATTAAAGAGAAAGCCGCTTCCATCATACGCGCACCACCTGATTTTGAAATAATCATAAATGGATGCTTGTGCTCTAAGGCATAATCAATTGCTCTGGAAATTTTTTCCCCAACAACTGATCCCATAGACCCACCAATAAAAGAGAAGTCCATTGAAGCAACAACAAGATCTTCACCATTTACTTTTCCGTGAGCAGTACGGATAGCGTCAACCAATCCGGTTTTCTTTTGAGCCGCTTTATAACGGTCTTTATATTCTTTTGTATCCTTGAATTTTAAAGGATCGGCAGATGCCAAATCTTTATCTAATTCAGTGAATTCATCGTTATCAAAAAGAATAGTGAAATACTCTTGTGACCCGATTCTTTTATGATAATCATCCGCAGGAACAACGTAGTGGTTTTCTTTTAACTCAGAAGTCTCAATTACGTTTCCGGCAGGAGATTTAAACCAAAGTCCATCAGGAGTTTCCTTTTTTTCTTTGGTTGGAGTTGTAATACCTTTTTTGATTCGTTTAAACCAACTCATAAATTTTCATTTTAGTGAAACATCAGACGATTTATGCGATCGTTACATCATCACACAAATATACATCTTGAACTGATTGGATGATTTGGATACCTTCATCCATTGGTTTTTGGAATGCTTTACGCCCTAAGATCAAACCAGAACCACCTGCACGTTTGTTGATTACAGCAGTTTCAACAGCATCTGCTAAATCACTATCACCACCTGAAGCTCCACCTGAATTGATTAATCCACGTAACCCCATGTAAGTGTTTGCAATTTGATATCTTGTTAAATCAATTGGGTGATCTGTTGTCAATTCAGAATAAACTTTAGGACTTGTTTTTCCAAAGTTTACTGCGTTATAACCACCGTTATTTGTTGGTAATTTTTGTTTGATAATATCCGCACCAATTGTAACTCCAATGTGGTTTGCTTGTCCAGTTAAATCTGCTGAAGCATGGTAATCCACACCATCCACTTTGAAATCAGAGTTACGTAAATAACACCATAAGATCGTAGCCATTCCTAATTCGTGAGCTCTTTCAAAAGCTGCTGCTACTTCTTGAATTTGACGCTCAGACTCAGGAGAACCGAAATAAATAGTTGCACCTACTGCGGTCGCTCCCATTTCCCACGCTCTTTCAACTGAACCAAACATGATTTGATTGAAAGTACTTGGGTAGGTCATTAATTCGTTGTGATTGATTTTAACCACAAATGGAATTTTATGCGCGTATTTTCTCGCTTGAGAAGCTAAAACATCATATGTTGACGCTACTGCGTTACATCCAGCGTTGATTGCTAACTCTACAATGTTTTTTGGATCAAAATACATTGGGTTAGGCGCAAATGAAGCAGCTCCTGAATGTTCAATGCCCTGGTCAACAGGTAAAATTGACAAATAACCTGTTCCAGCAAGTCTTCCAGTTCCATATAATGCTTGAAGACTTTTTAAAACTTGAGGACTACGATCTGAGTCACCAAAAGATGTTGTTACAAAGTCAGCATGTGGTAAATGCAGCTTCTCTTTTGGAATAGCTGTTGCAACGTGATTTAACAAAGAATCGGCTTTGTCGCCTAGTAGTTTTTCAATTTTATTAATGTCTGACATATTGAAATGTTTAGAATTTCTGCTTTTTTAATGCGCGCAAATTTAATGAATAATTGTACTGAAAGCGCTAATTTTTTGAATTTTAGAAAGGATAGCCGATTCCGAGATTAAATACGGAATACTGATAGGATTTTCCACCCGTGTAATTCTGATAGTTATTGAGATAATCGCCTCTGTCGATTACCCATCTTTGTCCTATTGGGAGCGCAGGATCATAGAGTTTTATTCCCCAATCCAAACGCACCAGTAAGAAACCAAAGTTAAAACGGGCTCCGGTTCCGACTGATAGTGCAATTTCTTTGTAGAAGCGATCAAGATCAAAATCTGCATTTGGACGGGCCTCATCTTTTCGTAATAACCAAATATTTCCTGCATCGGCAAAGAGCGCTCCTTCTAGAGCTTTGAAGATATTGAATCGATATTCTACACTCACCTGAAGTTTAATATCGGCAACCTGATCAACCCCTACTTTTAAACTGTCAATCATAGATCCCGGACCTAAACTCCGCGCCTGCCAGCCACGCATATCATTCGCTCCCCCCCCATAAAAACTTCGGTCATATGGAAGAGACTTGGCATTTCCGTAAGGGACACCGACCCCTCCAAGAAAACGGTAAGCTACTGTTTGTGATTGGTTGATTCTGGTATTGTAGTGGAAGTCGTTTTGAATTTTTACAAATTGCGCATAACGAACTTCTCCCAAAGTATAATACGTATCACCTGAAGCGGTATCCATTACCGGGGTGCTATTTAAAGCTTTGTCTGCAAGATAGAGAAGGTTACCCGCCATTTCAAATTGGGCACGGTTCCATGAAAACGATCTTTGCGCTGTAGTTTCTTTATTGGTCCAGGTTTCAATAATCTTGGAACCGGCAATAAACTGATTGTCATAAGTTGCATCCAGTAATGGGTTGTTCAGTTCTTCCAAACGCTGGGCAAAATCTGCCGATTTGTTGATGCGGATAAAACTCAGATCAATTGGATAAATGAAAAACTGGTTGGTATTGACATTCTTATTGGTAAAGATGTAGGCCATAGAAGAGTTGACTAAAAAACGTTCAAAATCGGGACGATTCTGGTAGTTCATGATATAGTTAACACTGGTCTTTGGACGGTTGAATTTTCTTAAGATTTTTTCACTCAAACCGGAAGGAAGGATTAAATCCTGGAAAGTCAGAGAAGACTCGATACCATATTCAACAGTATTGAAAATGTTCAATCCATCCGGATTGTTTTCATCACTTACTGAGTTGGTTTGTTGCGCTTCCAGACCACCTTTAATTCTAATTTTAAGTTGCTCTGCATTGCTGAAAATGTTTCGATGGAGATAACTTAAGTAACCTGAAATTCCCAGGTTGCCAGAAGTATTAGTGCCTTCAACTTCTACACCCACAGATTGTGATGGGAATGGAGTCATTAGAATATTGCAGTTAAGCAAATTGGTATCCTGGTCGTCCTTTGAAAAACCGATGTTGATATATTTAAAGTTATTTAAACCCGATAAACGTGTATAGGTTCTGGCTTCAGCTTCCTGGCTATAGTATTCTCCCGAACTATAAAAGAGTTTATTTACAAAAGTGTGCGGATCATATTTTAATCTGGACAGATTTACGTAAATCAAATTTTCAAAATGGATAGAATCGGTGGGATCATCATTGAATTTTGGATTAAAACTGGTATTCAGCGTTATCGTCCCAACTCTATATTTTTCGTGTTTGGTAACGGTCAAAGAGTCGTTACTGGTATTGATTTCTGAAGGGTTTTTAAGGATAACTTTAATATTTACTACATTATCTGCCAACCCACTATCAATTTCATAAACCAGATATTCTTTAGAGAAATAGTAATACCCCTGATTTCGCATTTCGCCTGTGAATCTCATTCGTTCATTGTCAATCTTATCCGTGTTATATGGGTCTCCCTTATGTAGTAAAGAATATTTATTGGCGACTTTGACGGCCTCTTTTAGAGCTGTATCATTGATGACCAATGCGATTTTATTGATTTTAAATTGCGGACCTTCATCGGCTGTATAGACCACCTGAACTTTATTGCCTTTTTTATTGTATTGAAATTCAGGAGTTACTTTGTTGTGAAAATATCCCCGGTTAAATAAAGCTTTCTCAAATTGTTCTGCGGTTTCATACGCCAGAGTAGAATCAAAAATCACTGGTTTTTCACCACCTTTTTTGAGTTTATAGGCCATAGAGGGTTTAAACTCTAAAGTATCTTTCCCGGCCACTATACGTTTCTGGTTTTTGGTCTGGATTTTTTGACGCTTTTTCTCGTTTTTGATTTTGACTTTTTCTTCATCAAACATCAAATACTGCTGAAGTTTGACTTTGAAGAACCACAATGCACGTTTGTTATCACGCTGTTTAAGATAAGGGTACAGGACATCTTGTTCGATAATTTTACCCGAAATATCTATTTTATTGTTTTGTAAATAGACTTGATTCGGACCTAGATTTTTGGTCGGTTTACAGCTGATGGCGAGTAATCCAATAACAAGACACACATATATATTTTGAATCATCGACTTCAATCCTGCAGAATGGTATTTTTGCAAATCTATAAATATACTAGTCAGTAAGAAATGTTATCAAAGAATCAAATAAAATATATCAAGGATTTATCTCGTAAACAGGTGAGAATGCAAGAACGTAAGTTTGTTGTGGAAGGGGAGAAGTTGATTGCAGAGTTGTTACAAGGTGATGTGTTTATTGAGGAATTGTATGCTTTGGAGCGTTGGGCGGAACAGCATGCCGAATTGGATGTGACCGTGATTTCTGAGAAGGAACTAAGTCGGATTTCACAGTTGAAAACCCCCAATAAGGTGCTAGCTGTAGTCCCAATGTTTGACGACCAGTTGGAAATAGAATCATGTTCAGGGTTGACACTGTTTTTGGATCGGATTAATGACCCTGGAAATTTGGGGACCATTATTCGTATGGCGGATTGGTTTGGAATTGGTCAGATTGTATGCAGTGAAAATTCTGTCGATGTCTACAATTCAAAGGTGATTCAGAGTAGTATGGGATCTGCATTTAGAATTCCGGTATATTATAGGGAAGGTGTTTCGTTTTTAAAGGAATATGCGGAAGTTCATTCTGAGTATTCTATTGTAGGTGCAGCAATGTCGGGGAAATTATTAAATGAATATCCTGTTCCTCAAAATGGGGTATTGGTTATGGGAAGTGAATCACACGGAATTCATCCGGAGATTGAAAAGTGTCTTCGCGAAACGGTTACCATTCCGAGATTTGGAGAAGCGGAGTCGTTAAACGTGGCGATGGCGACAGGAATTATATTGTGGGAATGGAATAGGTAGACTATCCTTCGAAGTGTAAACTGATCGTAAACATTCTGGGTTCAATACGTTGGATTGGAGTTGCCCAAAAAGAACCATCATTTACAAAGACATTGTTGATTCCATGACTGTATTTCAGTTCTACCGAAAATTTGAAATACTCCATAAAGAAATCAGCTCCGAAACCAATTTCAGCAAACCAGTTTTGACGTTGCACTTTTAAAACCTGTTCTGGGATGATCACTTCATTATTGACATCAAATTGCGAGGATAAATCGTAAGCCAGATTTCCACCGCCTACAATGTATGCCGCAAAGTTGTTGTAACGCGCAGATCGGTATTTAAACAATACCGGAAATAAAATATAGGTCGATTCTACAATTTTGGTAGTGGTGATATTCCGTGGGGTATTTTCAAAAACGTAGTTAAAATTCCTTTGTGCAAAGGCCAACGTAGGTAAAAAACGTAATGTGAAATATCGATTCAAACGCATGGAAGAAACAATACCGATATTGAATCCCGTTTGTGAACCAACTTGTAGAGATATAAGGGAATCTATAGCTGTTAAATCATAGTCAACTTTAAATCCAGCTGAATTTCCACCCAGAGTAAAACCAAAATGAAATTTACTTCTTTCGAAATATGGCAAATTGCTATTTCGTTGCTTATGCACTCTCGATTGTCCGAAAGCAGGTGCAAAAGCAGTCAGAAGTAAAACGAATATGATGGTCTTTTTTATCATTTGAATCGTCCAACGTGATAAATCGAACTTTATTTTGAAGCAATGTATAAAGATGCAGTGCCTAAAGTTAATGGTTCGCAGGTGGCATCTTTGTATCCTACTTTGTGTAAAATGTCAACAAATTCTTGCCCTTGTGCAAAGTGTGTCACAGATTCCGGTAGATAGGTATATGCTCTGGCATCTTTAGAAACCATCTTTCCAACTGTAGGTAAAATATGTTTGAAATAGATATTGTAAACTTGTTTTACCGGGAAGCTTTGAGGTTGCGAAATTTCAATGATCGCTACTTGCCCTCCTGGTTTTAGGACCCTCAGCATTTCTCCCAATCCGACTTCTAAATGCGCAAAATTACGCACACCAAATCCAACTGTAATTGCATCAAATGTGTTGTCTTTAAATGGAAGCGCCTCACTATCGGCTTTGATCATTTCGATCAGTTCATCAAAACCCTTGTTGTGAATTTTTTTACGTCCCACATTGAGCATTTCTTCAGAAATATCAATTCCCACAATACGCTCAGGATTTAAACTTTTCGCTTCTAAAGCAAAATCTCCGGTTCCGGTAGCGACATCCAAAATAGCCTTAGGATTCCTTTTACCGATAATACGAATGGCTTTTTTACGCCAGGTAATATCGATTCCCATAGACAATAAATGATTTAGGAAATCATACTTAGGAGCAATGTTATCGAACATTTCTTCTACCTGATCCTTTTTGGCTTCAGAGGTATTGTATGGAGTGATTTTATCGTGCTTCACGCTCAAAAATTTGGGTGCAAAAGTAAAGTATTGTTCTTATAGGAGGTATAATTTATTATTCCATTGTTTAACCAGAGAAGAATCTAGATACACGTATAATAGATTTTAAGAATAGTCGTTTATGATCAAACTTTAATTCCTTAAAAAATGAAAACTATAAATGTATTGATTCTAATTCTGAGTATATCAGTTTTTGCAAATGCGCAAGACCCCATTGACAAAATGTCCAGAAGATTTATTTGGGGAGGTGGATTTGGCTTTAATTATTCGAACTTAAAAATGAATAATCCATCTGAAGATTTAAAATATGATAGTGGTATTCGACTGACTGCAGGGGGCGTTTGCAAATTGGAAACTAAATGATCGATTCACATTATCACCAAAGATTGAAATAGCTGCAAATAGAAACAAAATAGAGTATTCGATGTATTCAGCGAATAATGAGCAGTGGCAGCAGGGATATTATGTAATGCCTATTACTTTAAATTTTATGACACATCTTCAGATTAACCCTTTTTCGAAGTCCAAAAAAATAGCGCCATATTTTTTGATTGGTCCGAATGTTAAGAAGCCACTTGATGTTGGATTTGGTAATAATCAGAGTTCAAATGTGGTGGATGTTGCAATTGATGTTGGCGTAGGTTTTCATAAATCATTCACCCAATTAAACTTGATGCCTGAAATCCGTTATTCCTATGGTTTACGAAATGTAAATGATAACCCCAGATATGGAACAATGTATTTACATAATATTGTATTGATATTTCAATTTTCAGGGTAGACCGTTTACAGGTTTTTAATCCCCGTAATCTTATGTTTCTTAGGATTCTTTGGAACTTCCTGCATTCCGTGTCCTCCCCAGGGATGGCAGGTGCTGAGCCTTTTGAGTCCCAGCCAGGTGCCTTTGATCGGTCCCCATTCCTGAATGGCTTCGATCATATAATGTGAACAGGTGGGATGATATCTACAATTTGATCCTAAGATGGGTGAAATGGCTAACTGGTAGAATTTCACCAATCCGATAAGGATCATATTGAAGAATTTGCTGATCATTTAAAGTCTTTATACAATAAACTTGGTTGGATGCCTTGATTATTTTGGTATTTACCTGATTTGTATAATTCGTACTCTCCTTCAATGGTATGATAGAAGATTTGGCAAATCTCTACATTAGGATAAATACGAATAGGTTGTACACAGAAAATCTCTAACGTCCAGAATCCATTAAAACCAACATCACCAAAACCCGCAGTAACATGGATAAATAAACCTAAACGACCAATCGAAGATCGACCTTCCAGCATGGGAACAAATTTGTCCGTTGCAGTTCTTTCATTGGTACGTCCCAAATAGAGTTTGTTGGGTTCTAACAAAAGACCTTCTTCAGGGATGGTAATTCTTGAAGTTGGATTAGGGCTTTTCATATCCAATACATCGTTATCATATACCAACAGTTCATCAAATAAACTCAAGTTGTAGCTATTTGGATTGAGCTGACTTTCGTTATATGGTTCGATGTGAATCCCTTTGCCCAGTTGATTTTTTATTTCTTTCCCTGATAAAATCATAGTTAAATTCCGTTTACTTAAGAAGCTGCAAATCTACAAAAATGGGTAAATGGTCGCTATACCCTCCATTGTATTTGAATCCGATGTAAGTTCTAAATGGTTTCTCACCCGGATATTTAGTCTCTTTGGTGATTAAAAATGGTGCTCTAAATATAAGCGGACCATCGATTACTTTAAGATTATTTTTCCCCTGATATAACCATTTGCTCACCATAAACTGATCCAGCACTCCCCAGGTGCCTCTGTATTTATGGGTGCCATTGTTTCCATGGATATGGCTCATCAAATTATAAAGTTGTGTAAAGTCTTGAAAGGTGCTATCGCTTTGCGCATTCAGAACATCATGGATGCTTTCATTTTCCGGCTCATCGTTAAAGTCGCCCATTAACAAAATGTTGGCATGAGGTTCTACTTTTAAGATAGAATCTACATAACTTCTAACCACACGTGCAGCTGCTTTCCTTTTAGGGTCAGATTGCATTTGTCCACCATATCTGGATGGCCAGTGATTCACAAATACATGAAGTCTGGCATCGTTTGGAGTGTGTACTGTTGCATATAAAATATCGCGAGTAGGACGTTGATCTTTACCTAAAAATACCTGAATATACTGAACTGTGTCTATGGTGATTTTATCACTTCGATATAACAAGGCGACATCAATTCCCCTTTTATCAGGAGATTCCTGATGAAGTATTTTGTAATCCGTTCCTTTTAAAACTGTTTTTTGCGTAAGGTCTTTAAGAACTTTTAAATTCTCTACCTCACATAAACCAACAATTTCGACCCCTTCCCAGCCGCCAACAGCCAGAATGGTACGCCCAAGGTTATTTGACTTTTCGTAGTATTTGTAATTATTCCAATGATGATCTCCGTTTGGTAGGAAGGACTCATCATTTTTTAATGTGTCATCATAGGTGTCAAAAAGATTTTCCAGGTTGTAGAACATGACCCGAACTGCTGTATTACCTCGGTAGGAGTCGTTGAACCCCTTAAATAAAATACTATCAGATTGAGCTTGAACTGAACCAAATTGAATGGCCAGGAGACAGAAAATGAAAAATCTCATGATGCAAATTGTTGGTAGCAAAAGTAGTATTAACCAAGAAATTAACTGTTGATAGAATTGCATAAAAAGAATGGAAATTTATTTGGATTTTTTTCTATATTCGCTCGGTGAAGAGGTTGTTTTCCAAAATATTAGGTCTGTTTTTGATTGTGTTGATTACCGTTGGAACTCTAGGTTTAACGGTTTCCAAGCACAATTGTGGGGGGAAAGTGGTAAAAAGAGCCATAGCTTTTTCCAAGTCAGATGTAGACTGTGGAATGGCGAAAAAAGCAACCAAATGCCCACGTCATAAAGGAATCACAAAAGGGTGTTGTAGTAATAGCTATCAACTTATCAAGGTATCAGAAGTATTTGAAGAAATAAGTTCATTTGAATTAGTTCAGATATCCAAAGTTGTAGTGAGTCCTGTTTTATTGGAGGTCAAGAAAGATGTTGCATTTAACGTCTTTATCGTATTTGATAATCATGACTTTAGGCGGGTCCGGCATAGGATCTTCGTTTTGATTTGTTCTTTTTTGGTGTGATACCCTGATGATGTGGTGGTTGAATCACTATTGAAACTTCGAATTGAAGTTGATTAACCCTTTAACTGTATTACACTAAATTAAAAATCAAGAAAATGAAAAGAATTTTATTACTCATATTAATGTGCATATCTATCCAGATTCATGCACAAACAGATGTTTATTTAAACATCAACCATTTATTGGGAACCCAGCCTTTTATGCTAAATACACAAGCATCTTCATCATCAGGAGAGGCTTTTAAAGTCAATCGTCTGGAGTACTATATATCTGAGATTACATTGGTACATGATGGAGGACAGGAAACAATGGTACCTGACTATTGGATACTGGTAAATGCGTCCAATACGGAAAGTTATTTATTGGGGAGTTTTTCCATTACTACATTGGAAGGAATTAAATTAGGAATTGGAGTGAATGTGGATGTAAATCATTTAGATCCTGCAAGCTATCCTATGGCACATCCTTTGGCACCGAAATCTCCATCTATGCACTGGGGATGGTCTTCGGGTTATAGATTTATAGCACTTGAGGGGAAAAGTGGAAATAATTTTACTCAGACATTTGAAATCCATGGGTTAGGCGATGCCAATTATGCGTATTCATCTACAACATTAGCAGGTGAAATGGTTAATGGTGATTTACATATAAATCTGGATGCAGATTATACTAAACTATTGGATAATATTTCAGTTGCCTCGGGGCCAATTAGTCATGGCGAAACAGGGATTGCAAGTACAGCGATTATGAATTTAAATACTATCGTGTTTGCAGAAGCAGCTGCGCCAAATGGGATTAATGATCCGATAGTTAATAATTTGCATTGTTTCCCAGTTCCGTCAAATGGATCTGTATTCCTAACACCAAGCTGGGATGAAGCTATTGTAACTATTGAAGTGCTGAATGTAAACGGGCAAAAAATAAAATCTTTTACAACTGGGAATTCCGGTTTGATTGAAATTGAAGATTTACCTAATGGCGTTTATTTAATTCAGGCTAAATCTGATAATATCGTTCTTGGACAGGCTAAGGCTTTAGTGGTAAATTAAAGAAATCATGAAAGCCTTTTATGTTTGGGGATTAGCATGTATCATGCTATCTCTAGGTTCGTGTAAAAAAGACGTGGAACCAGCAATATCATCCGTAGTGTATGACAATACGCCTTATGCGCTTCAAATTGGTAACTTGTCAACACCGACTATTGCTCCTGATAATCCGTTAACCATTCAGGGTGTAAAACTTGGGAGAATGTTATTCTATGAAGATAAACTTTCTGCTGATGGGTCTTTGAACTGTGCTTCTTGTCACAGGCAACAACATGCATTTTCCGATTCTAACAGATTCTCTATTGGAGTAAAAGGATTACCGGGAGGCCGTCAGGCTATGGCAGTTTTTAATTTAGCCTGGAATCAAAATCAGTTTTTTTGGGATGGACGGGCAAATTTGTTGAGAGATCAATCGCTAATGCCTATTCAAGATCATTTGGAAATGAATGAGACATTGGAAAATGTTGTGACTAAACTTAGTGCAGATCAAACTTATAAAGATCAATTTATAAGAGCATTTGGAACGAATGAAATCACTTCTCATAGAATTTCTCTGGCATTGGAGCAATTTATGAATAGCATCGTTTCTTATAATAGCAAATATGATCAGTATTTGAGAGGAGATGCAACGTTATCACCAAGCGAAGAAAGAGGTCGCAAATTGTATTTTGCTGAATACAATCCATTTTTTCCGGATCAATCTGGAGCAGATTGTGCGCATTGTCATTCTCCTTCAAATTTTGAGAATAATATGTATATGAATAATGGTTTGTATGCAGAAGCTCAAATTACAGATATTGGTAGGCAAAAAGTAACCAATGATGCTATGGATAAAGGTAAGATGAGAGTACCTTCATTGCGTAATATTGAAGTGACCGGGCCATATATGCATGATGGGGTGTTTAATACTTTAGAAGAAGTGGTAGAGCACTATAATAGCGGAATCCAATCGTCTTCAACATTAGATCCAACACTTCAAAATACGCAAGGTACCGGGTTGATGTTGGATGCTCAGGACAAGGCGGATTTGGTGGCTTTTTTGAAAACGTTAACGGATCAGGATTTATTAAATAATCCGGCATATTCGGATCCGTTTAAGTAAGAACTATGAAAAGAGGGACATATATATGGTTATTGCTCATGATAATAAGTTCTTTTATTTCATGCGATAAGACTAATTCCTCTTTGTCAAAAAAACAATTCCCGGAAATTCCACTTGGATTTCCGGGAATTAAATATCCTCAGGATAATATTTACACTCCGGAAAGATGGGCTTTGGGTAAGATGTTGTTTTATGATCCGGTGATGTCTGTAGATTCTTCTATTAGTTGTGCCACCTGTCATCAGGTCAATATTGCATTTGCAACCAATTCTCCAACAAATGAAGGTGTTGAAAATCGTCCTGGAGTGCGGAATGCACCATCATTAGCTAACGTAGCATATTATCCCTATTTTTTGTCTGAAGGGAGTGTGCCCACGTTGGAAATGCAGGTATTGGTGCCTATACAAGAACATAATGAGTTTGATTACAATATCGTGGATTTAGCAAATAAACTTCAAACCATTCCTCGTTATCAAGGTCTGGCGGAGGCAGCGTATAACAGGCCGATGGATGCGTTTGTGATTACGCGATCCATTGCCAATTTTGAGCGATCGATTATTAGTGGGAATAGTGCGTATGATCAATACAAAAACGGGGCTTCATTTATGTTAACAGAAGAGCAAAAAAAAGGAATGGATTTATTCTTTAGTTCCCGAACAGAATGTTCCAGTTGTCATTCCGGCCAGTTGTTTACCAATTTTGAATTTAAGAATAATGGTCTGGCCACTTTGTATGCAGATAGTGGCCGAATTCGATTTACAGGAGATCCTAAAGATAGAGGACTTTTTAAAACCCCATCATTACGAAATGTAGCAGTAACGTATCCTTATATGCATGATGGAAGTTTGCCAACTCTTGAATCTGTGGTGGCGCATTATAATTCAGGAGGTGCTGTACACCCCAATAAATCTCCGAAAGTGAAACCCTTACATTTAACCGAAGAAGAGCAGAGTCAGTTGGTGCGCTTTCTGGAATCACTCACCGATCATAGGTTTTTAAATAATGCAGCTATAGGAGAATAGAATCTTCAAACTGTAAAGTTTTCCGATGGATGAAATTGAATATGTCAATAGACAATTCTTATAGATTCAAACATTTAACTTCACAGGAACCATATTACTTTTGCAGCCTATGAATTATACATCAGATACCATTTGTGCTTTGTCTACGCCTAACGGTGTGGGAGCAATTGCGATGATCAGATTGTCAGGAAGCGATTCGTTTGCTATAATGCAAAAGCTGTTTAGAAAAGATTTAAGTACAAAAGAATCTCA
This sequence comes from bacterium SCSIO 12643, assembly GCA_024398135.1. Taxonomy (NCBI): domain Bacteria; species bacterium SCSIO 12643. Next base: position 2,775,698 of record CP073750.1, read on the forward strand.
TACAGCGCATTTTGGTTTAATCAAAGATGGCGATAAGCTTATTGATGAGGTGGTAGCGGTGATTTATAAAAATCCCAAGTCATTCACTGGAGAAGATATGGTGGAAATTTCGTGTCATGCATCTCCATACATCATTCAGGAAATTCTAAGATTGCTCTTGCAAAATGGAGCCAGAATGGCGCGTGAGGGAGAGTTCTCATTACGTGCGTATTTGAACGGAAAAGTAGATTTATCTCAAGCGGAAGCTATTGCGGATTTGATTGCTTCTGAGAATAAAGCTTCCCACGATATGGCCATGAATCAGATGCGTGGTGGATTTGCCAAGGTGATCAATGGATTGCGAGAGCAGTTGATTCACTTTGCATCTATGATAGAATTGGAACTGGATTTTGGAGAAGAGGATGTGGAATTTGCGAATCGCGGAGAGCTGGTGGAACTGGTAGCTAAGATTTTAGCAGAAGTCAGAAGGTTATCTAGTTCTTTTGCTCTGGGAAATGTGTTGAAAAATGGAGTGCCGGTAGCGATTGTAGGAGAACCGAATGTGGGAAAATCCACACTATTAAATCTGTTTTTAAACGAAGATCGTGCGATCGTCTCTAATATTGCGGGTACCACCAGAGATGTGATTGAGGATTCGGTAACGTATGATGGAGTAGAATTTCGTTTTATTGATACGGCAGGAATTCGTGAAACAGCTGATGAAATTGAAAGCATCGGAATTGAAAAGGCTTTTGAAAAAGTACAGCAAGCTTCGATTATTCTGTATATGGTGGATGCCAGTCATCCGGATTTAGAGAATGCCAATTCTGAATTACAAAAGGTGCGTGATGTGATGTCCGATGATAAGGAATTAATCGTGGTCATCAATAAAGTGGATAAGGTATCTGCAATTGATTTAGAAAAATTCAAAACGACATTGGCGCATGATCAGGTGGTTCAATTATCCGCCAAGCAGGCAGAGGGTTTAGATACACTAAAGGAGATTTTGGTAAACTATGTTCAAAGTCAGGGAAATGTAACTGGTCAGGTAATTGTCAGTAATGCGCGTCATTTCAATGCGCTAAAAGAAGCTGAAGAGTCTTTGGATCGCGTGAATTATTCATTGAGTAATGACATCCCAACCGATTTAGTGGCTATGGATATTCGTCAGTGCCTGCATCATCTTGGAGAAATCACAGGAAACATTAATACGGAAGACCTGCTGGATTCCATTTTTAGTAATTTCTGTATCGGGAAGTAAAGGTCGGTATTTTATGTTTGTGCAGTGGGTGAAACAAATATTAAAAGGTTTGTGATCTTATAATATTTAGATATTTTTTTGGGGCAGTGTTAGTGTTCTGATGCTTGGAATTGCATTCCCAAAGGGAATATAGCATGGAAAGCTAAAAGAACCACGGTCGCTTGCGAAACACCTTCCCAAAAATCCCCTTTTTTTGCTTCGTTTTTTGGGGAAGCAAAAAATGAAGAAAAGAAAATTATCAGAGAACAAACGAGAGAAGGTCAAAATATGAGTTTAGACAATTTTCAAAACGAATACTTCGGGATAGGAATCCAAAACGGTAAAACACCTGAAAACCTGGGAGTATTGTGGCGTACTGCGCAGAATCTGGGAGCGAGCTTTATTTTTACCATTGGAAACCGATATGAGAGTCAGGCTTGTGATACCCACAATGCGGTCAAAGCGATGCCTTATTTCCATTATCAAACATTTGACGACTTTTTTGAAAATCTGCCCAAAGGTGCGCGAATTGTTGGGGTGGAATTAACCGATGATTCTGAGAATTTAGAAACATTTCACCATCCACGGAGATGTGTGTATTTGCTCGGGGCAGAAGATCACGGATTAAGTAAAAGAGCCATGGAGAAATCACATTTTTTGGTCAAGTTTAAATCCGAGAAAAGTTTGAATGTCGCTGTGGCCGGAAGTATTGTGATGTATGACCGTCAATTGGCGAAACCTAGGTCTTAGTTCGTATTCGGTGCCTTCGAGATATTCAGCCCAAGGCTGAACCCTCAGGGACCTCCATTTATAGGAAAAGCGTCTCGAAGGCCCGATTAAAAATCATCATAAATACCAACTTATACCCATAGTTTGGTTTTAGATTAAATATTACTTTTAAAATCTAAGAATCAATTGTTCTCCCCAATGGTTGATTAACCGAAATAGTAAATTATTTATGGCAGAATGTATTGACTGTGGAGCCTACACCAAGTTTAATGGTGGAAGGTGTTTACCCTGTTACAAAAAGGAGAATGCGAAGCCTATAGAGGAAAAAGCTTTAGCTGAAAAAGAAGAATCTAACGGGTTATCTAAACGCGAACATAATTACCGTTACAATATGATCAAAGGGCGGATAGCTGAAACTTTGATTCAAGAGTTGTTTTTGTCTTTAGGCTATAATGTATTTCGGTACGGAATGGAAAATACTATCCCCGGGATTATGGAATTATTGAAAGGTGTAAAAAGTGAAGTAGCTACCGAAATTCGTAGAATGCCTGATTTTGTAATTCAAAATCCTAATACCAATGAGGTGTTTTTTATAGAAGTAAAATTTAGAAAAAATGGCACGTATACGCTAAAAGACTTACCCAAAGATTACCCTTATGGTAATGCATATATGATTGTGGTAAGCAAGAAACATATCAAGTGTATTTCAGTACAAGAACTGGAGGAAGGAAAAGAAATTTTGCCCACCTCCAGAAACTATTTGGGGAACCGAAAAGAATTTGAATTAGATAAGCAAGTGATCATTGATTTTTGCGATTTTGCCGTACAATTTTTTGATGGGGTGGAATAAATATTGAGTTATGGAAGACTGGAAGGATTATTTAGTATTGGTGACAGCAGCATCCTCAATTGGATTTGGGTTTTGGTCAAATTTGCAAAATCGAGCGGCACACAAAGCGAATAGGAAGGATAGAGAGGCTCGTCAAAAACTACTAGAAACAGAAAAGAAAAGAGCCAATCAAAATGAATTGGCGCTTAAAATAGTGGAGCGGATTGTATCCATTTTTGCGGCTATTAGAAATATCCGAGACCCACGTTACGATATTGGACCGACATATTGGAGAATAACGCAAGAAGACTATCCAATCAAACACTTTTTAGAAGAATATAAAGAAGCCTTTGATAGTCTGAAATCGGAGCAATTAAATCTAGAGTTAGATAGTCTAAGAGTTCAAGTTTTGTTGGGTGAAAAAGCCCATAAAGCAATTGATTGGTTCCAATTCTATATCCATGATTTCATTAATGATTTACAAGCGTTGGAATATGAAGAAACCGATGAGGTTCGTAAAAGAGAGCAGGTAAGTAAATTTAGAAGAACCTTTAATAAAGATCCGGCCTCTGAATTCAATCAAGAGTTAATGAAGCGGATAAAGGGAGTTTTCACCGAATTATCTCCATTTTTAGATGAAAATCTGGGGAATTTTGAGCATTTTCGTGGATACGGGGTTAAAAAAGAAACAAAATGAGCCAATCTAACTTTAAATACTTAGAAAAAGAGTTTTCCCTATTGTACAATATTGGACTCACTGCCGAATACAATTTGTATCAAGATCCGGTGACTACTTTGTTTAAACTACGCTTGTTTGGTGAGAAGCTAACCGATAAAATTTATGAAGAGCATTACCTAGAGTTTCCCTACGATAGTTCGTTTCATAATAAATTGAAAACACTTCAGTACGAAAACTTACTTCCTGATAGAGTAAGAGATTTACTGTTTACCATCAAGAATAAAGGTAATGTAGCCGTACACGATTCAAAGGGAAGTGTGGATGATGCTAAAACCGCCTTGTTTTCTGCCTTTAAAGTAGCTAAATGGTTTTATAGTACCTATGCCAAAGAGCTTACAGATATTTCAACGATACGATTCTCTTTACCAGAAAACCTAGATGCACGACACGCATTGGCTATGGTAGAAAAGGAATACAAAATTCTGGAAGAAAAGTTTACGGAGTTATTGCAACAGCGTGAAATTAAAGAAGAACCTGCTGCCCAGCGTAAAGCGGTTATTACACGTTCTGAATCGGCTGCGCGAAATATTGATATGAGCGAGGCCGAAACGCGCGTACTTATTGATGAACAATTAATAAATGCAGGGTGGGAGGCGAATACCGCTGAATTAAATTATAAAACGAACAAAACTCGTCCGCAAAAAGGCAAAATGATGGCTATTGCCGAATGGCCAATGCAAAACAAATGGGCCGATTATGCTTTATTTATTGGGAAGGAACTATACGGTATTGTTGAGGCAAAAAAATATGCCAACGACATTTCTACCGACTTGACTCAAGCCAAGGTGTATGCCTCTTTAGCAGAAGCCAAGAACGATGCGCAATTAATTGGCGAATGGGATAAGTACAAAGTACCATTTTTATTTGCTACCAACGGGCGACCGTATTTAGAACAAATCAAAACCAAAAGCGGTATTTGGTTTTTAGATATCCGTAATAACCGCAATAGAGCAAGGCCTTTAAGAGGCTGGTTTTCGCCCGAAGGGCTCAAAGAATTATTAGAACAAGATTTGGCGGCTTCTAACAAGCAATTAGAAGATTCGGATATTAGTTATTTAAAAAATAAAAATGGTCTTGGGTTACGCGATTATCAAATTCAAGCCATTCAGGCAGTAGAGCAAAAAATTGCCACTCAACCCGATGACCGAAAAGCCTTACTGGCTATGGCTACGGGTACGGGTAAAACTCGAACCATTATGGGGTTGTGTTACCGCTTAATTAAAGCCAATAGGTTTCGTAGAATTCTATTTTTAGTAGATCGTACGCTGTTAGCCACTCAGGCCATTGGTTCGTTTAAAGATAATAAGATAGAAGACCTCAACACCTTCTCTGAAACGTACAAGGTAGAAGGACTTAAAGAAATTATTCCTGATTTAGAAACACGCTTGCATTTTGCTACAGTTCAGGGTATGGTTAAGCGCTTGTTTTACTCCGAAGAAGGAGAAAGCAAATTGTCTATTGATACCTACGATTGCATTATTGTAGACGAGGCCCATCGTGGGTACTTGCAAGATAAGGAAATGGATGATGAAGAACTCAACTTCAAAAACCAAAAAGACTATGTAAGCAAATACCGTATGGTATTAGATTACTTTGATGCGTATGCCGTGGGTTTAACGGCTACTCCGGCACTGCATACATCTCAAATTTTTGGGCATCCGGTGTTTACCTATTCGTATAGAGAAGCGGTGATTGATGGTTTTTTAATTGACCACGATCCTCCATACATTATTAAAACCAAACTCAGTGAAGAAGGTATTGTATGGGAAAAAGGAGCAAAGCCTAAGGTATACGATCAAGAAACCAATTCTATTGTAGAGATGGATGCTATTGAAGATGAATTAAGCATTGATATTTCTGGGTTTAATAAAATGGTGATTACCGAACCGTTTAACCGAACGGTGGTAAAGCAACTTGTGCAGGAGCTAGACCCAGAGGGCGAAGAAAAATCGTTGATTTTTGCGGCACGCGATGAACATGCCGATTTAATTGTAGAATACCTCAAAGAGGAATTTGAAAATATTGGCGTAGATGTACCTGATGAAGCCATTGTGAAAATTACTGGTAAATCTTACGATCCGCAGGGGTTGTTAACGCAATTCAAAAACGAAAAATACCCCAACATTGCTGTTACGGTTGATTTATTGACCACTGGTGTAGATGTGCCAGCCATTAGTAATTTGGTGTTTTTGCGCAGAATAAAATCACGGATTTTGTATGAGCAAATGCTGGGTAGAGCTACCCGTAGATGCGATGACATAGGCAAAGAAGTATTTAGAATTTTTGATGCGGTTAGAGTATATGAAACCTTAGAAGATTACACCTCTATGAAACCGGTTTCTCCCAACCCGTCTACCACGTTTACCCAGTTGGCCGAAGAAATGGAGTTGATTGAATCTAACGAACGTGCGCGTAAGCAATTGGAGCAAATTATTGCCAAGTTGCAACGTAAACGTAAAAAGCTAAGTACCGAAGATGAAGAGCGCTTTAGATATAATGCCGAAGGAAAAGATCCAGATAGTTTCATTGATATGCTTAAGGACCATGTAGCCAATGAATCGCCTGCGCAGGTTATGCAATATGCGCAGTTATGGAAATTTTTAGACGAATATAAATCAGCTCCTGCGTTGCTGTATTGGGCGGAACAAAAGGATGAATACCTCACCACCGAACGAGGGTATGGGAAAGGGGAAAAACCAGAAGATTACCTAGATAGTTTTAGTGTGTTCATAAAACAAAACCTCAATAAAATTGCTGCGTTACAAATTATTTGTAGGCGCCCCAAAGAGTTGGATAGACAGAGTTTGAAAGAACTCAAAATGCTGTTGGATGAAAATGGATTTAATGCCCGTACGTTAAACACCGCTTGGAAGGCTTCTAAAAACGAGGATATTGCGGCTGATATTATTTCGTATATCCGTACCCTGGCTATGGGTAATGCCTTGGTAAATCATGAAGATAGAATTTCAAATGCGGTGTCCCAGGTGCGTAGTATGCGTTCTTGGAACAAAATTCAACTGAAATGGATAGACCGTTTTGAAAAGCAATTACTCCAAGAAAACATTATTCAACCCGGTGATTTAGATACCAATCCTTTTCAAGAGGCGGGCGGGTTTAAACGCCTAAATAAAATATTTGATAACCAATTAGATGAGGTGTTAAACACCATTAACGATAATTTATATCCACAAATAGCTTAAAAAAAGCGGCTATTTTCTAACCTATTGGCTATTATTACAGAAATAAAATAAGAAGAATGAGCGCGGAAGAAATATCAAATAAACTGTGGAACTTGTGTAACGTTTTGCGTGATGATGGCGTAACCTATCACCAGTATTTAAATGAGTTAACTTACATTTTATTTTTAAAACTATCTGATGTAAAAAACTTTACGGATCAAATACCGCAAGAGTACCAATGGGAAACCTTAAAGGCCATTAAAGATAATAAGCAGCTTTTTGATACGTACCGCGATATGTTGGCAAATATTAGTGCTAAATCTAACAATGCTACCATTAAAGAAATTTACACCAATGCGTCTACTACATTACGTAAGCCAGTAAATCTTCGCACATTGGTTACCCAAATAGATTTAATTGATTGGTACGAAGAGCAAGAGCGCGATACCATGGGGCAGATTTATGAAGATCTGTTAGAAAAAAATGCCAACGAAAAGAAAAGTGGTGCTGGGCAGTACTTTACACCACGCCCGCTTATTGAGGTAATGATTGAACTAATGGCGCCTAAATTGGGGCAAACATGGAACGATCCTGCGTGCGGAACTTTTGGGTTTATGATATCGTTAGATCAGTATTTAAAAGACCGTTACGATTACGTGTTTGATACCAATGAAAAAGAACGCGATTTCCAAATTAATAAAGCCCTAAGCGGTGTGGAGTTGGTGCAAGATGCCCACCGTTTGGCATTAATGAATGCCAAACTGCACGGGTTAGATAGCCAAATATATTTGAACGATACGCTTACCGAGTATGGAAAAACCTTAAAAGGATTTGATGGCGTATTGGCCAACCCACCTTTTGGAACCAAAAAAGGAGGCGAAAAACCTACGCGCGATGATTTAACATTTTTGAGCAGCAATAAACAGCTCAATTTTTTACAACACATTTACCGTTCGTTGCATAAAAAAGGTACGGCACAAGCCGCTGTGGTATTACCCGATAACGTATTGTTTGAAGATGGCGATGGGCAGCGTATCCGTAAAGATTTACTAGATAAATGTAACCTCCATACCATATTACGTTTACCTACAGGTATTTTTTATGCGGCTGGTGTAAAAACCAATGTGTTGTTTTTTACCCGTGGCAAAACCGAAACGGGTAACACCAAAAACATTTGGTATTACGATATGCGCACCAACGCCCCTAGTTATGGTAAGCGTACCCCATTTACGCGTAAAGCCTTTGCCGATTTTATTACCGCTTATACAGGTGGCCTAACGGCCGATGCCGTAAAAATGGCATACGATGGCACCATTGACGAACAAAAACGGGCAGCCATTAAAGACGAACGTTGGCAGAGCATTAGCCGAGAAGAAATTGCTAAAAAGAATGATTCTTTAGATTTAGGCTTAATAGCCGATGACAGCATTACCAAAGTAGAAGACATTGGCGAACCAATGGATATTGCCAAAGAAGCTTTAACAGCATTGGATGCTATTACCCAAGAGTTGAACGCAATTATTAAAGAGTTGGCCTAATGGAGAAGTTACCGAAGAATTGGATTGAGACCTCATTGGGTTATATTTCAGAATGGTCATCTGGAGGAACACCAAAAAGGAATAATGCAGCTTACTATAATGGACACATTCCATGGATTAAAACTGGAGATTTAAATAATGGACTTATAGAAACTGTTTCAGAGTATATAACTGAAGAAGGGTTGAATAATTCAAGCGCAAAGGTTTTCCCAAAGGGTTCAGTTGCCATAGCTATGTATGGAGCAACCATTGGTAAAACAGGGTTGTTTGGTATGGATGCTGCGACAAATCAAGCTTGTGGAGTGGCGCAGCCATATTTAGGAATGAATAAGTTTCTACATTACTACCTAAAGTCTGAAAAACAAGCATTTATTGATAAGGGGAAAGGAGGGGCCCAACCGAACATATCTCAAACTGTTTTGAAGGCCCATAAAATTGGGTTACCCCCGCTTGCAGAGCAACAACGCATTGTAGCCAAGTTAGATGGTTTATTTGGGCATTTGGAGCAGGTGAAAACCCGTTTGGATAAAGTGCCTCAATTGCTTAAAAACTTCCGCCAAGCCATCCTTACCCAAGCAGTAACCGGTAAGTTAACGGAGGAGTGGCGTAAAGGGAAGGAGTTGGATGAAGCGTATTTTTACGATATTGAAAAATCACATCTGAGTAAAACGAAGCCAGTTAAGGTAAGAGGGAAAAAAGGTTTTAATGAAGAGTTAGGCCTATTTGAGATACCAAAAAATTGGAGGTGGATATCAAATTATAAATTGACTGTTGATGGAGGAAACTCTATTTGTGCGGGACCTTTTGGGACAATTTTTAAAGCTAAAGATTTTAGAACCGAAGGTATTCCAATAATTTTTTTAAGACACGTAAAGCCTGAAGGGTTTAACCAAAGGAAACCAAACTATATGGATCCGACAGTATGGAAAGAATATCATCAGGAATATTCAATATATGGTGGAGAGTTATTGATAACTAAGCTTGGGGATCCACCTGGAGATGCAACCATTTTTCCATCTGATTTTGGTGTTGCAATGTTAACACCGGATGTAATGAAGGCTGATTACAATCCCGAATTATTTAATGTAAAATATGCGTCATACTACTTTAATTCAAATGTATGTAAGGACATCATTTCAGATGTCTCTTTTGGTATGACTCGATTAAGAATTGATTTAACCATGTTTAAATCTTTTCCTATACCAGTTCCTTCGATTCAAGAACAAACCGAAATCGTTCGCAGGGTAGAGCAGTTATTTGCCAAGGCAGATAAAATAGAAGCGGCTTATACTCATTTAAAACAAAAAGTAGATAATTTACCCCAAGCCATACTAGCTAAGGCCTTTAAAGGAGAGTTGGTAGAGCAGTTACCTACAGACGGTGATGCTAAGGAGTTATTATCGAAGATTGCGGCTTTGAAAGCAGAGGCTGTTAAGGGTAAAAAGAAGGGGAGGAAGAAATAACTTGATTCGATTGATTAAAACAAAGATTAGCGGAATTATCAAAACTGTCTTTGATCTTCCACTGTGGTTTTTAATGACCGTATCTTTTATATTAAGCGTCAACTTAACTTATTTACTATGGATTTTACTAGGTTAATAAAGGAGATTGAAATAAAAATTAAACGGAATGCAATATTCTTTTCCATTTTATTAGGTATTACGGTTGTTTCGGCCGCATATTTTGGAGGGTACGAGCCATACCAGGATTGGTGGCAACAATATATTGGGAATAAAACAGGGCAAGGAATAATTACCAATCTGATCGTAATTACTACTACTATTTATGCTTTCTCTGTTCCCATCTCTATTACTTTAATAGCTAAAAAATTTGCTCCGTATGATGAAGGTATTTTACGAGAGTTTTTGTTTGGCACCTGGAATGTTCAGTATCAAGTTATTGGTTTACCTATAATAATTGGACTCTTAGTAATCTTGAATTTTGTCGAAGCATTTAGAGGTTTTAATACATTGGTTTTAGGAATTTCAGTTTTATATGCAATTTGGAATACCTATATCTTTTTTAGGTATATAATTGATATTACTATCAACGGAGAGAAGTATATAATTAAGTGGAGCCTTAAAAGGGCGAAGAAAAATTTACTATGAAATTGAAGGTAGAGCATAAGCAGGTTCACCCTTTTTTTAAAGACGTTAATACCCTTATCATGGCAGGTAAATTGTCTATAGAACAAAGAGAGGATATTTTGTTTTTTGAAGCTTACAATGGCGTTTTCGAATTAATGGATTTATCTATTGGGTTATTGAATAGGAATGTGGACAAATTCAATAAAGTTTTTAATACTTCGAAATCGGAATCTATAGATTTGCCCATTGATTGGGAGAATGTTGAAATTGTTAGTGTTTCTGGTTTTACTCAAACTGATCGGGAATTAAAAGAACAAAAACCTAAGTTCAGTGTTAACAAGCAAATGGATTATGGTTTTTTTACTTACATAAATGGTTTTGAAACATGGCGTAATACCGCATACAGTAATCAAAATGAAAAGCTAGTTTCTTTAATAAATGAAGGTATAATTGATTGGATTACTTGGGCTATTGAGGAAATGGAGACTAAACCTTTAGATATCATTGAGGAAGTAAGGATTTGCATTAGTGGGTTGCTGAACCAATTAGTGCCGGAATCATTGCCAAGTTCATCTTATATTTATTGGGAAAAACATTTGCAATGGTACTTTGAGATTCTTATTCACAATGGTATTAATGTGATTGCCTATCAAAACCTTTTTGACGAGTGGTTATTGCGTAGCATTGATTTAGCCATCAGAAATAAAAAATTCGCAGTAGTTGAGCGGTTTACAAGAAGAGTTATTGATGGCATAGGTTTGGTGCAATTGGACTCATATGGATTGGGAAACTTGATAATTGAAAATTCAGAAATAGAAAAGAGATATTTCGATTTATCTTCAAAAGTTCAGTATATATATTCAATCCATGAATATGAAAAATTAGCTAATGAGATTGATTTGTTGGTGAACAAAATTTCTGAGCTTGAAATAACAAATGCCAAGGAAATTGGCGAGGGCTATAAAAGTGTTCTTAGGAAAAACTTCCAACGTTTAAATTTGGAAAAATTGGCACTTCATTTTGGAGCTAGATTATTATTTGAAAAAGAATTCACCACTTTAAAAAATGTGCTAAATTATAATCAACCCTATGGAAACCATTCGTTTCAAGGAAATCGTGATGTTTTTCCAAAGACGGTACCTGAAATTTTAGAACATGGTCTTAATTATGAAATTGAAGGACAACATTTTTATCAGTTTTGGCCAGGACATATGGATAGTAAATACTGGGTATACCAACTTTTGTATATCTTATTAGCACGATCATTTCTTTTGCCTACTATAGGTCGAAATAATTTCACAGACGCAATTAGAGATCCAGATCAACTATACTTGTTAAAGGATTTAAAGAAGTATTCATTCCAAAATGAAGACTTATTGTCAGAGAAAATTTATCCCGGATTTAAGGACTTTAAATTTGAATTTTTTGATGGGCAATTTGATTTATTGATTTCAAATTCTGAAAAAGTACAGAAATAGCCATCTAATACATAATTGAATATGCAATCAAAACCCCAAACCACTGGTGCTGAGCGGTAGTCGAAGGGTATAATTGTTCCTCTAAGATGGAGAACTTTCTCAAAGAAGTGATAGAACAAACCGAAGGTCAGAATAAAGAATGGCCATTGGTAGGGTAGAAAAATTATAAAATAGAAAAAAGAATGACCCCAGAAGAATTTATTTTAGAATTACGAAAGTTTTTAGATAAACTTTCAAATGGTAGTAAGGTTGGGAAATGGAAGTATAAGGAACAAACAACACTAACTCATACCACACTTAAAGAAAAATGGGATAGAGAAGAATTCTATGGGTATTTGTTTGAGTTCGAAGAATATCAATTGGTGTTCCGGCCATTGCTTTTAGAAAAGCACAGGTATTTATTGGTTGATTCCCTTTCCTCCAAATCTGATTTAGTTAATTTCTTATTAGATAGGAACCAGTACTTTGTTAAAGGTGAGGTTTTTTCATTACGTGATAACTATGTGTTAAATACTGGTGGAAAAAGGAGAAAAAGGGAAACTAAATTAGCCATGTCAAAGGTAATGGCACCGCAAGACGGCTTAATATTTTCTTGTCCAATTGAGACCATAGACTTTGAAGATTTAATTGTGAATTTTTTAGATTGGGTTGTGTTAAGAGAGAATGCTAAATCCATAATAAAAGCAGGTGAAGAAAGGTTTAAACAAATAGCTGCTGATTTTCAAAATGCTGTTTCAGTGCAGTTAGAAGAGAGTGCTTTCAAATTTGGAAGAATTAATTCAAATTACATGTTTATTAAAGATAAGCATGGACTAATTGGAGATATAAAAGCACATTACGAACTGGTAATAAATGCTGGTGAATTGGGTATAGAATTACATTTTGAACAAGGGAATAAAAAGGAAAAGGATCAGTTTCAGAAATTAATTGGGCCTGTACCTGATAGGTTAAAGTGGTTTCCATGGTTTTCTTCGAAAAGCATTTGTTTTAATGAAACCATAAGCTTTGACAGACCCAATGTTATACCTTTCTTGTTAGACCAATTAAGCTTTTTGGAAAAAGAATTAGGAGATAAAGTGAGAGAAGTATTAAAAAATGGAGGTAAAGAGATGAATGACGGAGCAAAAAATACTTCCAATAAGAAAGATACCATGAAAAAAGAACCAATAAACCAAATCCTATACGGCCCACCAGGAACAGGGAAGACCTATCATACTAAAAATTGCGCTTTATCTATTATTGAGAATAAAACAATTGATCAAATTGATTCAGAAAGCCGTGAATTAGTAAATAAAAAGTATAATGATTTATTAATTACGGATTGGGAAGAAGGTAATGGTCAAATAGGTTTTGTGACATTTCATCAAAGTATGAGCTATGAGGATTTTATTGAAGGAATAAAGCCAGATTTGAGTTCAAAAGGTGAAATTTCTTACGATATTATCCCTGGGATTTTTAAAGGCATTAATTCTCTTGCATTAGATAACTGGAAAGCCTTTAACAATAGTTCTGATAATCAATTACCGTTCGAGGAAGCTTTTAATTTAATGAAAGAAGAGTGGGAGGAATACCCAGAAATGGAATTTCCATTGAAAACCAAAGGAAAGGAATTTACTATTGTAAGTTTTTCTAAAACTTCGATTCGGTTTAAGAAGGCCAGTGGTGGTACGGGGCATACTTTGAGTATAGCCACGTTAAGTGATTATTACTATAATAAACGAAGTTTGAAGCTTACTGGAGTTGGCATTTATTATCCGGGCATTTTAGATAAATTGAATTCTTATAAGTCGGTTGAAAAAATTACCAAGCAGCTAAAGCAATATGTGTTAATTATCGATGAAATTAATCGGGGTAATGTTTCTCAAATATTCGGAGAGTTAATTACTTTGATTGAACATGATAAACGACTTGGGGGAACCGAGAGACTAGAGTTGACACTTCCTTATAGTAAAGAACCATTTATTGTGGCACCAAATCTACACATTATTGGCACCATGAACACCGCAGACCGCAGTGTAGAGGCATTAGATACCGCATTACGTAGACGATTTTCTTTTAAAGAGATGATGCCTGATTCGGATCTAATAAAACAAGAATTAGGAGATAAAAATGAGTGGAATGGAATTCAAATTTCAGAAGTATTAAAAACTATAAATAAACGAATTCAAGTATTAGTAGATAGAGATCATACTATTGGACATTCATACTTTTTAGGTCTTAAAGAATCCGAAAAATTTGAAGAAGATTTAAAGGCGGTATTCACCGACAAAATAATTCCGTTATTGCAAGAGTATTTCTTTAATGACTATGTAAAGATTGGGATGGTACTTGGAAAAGGATTTATAAAGAGTTATTCTAACAGGGGTATCAAATTTGCGGAAATTGAAAATTCAGTTGGTTCAGATTATGAAGATGGAAATGGATATGAAATAATTCCCTCTACAGATATCAAACTGAAAGAAGCTATAGATCAATTAATGCTTAGAAGTGAGTAAAATACCACCCATACAGGTTTTTGAGTATGAGTCTATAGCATTCAAAGGTCGGCATCATAAAGAAGGGTTTTCTGAAGAGGTCTTCAACGCTTTTGAAAAATACTTTCAAGCCAATGAGCGTACGCCTTTTTTTGAAATGATTCCTTATGGAGTACGTTTTAAACAGTATGTCGGAGCTATTCAAATAGGAAAACACACCATTGAGGTTTTACCCAAAGCAGGTAAAGAAGGCAATGAAAAAGTTTGGCAATCCGTTTTACTGGATATGCTAAAAGCCTGTCATCTATTAACTGCGAAAGAAACGGGTGTTGCTTCTTTAAAACTTCGTGCCAACTCTATTTTAGATTTATATTTTGAACTGTATGTACAAGAACTAGAGTCTTTATTACATCAAGGGTTAATTAAAAAATATAGACAAAAAAGCGGACAGCAAAAAGCGCTAAAAGGAGCTTTGATTTTTTCAAAGCAAATCTCTCAAAATATAGTGCATAAAGAACGGTTTTATACGCGCCATACAGTATATGATAAGAACCACTTATTACATCAAATTTTAGCAGAAGCGCTGACCGTAGTTGCACGTTTGTCCAGTTCAGCTAGATTAAAAGACCGTATTGGACGTGTTCAACTAGATTTTCCTGAAGTTAGTAAATTGGATGTTTCCGCAAGTCATTTTGTCAAACTAAGAACAGATAGAAAAACAGCCCCCTACCAGAAAGCCATAGGAATTGCTAAACTGATTATTTTGAATTATCGCCCAGATATATCTGCAGGTAAAAATGATTTATTGGCTTTAATGTTTGATATGAATGTGCTTTGGGAGGAGTATGTATATCGTATTTTAAAAAAACATGCGCATACCGATTATGAGGTTTTATCGCAAAGGAGATATAAGTTTTGGGAACATAAAATAGTTCAACCCGACTTGGTTCTTAGAGAAAGAAATACGGATAGAACTTATGTAATTGATACCAAATGGAAGGTGATTGACTCCAAACATCCTGCGGATGATGATTTAAAACAGATGTATGTCTATAATCATTACAGCAAAAGTTTTAATAGTATGTTGCTATATCCACGTACCCATGAACAAGATGATGTACAGGGGAAGTTTAGGCTTTTACAAAATGGAAAAGAACATCACTGTAGTTTGGGTTTTGTGGATGTTATTGATGGAGATGGTTTAAATAAAAAAATGGCATCTGATATTATTAAGAAACTGGAAGTTGTATAAGGAAGCTCTACTTAAATTATAAGGGAAGTAATAAGAAGGGAATAGGTTGCTGTAGAACTTCGGCTCAGTACAATTATTCCACCCTCAGAAAACCAGTAGTTTATACTCAGTATTCGTATTATATTTACGCTATCAAAAAAATGGGTATGAAAATAAAACTACTTTTTGCAGCATTATTAATTGCCCATTTGGGTTTTACCCAGGAACAGGTGTTACCCAATCAAATGACACCTGATGAAGTTCAAAATATTGAAAGCTATAATCAATCACGTCAGGTAACTGGAATTACAACTCCACCAGGTTCATCGGTGCGTACGATGGCGGAGTGGGAAGAAATTCAATCTTTGGTGATCGCATGGGAAGGGTATCCGACCATTTTAAGTCAAATCACAGATATAGCTCAGGACGAATGTGAGGTCATAATAGTGTGTGACGATTCTAACAATGTAAAAACTGAGTTAACGAATAACGGTGTGCCTTTACACAATGTGAGTTATATCCAGCAAGCTACAAACTCTATTTGGATGCGCGACTATGGTGGAAATACGGTGTATAAGAATGAAGTAGATTCATTGTATTTGGTTGATTGGATTTATAATCGACCAAGACCTGCCGATGATAATGTACCAGATGCCGTGGCAGCTTTTAAAAATATCCCATTGTATCAAACGACTGCAGCGCCTTATTCTTTGGTACATACCGGAGGTAATTTTATGACGGATGGTTTTGGAACTGGATTTTCTTCTAAACTGGTATTAGATGAAAATGCTGCGGGGGGATTATTTAATCCCGAAAATTTAACCGAAGCACAGATAGATCAACGCATGAATCTTTTTATGGGAATTGATAAGTACATTAAAATGGAGGTACTTCCTTACGATGGAATTCATCATATAGATATGCATATGAAGTTGCTGGATGAAGAAACTCTGTTGGTGAGTGAATATCCCATGGGTGTGGCAGATGGTCCTCAAATTGAATTGAACTTAGATGATGTGTTGAATAATTATCATTCAACTTTCGGCACACCCTATGAAGTGGTTAGAATACCAGTTCCGCCAAGTACATCTGGAGCCTATCCGGATAATGGAGGATATTATCGAACGTATACCAATCAGGTATTTGTCAATAAAACAATCATCGTCCCGACTTATAGAACTGAGTATGATACAATAGCATTAAGAATTCTAAGAGATGCGATGCCTGGGTATAAGGTGATAGGTATTGATTGTGATACCCATCCTAACAATATTATCCAGTTGAGTGGGGCCATTCATTGTATTACTCGAGCTGTAGGAGTTGCAGAGCCATTACTCATTTCTCATCAGCGGTTAAGAGATACGGATAATACCACAACTCCATATACTGTAAGCGCCTATATGAATCATATTTCCGGTATTGTCAGTGCAACATTGTATTGGACTACGGATACTACTTCAGGTTATACAGCTGTGTCTATGAGTAATGTTGGAAACGGGAATTGGGAAGCACAAATTCCAGCACAACCTATAAACACTCAAGTGTATTATTATGTAAAAGGACAAGCGAATTCAGGGAAACAGCAAGTGCGACCAATTGTAGCTCCAGCAGGATACTGGAAGTTTAATGTTATCAGCCCAAATAGTATTGAAGAAGCGGATGTACAAGTGGGTATAGATGCCATATTTCCAAATCCATCCAGTACGATTGCTTGTATCTCGGTATCTGTAGATCATCCTACTCAAGCGAAAATGGAGGTGTTTAATATGGTAGGTCGGTCTGTTCAATTAGTTCACCAGGGAGTAGTGCCAATGGGAAAAAGTAAATATTTCATCAAGACCGAAGTTTTGCCTATAGGAGTATACATGGTAGTTTTAAAAGTTGCTGGTCAAACTCAGGTTCAGAAGTTGGTCGTGAAGTAATAGAAGTATTAGCGTCCATTTATGAACTTACCTTGATTATTCATGAAGCGAAAAGATTCATTCATGAAACTAAAGTTGTGATTTATGTGTTATTATCTTAAATTCGAGAGTGTTAGTTTTTTAATGATGACTCAATAAAACAACCGGTTATTATGAAAAGAATACTATTCCCCTTAATTTGTTTACTGATCTTAGCAAGCTGTAATAAAGATGAAATAAATAATGTTTTAATTCCTCCAAAAAAATACCCTAAAAGATATCCAAAAGAATACTTACCTACTTATCCCGGGTCTTATTGGGTGTATGATAATGGAGATACCAATCGAACCGGAGTATCATATGTTGTAGCCGAAATATTTAGTGCGAATAGAAACTTTGGAACAGGTAAGGTAAGTTGCTATTCTATTGAAAAGGCTATGTATACAACTTATTTGGGAAAATATGTTAAAGATTATACATTATATGGACAAGATTCTAAGGGAACGTGTACTAATTATACGCTACTGAGTGAAGAGTTAGGAGCGTATATAACTGTATATGCGAATAAATATTATAGAACAGAACTCATAGTGAAGTCTAAGGATGTTCAAATTGAATTACCTAATGGAAAGGTATATGATAATGTCATTGTGATGAATAAAGTGAATCTTGGTGGGCCGGAATTAGATGTAGAGATTTATTATGCAAAGGGAATAGGGTTGATTGGTCAAAAAACGATTGAAAACTATTTTACACAAGATACCATTCCGGTTTGGGATAAGTACTTGGTAGATTATCATATTAATTATTAGTTCCCGCCTTTTAATGAACTTCAAACTCTTTCTTATTGGAGAGGTTTTGAATCTAATCAATACAATTGTCTAACTGATATAGACTTATATGGAGGTGCTTTCGAAACACTTCTGCTATGACTTAGCCCTTGGTTACTCCTTATACTATATAACCTAACAATTCTAATGGAATGTGAGGTGACTGAGGATTTTGTTGGAAACAAAATGTCTCGAAGTCACCGTTTATAAACCCACCCTGAACATTTATGAAGTGAGATCGATCATTCATGAATTACATATGGAGGGCATTTGAATGACCGGGTAGATTTGGGGAATAACTTTATAAATTTTTAACTATGAAAAGTTTACTTAAAAACTCTCAATTAGGTAGCCAGGTCTTGATAGGCGCCTTACTTTTTTCCTCCACAATACTAGCTCAGGTTGACCCAGATCCAGGTGGAGGATTTCCACCAGCCGACCCTTGTGATGGTAGCATTTGGTATGATCGCGTGTTAAATGAAAATGCACCTACCGCTAGAAGTGGTTTTACCGGAGTCAAATATGGATTCCAAAAAGTATTTTATGTGAATGGGGATCATACACATTCAGATTTTGGAAGACTAATGAATATTTATGGGGCTACCTATCAAAACTATGGAGCTTTAAATGGTAATTCCACAAAGGTTAGTAGGTATAGCTCTCCATCTGATGTTATCATGGTAAATGGCTCGGTTTATTTTATATCTGAATCAGGTTATAGGTTACATTCATTAACCTGGGGACCATCCGGATGGGTAGAATCTGTGGTAAATAATTCGTCAAATGCTTCGCCAAATGCTACTACTACAGGTTTTGGAGGTTGTTTTGATGTGAATGATGCTAACGGTAGAATTTATTACAACCACACTTGGAGTGGTTCTACTGAGGTTTCAGCAATAGATGGACCATATGCATGGCAGGTGAGCGCTTTGGATGCATCGGGATCAAACTCCACCGGTGAAATCGTAAAAGGTGGTTGGGGAATTTATTATCGTGGAGATGATTTTAAATTAAAATTAAAAGCATGGGATTCTGGTTCTGGATGGTATACAGCATCTCTAGGTAATGGTCCTGAATTGGCCTATTGGTCTCCATTAACATATGCGAGTGGGCGTGTGTTTTATATTGATGTAAATGATAAAATAAGATACATTGATGAAAATACCGGAACAACGCATGCTGTACTGAATGCATCTGCACCATCACCTTATACTACAGGACGTAGTGATATGGTAGCAAGCAATAATAAATTGGTATATGTTGGTACAGATCATAGAATACATATGATGACTTATAATGCCGGAGTATGGACGCATAAATTATTACACCCTACAGCACAAGTTAGAGACGATACCAAGATGGACTTTATTGATGGGAGAGGAATTGTATATGTAGGACGATACGATAGTAAAATTCATGAGTTGTTTACCTGTGAGGATGCAATAAGCTTTAAAAAGGCACCTGAAAGCACGTTGCAAGAAGAAACAATAGAGTTGGTTTCCTTTACAATGTATCCAAACCCGGCAATGGACAATGTGAAAATTGCTATTGAGTCTGATGAGCCAGGTACCATTTTGATTCAAAATATGACAGGGCAAACAATATATCAAACCAATTTTGGTGAAGGTAATTATACAGAGACTTTAGATATTAACGATTATGTAAAAGGAATTTACATTGTGAAATTAGTATCTCAATCAGGTGAGCAAATCGCCATAAAAAAACTAGTGAAAAACTAGTGATTAGTCAGTGGTTTACTAAAACGCCAGCTATTTAGTTGGCGTTTTTTTTGCTCAATATTTGGAAAGATATAATCTGTTTAAAATCAGGAGTCAAATTAATAGATTTTAGAAGAGGAAGTATTATTTTGTATTTTATTAAATCAATCTTTCTTCAAACGTTGATTAATCCAATTTTTAAGACATGATTTTAACCCATGAAAGGATATACTTACATACTCAAATGTATTGATAATAGTTATTACACAGGAAGCACAAAATTCCTAGCTAAGCGGATTCAACAACATCAGAATGGAAAAGGGGCAAAGCATACAAAAAAACGGTTACCTGTAGAGTTAGTTTATGTAGAGGTTTTTGATCGGATTGATCATGCTTTTTACCGCGAAAAACAAATTCAAGGTTGGAGCCGTAAAAAGAAAGAAGCGTTAATTACTGGTAAATATAATCAGTTACCTGAATTATCTGAATCTTATAGATTTAAATAGAGGAGCTTTGGCATTCGGGCCTTCGAGACAATGAAGCATAGCTTCATTCCTCAGGCGCCTCCGCCAATCTACTTCATAATGTTATATTATTCTTATTAGACTAGAAGCGACTTAGGTAGTGTATTTACGAAATGGTTTTGTTGAAAGTAAAACTAAAGGTGCCTGAGGATTCAGCTAAAGGCTGAACGTCTCGAAGGCCCGATTACTCTCCCTTCACCTGATACTCCATTTCAAAACGAGGTCTGTTTCTATTCACATCATCGTTGATTTCTTCTTTAAAAGTAAATCTCTCAGTAAGTCCTTTGGAGGCAATATAGGCTTGCATGTTTCGTATGCGTGCATCAATCACTTTTTGATGCGTAGCTTTTAAATTATCTTCAGAAACATATAAATCCGCCAATTCATTAAAAGAAAGTTCACCCGGAACAGATTGTGTTTTCGTTTCCAGGAACGTGATCAACTCTGGTGTTTCATCCATATGTAATACCTTGGCAATATCTACGGCATCTAGTTCGACCTGTGCACTGTCGCTCCCATAATTTTGCTGGAGAAATAAACCTTTCTTAGCCAGATATTCTTTTACCAGTTTCTTTTCTTTTTCAATGTCCAGCGTTTGTTGTGCGACCACAGAAATCCCCGGTTTTTGTTCAAGTACATTTGCGATTAAATCCAGTTGTGCTGTTTGTTCCGGTCCGAGTTCATATTGAAGTAATTCGAATCGAATAAATTTGATATCATCCTCGCTAGCACCTACGGCATCTGCCAATAAGTTATAAGGAGAAGTAGCCGCTTTAATCAATACGTTTAACACGACTTTCCAAATCAGCTTACTATAACGAAATTCCGGATCATCAATATCACCTTCGGCAGGCACATCAATATGGATCAATCGTTTAGGATCTTCCAAAACCATCACTCCTAATTTCATTGGAACTTTATATTCCGGTTTGACACTTTTTACCTTATCACCAAACTCAGTCTTGTATAATTTCATTACCAAATGACTATTGAGGTGATTGCCCACAATTTTGTTTTTGGTTTGGAAAGAAAGCCTTCCACCTTCAATAGGATAAGCTGTAGAATTTAACGAGAACACAGAGAAATCTTTAATTGGGATTTTTCTTAAATCCATATTGAAAGTTCCGCCTTTATCAGGATTTCCTGGATCAGTGACCATAAACCCTTTAAACGTTCCTACGCCATTCATGATCGCATCCAGATTAAAAGTAACATCACGACCTTCAGTCAATGAATCTGCTTTAAGGTTGATTGCGGTAATAGCATAATCAAACGGTCCATTCGCAATGGATTTATCCGTGTAGTTGACCACACCGGAGTTCAATCTGAATTCTTCCAATAGGTAGGTTAAAGGTTCTTCCTCTACATTAGTTTCTACATTGATCTCAGCCGTACGTGTGGTATCCGGATCTTCTTTCATTAAGGTGCTCAGATTATCAAAATCTTCGGTGTATTGAATTGCATTGATTTCTGGTTGCGTTACTGTAAGTGAACCAAAATGGTACGTATTGGTTAATAGGTTCAATTCTTTAGCATCCATATACAAAGCACCCAATTTAAATGCTTCAACGCCTTCGTTATCCGCGATCATGAAATTGTTCAGATTCATGCTGCCTTTTACAACTGGTGTGGTTGGGGTATCCAAATCTCCCACAATATGGACCTGCCCGCTAAATACTCCTTCCAGTTTAGTGATGTTCATACTGGATTGGGTATAGATCAAAAATGGGTTAAGATCTAAGTCCTGTACCCCCATATTACATTCATAACTGCTTTCTTCCAGGTCGTAGTCAATATCCATATTGAATCTACCACCTTTGGCAAGTGCAAATTCTAATCCAGCTTTAGTGTTCTTATCCCCAAAAGAAACCCCGGGAATTTTAACATTGATATCCTTTAAGTTATGGTATGCCCCCAAATCCCGGTCATCATATGCCACTTCACTATGTAAAATCTGAATATCATTCAACGTGAATACTTTGATAAAAGATTCCTCTTCCTCAATAGTGGTATCTACTGCTGTAGTGTCTGAGGGAGGGATTAAATCATCAAAATTGAACCCCTCATGTTCCATCCAAACACTCACATTAAGTCCTTTGATATGAAGCGCTTCAGAAAGGAAAGTGCCCCCAAATAATTTGTATAATACCAAATCCATATACAGAGAGTCAAACTGAACAAATTCAGTAGAATCGTGTTGTTCCAGAATTTTAAAATCGGTGATTACAAAATGTCCATTGAAAGCATTAAAATCTAATTCCGACATTTTTATTTGACGGCCAACGAGTTCGACACTATTGTCTTCAATATAGGTTTTCGCGTAGTCGGGGCCTGCCCATAAAATTATGGTTACAACCAGTAGCAGGATGCTGGTGATAATAAATAGAATTTTTTTCATACGTTTTAGAGTGGTGCAAAAGTAGGATTAAATGTGAAGTCTAAGTTTTATAAAATTTAGAATAATATCAATTTAATGCCCATAATCCACATCATCCATTTTACCATGAAATACTTTGTATTGGATAAAGAAATAGATCGCCACTAAAACAATGGCGATGGCAAACCAGTAAACACCCACCGATAATCCATATTCATCTGCAGCTACATTGTAAATTGTCAAAGATGGATTGATCGCATTGGTAGATGGTAAAACCTTTGGAAATATTGACATCGCTGTAGAAATAAATCCGCCTAATAAAAACAAAGAAGAGAAGATAAACCCGGTACCATCTTTTTGAAATTTTTGGATTCTATACAGTCCTAAATGTCCAATCAAACAGATCAAAGGAAATAGTATTAGAAGTGGAGATTCTTTAAAATTATGAAATGGATCTTCCTCAATCACATGCCACGAGAAAATGGAGATGAGGATGAGAATGGATAACCCAATATTCAGTTTGAAAATGACCGCTCTCAATTTTGTATTAATACTAGAGTTTGTTTTGAAGATAATCCAGTTGGCTCCGTGAATCGTTAACGAAACAACTCCGATAATGCCTAATAAAAGCGTAAACCAATCAATGATTCCTAATTGTTCGGAGACCGGGTGAAATGAAGCGTCCCAAAGTGGTAGAAAGAAATAGTGCGCTTCTTGCGTAGATACTCCATTGACAACGTTTCCTAAATTGACCCCACGAACAATATTTCCTAAGGCTACGCCAAAAAATAAGGCTAAAAGAAAACTGGCAATGCCAAAGGCTTTGTCCCAAATAGCCTCCCAAATGGGATGATGAATTTGATGTCTCAATTCCAATCCAATTGCCCGGAAAATGAGTAACCAAAGAATAATAATAAGCGGTAAATAGAATCCACTAAAAGAAGAAGCGTATAAAGTTGGGAAAGCGAAAAACAAAACTCCTCCAGCAGCAATCAACCAAACTTCATTGGCATCCCAGAATGGGCCAATGGCTTGTGTGATCGCTTTTTTATCCGCTTCCTTTTTCGCAAAAAATAAATGGATAATTCCAGCTCCGAAATCGTAGCCGTCTAATATGATATAGATTGCCAACATGAGCATCAATACGATATACCAAAATAATTCCATAATCAGTTTTTTACAGGTTGAGGTCCATTGTGAATCGCCTTGCCGACAAGTAATAAGAAGAGTAGACCGAGGAGCATATATAATCCGATAAAACCCAGAAGCGTAAATAATGTGTTTCCAGAGGAAACGGTAGGAGACGCGCCTTCAGCAGTTCGCAATAAATTGTAAACTAACCAGGGCTGACGTCCCAGTTCAGCCGTATACCAGCCCGCAATATTGGCGATATAAGGAAACGGAACCGCAAACATAATCGCCCATAGGACCCATTTGTTTTCGGTAAGTTTTTTACGAATTAATAAAACCAGAGCGATAAACATCAAACCAATAAAAATGGTTCCCAATCCGACCATGATATGATAGGCGTAATAGAGCCCTGGAATATTAGTAGGATAGAGGCTTTCATCAAATTGATCAAGACCCAAAATTTGTTGATCCCAATTTTGGTAAGTTAAAAAGCTGAGGACATTAGGAACCGCAATTTTATTGTCTAGTTTTTTCTCCTGGATATTAGGTTGGCCGATGAGCACAATTTCAGAACCACCTTCTTCGGTTTCAAAAATACCTTCCATGGCAGCAAAAGTGACCGGTTGATATTTTACCAGATTTTTAGCAGCTAAATCACCGGAAGGGAATGCCATAAATACACTGGATATAAATCCCAGAATCACTCCTGTTTTTAAGAAAATCTGTCCATATTTTTCATGTTTGCTGGTCAATTGATAAAATGCACCAATCGCAGCGACTACAAAAGAAGATGTTACTAAAGATGCTGCTTGATTGTGTAGGTATGAAGGCCATAACCACGGATTTGAAAACAGCGCAGAGAAGTTTTTAAGCACAAACTTCCCATTTTCTAAAATCTCATATCCAACCGGATATTGCATCCAGGAATGTGTGGCAATAATTAAGAAGCCACTAGCCCAGGAACCTAGAAATACCAGAAAACCTGTAAGGAAATGAAGTTTATGTCCGAGGAGTTTCTCACCAAATAAAAAGAGACCTAAAAAAGAAGATTCCAGAAAGAATGAAAACATGCCTTCCATTGCTAAGGTCTGACCAATAATACCACCTGTAAGTTCAGAAAATTTGGCCCAATTGGTACCAAACTGAAATTCCATGGGGATTCCGGTGACCACCCCCATGGCAAAATTTAGTGCAAAAATCTTCATCCAAAATTTAGAAGCATTATTGTAAATGATGTTTTCAGTTTTTAGAAATTTCCATTTAAAATATACTATGATAAAGGATAGCCCCATGGTCAATTGGGGAAATAAGTAGTGGAATGTGATCGTAAATGCGAACTGCATGCGATCATAAAATAACATATCTTCCATGATCGGAAATATTTAAGGATGACACAAAATTAAGGGTTAAACAGATCGAAATGAGATCGGAAGTTTAATTCGAGTTATATTGCTATAGCTTAAAAAAATAGCTGGGAAATTAGAGTGCGGTTTGATGTTTGTTAGGTAGGGAATCAATCTATTCTTAGATTCGAGTTTAGTTTTTTTGGTAATATTCGAATCACTTCAATGACACCATTTTCATTCACCAGATAATAAATAGTGAATTCCTGATAGGTGATCAAACGATATGCTTCACGAATGGATTCAATGGAGTGTCCCAGAGTAAAATCAAGCTGAACTCTTTTAATCAGATGAATCAGATTCTGGTAATGATGATCAGCCTCTTCCAATGAAGATTTCCGCTTCCAGAAAGTCCAAATCTTTTCAAGATCCTGGATCGCCATCGTACTCATTAAAAGAGGAGATTTATCCATTTGTTTTTTTATGTAAATCAGCTAGATGATTTCGAGGATTAAAATGCGCAATACGATCGCTACTTTCACCAATTCGTAGTGCGCGAATAAGTTCTTTTTCCTGATCTCTTTCTTGCTCAATAAAGTCGAATAGCTCTAAAAGAACGCTGGAAGCTGATCTTTCAGTGCGCTTTTGGTTTTCTGAATGTTCTGAATCTTTTTTCGACATACAATGTGCTCAAAGATAAAAGAATTCAAGACTATCCTTGATGGTATCTCTTTTGGAAATCGGAAGGATTTTCTCCGGTTTTGGATTTGAATACCCTTGAGAAATACGCATAGTCGCTAAACCCTAAATGATCGGCAATATCTGTCAATTGGTTTTCGGAATGAACAAGCATGCGTTTGGCTTCCAATAATACCCGTTCTATAATCAATTCTGAAGTTGTTTTTCCCAAGGTGGTTTTAGTGATACGATTGAGATGCTTTGGAGTCATATGCATCCATTCCGCATAAGTGCTGGCGAGTTTGTCGGTCAGGTAATGCTGTTCGATTAAATTCTCCAGTTGATGTGTCTTTAAGACATATGAACTGGATTGGGAAACATCTTGTAAACGGTTTCCCACACACCATCGTGCAATATCTATATAGAGAATATCGATCAGACTTTTGATTTTTTGATGCTGCATTAAATTGTCCTGCTGAAATTCCTGAAGAATAGATTGAAACAAGATTTCAATTTTAGAGCTTTGATCTATGTTAAGTAGTAGATAAGGAGAGTTTTGAGAAGAATAGAAAAATGGAAAATCTACTACACTTTTACTGGAGTAATGCAGATCGTAATAGGATTTAGAATGAAAGAAGATATAACCTTCAATATCTTCCGAAAGATACCAGTTATGGGTTTGTCCGGGTTTTAAAAAAAATAAAGCGCCCTTTTCAATCAGGTAAGAATTAAAATCAATTTCATGTGTACCGCTCCCATGCGTAAACAAAACAGATAAGTAAAAATCATGTTTATGAGGCGTGGTAATGGAATGATGATTTTCAACCAAATGTTTAGAAAAGATATTGGCGTAAAAATGATCTTCCGAAGAATTTTGGAATTGTTTGATATTTAGGATTGGGAGCCTCAACAGAAGTGTCTTAATTATACAAATATATGCGTAAAATATTCAATTTTAAAAACTTTGTTTGTCAGTACGTTTGCAGAGATTATTAAAGTTCTGTGAATATGATACGGAAAATATCAAAAGGTAAATGTCCGATTTGTGATACGGGAGATGTTTTTGAAAGTGATGGGAATATACTGTTGTTGAAATCCCCCAAAATGAATACAACGTGTGACCATTGCGGACATAAATATGAGACGGAGCCTGGTTTTTTCTTTGGTGCAATGTTCGTAAGCTATGCTTTGATCGTTGCGGAACTGATAGTGGTTTTTTTTCTGATTAACCCTTTTTCTCCCTCTACTGAAATGATTCTGGTGGCCATGTTTGTGGTCATTCTGGTCACCAGTTTTACCAATTTCAAATATTCCCGTTTGATTTGGATGTATATGCTGACCGACAAAAAGAAGTAAAATGAGAAATAAAATGAAGTGGATTTTAGCTTTAATAATTTTGCCTATTTCTTTGTGTTCACAAGATGGACCAGGAGGAATTGATAAATCCAAATTATATCAATGGCTAGATGCAAATAAAGGTTTGGTGACGACAGCTATGGCTAGTACTGTCTCACAATGGGAGGATCAATCTGGTCAAAATAATGATGTTTTTCAGAATATAGTGTATCGGCAACCTCCTGCTCTGTTCAATGTAGCTAATTCATATCCATTGGTTTTATTTGATGGTTTGAATGATTATCTATCTACAAATACATTATCAAGTAACGTTTATAGAGCTAATTACAATATTTTTCTTGTTTGGAAAGCGTCTGGAAGTCAATCTCTTAATGAATCGGTATTTTCAACTTCTTCAAATGTTAGTAGTTCTACAATGCAATTTTCTGCCTATACGAATTCATCACCTTTTCATTATAGGTTTGGAAACATCTTTGCGGGTAACCTTTCGGCATATACTTCATTAAGGATTACAAATATAATTCGAACCCCTACTGATTTGTCTATTGGGTTTAACGGATTCATCTTCACAAACACAAACTCTATTGCAAATACAGATGCAAGATATTTTGATTTATTGAGATATGGGGCTAATAGAGCATTAGACAGATTCTTGAGTTGTCAAATTTCTGAGTCAATTATTGCTTTGACAACGCTAACAACAATTGAACGAATTTTAGTAAGCAACTATCTTGCAGCTAAATATGATATAGTATTATCTGCAAACGATTTCTACGTTCAAGATAATATGAGTGCAGGAGATTTTGATCATAATGTTGCCGGAATTGGTAAAGCTATAGATGGTTCAGATCATACGGACTCGAAGGGGACGGGGATAATAGAGATTAGTAACCCTTCTGATTTACAGAATGATGAATTTTTGTTTTGGGGTGAAGGTATTAAAAATTCAAATTATACTTTTTCAGGAACTACTGATTACACCGAAAGGTTAAGTAGTATATGGCGAGTGAGTAAAAGAAATGATGTAGGATCGGTTACTCTTTCTGTTGATGCAGCAGATTTGGATTTATCTGGCAAACAAAGTTGCGCAACTTTATTTGTGATTGTAAGTAGCTCTTCTTCTTTTTCTTCTAAAACAAGATACCCTATGACTTTGAATTCTGGCACCTACACTGCAACTGGTGTTTCCTTCAATGACGATGATTATTTTACGTTCGAATATTTTGATCAAATTGTTGTAGATAACTCACAGTTCTATAATGGGGCTGGAAATTCAAATGTTCCAAATACAACAGATGCTTGTTACAAATTTTTGGTTAAAAACTCAGCTACCGGAGCTCTACCACTTACGGAAAATGCTATTGTCAAAGAAATTGAAGTAGAATCTGGCGGGGTATTAACTATAAATTCAGATATCTATGTTTCATTGGCTGGAGATATTGTAAATAATGGAACCATTAACATTGAAGAAAACACTTCTTTAATTCAAACCAGTTCAGGAGCAGATAACAACTCAGGTTCTGGAATCTATAATGTTAAACGTGCGGGGAATAATTCATCATATATTTATAACATATGGGCTTCACCTATTCAATCAGCTACTCTAACATCTGTATTCAATAGTGCCAATCCGTGCGATATTTGGACATTTGATAAAGATAATCAAGCATGGAAGTATGATTTTGCTGCAGGGTATTCTACAACTTGTAATGGAAATAGTGTAACATTTTCTGCAACAGATGTAATCACAGGTGGCGATGGTATCATGGATATCGGGGGGGGGTATTTCGTACCTGGAGATCCTACCGCTTTAAAAACTTACAACGGAGATATTAATAATGGAGATATTCAAAAAGCCATTACTACCACTTCATTAGGTAACCCTGGAGGAACTGGCTGGGCAGGTGATGATTGGAATCTAATAGGAAACCCATATCCAAGTGGGTTAAATGCTACTGCCTTTTGGAACGAAAATGCAGTTAATAATTCAAGAATAAGTGATGGATTATACTTCTGGGATGAAGCAGATACTACAGGAGGGTATAATCAATATTCAGATTATGCATCATGGAATTTATTAGGAGGGGTTAACTCCGGAAATTCTAGTAAAATCCCTAATGGTCATATTGCAAGTGGTCAGGGTTTTTGGGTAGTTGCTAATTTAACCACAAATGTAGTTTTTAATAACGGTATGCGGTCTGGTAATAATAATCAGTTTTTTAAAAATAATAATGATGTTAATGAAAATAGTTTGGCTTGGATTAATTTAACCTCTCCATCGGGTTATCAGAATAATATATTGTTAGGGTATAATTCAAAAACTACCGATTCCATTGATTTGGGTTATGATGCACATAAGTTAATAGGAAATTCACATGTTGAATTATCATCACTAATTAATAATGAGAAATTTTCTATTCAAGCATTTGCCCCACTTGAAATTGGCAAAGTAAAAGAGATACCGATAAATATTGTAACAAGTGAAACCGGCACTCATTCTATTGGAATGTATAAATCTGAAAATATAGCCGATGATATAGGAATTTATTTATGGGATACTGAAACAAATATTAAGCATGATTTGAAATTAGAGAATTATCTAGTAAATCTAGACCAAAACCAAAATTATTTAACCCGATTCAATATACTTTTTGAGAAAATGATAGATGAAAATAAAGATAATAATTCATCAAAAGATGTATTAGGAATAAAAAATGCTTCCCATAAAGAATTGCATAATGGGGGGTATGCTATTATAAATAATAATGGGGATGTTCTTGTTAAGAATAATGATGGAATAAACGCGGATTTAAAGTTGTTTGATGTGACAGGAAGAATGGTTTGGTTTAAATCCGGAACAAGTGATATTCAGCACCTTCTAATAGGTGGGGAGAACGTGAAGCCAGGGATATACTTATTGTTGATTAGTGAATATGATCATTCAGGATTATATCAATTTGTTATAAAGTTATAGTGAGTTTTAAATGAAGAAAATTATGAATAAAGTGGTTATATTAACTTTATTTTTGATAACTGGAGTGTCGTTTTTAAGGGCTCAATCTGGATCGAAAAATAAACCTAATTTTATTGTAATTGTTGCTGATGATATGGGCTTTTCCGATTTAGGTGCTTTTGGAGGTGAGATGCTAACTCCAAACCTAGATAAGCTCTCGGCAGAAGGTGTACGCTTTACCAACTTTTATGTTGCTCCTACATGTTCTCCTACAAGGTCAATGTTGCTTACTGGTATTGATAATCATTTAGTTGGTTTAGGAAATATGTATGAATATCCAGCTCCAAATCAATTAAATATGCCTGGTTACGAGGGTATTTTAAATAGGTCAGTGCCAACACTTCCTGAAATTTTGAAAGATAATGGTTATCATACTTATATGGCAGGTAAGTGGCATTTAGGAAAAGGTAAAGAGAATATTCCGTATTCTAGAGGGTTTGAAAGATCATTTAGTATGCTTTCAGGTTCGGGTAGTTATTTTTCTTTAGACGGGCCAGACGAGGAAACAACACCAAATCATTATGTTGAAGATTCCGTCTATTTGTCAGAACTACCTAAAAAGTATTACGCAACAAAAACTTTTACTGACAAAATAATAGAATATATAGATATAAATAAGGGAGATGGAAAGCCATTTTTTGCCTATTTAGCACATCAAGCACCACATGATCCTCTAATGGTGCCAAATGATTTTTTAAGAAAATATCAAGGTGTGTTTGATGAAGGATGGGATGTGTTAAGAGATAAACGGTTGGAAAGAATGGTGAAAATGGGAGTGATATCAGAAAAGACTGTACTAGGAGAAAGGTTATGGTATATTCCGGGTTTTGATAAGTTGAAGCCATTGAATCAGATTATTGTAGCAAGGAAGATGGAGGTGTATGCAGCAGTACTTGATTATATGGATATGGAGATTGGCAGGTTAATGACGTATTTAAAGGAAAACAATCTGAAGGAGAATACATACGTGATCTTTTTCTCAGATAATGGACCAGATATAAACGATAAGTCAGCAACCTATAAAAAATATCCAGGTACAGCATCAGCGAATTGGATGGCGAAAACCTATACACATGGGTATCAGAATTGGGGAAGGGAAGGGTCTTTTACAGCCTATGGTGCTCCTTGGGCTCAGGTTTCTTCAACACCTTTTTATGGATTTAAATATACCACATATGAAGGTGGAATTCGTTCTCCACTAATTGTATCTGGTCCATTAGTGAAAGATGGAGGGTTATTGAATAAAAAGGGAGTACTGCATGTGAAAGATATTTTACCAACAATTATTGATTTAGCGGGTATAGATTATAATAGGAACATAAATACCCATCAAGTTCAAGGTTTGTCATGGTATGGTATGCTTAGAGGTGATGTTGATTCCCCTAGAAATGAGACAGATTATATTGGTACAGAATTATGGAATTGTAAATCTATTCGTAAGGCAGACTGGAAAATTGTTTGGGTGCCTAAGCCAATTGGTACGGGAGAATGGCAATTATTTAATGTTGTTAATGATCCAGGCGAAAGTAATGATCTTGCGGAAGCATATCCTGAAAAACTGAGAGAATTAAAGAATGACTGGGAAACTTATAAGAAAGATAATAACGTAATTCTACCTAACAGAACAATTTATGACGGTATGGTAGAAAAATTACCTCCTAGACCCATGGTTTATGATCCCGATTTTGGAAGAGGAAGTGAAAAGGTTAAATAATATGGATAAGATAATAATTACGTTCTGTATGCTTCAATTATCAATGTTCAACGTATTTGGACAATTTGATGGAGCGAGAGTGTATTGGGCTTTGCCGAAAAACACAAATATAATAGGTGTTCATCGTATTGATGCAAAGGCGAATACGATATTAAACAATCTTAATTTCGTGTATAAAAGTAGTGTGATTGATAATAGTCAAAACATACTTACGTATACGAGAAGTCAACCAATATTTAAGAGAACTTTTTACGCGACATTAGTTATACCAACGGCTAGCTTAAATACCAATATTGTTGTACCCAATAAAATTGGAGGAAATTCAACTACAAAATCCATTTTTAAACATGGGTTAGGTGATATCAGACTGATAGGCACGATTAATATAGTTGGTGCTAAGGGTTTAATGATAAAAGATTATATAAGACATGAACCCAAATCATTGCTGTATTTTCAATTAAATTTAAGTGTTCCAACTGGACAATATGATGGGAATAGTGCAGTAAATATTGGAAGTAATCAGATCAAATTAAAGTTAGGTTTACCATTTGTACAGAGAATAGGTAAATGGGTTGATGGAAACAAAATGACTCTTGAATTATTTCCATCTTATCAGTTTGTATCAGATAATAAAAGCTTTTTAGGGAATGAAATAAAACAAGATGGAATATTTATTTTAGAGGGTCATTTAACAAGAGATATTACAAAAAAGGGGTTCTTGTCTTTGGATTATTCGTATTTAAATGGTGCTGACTTGAGTCTGATTGCATCAAATACTAACGAAACCATTTATGAACAAGGAAGTATTGTGAGTAGTATTATTGGGATGACTCTAGGGCTCAAAATAAATGATAATATAAATCTATTTTTAAGTCATAGTGAAACAATTTTATTTGATGAGCAGTCTCTTTCGATAGATGGTTATTTAACTAAATTGACTGTTGCTTGGAGTTTTCATGATTTTCAAGAGAGATTTAAAAACTATATAGAGGGTAATTGATGCTTTCAATTTGGCGAGGTTTTTGATATTTTTCAAGGATGAAAAAATCATTACTGCTCGTATTTTTTTCCATGTTTCTCAGTGTGTTAAATGCGGAGGAAATCTATTCACCCGATATCAATGGTTTATACGAAGCTCCACTCATTATTACTTGTAGCGCAATCACAGGAGAAGATAAAAAAGTCTCCTTTACAGTTCGTGATGTACTCAAAAACACATCAGGGAAAGACATTGTGCCCAATTCAGCTATTAAATTTCACAGACCCAGATATGGACCATTGGGAGGATATGTTCAGTATCCCATTGAAGGAGAGTTTGTGGTATATCTACGATTATATAATGGAGAATGGGCTTGTTATGGTGGCTCTCAACAAGTGCATAAATTAAAAGATGGAAAGATTCCGTTCGTACTTAATGGGAAAGAATTTCTATATACGGCAGATGAATTTAAACATATGCGGAGTGAATTTACCAAGACTTTTCGGAAAGAGGGGTATAGAGGTTATGGTGCATTAATGACTAAAGAACGATATTGGCAATCACCCTATGTGAATGCAGCAGTTTTTCACTTATATCAAAGTCGATATGCAGATGGTTTGTATTATGCACATCAGGGAATCCCTCAACCACCAGATGTAGAAGAACCCAAAGAATCTCAGGAGGCTGAAGATAATATGATCTATACTGTTGTGGAAGAATATCCTAAGTTTCCAGGAGGAGAGAAAGAGCTTTATGAGTATTTGAGACGTAGTGTTGATGCGATGCTATTGGACCATCAGCAAGATATTACTGGGAAGATTTATGTTCAGTTTGTTATCGAGAAAGATGGTTCAGTTAGCCAGACAGAAGTAATTCGAGGAATCAATAAAGAGATCGATCAAGAGGCATTAAGAATAATTCAGAATATGCCTAATTGGACTCCAGGAAAGTATCGTGGGAAAGTGGTAAGAATGTATTACGCTTTACCTATTCGAATTGAAACATACTAAACTCACCTGTCTTGATTTAAAAACGTATAAACTATAAATGTCAAAGCTAAAATTAACCATACCAAAACCGTGTCATGAAGATTGGAGTCAGATGACACCTGTTGAACAAGGGCGAGCCTGTGAAATATGCCAGAAGAACGTATTGGATTTTACCCGAAAATCAGATGCGGAGATCCACAACACTTTTAAATCAAAACCTCAAAACGTATGTGCCAGATTCAAACCTGAACAGCTTGATAGATGGGTGGAGGTTAAAAGAATTCCGCAAAATTCCATTTGGAAATCAATCGCTGCGGCAGGGGTATTTGCTTTTTTAGGACATCAGGAAGTAAAAGGAAATTCCCCTCAAATACCGATTTCGACTTATCAAGAACCTACTAGGTCTGTAAGAAATCAAACTGAAATTCCAAATACCGATTCGATACCACAAGAAGGAATCGTGATTTCAGGAACGATTACTGATTCAACTACACATGAATCGCTTCCGTTTGCGAATGTCTACATTGCAGATGGAAAGTGGGGGACTCAAACCGGTTTTGAAGGGGAGTTCAGCTTTACTGTACCGGATAGTTTATTGGGACAAAAGTTAATTTTAAAAGTAAGTTTTCTGGGATACCCGCAAGAAAATATGGAGATCATGATTCAGGAAAACATGAAACCTTTGAAAATTAATATGACAGCGGATTCTAATTTTATTGGAGAAGTGGTTATCGTAAAACCTACATTATGGCAGCGTGTAAAGGGAGTGTTTAGAAAGAAACATTAATCCAAAAATGAGCTGTAAAACAACAGGTTAAAAAAATCTGTTTTAAATGTGGTCAATTGTGATAAAATCCTACTTTGGTGCGTCAAAATTTTTGAGATGCATAAAAACATTATTATTACCGGAACCGGAAGTTATATTCCATCAGTAGTAAAACCGAATCAACAGTTTTGCAACAATACGTTTTATACCGCTGAAGGCCAGTTGATCAAAGAACCCGTAGAACGTACCATATCAAAATTTAATAAGATTACAGATATTGAAGAAAGACGCTACGCTTCGGAAGATATGACCTGTAGCACACTCGGAACTTATGCAGCTGAAAAAGCTATTGAAGATGCAGGTGTGGATCGGGAAGATTTAGATTATGTGATCGTAGCTCACAATTTTGGGGACGTGGTAAAACATACAATCCAATCAGATATTGTGCCTTCTTTGGCGTCAAGAGTGAAACATCATTTGAGGATTAAAAATCCAAATTGTGTGGCTTATGATGTTTTGTATGGGTGTCCTGGGTGGATAGAAGCCACTATTCAGGCACAGGCATTTATAAAAGCCGGAATGGCTAAAAAGTGTTTGGTAGTAGGAGCGGAGGCTTTGTCAAGAGTGTTGGATCCATTTGATCGTGATTCTATGATTTTTGCTGATGGAGCAGGAGCAGCAATCGTTGAACTGAAGGAAGAGGCGCAACCTCGGGGAATTTTAGCACACGCTTCACAATCGTTTACATACGATGAAATGGAGTATTTGTATTTGGGTAAATCAAATTACCCGGGATCGGATGATCGAATCCGTTATATTAAAATGCAAGGTCGTAAAATTTATGAATTTGCGTTGTCTAAGGTTCCGACTGCAATGAAGCAATGTATTGATCTGGCTGAGGTAGGGATTTCAAAAATCAAAAAAGTGTTGATTCATCAAGCCAATCATAAAATGGATGAAGCAATTATTCAAAGGTTTTATAAACTGGCAGGAAGTATAAATATTCCAAAGGATATCATGCCTATGACCATAGATAAATTGGGAAATAGCAGTGTGGCTACGATTCCAACATTATTGGATTTGATTCTAAAAGACAATATGGAAGGGCATAAAATCAGCAAGGGAGATCATTTGTTATTTGCGTCTGTGGGTGCGGGAATGAACATTAATGCATTTGTATATCAGTGGTAGTTGAATAAATCCAAACTCAATGTGAGTTTGGTATTTGATTTGCTTAGACAGTGTTTTTGCACCATGAAAAAAATCTGTCTCATCATATTAAGTATGATTTTTGGGAATGTGGGTTTGCAGGCACAGTTTTACGAACCTGAACCTCCCAAAGATTCTGTCCCATTAATCAAACCGAACTGGGATTATGAGGAACCTTTTAGTGTTCCTCAACTCAGTCTTTATGGTACGTTTGGCTATCATTATTATAACAATTTCGACCAGCAATATTTTGTTGGATTAGGAGCTGAATATGGACTCTCCGATCATTGGAGTGTGAATTATCGAATTCAAGCAGGACCCAATTATGTACATATGCCTTTGAGTTTACCTACCGGACTATTGATTTGGTTGTGGACGCAGGGGAATGATGGAACAGCCGATTTAGGGCAATTGACCAAATTTCTAATGTTTATCCCCGAAGGTGCGACATACTCATTTGAATTATTTAATGGGATGATGGTGAAACCATATGTGAATCCATTAGGTCTGACCTATGTGGGATTTAATTCTGGTTATGTGACTACCAATGCGAATCTGTATGTAATGCTAAGTTCAGGTGCACAAGTACAACTAAGTGCTATGGATAACTGGGCGCTCAGTGCCTATGGAGAATACCGAATATCCTGGGGTGGATTGAGAAGAGGAGTCCAATCCGGAATTCGTGTGAGTTACAATATTAATTAGTTAAAGCACTTGGAACCCTGATCTTACAACCCTTTATCCGTGATCCTAACCATTCAAAAAAAAGAGTGCGAATCGCATGATAAAACCGCTATTTTAGGCTTCAATATGTATTAAATAACAAGTAAAATGAAGAACTTTTTATACCTGGTTTTATGTGTATTTGGCCTACAACTTCAAGCACAGGATAATTTAACCTATCAGCAACCACCAGCTGAAATCATGGAATTGGTGGATGTACAAATGGCCCCTTGGGTGTATATGGATCACCAGCAAGAGTATATGGTGATGCTTTCGCGAAACATGTATAAATCGATTGAAGAATTATCACAAGAAGAACTACGTCTGGCTGGTTTACGTATCGATCCGAAATTGAATATTGGGAGCCGTGTGACCTATTTTAACAATATTCAGATTAAGCAAGTTAAAAATGGAAGTATTAAAAATGTTACGGGACTACCGGAAAAACCCAGACTAACGAATTTCAGCTGGTCACCTGATCAAACCAGGATGGCTTTTACGAATACGACAGAGAAGGGAGTGGAGCTTTGGGTAGCAGATATTGCAAAAGGTGCAGCAAGCAGATTAACAGAACCGAATTTGAATGCGAATTTGGGAAAACCATTTCAGTGGAATAAAGATGGACAAAGTTTATTGGTTAAAGTAGTTTCATCTAAACGTCAACCCTTAATTGATACGAAAAACGTTGTACCTACCGGACCAACCATATCCGTAAATGATGGTAAAAAAGCACAAAACCGTACGTATCAGGATTTATTGAAGAATCCTAACGATGAATTCAATTTTGAGCAATTGGCTACATCAGAAATCTATAAAGTGACTCTATTAGGAGAAAACAAATTATGGATGGAAAGTGGTATGTACAATCAAATCAGTATTTCTCCCGATGGGAAGTATATCATGATGACCAAAATCGATAAACCATTTTCATATTTGGTACCTTATAGAAGATTCCCGTTCACCCAAACAGTGTATGATCAAAATGGACAATCTGTACAAGAAGTTTTAAAAGTGCCATTGATCGAAGATTTACCGAAAGGGTTTATGGCGTGTAGAACTGGTAAACGCTATATCTCATGGAGAAATGATAAGCCTGCGAGTTTGTATTATGCACAAGCCTTAGATGGTGGTGATCCGGAGACCAAAGTAGAATATAGAGATGAGGTTTTTGAATTAGATGCACCATTTAATGGAACGCCAAAGAGTTTATTGAAAACAAAAAATCGTTTTTATACCATTGACTGGGGTACAGATCATTTTGCGATTGCACATGATTACTGGTGGAATACCAGAAATACAAAATCTTACATTTTTGATCCGGGAAATGCCTCAAAAGCACCAATTGTGCTTTACGATAGAAACTATCAGGATAGATACAGTGACCCGGGTGAATTCGTAACCGAAAGAAACGAATGGGGAAAAGAAGTCATTGCGCTGGACGGAAAAAACATCTATTTATTGGGAGACGGATTTAGTAAAGAAGGTCAATTTCCTTTTCTGGATCAAATGAATATTGATACGCGTAAGACGACCCGATTATACACTTCAAAAATTGAAGGTAAACTGGAAGAATTGAGAGATTATACCCCTAAAAACAAAAAGCTTTTGGTCAGAATTGAATCTCCAAGTGAATATCCAAATTATTATTTCAGAGATGTGAAAAAGCGAAAATTAACGCAGTTGACACATTTCGAGAATCCGTTTAAGAGTATTGAGAATGTTCATAAAGAAGTAATTACATATAAAAGAGAAGATGGGCTGGAGTTGTCCGGAACATTGTATTTGCCGGTAGGTTATGATATGGAAAAGAAAGAGAAAATGCCGATGATTTTATGGGCCTACCCTACTGAGTACAAAGATAAATCCAGTGCAGGTCAAAATACTTCAAATCCAAATGCCTTTACCTATCCTTATTATGGATCTCCTATTTACTGGGTGACCAGAGGTTATGTGGTGCTGGATGATGCATCATTCCCAATTGTGGGAGAGGGAGATGAAGAACCAAATGATTCATTTAGAACGCAATTGGTAGCCAATGCAAAAGCAGCTATAGATGCGGTTGATGCTTTAGGTTATATTGATAGAAAAAAAGTGGCCGTTGGAGGACATAGTTATGGTGCATTTATGGTGGCCAACCTGTTAACGCATAGTGATCTATTTGCTGCTGGAATTGCTAGAAGTGGGGCTTATAACAGAACACTTACACCATTTGGTTTCCAAAGCGAAGAACGAAATTATTGGGAAGCACCGGAGGTATATTATACCATGTCTCCATTTATGCATGCGGAAAAGATGAAACATCCTTTACTTTTGATTCATGGAGAAGCGGATAACAATTCAGGAACATATCCAATGCAAAGTGAGCGTTATTTTAATGCGCTTAAAGGGCTTGGAGCCACTGTACGATTGGTTATGTTGCCAAAAGAAAGTCATGGTTACAGAGCCAAAGAAAGTGTGTTACATGTTCTATGGGAACAAGATCAATGGTTAGAAAAATATTTGAAAAACCAATAAGGAATTCCTAAACAAAAAATCTATTAAGATTTTGTAGCCCATCCAAACGGATGGGCTTTTTTGTTGTCCATTATTGCGAAATAAAAATCTGACAAAAAATGAATTGCATTCTGAGGAGAGTCACTTTCTTTGCAGCAAAGAATCAGTATGAAGAAAGATATCCAAATCCCGGAGGTGAAGAATGTATACGTTGCAGCAGTGAATGAAGTCAACGAATATGATGAGCAGGTATGGAATGTTTACATTATCAATGATCAAAATGAGATGATTGAAGGGGTAATGGTGACTTCAAAAGGATATCTGGTTCAGCCGGGGAAACAGAATACAAATACATCTGTGTTAAGACATGTGATTGGGAATATTCCAGCAAAAACAGCTGCGAAAATTGAACCGATTACTCCCGAAGTTTTTCATTTAAACAATGAGTACTGGGTGACCTTTTTTAGTGGCAATCAGTTAATGGAAAAGAAGTATGTCTTCGGTGCTTATACCATTACTGAAGAGTTGATGGAGTATGTACCAGTGTTGGAGAAAAAAGCGGTCGTGATTTGGTAGTGTAGAGTATTGATTTTTAAGAGATTTGTAGTGTGATATGTTTTTTGGCACGGTACATGCAAAAGTGGATGTACCAAAACATAAATTATGAAAGCAAGACTACTATTACAGAAATCCCCCCTCGCCATCTTTTTATTTTTACTCGTATTTGCAAGTTCATGTACACGTGAGTGTGACGGAACCAATCCTGAAATTACAATTAGTAACCAGTGGGATCATCCTATATTTATGGAGGTGATCAGAAATGGTTATGTGACGCATAATGCAACTTTGGGAGAAGGAGAACAAATTACTGTGATGGTTAATTCTGAGCGAATTGAGATCAGGACCAGAGAATATGGCGTGATTTTTCCAGATAGAAGTTCAACAACATTTAATGCAAGAGATTGTTGGGAATATCGTGTTACTGCGGTCCCAGCAGATGATGACGATGAGCATATTTTAGAATTAAGTCAATCGTTTAGGTAGAGAATATCTCGGTTTACCATAAACAAAAAGGGTTAGATGATATCATCTAACCCTTTTCTTTTGGAAAATGTATAGGGCTATTTCAAGATACATTTAATGTCATTCTGCACTTTAAGTGCTTTCTTTTCTTTTAATTCTTTTTGGATCACTTTATCCGCAATATTCATTCTCACATGTGTAATCACAGATTCAGAAAGCATTTCCAATTGTTCTTTAGTAATCGCATAGTTACATCTATACGTACTCAATATAACAGGTTTTGTCGATGCGGTAGATACATTTGTTACCGGAGTGCTTTGTTCTTTGGCGTATACGGTAACCATATTTCCGTTCGCCAGTTTGAACATTAATGAATCCCCCTGATTAATTGAAGTGTTGAATTCACCTTGCATGGTAACCAACATGCCCATATAAAAAGAATCTCCTTCACGGTTCCAGCCCACGTACCAGGTAGAATATCCCATTCCTGCAACAAGTGTAGAAGTGTTTCCTTTTTTGACTTTACCCGAGAATGGATCGGTTTCTTCAAAATCGAATTTGCATTTTTTTTGTGCTTGTACTTCAGAATTTCCAAAGAATAAAATCAATGCCAATCCTGCGATCATGTAATGGTGTAAATTTTTCATGTGTAATGTAATAGTTTGAGATATTAATTTAATTGTATCCGTATTCGGTTTATACTTTAAAATTATGGAGTGTGGACGTGAAAAAACGATCTGAGGTTGTACCAAAACCCTTTATTTAACAAGGTTTTTGTTGAAATGGTTGATTTATAGAAAACTAGATTGAAATTAAAATAACACTATATTTGAGAGCGTTTTAGATCAATGAGCTCTGTTCCTATATATAAAATTAGTGAGGAAAATTATTCCGATTATATTGAAGTGGTTGAACTTCAGGAACGAAATAGTTATGATGCGACACAACCCCATAAGCATGACTATGTAGAATTGTTTTTGTTTACCAAAGGAGGTGGAGTTCATGATATAGATTTTAAAACACATGAGATCAGCAGTAATTCAGTCCACTTTGTATTCCCGAATCAAATTCATAAAGTATCCCGGGAGTTGGATACTTATGGACATGTGATTTTAGTTTCTAAAGAATATTTTACCCATTTGGATTATGATCTGTATGTGCAATTCTTTCATGCGTTTTATTTACAACCCACCTTAGAGTTGGATGTAGATAGTTTTACTAAAGTTCAGAGCTTGATTGGACAGATCAAAGAGGAATTGGTAGAGCAAACGCCCTATTTCGAAGCGGTGGTTAAAGATTATGTTCATATTTTATTGAAGTTGTTTTTACGCCATCGAAGTGTTTCCGGAGAAGGAGAGTTGATCGCACATCCTGATTTTAAAACGTATATGAATTTATTGATGTTGGTGGAAGAACATTATAAAGAACATCAACCCGTTTCATATTACAGTGAAGCTTTACAGATTTCCAGCAGGAAATTAAATGCGATTTGTAAAACATACCATTCACATCCATGTTTGACAGTGATCAATGATCGCATCATTTTGGAAGCCAGGAAGATTTTACTCTATTCCAATATGTCGGTCAAAGATGTAATGTACGCGCTTAACTTTAAAGATCCGGCTTATTTCAACAGGTTTTTTAAAGCCAAAACAGGCTATACACCATCAGGTTACAAAGCACTTGATGCAAAAAAGTACCACAAATAGACCAATTTATCCATTGATTGAGGTCTGATATTCGGTGATTTTTGTGTCAAAATAAGTAGCCATGAAAAATATTATCCTCATTATAAGTCTTGTATTTGTAGTAATTCAAGTTGAAGCACAGTCCTGGGTAGAAGTAAATTCCGGAACACAATTGAAATTAAACTCTATCTCATTTGGGTCAGATATGGTGGGATATATTGGCGCTAATGACAGCACTTTGCTAAAAACTACGGATGGTGGGCAAACATGGAATATCCAACCTACGAATGGAATTCACTTTACACAGAACTTACCCCATATTATTCAGGTAAATTTTATTGATGAACTAAATGGGTACATGATGGTAGGACGTGCGCATTATGATGGGCAAATGTTTAAGACAACAGATGGAGGTGCAAACTGGACAGCGGTTACGATTGCTATGTGTGCTCCAATTTTCAATTTCAATTTTGACGCGGATAATGCCCTGGTAATTGGCTCCTCTTGTTTTGGAGGAAAAACAATTGATAGAAAAGTGAATGGAGTATGGCAAAACAATTCTACTTATTTATCCTGGGCTAATGATTATCTTAGAACAGCTTCATTTTACAATCATCAATTTGGAATGGTGGCTGGAGATAGTGGTCAGGTACATAGAACATTCGATGGAGGAATGAACTGGGATACTGTTCAGACCCTCTCAAAAGAGATTATTTGGGATTTGCAATTCGTCAATGATTCTACCATTTATGGTGTGGTAGATTCTTTATCTAATTCATTTATGATCAGTACGGATTCCGGTAAGACCTGGTTGCCACATGACCAATCCCTAACGTTCTTTTATCCGCAATTAAAAGCACTTACACCAACTCCGAATGAGGGTGTGATTGCCGGAGGTAGAGCAGCCTGGGGTGTTCAGGGTGTTTTGTTATGGGGAAGAGAACAAGGTGCTTTTTGGAATGCAGAAGCGGTGGCTCAACCTATACATGATGTAACCATGTCAAACGATTCGACTGCATTTGCAGTTGGAGATAGTGGATTAATAGTCGTTCACCAAAGCTTAATTTTAGGGGTGAAACAGGTGAAAACTTCAACCAAATTTAAATTGTATCCGAATCCAACTTCGGAGTATTTTACAATTGAAAATGCGGATCAAACTGTTTCTGAAGTATGGATCTATGATATGTCAGGGCGATGGGTCAAAATCATTCGTTCAGGATATGATCAAATCAATATTTCTAATTTGGAAAAGGGGGCGTATCATGTGGTTGTATTTTCTGATGACAATCGAGAAGTACATCAACTGATCGTGCAATAACGACTTATTCACACCAATTTTTCCGGGGCGTTTTTCAAAGCAAAAAAATCAAATAGATCTGTATCTAAAAGATGTGAGGGTTTGATGTTTTGCAGTGCGTTAAATATTGAAGAAGAGCGTCCCGGAAATTCGGTATCCCATTCATGAATCATCTTTTTAACTTTTTTACGCATCATGTTTTCCTGTGAACCACATAGATTACATGGGATAATTGGGAATTGTTTTCCATGAGCATACACTTCAATTTCCGACTCTTTGCAAAATGCTAATGGACGAATAACAATATGTCTCTGATC
This sequence comes from bacterium SCSIO 12643, assembly GCA_024398135.1. NCBI lineage: Bacteria > bacterium SCSIO 12643. The sequence goes on from CP073750.1 coordinate 2,819,270, forward strand.
ATCGGTAACGTATTTTGCGGGCATGGCTTCTAATCTGGATCCATTGAATAAATTCATAAAAAAGGTTTCTATAATATCGTCCCTATGGTGACCTAAAGCAATTTTAGTTGCTCCAATTTCATCCGCCAGGGTATATAAATTCCCCCTTCTTAATCTGGAACATAAACTACACATGGTTTTACCAGCTTCAATTTTTGCGGTAACAATGCTATAGGTATCCTTTTCAATAATTCTAAAATCTACGCCCAGTTTTGATAAATAATCAGGCAAAATATGAGCAGGGAAATCTGGTTGTTTTTGATCTAAATTAACCGCGACAATATCAAAGTGAATATCAGATTCTTTTTGATAATGTAACAAAATGTCCAGAAGTGTATAACTATCTTTTCCACCCGACAGACATACCATCACTTTGTCATTTTCCTCAATTAAGGAATACGTTTGCCAGGCTTTCCATACATCACGTCTTAGGTGCTTTTGGGCACGATTGAATTCAGCTCGATCTATTGTCATGCGACAAATGTAACAGATCAAATATTCCAAAATAGATTTTTTTCTAACGACTAGGGGAAATAAATTTACAAATTGTTATCTCTAAAACAGATTATGGTATTTAAATTGTATACCGAACCGAAACCAAAAAACATAATTATGAAATTTTTACAATCTATTAGCTTCGTTATTATTCTAAGCTTTTTATTCCTGGCCTCTTGCTCCAAGGATAATGTTTGTATTTCCGGAGAAGGAGATGTGACCACGCAAGTATTAACCATACCCAATTTTACTGCCATTAGTCTGGAAGAGTCTGCCACAGTAATTGTACAGCAGGGCATCATTCAGGAAGTTAGAGTTGTTGGGCATCCTAATATAGTCGCAAAATTAAAAGGTGATGTGTCCGGAGGACTTTGGGCGATCGAGTTTGAAGATGGGTGTTACGATGATTATCAGTTGACTATTTATATTACGGTTCCGTATTTACATAAAGCGATATTAAGTGGTTCCGGAGACATTAGCATTTACGACTTTGATAATGTGTCTTACCTGGATTTGGAATTACCGGGTTCCGGAAATATTGAAGTGCGTGGTTTTGATGATGCTTCCAGATTAAATGCGACCATCAGTGGGAGTGGGAATATCAGTGGATTCGGATATTGGAGAAAACTGAAAGATTTGAATGTGATTTTAAGCGGCTCCGGAAATTTTGTAGGATTCCCTTTGATTACTGAAGATTGTAACGTGTTGCTTTCCGGCTCCGGAAATATTCAGGTTCAGGCAACATCCAGGTTAGATGCGAAAATTAGCGGTTCTGGAAATGTATATTACAAAGGATATCCGACTATTAATTCTTCAATTACAGGTTCAGGAAAAATCATTAATTGGAACTAGGAATAATTGCTTTGAATGAAATAACCTGATGATATTTTGTTCATATTTATAGCAACTTTTAGATAAAAGAAACCAATAAACCATTCTACTATTGCATCGCTTATGACAGGAGATGTGATAGACATACATCGGCCTTTAAAAGAGTATTTTGGATATGATCAGTTTCGTGGTCAGCAAGCTGAGATTATTCAAAATGTTCTGGAAGGCAAAGATACTTTGGTGATAATGCCCACCGGAGGTGGGAAATCCATTTGTTTCCAGATTCCAGCATTGGTATTCAAAGGCGTCACCATAGTGATTTCTCCATTGATCGCATTAATGAAAGATCAGGTAGATGGATTGAAAGCCAATGGAATTGCTGCCAATTACTTTAACAGCAGTCAGGAAACTCAGGTTCAGGATACGATTTTAGATCAGGTATTTAAAGGAGAACTCAAATTATTATACGTGGCTCCGGAGAGTTTGTCTTATTTAACCAATGCCTTATCCGAAAAGTATGTTTCTTGTATTGCGATTGACGAGGCTCATTGTATTTCTTCCTGGGGACACGATTTTAGACCTTCGTATCAACAATTAGGTTTTTTAAAACGAAGTCTGCCCAATACACCTATCATTGCGTTAACCGCAACCGCTGACAAAGCGACCCGAGAGGATATTGTAAATCAATTGGCTATTCCACATGCCAAACAATTCATTTCATCATTTGACCGGGAAAACATCAGTCTGGAAGTACGTCCCGGGTTAGATCGAATTCAGCAAATCATGCGATTTATCCGTAATAATCCGGATGAGTCGGGAATCATTTATTGTTTGAGTCGAAAGGCTACAGAGCAGGTGGCAGATCGTTTAAAGCAGGTTGGAATTCATGCAGCTTCGTATCATGCCGGATTAAGTTTTGAAGAGCGTTCATCCATTCAGGAAGGGTTTGTATATGATCGAATCAAGATAGTTTGTGCCACCATTGCATTTGGAATGGGAATCGATAAATCCAATGTACGTTGGGTGATCCATTACAACATGCCTAAAAATATTGAAGGATATTATCAGGAAATTGGCCGGGCCGGGCGAGATGGGCTGGAATCCAGAGCTATCATGTTTCATAGCTATGCAGATGTCATTCAGTTGCGTAAGTTTATTGATGGAACTTCTAACGAACAGGTACAACTGGCTAAAATGGAGCGAATGAAACAATTTGCTGAGGCTACATCTTGTCGTAGAAAAATCTTGTTGAGTTATTTTGGAGAAGTTCGCGCAGAAAATTGTGGTAATTGCGATATCTGTAATAATCCGCCCCAATTTATTGATGGGACGATATCTACGCAAAAAGTGCTTTCGACCATTGCCAGAGTCGATCAAAAAGAAGCTATTGGAACGATCATCGATATTTTAAGGGGAGCCAGAAATAGTCATATTGTGGATAAAGAATTGGATCAGGTAAAGACCTATGGAATAGGTCGGGATATTTCCTGGGCGCATTGGCAGCAATACATTATTCAAATGATGAATCAGGGACTGGCTGAACTGGCATTTCATAAGAACAATGCGTTAAAGTTGACGGAACTTTCCAGAGAAGTCTTGTTTTCGGGAAGAAAAGTAGAACTTACTTTACCGGTAGATAAATCCGCTCCAATTCAGAAACCCAAAGCAACACCCACGCCATCTAAGAGCGCTGGGAAGTCTGGATTGTTTGAATATTTACGTGGAGTTAGGTCTAAAATTGCAAAAGAGCAAGGAATCCCGGCTTACCTTGTGTTTAGCGATGCTTCCCTAAAAGAAATGGAAAAATACGTACCACGTACCGAATCTCAGTTTTTAGAGATTAGTGGTGTGGGAACCCGTAAAATGGAAGTGTACGGTGACACCTTTATTCAGGAGATTATCAATTACATGAATCAAAATGTATCTGGTAAAAAAGATACAGCCATTAAAACATATGAATTGTATCAAAAAGGTTTGAGTATTGAGGGAATTTGCGAACAGCGGAACCTTAAACCACCTACAGTATTTTCACATTTGTCCAAATTGTATTTAGAAGGAAAAGATATCGATTTGCATCAGTTCGTTACTCCTGAAGAAATTCTACAGGTAAGAGTTGCACAGTTGGAATTGGATGACCCCAAAGCTTTGAAAACGTATTATACCCATTTAAAGGAAGAGCTATCTTATTCCAAAATCCGGGTTGCATTGACTATTTTAGAGAAAACCTCAAAGTAACCAGGTATTAAATTTCACGGTTTTCCGTGAAGAATTAAACTTTTGACTCCCAGTAGTTTTGATTTTAAACAAAACGCATACTTAAAACTGGGAACCATGAAGACAAAACAAATTTTACGCATAGGCATATTGATGCTGATAAGCATTATAGGTGCCATTTATTCCGCGCAAGCACAAACGGCTACTACAGAATTGAAGATAAGTGATCAGGCAATTTATTCTATTAAAGTAGTGAAGGATGATGAAGGCTATACCATAACTGCTGATACATTAAATGGCAAGAGTGAAAGGTCAATATCAGTTACAAATTTTACCAGTGCAGTTCTGGAGCAATTTATATGGAGTATTCATAAAGAAAAAATTGGAATTGAAACACTTCAAATTCAGGAGTCAGATAAAGCATTGATAAGTTTAAAGTTTATAGAATTAACTGCGGCTTTATTCAATATTCCTCAAAAGGGACAGAAAATCGCAAACATAAGTTTGAATAAAATGGTAAGGGTAAAAGGTACAAAATCTAGAGAGTTTTTTTATGTTAAAGACGCTCAAATAGTGTTTGAAGATGGTTTTATTAAGTCCATTATAGTTTATGTAAATATTGATGATACTAATTATATATTTTCTAATCAATATGGTATAGGCGTAACCACTAGAAGAAATATAACCAGTTTAAATGATATTTATTTATATAATGAAAATCATACGAGAAATAATTACTCAATCAATTTGGGGGAGGTGATTGAATACAATAGAATAAATGATATAGCAACAAATGATTTTAGTCCTAAAAACCAGAAAATATTTCTAACACCATATGAAACAGAGAGTTCAGATGATAAGAAGTTGGAGTTAAGAAAAACCTCATCACCAGAAATATTTACCTATAACATATTTTCTGATGTGGTTGGATTAAATCAAAATAATCCTAATGGGTTGATTCAGATGGAATTTAGTAAAAGAATTAATATATGGACTCAAAGGTGTAAGTTGCTTAGATTAGGAGGTATAGGAGGGTTTACTCATATAATGCCAACATTTGATTTTACCAAGATTGAACAAAATAATAGAGAAATGCCATTGATATCTTATCCTGTTAATGATACAACTGTAACGTATTACGCAAATCCGCTACAAATTTTAAGATATAGCACTGGAAATGTTAAGACGGAATTAAACGTATTGGATTTTGAAGGTGCGGCAATGGACATTCATATAAATGGATTTGCCGGAATTGCATTAACTCAGGTGAATGACACAATATTGAAAGAAGGAGTAAAGAAAGAAGTGGATGAATCCATTAATTCTTTTCTGACCGGAGGAAATTTGAAGTTTATTTTCAATCCAGAAAATAAATGGAGTTATACCATGATTGGAACACTAACTTATATAAAAAACTTAAATGATCAGTTTGATTATTATACTTTGAAAAATAGTGAGCTAAATAAAGTGAATAATTTACTGTTAGGTGCAGAACTTTTGATCACCTGGAATACCAATGAGGACAATAAATTGTTTGGTCGATTCAGATACAATTGGGAAAGTAATAATGTGTACAATAACTACTCTCAGTTTCAAATTGGATACTCCATTAAATTTAAAGCATCAAAGCCCAATGAGTAAGGGTTAATCCATCAAAAAAGTGTAATTTCCATTTTCGTAAACCTTTATGAAAATGGAAATTAATTCTGATTGTTTTGAAACGTTTCCCATATTGCGTACTCCTAGATTGGAGTTGCGTGAAATCCTATTGGAAGATGCACAAGCTATTTATGAAATGCGTGCCAATGGGCGTGTCAATCAGTTTATCCCCAGGCCGCAAATGACCGAATATAAAGCCGCTAAAGAATTAGTGGAGAAAACACGAGCTGCTTATCAAAACAAACAAGTCATTGGATGGGCAGGAGTATTGCGAGATCAAAAGAAAATTATCGGCACCTGTGGGTTTAATTCTATCGATCGGTATAACCTGAGAGCGGAGATTGGAGGGGAGATGGACGTGAAATACTGGGGAAAGCATATTGCACAGGAAGCGGTTGAAGCTATTTTGAATTACGGATTAAACACCATGAATTTACAGACCATTGAGGCTAAAGTCTCCCCGGATAATCGAGGGGCGATATACGTCATGGAGCAATTGGGTTTTGTAAAAGAAGCACATTTCAAAAATCGGGTTTATTTTAATGATAGATTTGATGATATGGCGGTGTATACCCTACATAAAGGTGCTGAAAAATTTACCAGAATCTGATGGAACAGGAAAGAGATCCATTAGACGATGTAATCGACAACTTTAAAGCGCGATTAAAACGGGCATTTCCCAGGCCGGTAATAGAGCGCCTGGCGCTCATTGTCATTGGATGGGTCTGTTTTATGTATGGCGCCAGTCAATATGGAAATGGAGGTTGTGATGGTGGGACTTGTACTGTAATGTTTGCAGTTCACGGACTCCCATATGTATTATCCTGGCTTTTGTTTTGGATTGCGTTTTCGGTGTATTCCAAAAACAAAATAGGTGCATATGTCATTGGAGGAATCTCTATTGTAATTAATGGAATTCTTTTAAGTGCCATAGAATCCATGGATGTATCAGAATTATATTATCCCGGGTTTATTTTGTTAGGGTTTCAATTTGGGGCTATCATTTATAAGCGCTATTTCAATTAATCTTCCCAGTTTTTGTGGCAGGTATTCATGTTAGTTTCCGGATCTTTCATCCATTCTTTTCTCACATCATCAGCCGCGAATAGGATGAGTTGTCCATCGATAATTTCAAAAACACTTGGATCTGTATCAGCTGTAAATCCTTTACTTCCAGCGAAGGCACAATATCCTCCAAATAGTGGGGCGTATTTCTCAGGACTGGCTTCAAATTGAGAACGATTGTGCTCTGTAGCAAATTGCCATACAGCACCATGCCATTCTAAGGTGATATCTGATCTTCCTTCTACGGCTTTGTTTTCAGTGTGGTAACTCACCGGATCATAACCATGGATGGCAATGTCTGAAAAAACACCGTGATTGATTTCATTATGGTCTACAAAGTTTAAAGGAGTAATACGTTCCAAACGGGTGTATCCGAAGATAAAGACAAACAGGAAAAGTATGGTGATGCTAATAATTTTTAAAATTTTCATAATCAATTTTTTGCACGCTTAAAATTAAGAATTTATTTAAAATGGAATTCGCATTTCAATATGTTAATATTGTAGGGTATTAACGTGAAATCATGAACCGAATAGCAAACGCCTTAATGTTAGAAGAAGGAAGAGTTTTACTTCAACAATATTTTCAGGAAATAGGAATTTTAAGTAGTCAGGAAATAGAAGAAGTTGTAGCACTAACCCGATATGGAAGCTTGTCCAAAGGTGACTATTTTATTAGCGAAGATAGAACTTGTCACAGTCTGGTTTTTGTGATTCGGGGGATGTTACGTTCCTATTTTACAAAAGACGATGGAGAAGAGGTGACTTATTGCTTTACATTTCCTCAAAACTTGATGACCGCTTATAGTTCATTTATTACCGGAGAACCTACAGCAGAGAATATTCAAGCACTAACCGAAACACATTTATTGGTGATTCGAAAAGAGGATTTAGTCAAACTTACAGCGTCTGGTTCAAATTGGATTCGGTTACAAAAGTTTTTTGCCGAACAACAATACATTGCATTAGAACAACGCATTTTTGCATATCAGAAAGAAAAAGCGAAAAAACGTTATCGCGATTTGATCAAAAAACAACCTAAATTATTACAAGAAGTATCGCTTCAACATTTGGCTTCATATTTAAATATTACCCCAAGACATTTAAGCCGAATTCGAAAAGAAATAGATTAATTTGAAATGGACATATGTCCTGTTTATTGGCTGATGAGCGCTCTAATTTTGTGTGAAATCATAAATATTAGAGATGAAAAATATATTGATCATCAATGGACATCCCCATAAAGAAAGTTTGAATTTTGGCTTGGCTGAAGCCTATAAAAAGGGAGCATTGGCTTCTGGCTATCAGTTAGAAGAAATCGTTATCGCAGATTTAAATTTTAATCCCAACTTGCAGTATGGCTATCAAAAGAGAATGGAATTGGAGCCGGATTTATTAGATGCCTGGGAAAAGATAAAACGGGCAGATCATATGGTCTGGGTGCACCCGGTATGGTGGGGAGGATTACCGGCTATAACCAAGGGATTTATTGATCGACTGTTTTTACCCGGGTTTACTTTTAAACCCAGAGAGAATTCCGTTTGGTGGGATAAATTATTAACTGGAAAGACAGCTAGAATCATTGCGACCATGGATCAACCGGGATGGTATTACCGATGGATAAATCACCAACCCAGTGTATATCAATTAAAAAAAGGAACCTTAGAATTTTGCGGAGTGAAACCTGTAAAAGTGTGTTATATCGGAATTGTTAAAACCGCGACCGAAAAACAAAGAGCGAAATGGTTAACGCAAGTCAAACAGTTGGGAATGAAAGGAAAATAAAAGTCCTAAATAAAACGCAACTTTAAGAAATTGTTTTCTTTTTTAGAAAAATTGAAAATAATTTGAAAACTAAATATAGTTTTGCGCCAGAATTATGAAACGGATGTCTCAATATAATCATATGTGTAAGTCGAATTGGAAACAATATCGAGGGTAGAGACGTATAGATAAAAATATGAAAAAGCGTTCTTCTACCAGGTTGAACGCTTTTTTTTGGTCAAATAAATAGGAATGGAAGTCATGACAAAACGGTTAAATAAACAGTATAAACAGGTGAATAATATGTGTAAACATCAGAGGAATATGATGTGGATGCATTTGTCATGTGGGTCCGAATATCAAAGAGAATGAATCAATAAACGAAATATAAATTGAGGAATCCCTTTGGTTAAGTATAATCAAAGGGATTTTTTTTGAACTAGAGTAAAATGAAAAACATAATTGCGCTATATAATAATCCATATAACCTTTTGCTTTTGCTTAAGAGTTATGGTTTGGTGTTTTTAGGATCATTGGTATTGGCCATTGGTTACGTGGTTTTTATTGTACCCCATCATATTGTTCCCGGTGGGATTTTTGGTTTAAGTATCGTCATCAATCATTTGGGTGGTTTATCAGTAGGTACCATTGCATTGTTGATTAATATCCCCTTGTTATTGTGGGGAGCAAAGGTTTTGGGAAAGGAAACCGGAATAAAAACGGCCTTTTCCATGGTGATGGTGAGCGTTTTGATCGATGGTATATCGGTTTTAACAGGAGGACGAATCTATGTAAATGATGTTTTGGTATCATCTATATTTGGTGGGATTCTGATTGGATTGGCCGTGTTTATTGTCATGGGAGCAGGCGCCACCACCGGAGGAAATGATATTTTGGTAAGAATTATTTCCAGATGGGTGAAACTACCATATAGTTCTCTGATTTTGATTGTAGATGGTGTTGTGGTTTTATTGGGAACCTATGTGTTTGAAGATTTTACAATGGCTGCATATTGTATCATCGCTATTGTCTCTATTAGTAAAACCATTGATCACTTTTTGAAAAAGAGTAATCAGAATCAAACAGTTTTGGTTTTCTCAAAAAAGAATAATTCTATTAAGAAAGAATTGGAGTCTCATGAAAGTATGAATAAAAGAATCTTGAAGTTGATTCACCATGATAGTAATGAAAAAATGATTCTGGTAACGAATGCCAATAAGCCAATTCATACGATTGAAGAGTTGATTTATAAAGTAGACTCTGATGCTTATATCTCGGTACTGGATTCCAATTATCGCGTATAAAGAGATAAAGCCTCATCAACAAATTTGGTGAGGCTTTTTCATGGTTTGTCCATTTATTACCATTTTATCCCTTTTTCTAACCTTTCTGGGGCTGTATGGGCACGGTAGTTTTGTCCTATCAATACAAGTCCAATGAAAAGAACAATAAAATCAATATCCGGACCATCCACCATTGATGGTGTAGTACCGGGAGTGCGCGGACAGAGTGCATTTCCAAATAGAGAATTAAAATCTATGAACCCATTTGTGATGTTAGATCATATTGGGGAACAACATGTGGGAGCTGATTATTTTGTAGATGGTTCAGATTCTGCACATCCGCATCGCGGTTTCGAAACCGTAACATTTCTTTTTGAGGGAATTATGGATCATAAAGATTCGTTAGGAAATCAAGTAAGATTACGCTCAGGAGATGTGCAAAGAATGAATGCAGGAAGTGGAATTCAGCATGGTGGAGATTTCAGAAGTGATCCACATTCTCAGTTATTTCACGAAGTACAATTGTGGGTAAATCTTCCAGCAAAAGAAAAAATGTCAATTCCGGGAATCTTCAATGCGAAGGTTCATGATATTCCGGTTTATGATCTGGAACATGGAAAAATCAGAGTAATAGGAGGCGCATTTGAAGGTCTGGAAGGTCCAATTCGTACCATTCAGCCAACACGATTGTTACATGCCATTTCAAAGCAAAATCAAAAAATGACTATTTCGGAAATTGCTTCGGATCATAATATGTTGATCTATGTTTTAAAAGGAAATATTCGAATCGAAGACCAGGAAATTTCACAGCATCAAGCCATATCACTAAATAATGAAGGAGACCATCTGGACCTGGAATTATTAGACAAATCTCAGGTGTTAATCGTGTCCGGGAAACCCATAGATGAACCGGTGGTTATGGGTGGTCCGTTTGTGATGAATACCGCACAGGAAATTGATCAGGCATTTGAAGATTTTCAGGCAGGAAAATTTGGAGCGGTTAAATAAAAGGAAATTATGAGTGCAACTTCAAATTTTGGAACTGAACGAATCAGTAAATTATTGTTACAGCAAGCTATTCCCGCAGGAATAGGAATTTTGGTGTTATCAATTTATAGCCTGGTCGATACCATTTTTATTGGGAGATATATCGGAGGGATTGGTATTGCAGCAATTACAATTGTTTCACCTATTACATTTTTAGTCTCGTCCATTGGTTTGGGGATAGGAATGGGCGGAGGCTCACTAATTTCTTTGAATCTGGGAGAAGGAAATGTAAATCGGGCAAAACAAATTCTTGGAAATCAGAGTTTATTAGTGCTCTTGTTGAGTGCAGTAATTATGGGCCTTGGGTTTCTGTTTTATGATGGAATCTTACAAATGTTTGGTGCCCGGGGAGCATCTTTATTAGCGTCTCAGGAGTATTTCTTTTTTACACTTTGGGGACTCCCATTTTTTATGGGACAGATGATGCTCAACAATGTTTTACGTGCAGAAGGGAATGCGCAAGCGGCCATGATTGTTTTGGGTTTACCGTCAATTATTAATATTCTCCTGGACGCTGTTTTTATCATCGTTTTAGATATGGGATTAAATGGAGTAGCTTTGGCTACCGCGTTATCACAAGCTATTGGAGTGATAATAGGTGTGATTTTTCTACTGCGTAAAAGTCAGATAATTCCTTCACTTTCTGATTTTAAATGGAGCACCAAATTGGTGAAATCAATTGCGGGATTAGGATCTGTTCAGTTTTTGAGTCAGGCGACCATGAGCATTGTAGTTGTATTTGCCAATAACCTATTGATGAAATACGGTGGAGACCTGGCTATTTCTGCATATGGATTGGTGATCAGAATTACCATGTTTGCGTTTTTTCCGGTGATGGGAATCGTACAGGGTTTCATGCCCATCGCGGGATTTAACTATGGCGCTGGGAAGCAAAACCGGGTAAAAGAAGCGATTCATAAATCATTTTTGAGTTCTACAATCATTGCATTTTCAATCATGATTTTGGCCATGTTGGGTGCTGAAAGTATTGTAGGTGTTTTTACAGACGAATCTGATCTGATACTAATGGCTTCTGTGGTGATGTATTGGGTTTTCTCAGCATATCCGTTATTGGGAATTCAGCAAGTCAGTACAGCATATTTTCAGGCTATAGGAAAGGCACGACCTGCACTTTGGTTGACATTGGTAAAGCAAATCATATTGATTCCAACTTTATTTATTCTGCCATTGTTTTTTCAGTTAGATGGCATCTGGTACGGCTTTCCGATTTCTGAAGTGAGTACGACTCTTATTGCGTACTCTTCTTTTAGAAGAGAATTAAAATTAAATCAAGCATAATTAGATCAAAATGGAAAAGAGAGGATTATTAAAATTTCAAGAACCTAGAAATGGGATACAATATATTGTGAACACTGACATCAGAACAGAATTAAAACCATTGGTGTTTTTTGATGCGGGTAAATTTACCAGATCAGATGATGGTTTTACCATTGGGTATCATCCACATTCCGGGATCGGAATTATTACCTATTTTCATGGAACAGATTTACACCATAAGGACAGTGCAGATCATCCTGGAGTTATTCATGATGGTGGCATGCAATGGATTCGTGCCGGAAAAGGAGTGTGGCATGAAGAAGGTTATCATCGAAAACATAATGCGCAAACTACCGGAGAATGGACGGGGTCAATTCACCAACTTTGGATTCAGTTACCTCCAGAGCTAGAAGAGAGTGAGGTAGTGTACGAGAATTTACCATCGGACGAAATTGCTGTTCATGATCATGTGAAAGTACTTGCAGGAACTTATCAGGGGGTGAAGGGAAAAATTGACTTACCGATAGAAATGACCTATTTGGATGTCTCTCTTAAAGCCGGAGAGACCTGGAAATTTGAAACACCAAAAGGTCAAACTACAGGATTCGTTTTTACACGTGACGGGGCCATAAAATTGAATGAAGAATTAATTGAGAATAATAAAATGGCCATCCTGGAACATAAAGAAGGAGTGTTACAGGTAGAAGCACACAATGAAAACTCAAATTTTATAGTGGTTTTAGCTAAGCCGGAATCATATCCATCGGTAACACATGGAGGTCAGATTCATACCAATGAAGAATCACTTTTAAGAAGTCTGGAACACATCAAAAAAATAGGGGGAGACCTTAAATCATAGAAACTTAAAATTTCACAAAAAAGTAACAAAAATATCATCGAATGACCATTTTTTACCTTTTTGAAAATGGACGATTCGATTACGTTTGTCGGATTAAATTAATTAATATAAACATGAAAAGAATAATATTATCTGCTTTTGTATTAGGGGCAGTTTTAACATCTTGTTCTGATGGCGGAACAAAAGTAGAAAGTAAAGAAGCAGAGGTAGTTGAAGTAAAAGCAACTGAAACCACTCAAACTTATTCTGTGGTAGCAGAAGGAAGTTACGTAGACTGGAAAGCTGCACATTTAGGTGGAGTGCAACCTCGTTTTGGAAAAATCATGATTGGTAAAGCTGAAGTTTCAACAAATGATAACAAGTTGGCTAATGCGATGATTGAAATGGACATGGCTTCATTTACGGTAGAGAATTTTGAAGATGAAGAGTCTAAAATGAAATTGACTGGTCACTTACAAAGTGATGATTTCTTCAAGATTGAAGCATTTCCTACATCTACTTTTGAATTAACCGGAGTGGAAGCTCAAACAGGAGAGTACAATTCTAAATTAACAGGTAACTTAACGATTTTAGGTGTAGCTAAGAGTATTTCTTTTCTTGCAAACGTTAACGTTTCTGACGAAGCAGTAGCTGTAAAATCAGAAAACTTTGCGATTGACAGAACAGAGTGGGGATTAACTTACAACGTAGAAGGAACTGAAGGTGTACCAGCTGATTATTTGATCGCAAATGACATCAACTTTACGGTAGATGTTAAGATTACAAAATAATCGATTTCAATTTATAAAAGTTGGGGCTTAGGATTTAAACCCAATTTTAGAAAAGGGGACTATGACGATGGATCCCCTTTTTTGTTTTAACTCGTCAACAAGAATAACCGATATAAGTAGATTGAAAATATTACATTAGTACATCATGTCAAGAAAAGATCAGGTTACATTTTACGAAGCCAATAAACTGGGAAAGGGGTTGCCTTTTGCCATTGTGAGTCATGCCGAATTAATCAGTTCGAATGATTTGTTTACCCCATCATTGAGAGATTTTCACGTGATCTTTTGGTTTAAAAAGGGTACCGGAAAATATTACATTGATTTTGAAGAATACGAGATCAAGCCCAATACCATTCTTTTGACATCCAAAGACAATCTACATTATTTCGAGCATTTCAAAGATTTTTGCGAACTGCAATCCATTGCGTTTCAACCCAATTTTGTGTACCGAAATAATAAAGATTTAAGGCATCTGTTCAATTTTGATGCAGCTTGTCATTTCACCGGACGTCAAACACTTTCTCCAAACGAAAGTGACACCCAATTTTTAGAAAATATCAGTAATCAGATGTTTGAGATTTTTGGGAATTGGGATGGTGTAGCAAGAGAAGAAGGGTTTTATCATGCGCTGTCATTGTTTCTAATTAGATGCGAACAGATTCAGCAAGAAACCAAAGGAGGCGATACCCGAAACATGGTGTATTCTGAGATGTTATTAAAATTCAACGAATTGTTATCTCATAATTTTAAAACGGAGACGAAAGTCGAGTTTTATGTAGAGCAGTTGGGCACAACGGTAAAAACATTATCCCGATTGGTCAAAGAACAATACAATGTATCCACAAAGGCGGTGATTGATGAAAGAAGAACATTGGAAATTAAACGGATGTTACGTGGTACGAATAAACCCGTAAAAGAAATCGCCTACGAATTGGGTTTTGATGAACCCACCAATATGATCAAGTATTTTAAGAAACATGTGGGGATGACTCCGAATGGATTCCGAAAATCGTTTGTCTAAAAGTTACCATTAATGTCAATAATTTACCTTTTCGAAAGAGAGGGGATGAAATACCTTTGAACTCTAAGATTAAATAAGACCAAATCATGAAAAAAATTATAGCATTTGCAGGAAGTAATAGTTCGAAATCCATTAATCAACAATTAATCAAATCAATCTCCGGAATGGTAGAAGGCGCAGAGGTGGAAGTGATCAGTTTAAGAGATTATCCGGCACCCATGTTTGGTGTGGATTTAGAAGAAGCTGAAGGGTACCCTGATACCATGAAACAATTGTTTGAATTGATGGGAACCGCTGATGGATTTATTGTATCAACTCCGGAGCACAATGGGTTTATGCCAGCAGTAATGAAGAATACACACGATTGGTTATCTCGAATGGGACGTAAAGTGTATAATGGAAAACCAGTGGTATTTTTAAGTACTTCTCCCGGAGGAAGAGGTGGCGCATCAGCATTAGGACAAATGTTGAACATTATGCCACATCAGGGCGCGCAGGTTATTGGTGGACATTCTGTAGCTAGTTTTTTCGATAAGTTTAAGGAAGGAACTTTAATTGAAGGATCGGATAAACAAGCCATCGAAAAATTAGTAAAAGAACTGGTAGCATCCCTATAAGCGCTAAAAGAATATTATTTAAAAACCGATAATTTGATTATCGGTTTTTTTATGCACTTTAGTTTTATGCCATCCTTTAAGTATATTTAATCGTCTAAGAAGGTAATTATGAAATATATAATTCACTTTCTGTTTATCCTGATGTTTGTGGGTGCACAAGCGCAAACCCATAGATGTAATCCGCATGAAGAACTTTTGAATTCAGTAGATTCACGAGAAAGAAGTGCCAGAATGATTTCCAATGATTCCTCATTTGATGTCAATTTTTACCATTTAGACCTGGAAATTGCTATGGATTCCAGTTTTATTGAGGGACGAGTAGATTATAAACTGATTGCCACAAAGAATGGCGTGTCTTCCATAAAATTGGATTTGGATCAAACTTTTGCTGTGGATCAGGTTGGAGGAGTCGCCAATTTGTTTACGTTTACCAATAATGTGTTGGAGATTCAATGTAATCAGACATTTAATCAGGGGGATACCATGGAATTGTGGGTGGAATATCATGGAGTGCCTGCTTTAGCAGGAGGAATTAAAGGTTTGAGATATGAAATGCATGACGGGAATGAGCCGATTATTGCTTCGCTATCCACTCCCTATTTGGCGCATACCTGGTGGCCATGTAAAGATGGTACGGAAGACAAAGCAGATTCTGTTTATGTAGATATTACGATTAAGGATACGACAGTAAATACTATACCAGTAATTGCAGTTTCCAATGGGATGTTGTCTCATGTTTCCACAGCAAATGGAAAGAAAACGTTTCACTGGCAGCATCGATCTCCTATCGTACCATATTATGTCATGGTAGCGATTTCTAATTACCGAAAAATTCAGGATACATATTCGGGAGTAGGATATGCAATGCCTTTGGAATATTATGTTTTTGATTCTCATATGACGGATGCCCAATTAGGTACCAGTCAAATGAAGGATGTGATGGATTATTTCTCCACCATTTTTGGACCATATCCATTTAAAGATGAAAAATACGGGATGACTCAATTGGGATTTTATGGTGGAATAGAAAATCAAACAAATTCCATTGTGAATAATATGGGGCAGCAGTCGTTTGATGATTTATTGGTGCATGAACTGGCACATCAATGGTTTGCAGATTACATCACCTGTCAAACCTGGAGTGACGGTTGGTTAAATGAAGGATTTGCGTCCTATTCGGAAGCGCTGTATCAGGAACATGATAAGGGTTTTCAAAGTTATCAGATTTACATGTTGCAATTTGCGGATAAGTCGGGTGGGACCATATACAATTACAATGCTGACGACCCTTTTGCAGTGTTTAATACCTTGATTTACTACAAAGGCGCTTATGTTTTACATATGCTCCGAGGCGTAATGGGAGATGATGATTTTTTTGCAGCAATTTACGATTATGCCACAAGTTCGAATTTTGCTTTCGGACATACAACTACACAGGATTTTCAAGCGGTTTGTGAAAATGTTTCGGGTCAGAGTTTGGATTACTTTTTTGAGCAATGGATTTATGATGAATTCTATCCGGAATACGATTATAATTTCAAAAATGATCCAAATGGTGTATTTAAACTATCGGTTCTTCAAACGCAGGATTTGAAAGGAAGAAGAGAAATCTTTAAGATGCCTATGGAAATCAAACTTATATTTTCAGATGGATCGGATAGTACGGTTAAAGTGATGAATAACCACAAACTGGAAGAGTATGAGTTTACAAATATGAAACCGGTGCTGATGATTTTTATGGATCCCAATAACTGGATTTTAAAGGAAACACGATTAAATCAGAATCTGGTCGTAGGTGTTCCAGAATTAGAGACTACTGATTTACAAGTTTATCCGAATCCCGGAAATGGACATTTTAAGGTGCATTTAAATGGCGATTTTCAGCAGCAAAATCTGGAATTCAAAGTGTATGATGTGTCTGGAAAATTACTCTTTAAGATTGATGAGATGAGAAATGCAGATGTAATGATTCATTTGGACTTAAGTCATCTGAATTCTGGGGTTTATATTTTGAGTTTAGAAAGTTCAAAGGGCATACAGCGGAAGGTGATTACTATCTCAGATTTATAGGAATTGGGTTAGTTTTTAAACCCTGTAGTGAACAAATTTCGGGCTCCATTAATCCCGCACTTTTGATACTTGTTATAAGCTTGAGCAGCTCTTTCATCAATTTGATTTCCGGTTTCGTTATTGATCCATCCATCTAAAGCAGCTTTCAAGGTGTATGCTTCGGGCGCCATAAGGTGCGTGGTCCATAAAATAGGGCGAGCTTGTGCTTGTTTAATTTCAGGAGAGAAAAAAGCTCTGCTATAACATGCCAGGATAATCACATCTTTCTTTTTAGAAGTCACTTCATTGTAAGTGACGTTTATATCAAAATCCATGAGTCCATCATGCCCCACGTAGGTGATGAGGTCAGCACCACCACCAAATGATAAGTTGGTTCCATTTTCTTGTATGGTAATTGGATTTTGTGCATTGGAGGCTTTCAGGAAGTTTTCAATGCAGAGTTTGATTTGTTCCCCATCATAGGCATCCGCCAATAGGTAGACATCCTGTGTGGCATGTTTAAAAAGCAATCGATCTAAAATGTAAGGATTGGAAGACGCTACCTTGCGGATAAGCTTCCAATCCTGAGTCTTTAAATGAAAGAAAGATTTTACTCCGTAACCAGCCCCCCAGTATAAATTCAATCGTGGGTCTTTGCCATTTCCAATTTTAGCAGGTACCGGAACAATTCCCTGATGCTCATTGTCACATAAAGCCACAAAAACATGAACAGTTCTGGTCTGTGCATAGCTATTGAAAACAAAAAATAAAGCAGCGGTTATGGAGATTAACTTTATCATTTAGTTTCGAGACATTTTATGATTATCCTGTTATTACAAGGATCTTTTACCAGTACATATCCAATTTTAACCTGAATCGGTGGTTCTATTTTAGTTCACTATTAACTTCAAGATCCAATTGAGGTATTTCATCGGTTAAGTAGATTTTATCATCTATTTTGATTTGTCATCCCCAACAACATCTACATTTATTTATATCTCGACCAATTATAGTCGCATTAGTGTCACATTTATCACCCTCACTTAGTGAGTATAAAACACTAGAGAGTATTATTTGAAGAGCAAGAATTACTTTCATAAGGGACTTTCAATGTTACTGTTATTGGTGCGGTGCATTTTCCAGAATAAAAGAACCAACGCTAATATTTGAAATATAGTGTTTAAAGTCTGATTTAAAGCGAAATGCTCTAGTGCTAGAATGCGTTCTGTTTCTGACTCAACGATAAGTAAACCATAAAGTTTTCCGGTCGCTAAATTTGCCGCATACAATAGAAGAAATAAAAAAAGTAGATAATACACCGTCCTTATATTTGGAGTATTGTTCCCTAAAAATTTGCGATATAAAATCGTTAGTATTCCAAGAGACATGATACCCATTAAGCTAATAACCCCGATTAAAATATTTTCATTTTCAATTTTTGAGATCATCATATTTGCACATAATAAAAGCTTTGTCGATACTTGTAGTATCAGTTTGAAGATGAAATAAATAAAGATACCGGATAATGCGGTGCGTATATTCTTGCTTTCCATTAGAGATAGTAGTTAAGGATCACTAATGTACAAATAATATTATGTGCCTTTAAGGTTACGCCTCAATCAATCTTAAAATAGTTTTATGAAAATCAGATTCATCTATCCCCATAACCTTATGGAGGTTTTCAAAGAAAAGTTCTCCATTATCACCAGAGTAAACTAAAGTCATCACATCATCAAACCCTTTTTTACGCATGACTTCTTCGCATAAAAATGCGCTCATGACATAATAGGAGTAGTGACGATTTACAGCAGATTTTCTGCCTTTTTTAAATTCCTCTAAAAAGTCGATATCCGGATTTTGTTTGAGTGCATCACGGAATTGTTTTTTAAGATCATCCATAGAATCATAGCTTAAACCATATCCGCCATAATAAGTGGAAACTCCTTGCATGAACGGCCAGTACATATCGTCAGGATTGGGAAGATTATAGTAAATGTAATCTGCTACATATCCGAATGAGTAATTTTCGTTTGCGGTACCTGTAACATAAACCTGTGCATTTTGATCCATAAAACCCAAATCGTGACATAAGAAGTTGCATTGTCTGGCACTGTAAAGAAATCCATGAGATTTTAATAATTCATCAAGACTCTCGAAACAGTAGTAGTCCAAATGAGATTTAGGAGTTCCGGTAAGTTTAGTCAATTCATCTTTAAACTCAGTGAATTCTTGTGCTTTGGAATCATTGATGGCTCCACTGTAATGATACGTTACGTCATTGAATTTTCTGGTTTTAAAGTTTCTGGTGTTTTCATCAAAGAGGCAATAGAATTGATAATGATCTTCAACAGGTACTGCTAAAATCTCAGTAACCTGATACACAAATGGAACATCATCTTTTATTCCGGTAAATGAAATGGTTACTTTATAATTTCCATTTCCCATGTCATAAGATTTTAAAACACTGGGTTGGTGAAATGTCCAGCTGGAGTTCTTTCCGATTCTGGAAAATTTAGCAAAAAAGAATCCATGACGTTCCAGATGATTTGAATCTACATATGTATCTGAAAAGGAATCATTTTGAGCTTCGGTTAAGAATGCATTTAAAGAGTTTTCCAGTTGAATGGCAGTAAGGCTATCTTCTGATAGTTCAATGTTGAGGTTACGATTAATTGTGATTTGTCCAAGTGAGATGTTAGTAATGATCAGGCCTAGAAATAAAATAAGTTTTGTGTGCATTGTGATATATTTTTCGAGTTTACCGCCTAAAAGTAGCTGCTATTTAAACTCAAAAAATAAAATTAACAGGTCGTTAACCTAAAAACGAATGAGACGTCCGTTAGTGGATATTTTTATGGATAAACGGATCAGTCATCTAGCTGAAAACGCAGAACAGTTTTTAATTTCTCTACCGGAACTTTTCTAAAGTCGGATAGATAAATTTCTCTATGTTTTTTCTATTTTCGAATCACGTTATTCTGCGCTGCAAACTCTTCCATGATTTTAAAACTTGCT
Organism: bacterium SCSIO 12643; assembly: GCA_024398135.1. Taxonomy (NCBI): domain Bacteria; species bacterium SCSIO 12643. Next base: position 2,839,275 of record CP073750.1, read on the forward strand.
GGTTCATCATCATAACTTCCCATATGCATCATTTGAATACAGTGGCCATCCGTGATTTTCTCTAAACGAACCTGATCCAATAGTCTATGTGGTTTCTTTTGTTTGACAGATTCCAGGATTTGATCAAAGTATGTCTGATCTATGAAATCCGGTTGTCTGATCATTAAGTCAAAAACCAGATCATCCTTGTTGATTTTGCCATTGAAGTTTTGTTTGGCTTCATCCGTAATATCCCAAATACCTTCTAGTGGATAAACCGTCCAGTCCATATAGTTTTTAGGTTTTGAAACTTCTTTTTTGAGGTTCATTTTTAATCCGTATGAGATACTGTAGAGGACCTGAATGCACTCTGCAAAGAAGTCTCCATTGGGATTACCTGCTCCGCTAATAACGACAAACTGATATTCCGGGATTTTTACAATTTCAGGTTTGGTTTTAGGCAAGTAAACAGATTTTTCTTTTTTTCTCCATTCGTGCTTCATGATGAAATGTTATTGGCTAAATGAAATAAATAAGTAATTAAATATTTAATTGTGGAATTTTTGTTTCTCTTTGAGCTATTGTTTGTAATAAAATGTTCCTGAAGTTAATTCCAGTGTATCGGAATTAAAATAGGATGCCAGAGTCATCTCAAAAGAACCTTCCACATGTTCATCTGAATTAGCGGTAATTGTCACTTGCCCGGCAACGTTATTGCTCCAGGTGGTGGTGCCATCATTATAAGATATGGTAATTATATTATCTGAGGCATTAAAAGTTCCGGTCGTATCCTCAGGCATAAAAATCTGAATGCTTGTGGGATTTGAGGTAGCATTTAATTGTCGCGTGCCGCCAGACACTGCCCAACTTAAAATAGCTCCTGACCAGGCTTGTCCATCTATATGTGTGTTGATTTCATTGGCTTTAGGTGTTGTGGGTGGTGGAGAAGGCGCACTTGGAGTATCTTTTTTGCACGATGCAAAGAAGAGCATTACAGCACCAACAATAGTAAAAACGATAGGCTTCATAATAATTGGATTGGGTGATAAAGATAGTGTTTTATCACCTGGTAGGTTCGGAATTATCCAATTTTAACTGAGGTCATACTCAAACTTCCTGCAAGCATTTTATCATTAAATAATTGCACAGATTCGTTTTTATTCTGAAGCCCCAGCGAATAAATCAAAGGCAGATAATGATCTGGGGTAGGAATGGCCAATTGCCAGGCTTTTCCGGCTTTGTGGTAATTAATCAAGGATTGATGGTCTCCATCAATCATAAACTGATTAACCTGAGCACGTACTTCTCTGGCCCAGTCAAATCCGTAATTATCTACATGTGCATTTCTAAAATCAACCATTCTCAGGTTATGAACGATATTTCCACTTCCGATGATTAGGACACCTTTGTCTCTTAAAGAGCGTAGTTGTTGCGCCAATTCATAGTGATATGAAGCAGGTTGTGTTCGATCGATACTCATTTGAATTACCGGAATGTTGGCATCCGGATATAGATGTTTGATCACCGTCCATGCCCCATGATCTAATCCCCATTCATGATCCAGATCTACATGGGTAGATGTAATAAGTTTTTGTGTATCCGAAGCCAATTCAGGAGATCCTTTAGCCGGATATTTAACTTGATACAATTCATCAGGAAAACCACCGAAATCATAAATGGTACGTGGCATTTCCATAGCGGTCAATTTTGTGCCTCTGATGTACCAGTGCGCTGAGATGCATAAAATGGCATTTGGTGTGGGAAGTGTTTTTGAGATGTTTTGAAAACCCTGAACAAATTCATTTTCCTCAATCGCATTCATAGGACTTCCGTGACCTAAAAACAAAACCGGCATTTGGGGAGTTGCCGCAAAATTTTGAGATAGTTTTTCTAGTTCGCTGAGCTTGTTCATGCCAAATAATGTTGATGATGCAGATATACCTGCTATTTTTAGAAATGATCTTCGTTTCACTGGAATCAAATTAACGATACAAAAGTGAATGATTTCAGAACCATCTGCATTAATGTAGATTAAGAAATGAAGTGCAAAAGAAAAAGCTAACCTACAGATGTAAGTTAGCTTTTCACAATTCTTTATAGGAATAGATTTATTCTATAACATTCAGATTTTGAATGATCTTAAAGTTGCGATATTCTCCCAATTTAGTGTCAAAGAATTCCTGTGTTGTGAAAGTGATAAACACTTTTTTATCCGTTAGTGTTTTATAGATGTTAGATAGTTCAACATTGGATTCAATGAATGTAAACCAGTAAAACTTTGAAATCTTACCCTTTTCATCTTTTACAGAAAAAATCACAAATGAATCATCAGAGATTTGGGTGATTTGGCCTGTGACTACATTTTCAGAAGTTTCTTCTTCCGAATCACTAATTTCTCCTGTTTTGCCCATTAGTTTTAATAGCGCATCCGGGCAGGTCGTAGCCATTTTAAGTCCAATAATACGTCCGAGTTCTTCACCCTGAGTCTCTATCTTATCAAAGTTAATCTTGTAATCTTTTTTCAATTGTTTTTGGTAAGGAGAAGCCGCTTCTAAAAGACAAAGTCCTAGTTTCATTTTATACTGTTCGATACTTAGTGTATCAGGTAGTTTGTCAAAACATTCACAGGTCGTTTCTGCGATTTTATCCATGTAGTTTTGCGCAAATGAAAAGTTTGAAATTGTTAGGAGTAGCGTAAATAAAAGTGCGTGTTTAATTTTCATCAATCTGAATTTAAAATATTAGAATTATAGTAGAATCTGTTTAAGCTAGGGATATTGGAATTATCATTTTATTCACTCACTGCATAAACGATCATCATCAGATGACGAAAGTACATTTTTATTGTTCTTAGAGGTTATCGGATCATTACGGATTCATAAAATTTTCAATTTCATGAATAGATTGAGATGTAGCTTCTTCCTGAACAAAGTGTCCACATTCAAATAATACGACTCGTGCTTTTGGTAATCGATGGGTCCATTTTTTCAAATACTCGGGAGTGATGAATGAATCTTGCATGCCCCATATGATGAGCCACGGTTTATCTTCCAAAACATGTAACTGTTCCCATTGCTGCTGGTACCAATCAGAAGCACCTATTAATGACTGTCCGATTCGTAGGAGTGACCATCGGGATGATTTATTGGGAAAAGGGGAGATGTATTGTTGGTGTACTTCTTTAGACAAATTCCCTTGATCATAGAATCCTTTTTTGAGGAGGACCTTTGGAGAGAAATTCAATCGGAGGTAAAGAAACTTGCCCAATCCGGATTGAAGAATGTTATTGACCTTTTGAGCAGCAGGGTTTGTTTGGGTTTCCCATAACCAGGTATTCAATAGCACAACTCTTTTAATCCGATCGTTATTTTGAATTGCAGCTGATAGACCAATGGGACCACCAAAATCATGTACGACCAGAGTCATGTTTTTAAGGTTTAGTTTATGGATAAATTCATCAAGGTTTTTTGAATGAGCCTGAGGTGTACTTTCAAAATTTTCTGGTTTTTCTGATAGACCAAAACCAATATGGTCCGGAGCGATACATCGATATTTTGTAGAAAGTGAGGTAATAAAATCTCGATATAAAAATGACCAGGTTGGAGTGCCATGAATAAAAAGAATCACCTCTCCGGAACCTTGATCCACGTAATGCATTTTTCCGGTTTCCAGTTGGATGAAATGATGTTCAAAAGGGTATAAGGTAGTGTCTAACCAGTCTTGTGATTTGATAGATGAATTCATGATGAAAAGTATGGAGATGATAAACAAATGTTTCATGGAATGATTTTGAAACAAATGTCCTTGAATACGATTCACCAAATCTTGGTTTATATCAAGATTTTAGATTTTAATTGTCTTAAGCAGTTTGCTAAAATTACTCGGGTCGATTCTTAAATAAGAAGCTAAATCTTTTTGAGAAATCATTTGTAACAGATGAGGACTTCTGGAAGTAAAAACTTTAAAGCGACTTTCAATATCCAAAGCCATGAGTTCGTAGTAGCGATTCAATGTATCAATCAATAATATTTCGGTGGCTTTTCTAAATAGGGTTTCTATCGGTCTATGCTTTTGCATCAGCTCCTGATGTTTTTCAAATGAAATACGGATGAATTTACTTTCTGTAATTGTGGTTAAAAAATACCTGGATGGACTCTGATTTAGAAATGATTCTGGAATTCCTGTGAATGATGGGGGATAGGTAAATGCGATAATATGTTCTTTATCTCCATTGATATAATATGATTTTTGAATCCCTTCCAGTACAAAATACATGTAGCGTTCGGTATCACCTTCCCAGGTCATGATGGTGCGTTTGGGAACACTGTATGGGGTCCAGTGCGAAATATATTCGTCCAAGATAGCATCATCTACCGAATGGACTTGAGAAAGGAATTCTTTAAGCATATTACGAATTTGAGTCTTTTAATTCCATTTCAATCGTTTGCAGTACAACTGAGATTTGTTGTGCGTATTCCGGATCGTTTTCAGAAACCTTAAAAAACTCCGTTTCTAATATTAGAAGTAAATCCTGCTTCGAAAGAAGTTGGTCTATGATATCGTTACGTTGAACACCATTTATTTTAAGCCCTTTTTGGAATAGCTGGAATCCATTAGAGTAAAAGAATTGGACAAAGTTTTTAAGCGCATTTTGTTTTTGAGAAAGATCCCAAACATGGATTAAATCTTCCAGATCGAAAAAGAAGGAATAGTATTCAAAACTGTTATAATCTACATAGGATTCATTTTTATTGATAAATACGAGCCAATCGGCATAAATAAAATCTTTAATGGCATTTACTTCAGCTGCATCCCAGGTTTCCCATTCTGCATATTTAAGCTTACTGATAAGATAAAATATCCCCATTACCACAGAATCTCCTTTTTGATGATGTAATTCCAGAATTCTTGGCAGATAGTGTTTGTAATGGTTTAAATCTCCCCAGGTATACATAGCGCTTCCGTGATAGGAACTAAAATCATCTTCTTCTAATTCACGAAGCTTTTTAGAAGCCAATTTTTTGACATCTTCTGGATCAATACAACCACAATCACAATAATGCATATTGTCAGGGGTGTACTTTGAAAATGTACGGTACAAGTTTTCTATAGCTTCCTGAGCGGTCATAATTTACATGGCGTTTAATCCGGCTATTGTGAGCATTCCAAAAATAAACAGAAGCGCCAGGATAAATATGGCAGTCAAAATATATATGGATGCCACCCTAAGAATATTGCCTATAACTCCTCGATTCTGGAAGAATTGAATATATACCCAAAAGCAATAGAATACAGAACCCAATAGGGTAATGAATTGCATGACATAGTTTTCAGGGTTCAGGATAAGATAGAAGAAATGGAGTAATAAGAATATGATGGTTTGCTGTCCTGTGATATACAAGTTGAGGACAATATGTTCAAAATAATTATAGCCGTCTTTTTTGAAGACGAGATATGATGCGAATGAAAAAAATATTAAAGTAAACAGTGTAGAGTAAGCATAATGATTTTCAAACCAAATCAAAGTATCGTGAAAAATGGCTGTAGTTTGATCATTTGATTCTGATGCACCTGCCATTCCGGAGATGAAATCTGCCAAAACCGTTTTTACTTCAGTCAAATAGGAGGCGATTACGTATATGGTTGAGGTCACCAGAACAAATGCCAAAGGTTTAAAATGACGGACTCTTTTCCCTTCTAAAAACTCTCGAATAGAATGACCCGGACGTGTAAAAAGCTCTTTTACAGTATAGAGTAATCCATTATTTATTTGTAGAATACTCGAAGAGAATTCACTTGAGATATATTTAAAATTTATTCTTTGAACCTGAGCGTTTTGTCCACAATGATGACAAAATTCACCCTCAATACTTTGGTTACAGTTTTTACAAACCATTAAAACAGGATTTGGTTTTATCGGATTCTCTTATAATGACTTTGAACGATTTGTCCCAGGCAGACCGTTGATTTAACACATTCAAAATTTAAGCGAGATGAGATATCAGCAAAAAGAGAACTACCTCCACCTAAAAGAACCGGGATTGTGGAAATGATCATTTCATCAATCAGGTCTTCCCGTAGAAAACTTTGAATGACTTTGCCGCCATCAATGTATAAACGATGATAACCTTGATCATGAATTTGTTTGAGGACCTCGGTTAATGAACCTTGTACCAGAAAAACTTTGTCTGCATATTTTTCCGGGATTTCTCTTAGGGTTTTACTGAGAACGAAAACAGGTTTTTGATAAGGCCATTCAATATCAAATCCACAAACGGTTTCGAAAGTGGTTCGCCCCATAACCAGAGCATCAATTTGAGAGGTGAACTCTATATAACCCATATCTTCCTGATTGGGATTTGGAATGCTGTCTAACCAATCAATATCACCATTTTGATCTGCAATATAACCGTCTAAACTGGTAGCGATAAATACACTGTTTTTTGTTTCCATGGAATTTTGTTTGAGTAGACTAATGTACGGTTTTATGTGCTACGATAGGATTTCTTTGAGCATAGATTCTCCTTTGGAAAAGTCGTCACACGTCCATTCCCATTTTTCTTTGAGAAATAATATGTCATTTATGATTTCTGGGGTGGATTCGCATTTTCCGGTTTTAAAGTCACCCGCTAAATTCTGATGTTGATAAGTGAAGATGAGTTTTCCTTCTTCAATTCTTCCGGAAAGTGTACCGAACAAAATTTCTCCGCCTCCATAAGTCGCCCAGATGATGTTTTGTTTCTGATGGTAATGAAATATAGTTTTTGAACTGACTTCTCCGTTTTCGGTATTTGAAACAGACTTGAATTTCTTACCGTTATAGTTAATTTCAGCGCCAGTGGTAAAAGGAGCTTCGATTCGATCTCCGACAGTAGAAGGGGTAGAAATTACCAGAAACTCTAAATCGGAATCGTGAATGTTTTTAACCTGATGTGTGATTTGGGGTAGAATCCGAATTCCTTCTCGTTCGTGGACGTCAATGGTTTGATCTTCAAATTCAAAAGTAGCGATCCCATCAATAACGTAGAAAAACTGCTCTGCAAAATGATGGTAATGTTTAACTTCCTCGGTATGTGGAGGCATGCGTTCTTCAATGATACTAAGGTGGTCACTTTTGACCAGATGCCATCCGCTGCATTTTTCGCCCCAGGTATAGTGGTTATTTTTAGTTTTAGAAGTTTTCATTTATAAAATGAACATGGTTTTATCGGTTATAGAATAGGGTCAAATTTAAAATAAATAAAGCACCAGTACTGGTACTTTATTTATAAGCGTAAAGCGAATTACGCTGCGGGGATAAAAGAATAAATCGCTTGTGCCGCATTGTCTTGATAAGACTCAATTTTTAGATCGCTAAAAATGTCACTCTGATCCACCACTGGTCCCGTTAGGACGTTTTCTTTACTGGCGTAGAAAGTGCCACTTTTTAATGCTTCATTTTCTATTCCATCGACAAATCTTTTAGCCCCTTTGCTTAAACTATGAGATAAGCCTAACAAAGGCATGAAAATAGGCATCCCCACATATTTAAACATAAAGCGTTGTAAGAATGGGAGGTCATCAAATCCTTGTGTACCACGTGTACCTCCCGGACTCATACTGATGAATCTGATGTTTTTGTTTTTTCTCGCCATAGATGACATCCACATGGTACCTCCATATTTAACTACACCATACACTTGCATCGGATCGAATGAACTTCCAAATGCAGTTCCGTCAAACACCGACTTAAATTCCTGTACTGAAGAAGTTTTTAAATCCGGGCGTTTCATTCCCATTTTTTTGATGCCACGAGCCGCTTCAGTACTGGCAAAAAGCGCTACTTTTTTAAGTTTATCTGCTTTAAGTAATTCATCTAAAAGAACCACATGACCTAGTAGGTTTACCGCAGTAATATTGGTAACGCCATCTTTAGTGATTTTTTCAGGAGTTCTGCCACCTGTGCCTCCGGCATTCATAATTAAAGCATCAACCGGTTGGTTTAGTTTTTTAACCGCTGCGCGAACTGACTCCGGTTTGGAAACATCCATGATCAAAATCTCAAAAATGGATCGGTTGGTGATTTGTTCCAGTTCCCTTTTGGCGGCTTCCGCTTTGGTTGGATTACGACAAGCGAGAACTATTCTTTCTGTTGATTTTTTTAATGCTAATTGTTTAGCTGTTTCTTTACCAATACCAGCATTGGCACCGGTAATCATTATTGACTTATTCATGATTTAATGGTTTATTGATTACTAACTTTATTTTGTTGTGTGATGAATAGGATGGCTCCGGTAATTCCCAGGACGAATTCCAGAATGGTTGCTTTGATCAATCCGTCTACAGGATCTCCATCGCTGAAAATGCTGATGGCTCTACCGATCCCTAGTGTCAAAAATGTAAGGGTAGACATGAGCGCAGCGGTATAAGAAAGCTTTTTTGAGAAAGCGCCAGTTAACGAAATCAGTGCGATTCCAAGTAATAGGGCACTCATGGCTCGGATATCATTTAATACGCTAATATTTCCGGAAATATCAATTCCGGCACTGGCTTTCATTTCAACAGGCATCAACAATGTTGCACCACCAATAAATGTGAGCAACAATCCTGAAATAACTAAATAGATTTTTAATGTTTTTGAATTCTTCATGACTTTGATTTTTTGTTCGATACAAAAGTCGATGAAGATTAAGGGTTAGATTTCTCGTTTCAGTTCAAAGACTGCTCATTTTAGCTCAAACGATAATCCGAAGGGGATTTCCCGTATTCTGCAGTGAAATTTCGATTAAAAGTAGCCAGAGAATCAAAACCAACATCGTAAGCGATATCCGAGATTCTAAGGTTTTCAGATTTTAACAACTCTGCGGCTTTTTCTACTTTCTTCCGATTGATGTATTTCTTTGGGCTTTCATTAAAAACTTCCTTAAACTTTCGTTTAAAGGAGGAGATACTTAAATGACTAAGCGCAGATAATTCTTCTAACGATAGATTGGCATAGAGGTTATGTTGAATGACTGTTTTAAATGCCGTATCAGTCGGTTTAAAAAGTGCTGCCAGAAAATCCATTTGAGAAGGCGCCTGTTGAGACTTGGTCATTAACAGGATAAATTCTCTGAGTTTGGTCTTAATAATATTTTCATCCGCCAGTTCAGGGTTGTCCAGAAGAATGTCAATACTTTGTCTATAATTTTCTAACAGCCGATCAACCTGCACCTGTTTTAAATTATAATCCACGGTATAATTCGAACTGGAAAGATCAAATTCAAACAGGTCTTTCACTAAAGAAGGATATAAGAAAATACCCACAGACTCAATTCCATCTTTACAGAGTTCATCATTATCAGAAGGCTCAAAGAAGTAATTCAGACATTTAGCCAGCATGGCCGTATCCCGGTTGAGTTTTAGATAATCTTCGGGAGCACGTACATTGACTTCACCTTTATTTACGAACATAAAGCAAGCTTCTTCTTCAACGTAATGCTTCAAGGTACGATTGAAGAAAGGCATAGACAGTCGAATAAAAACGATTCGATCTTTATACGTAATGACTTGCTCTTTGAATTCCATGATGATTGATTGGCAATGCGCTAAAATACATCACAATTTTTGTGATTGTGCTACATTCTACGAATACAATTTGAGCGATTGATATAATTTGAAATTTCAATTAAGTTACCGTCAGGGTCACGAATGTAAATGGATTTAATTGGTCCGGCAGCCCCTGTTCTATTTAAGATTCCTCCGATTGTTGGTATTTGTTTACGGTCTAATTCTTTTTTGATTTCTTCAATCGGATTTGTTGAAATCAAGCATAAATCAGAAGAACCGCATATGGGATGCATCGCTTTTGGTTCGAGTTCATTTCCTTTTTGATGGAGATTGATTTTTTGTGAACCAAAGAGAAGGGCTTTTCGCCCTTCTCCAAATGTGATTTCTTTCATGCCCAGTACTTGTGTATAAAACTGACATGTTTTATTTACATCATGAACGGTTAGTACAATATGGTCTATACTATTAATTCGCATTAACGTTGAAAATATGAAATGATAGATGCTTTAGCAATTGCTGTAGAGTTCAGATAATAGCCTACCAATGCAGGGCTCGCATTGGCATCTAAGTCCAGATGATCAGTGTTTAAAGCGTATACGGTGATGATATATCTATGCGCTTGATCTCCTTCGGGTGGACATGGACCACCGTATCCAACTGTACCAAAATCGGTAATGCTTTGTATACAACCATCAGGTAATAGTCCATTGAGTGTATTGCTAGCACCTCTTTTGAATTGGTGAATATCAGCTGGGATATTAAATACAACCCAGTGCCACCATCCACTTCCTGTTGGGGCATCAGGATCATAAATTGTAATAGCAAAACTTTTAGTCCCTTTTGGAGCATTTTTCCAGGATAACTGGGGTGAAATATTTTCACCTGTACAGCCAAAGCCATTAAAAACTTGTTCGTTGGTCATTTGACCACCAAGATCCTTACTTTTTAAAGTAAAAGTTTGCGCATGAATGTAGGTTGCGGAAAATCCGACCATCAATAAAATCATTAAATTTTTCATAGTAAATCGTGTTTGAATTCGGAGGCAAATTTATACCTGCCAGATCATGATGAAGGGTTATAAAGTATTCCTAAAAGTCCATATTGAACTTATATGCCAGGAGTTTTATTAAAATGAGCTTTATATGCTTTAATGAAATTAGATAGTGTCTTGTAGCCTGCCTGCTGAAAAACTTCCTTTGGGCGCTCTCCATTTTTCAATAAATATTCTGCCATTTCCATTCTTTTCTGAATGAAATATTTTCGAGGAGACATTTGATAATATGACTTGAAATGTCTTTTGAAAGTGGATAAACTCATGTTACAGAGAAAAGCAAGTTCTTCCAGGTCTAGGTGAGAATATAAATTATTTTCAATAGTAGTTTTAAATACAAATTCCCTGTCGTGTTGCTGGTTCTGAAGTAACATTCCCATTTTAAGAGGTTCGTACTTTAATAAATAGAGCATGATCTCAGTAAACTTAGCTTTTAACATTTCCGGACTTAAAGTTTCCCGATTCGCTAACAAAAGTTGCAGTGAAGATCTAAAATAATGGCTATAGTCATCATAGGTAAAAGTGAGTACTTCTTGTGTATTTGAAGAAGCTAGTTTTTGGATTAAATGTTGATGCGTGAACTTAAATTCATTAAGAATACTGTGGCTGAAAAAAAGGAGAATACTTTTATAAAGTCTCGAAGGTGCAGACTTTTTTTCAGTCATTAAGCAATTTGGAGTGGTAATCAAAGCAAATTCATTTCCCGAGAGATAGTTAGGGTTTTGAGCATTATAAATCTCTTTTTGTCCACTAATTAGGAAACTAAATACATTTTGAGTAAAGTTGATTTTACTTTTTATAGTATCCATGTCCGCTTCATAGAATACCAATGATATTTCTGAATCGGTAGCGTTTGGTAGAACGATGCTTTTTCGATTTGTCATAAATTAGATTTGACTTACCAATGAGACGATATAATACTTTATTTCGGCTCTAAACTCATCACGTAATCATAGCTCTCGTTCAGGTATTCTGCTAACAAGTCTAAGTTTTCAAGCATTTGATCCGGAATCAGAACATAGCCTTGCATCACAGAGTTGTAGGACTTAAAAATATCGGAATTGAATTCTTCAATGTATTTCTTCTGTACCTCTTTCGAAAATCGAATCCCTAATTCTCCTGCTTTGTTGAGAATGGAAAACATATATCCATTAGCAGCAGTATGCGGAACTGTTTTGCCTTTGCGTTCGAATCTTGGGCATTTGGTAACGAGTTCATCATAGATTTTGAGTTTCTCTTCCCACATAACTATTGCTTTTCAACGAATTCCTTAAACTGGCGCATCCATTTTTCGCCTTGTTTACGATACATACTCGGAAATAAAATAGCGATGAGTTTAGGCATAAACCAATTGATACGGGTGTATTCGAATTCATATTCGTACCGTGTATTTTGGTCATCGATTTCAACGAAAGTACATTTCATGGTATTGTCCATATGGATGTGATGGTAATGCGCTTCAAATGTATCAGGTAGTCGATTGGCCGTAATCGTTTCGGTCAATTCCAGTTTTCGATTTCCTTGTTGGTAATACATTTTTGAAATGGCTCCATCTTGTCCCTCATTTCCGCTCTCAAATTCTTTTTTGACAAAACCATCTTGATATTTACCCAAATAAGCCGGATCAGAAAAATACTTGACTACTTCAGCTCTGGGTTTAGCGATTTCTACAGCCCCATTAAATTTCATAAGAATTCATTTAGAGGCTAAAGATATATTTTTCTTCTTTTAGCACATCAGTTCCAAATTTGGATTTAAATACCTTTTGTTACTGTCTTATCCTGAAATCAACAGATGGCGTAAGATTAAACTTATTAGAATATTGGGTGATCGAAAACGATATTAAATGCTAGAATTAATTATTTATCTGAACTCCGGCTCCTCCAATTACTTTCCATTGGTTTTGAACCAATTTCCAGTTTCTGAAATATTTGAATTGGCCCGCGATAGGTTGACCCAGGTATTGACCTTTTAATTCAACATATACGGAAACTAAAGCACAGTCTTCGACTAAACTCACTTCATGTTCGGAGGCTTGTAATTCCTGAATTTTTAAATTACCCGATTTCAAATTAGCTAAATCCATTTCTTTAGTCACCGTTTGACCTGTGGGAATAATAAATAACAGATCATCATGTAACAAATGTTCTAACTTTTCGAGATCGCTATTTCGCATAGCGTCAAGAAGTATTTCTTCTTGTTTGAGGATGAGTTCTTTGCTGATAGTGTCCATTTGAAATTATTTTAGGATGATTATTCTGATGGAATTGGTAAATTATTTAATCTCAAAAACGAAAGTTTATCCCAATAGCCACGCTGGAAAATGATTTTACTGTCATGTATTTGGAAGAATCCACAACCCCTTAGTCCGTTCGGATCTTTCCATTCTAAAATGGTCCAGTCTCCATCTTCGAAGATATTTTCAGGAATACATACCATATCCGCAGCCGAGAATTCCTGTTGAAACATATCTCGAATGGCCATACGTCCGGAAACAGGATCGTTAGCGACTTGATGATTGATTGCATTCTCGCTATATAATTCAGAAATGGCTTCCGCATCTCCAGCATTAAATAAATCAATCCATTTTTCAAGTACTTTCCTGGGAGTCATACGTGTTAAACTTTTCGTGTGATAATTCTGTTGCTTTTATTCTCTTGAATAGTTTTTTAACTCTTTCTTGATCGCTTTGTTTCTTTTTAAGCTGCTAAACTTATAACAGTAGTCCAGAAAAAGTATTGAGGTTTGTTTGTTTATCTGGTCAGTAGTTGCACTTTCTGTATCGGCAAGAGCAGCCGTGGTCATCGCGGCCAGGTATACTGCAGTTCTATCCGTGTCTTTACCTGCGTATTTTAAGAAATCTTCACCCAGTTCAAATGTAATCTCTGTCCCTTCCATCCATCGAAGAATAAATTGGATAGCTAATAACCTGTTTCTTTGCTGATATTCCGGTGCATGCGATAAAATGAATTGCGCACATTCCAAAGCCACAGATTCATTTTCTTTAAAGTCTTCTTTGGTTTCCATCGAAATGGTTGGAAGTTCTTTGAAATCCTGAGCGTTAATAGTTAGAGTTACCAAGGAAAATAGGAGTGAAAAGATTATTTTATTCATGTCGTGTATTTAATACGTTATTAATTGGTTATACTCCAAAAATAGGGATTTATTTAATGTGAAATATGATCGCAAAAATGGAGCACTCAAACCAATATGATCCCAATGGCTAAGATTGATTTGAGTGCTTTGAATATTATTATCCCCTAATGATATTCAGAGCAAAAGCAGCTGCAGCAGCAGTAAATACCGAATAGTCGAAAGCACCTTTAATTCCTGTAGAGAATGTCATAGCGATAGCGAATAAAAGTAATAACAAACCACTCAGTTTTGCGAAGAGTTCTGTTTTATATCCGATAAGTAATCCAATTGCTAAAAAGACTTCAGCTACGGTTGCTAATATGGCGATAATAGGTATAATCGAGTTAGGGAACCAGGGGTTGATAACTTCGGTATATGCTACAAAAGAATCCCAGTTGCCCCAGACTGAAATTTCTGATTTCCATAATCCAAGTCTATCTGCTACAGCAGATAAGAAACTAAAAGCGATAGATATTCTCAGAAACAGTTTTATAATAAGCTGTGTTGACATTTATTCTAAACAAAAGGTTTAAGCGTACTAATCGCAATTCTATTCCAGGCATTAATGGTGGTAATGGCCATAATGATTTGAGAAAAATAATGGGCGTCAAACTTCTCGATGGCTTTGTTATAAGTGTTGGTTGTGAGGCCGTTTAAATGAATGAGTGTTACTTCTTCGGTCATTTGTAAAATGATTTTTTCAGTATCACTAAATAGATCGAGTTCTTTCCAGGCATTGAGTAAAAAGATGCGTTCTGATTTTTCTCCATTTTTAAGTGCTTCTTTGGTATGCATATCAATACAAAAAGCACATCCATTAATTTGTGATGCTCTGATTTTAATAAGGTTTAAATGATTTGGTGTGAGTTGACTTTGCTGTAAAAAAGCTTCTAAAGCAAACATTCCTTTATAGGCTTCCGGTTCGGTTTGATCAATTTGAATTCTGTTTTCCATTTGTAATAGTTTTGATTTTGGACAAAGCTATTGGCTGGAATATCAGGAATTCTTAAACTGGTTTAAGAACGGTTTTTGCTTCTGATTTCGCTTACATACTCCGGAGTCAAACCCAAAAAAGAGGCGATTAAATATTGTGGGACTCTTTGCTCAAATTCAGGAAATTGTTCAATAAAGTTGAAGTACATTTCTTCTTTTGAAAAATTATATAGATGTTTCATTTTAATCAATGCAGCGCCATATGAAATTTGATAGATGTGTCGAAAGTATTTTTCCAGTTGTGGAAACTTTTGGAGGAGTATTTCCTGATTTTGATAACTGATGGAGAGTACCTGTGTTGGCTCAACTGCTTGAATAGAAAATTCAGTAGTGGAACCATGATGGAAAGCTAAGAAATCGGTTAACCACCAATTTTCAATGGCAAATTGTACTGTACGCTCAATTCCTTTGTCGTTTACAAAAAATAGATGCAAACAGCCCTTTAGAACAAAATGGTTCTTATAACATCTTTGTCCGGAGCGCATGAGGAGTTCTTTCTTTTTTAATTCGATTTGATCAAAAAAGAGCAACATTTGTTCAAAGTCTGGTTCGTTGATTTTGACATATTTATTAAAATGATTAAAAAGCTCTTTAGACATATTGAGTTGGGAATGGCAGTTTGACAATAGTATATTCAATAGATCCTTCTGGTTGTTTCAGGTTGATTTAATGATATTCTTTTTTCTTCCAAATATACATGTGAAATTAAAACTTGTTGATTTGGTGAGGAGATGTTTTTATTGTTGATATAGACAATAAACCTGACCTTGAGATTCCAGGCAATCAATGCCCGGCCCATCATCTATTCTCGTAGAACTAGTTGTCACCAGAAAAAAAATCGTAGTACTTAAATCACTCTTTTTTTGATCAGGTTTTAACCTAACCCTATTGTTTTTAATTACATACTTTCCGGTTTCTAAGACGGTACCATTCGTATCTCCCCAGCCATTCCAATGGATATATTCATAGGAGGAATCCGCATTTAATTTCAGAAACCATCCGTTGTCCGGTAAACTACGCAGTAGAAATTTTAAATCAAAAGTGACATGGTCAATTCTATCAGAGTTTTTAAGTGCCGTCTTCAATGGAATAGATATGTCTTTTGAAGGTGTAAGTAAAGCAAAGGTTCCCGTAGATGTTACACCAACTGAATATAAGATTGGAGCATTTTTATTAAATGAGATGATTAGGTGATTCCCTTCTATTTGATAGGCAAAGGTACCTATTAAACGTTCTTGTTTTAAATCGGTATTGTAAAGTTTGATCCGTAGACTATCTCTAAAATACCAGATGGTACGATTAGTAGTCAGGGAGTCTATAGGTTTACTAAGTTTTTCCAGTCCAAATTCATTTCTTTTGGCATGTGTGATGTCAGCAATTGAACTATCTGATGACCATAAGGTGTTTTTCAGGTCATTAAAAAATAAGGATTGACCCCAACAAGATGTTGAAATGAAAACTACAATATAGAATATCAAATGTTTCATGACCTGTTAATTCTTTTTGGCGATATAAAATCCATAGCTGTAATAGTCTTTGTATTGAAGGTATAAGTCCAACTCGGCTTTATGATCATTAACAACTTTTTGGGCAAGTTCTTGTTGGTGATGACGTTTAAGAAATGATTCGAATCGATTTGACAAAGGTGTGTAGTAGTTATCTATCCAGCTGTTTTGAGATAGATAAAAATACCCCACTATGGTAAAACCATTGTTTTCTAAAATGCTGATTTTATTAGAGGCCAAATCAATTTCAGGATATTCATTCATCCAGAAGCTTTCAATTTCTTTTGGACGTGACGGGGTGATCCATGTGATTTCGCTTACTGCTAAATATCCTCCCTTTTTTAAATAATCATACCACTTTTGGATTCCTTTTGTGAATCCCATATTATAGATGGCTCCTTCAGACCAAATGAGATCTAGTTCTTCGTTTTTGAATGGTAAATCGTCCATAGATTTTTCCAGAGGTATAATGCGATCTATTAATCCAAGTTTTTGCGATTTTTCTTGAAGTTCATCTAAAAAATCCGGAAATAGGTCTACAGCGCTTATTTTACCATTCAGATGTTGTGCCAATGTGATTGTTTGTCCACCTGATCCGCAACCTATATCGGCAATTTTAAGATTTGTACGACCGGACAAATTCGTAAGTTCAAGGGCACGGAGGGTTTCTTGAGGACTTCCAGGCCCCTGACGGTCTGAGTTTTTATGTAGGTCTATGATGAGCTCTAATTCAGTCATTGCGCCAGTTTTAATATTTCTCCTGTCGGTGATATTTGATATAAAGTGCTGTCTAATGAAGCGTTACTTTGACCCAATACGACATCCATTTGAATAATCTTTCCGGGTTTAGGTTGGATCTCTTTGACGATTAAATAGTTATAGGCAATATATTGAACAGTTAAATCGTAGGAGGATTCCGGAACATAAAGTTTGAAATGCCCCTGGATATCCGCAACTGCTCCAAATGTAGCCCCCGATTTTTTATCTACAAGATATACAGCTGCAAATTCTAATGTATCCATATGGTGCTGATTTTCATTGATAGTTTCCCCAAGAATTACACCAGAAATGATAGCTGCAGAGGTATCGGTTTGTTCAGTACTTTCCAGTGAGATGATCCTACTATCTATAGAAGGCCGATTAGCCAGATACATTACTCCACAGGTGGTAATTGGTTTTGGCGCACAGCCAGATAACCCGAATAAAGTCAGTAATACAGATGTGTAGATGAATCGCATCATAGGTGCGTAGAAAGGTATTTCGTTGGAATATTTCTTTTGATGATTCGTGTGGATTGAATTAAGCTTTCCTTTTCTTTTAGATCAGGGAGGTAGTCCTTTAAAGGGTGCGCCCCAGATGAATTGATTTCGCTGTATAAACTCAGGTAAATTTCAGATTCTCCAATTTGAGTACTTAATTCGGCTGGAATAAAAGTGCTTACTGCCAGTTTTTTACCCATAGGAGATAACAATGATTCGAATATCTTAATGGCGCAGTATCCTACTCCGTAAATGGTGGCACCTTGTGTTTCTTTAATCTTTTCAGCAGATGATTTGACCAAATCCATAAGTTGATTTGTAGCATGTTCATCCATCATAGTATGGAAGGGTAGTCCATTCACGTAGGAAAATTGTTGGCTCAGGAACGCAGAGTTACCATGTTCACCCAAAACAATGGTGTTTACGGAATCTAAATCAGGCCAGACCTTTTTTGTAAAGTAATCCATTCGTATAGAATCCAGAAAAGTTCCGGTACCTATGACTTTGGTTTTAGGTAAGCCGGTGATTTTTTGCGTGATGAAAGTGATAATTTCGACCGGATTGGTGACCACAATAATGAAGGGATTTTTGGTGGATTTAAAGTCCTTGAAAATGGCTTTGGTGATTTCAATACTTGCCTGACAGGTAGTGAGTCGGGATTCACCAACCGGTACGGATGCTCCGGCACAATGAAATATAAAGTCGGATGCGTTTAAAAGTTGAGGATCATTAAAAACAATTTCATGGTTTGGATATAATTGCGCGCCTTGTCGAAGATCTAATAAAGCCCCGGAAACATGGTCATCCGTATCCATAATGTGGATGGTAGATTTGAAGCTTTTATAGGGCAATAATAAAGCACCAATAGTCTTGCCTACATTTCCGAAACCAAGTATTGTTATAATCAACTCCAAGATAATAACATGTGTTTTAGTGCAATTTGTGATGAGGTGCTAAAGGTACATCTTTATTTACGTTAAAAGACGATCATTCATATTGAGATCAGTGCTTTAGCTGGTTTTTTATTTTTATAAAATTTTCTCCCACGTTTTCATGGTTTCATTATTTAGATATGGTAACCACGATCTAAATAGAAATTTGGCATAATGTTCTACTGAATGTTCTTGTGGGTGATAATTTTTGACCATTAACCAGGATTGGATAGTAAATATAAACTGCTCAGTCAGAAACTCGATTTGCGATGCACTGATATCCTGTCTGAATTTCCCTTCAGATTTATAGATATGGATCAGATCTAAAATTTCATTTTTTTTTGATTGAAATAATTGAATCATACCATTTTTGATTTCCGGGATTCTTCGC
Organism: bacterium SCSIO 12643; assembly: GCA_024398135.1. NCBI lineage: Bacteria > bacterium SCSIO 12643. Next base: position 2,858,048 of record CP073750.1, read on the forward strand.
CAGATGACTTCATTTTGTTGAAAAAATAATCGGTAATTATCCATGATTCTAAAATTCTCAAGCATGGATTCATACATTTCAATGGTGTCAAATTCTGTTCCATTAAATCTTTCGGCAGATTTTATTTGATGTATAAAATTATGGAATAGGGTGGAGAGAATTTCATTTTTGTTGGGGTAGTGATAATGTAAGTTTCCCTGGCTTATCCCAAGCTCTTTGGCGATATGCCGGGTGGTTATATTTTCTACGCCATATTCATTAAACATAGCCAATGATTTCGCGATGATTTTTTCTTTTGTTGATAATTGGTTCATTTGAACTAATCTGTATATTTGCACAAGTATAGCTCAAATGAACTAAATATGAAAACGTATTATTTCCTGATTATGATGATATTTTTGGGTGCATGCTCAAAAAATGCGAATGATCCTCTTGTGGAGAAATTATCACATTCAGAATCTATTCTGATAAAAAAGGTCCATATTTTCAATGGTAGAGATCGTGAAATAATGAGTCCAAAAGACGTTTTAATTCAAGATGGAATAATAAAATCGATCTCAGATGAAATTGAGGAAACCCCAAATCAAATTGTTATAAATGGTGCCGGTCAAACCTTAATGCCTGGAATGGTCGATGCCCATGTCCATTTATCAGGTAGTGGAGCGGTGCCCTGGGAAAATCAAAAGGCAGATGTAATCTATAATCTACAAGCGTATTTATATGCAGGAGTAACTACGGTTTATGATTTGGGAGGTTTGGCTGGAGATATAAGCGAGTTTTCAGATCAAATTGAAACAGGTGAAATATTAGGCCCCCGTGTATTTAACACCCATATACCGATTACGGTGAAGAATGCCCATCCGATTCCATTAACTGAGATTATGTTGCCATGGCCATTAAAAAGTATGGTGAATACGATATCTCCTACGATAGATCATGTTTCAGAAGCGCCAAAACTCATAGAAAAATACACCTCAAAAGAAATTGATTATGTGAAGATTATTTGTGATCAAATACCACCTGGATCACCTGAAATGAACTTTGAACAATTGCAGGCTTTGGTTTCAGCATCTCATAAGGCAGGTAAAAAGGTTTTTGTTCATATCGGAAGTCCGGAAAACGCGATTACTGCCATAAAAGCAGGAGCTGATGTTTTGGCGCATGGTGTTTGGAGAGGGAAGTTATCAGAAGATCAAGCCAGTTTTATTGCACGTTCCAATGTGCCTATTATTTATACGATATCAGGGTTTAAAAATGTAGCACACATTCATAATGGTGTATTTAAACCAAATGAACTAGATCAAAAACTAGTGCCGCAAGAAGTATTGGTACCGGTTACTCTGGAAAAAGGTAAAGATGTTCATCAGCAAAAGGTGATGAATAATTTTTTTAAAGATGTATCTGCGCATAGTGGTTATTGGGAACAAAATTTCACACTTTTATATCAGAAAGGAGCCAGGATTCTGGTTGGAACAGATAGTAATTTACCTGGTACATATGCGGGTTCAACTTATTATCAGGAACTGGATGAATTAAAGAATTTTGGAATGACAAATTTTGAAATATTAACCGGTGCTACTTATTTGAATGCACAATTGTTTTTGGAGCATCCGGATTTTGGATTTGTAGGTGTTGACATGCAAGCAGATTTATTATTAATAGATGGAAATCCGCTAGAAGATTTACAATTGGTAAAGAAACCAAATTTGATCATTAAAAGAGGAGAAATTATCAAGCGTATATAGACGTGATCACTGATATGAGGGGAGAATGAAGTCTAGTTTAAGTTTCTATATTCGGTAGGCGTCATTCCAGTCTTATTTTTGAAAAAACGGCTGAAATATTGAGGGTATTCAAACCCAAGTTCATAAGCTAATGACTTAACGGAAATATCGGAACTCAACAATTGATGCTTCGCTTTTTGAATGAGTTTTAAATGAATGTGTTCTTTGGCTGTTTTTCCGGTTTCAATTTTAAGTAAGTCGCTCAAATAATGTCCCGACATATTTAACGCATTTCCACATTGAGTAATTGATGGGATACCTTTAGTGACAATTTCATCGGAATTAAAATACCGGATAAGATATTGTTCAAAAAGACTAACAAAATCTTTGTTGGTATTGGAACGCGTTAAAAATTGACGATCATAAAATCGCTGGCTGTATTTTAGAATGGATTCCAGATTATGAATAATCAGATCGTGACTATGACGATCTAAATTTTGAGAGATTTCGTTTTCGATGTTTGATACAAATTTTTCTAAAATCAGTTTTTCCTTTTCCGAAGTATGAAGTGCTTCATTGATGTCATATGAGAAGAAATTATATTGTTGAATGGTTTGATGAAGATCAGACCTGGTGAATAGTTTTGGATGAATAAAAAGACTCCATCCGTTGATGTCAATTACTGGATCAGATGTAATACTAAATACCTGACCAGGAGAGGAAAACAGGATGCTACCTTCTTCAAAATCATATGTATTACGGCCATAATTGATACTGCCATGAATATCGGACTTGAATGAGATGATGTAAAAGTCAAAATATACATTTACATTTTGAATTTTTAAATTCATCTCAGGGATGTGTCTACATATCGATATTAATGGATGTAATGGCTTTCCAATATTCAGCAACCGATGAATTTCACCGATGGTTTTTATCCTATTGACCTGATGGCTCATTTAAATGCTTTAAGATTTCAATATAATAGATTTTGGACCTTTCTTTCGAAAAATGATCAATTATTATGAGGGTAAATGAGATCAACAAGAGCGCGATACAAATGGATTGAAATATTCGATTATTTAAGAATCCAAAGCCCACAATGGTAAGAACAAAACTAAAAGTCGCAAAAATCAATGAGTAGGTATATAGTATTTGAAAACCTTCCACACGTTCTTTTTCTTGTAACATGAATTCTGCGGGGTTTTCTTTAAAGGCACGTTCTGATTGTGCCATTCTTTGAGGATAGTCTCTCATAATCCAGCCAATCCCTATAGAAAAGAATAGACCTACGGATAAAATGGGGATCACCAGAGCTTTCGCGTTGGGTGTTGTACCATATCTCCAAATGAATATCGAAATTATCATCATGAGAATACCGGCTATGAGAACCATTTTACCTTCAAAAAGTTCTCCATTAAACCAGTTTTGCGTATGATTATAAAAACTCATGACAATTATTTTAATTCTGATTTAATCTTTTTTCCTTCCTTCACTAACCAGTTGAGATACATCTTGTCCCATGTACGGTAGGGCAACCAGAGTCTTAAATAGATTAGGGCCTTGGCGACAATTCCGGGTCTATATCTCGCTTTTGGTTTCTTTTGTGTACTGGCCTTAAAACTCACTTTTGCAACTTGTTCAGGGGTCCAGGTTCCGGGAGCTCCGTCTTTAACTGCCGCACTGGTAATTTTGTTAATACCTAACATGAGTTCTTGATATGGACCTACTTCTGTTCCTAAAACAGATCCGTTTAAAGCAAATTTTGAAGCAATTGCCCCAGGCTGAATCATGATAACATCGATTCCAAAGAGACTGAGTTCTGCACGCAAAGCATCGTTCATTGAAGTCAAGGCATATTTAGTAGCCTGATAAACTCCTCCGCCTGGGGTCGTAAATTCGCCACCGCTGGAGCCAATATTCACAATTCTACCTTTTTGAGCTTTTCGCATACCGGGTAATACGGCCTGAGTTAAAGCAAGTAAACCAAAGACATTCGTTTCATATTGTCTTTTAACCTCTGTAATAGGAATGGTTTCTAAAGGTGTCATGATACCAATGGCCGCATTATTGACCAGAATACCCACAGCTCCATGTTGACTTTCAATTTCTTGTACCGCAGTATGGATAGAGGAATGATCTGTCACATCAAGTTTTAAGGTTTCACAACCCAATTTCTTTAATTGGATAAGAGATTCTGGTTTTCTAGCAGATGCATAGGTGGGATATCCCTCTTTTACAAAGAGTTTGGCGAGAGCTTCACCATGCCCTGAAGAACACCCTGTAATCAATACTACGGGAAGGTTATTTTGTGCCATAAAGTGTTTGTTTTATTGTATGCACAAATGTCAATACCCCATAAGATTTTCAGGTATACGAATCGCAGAAGGGTGAATACTTTTCGCAGAGAGTGAATTAGAACTTGATCTTATATTCTAATGTGGCAATAGAGCTACGGGTTAAACCATCTGGCCTGGATTCTCTGACGATAAATGGAAACCCTACATTAAATTGTAATATGTTGGTGGCGTTGATCTCGTAGTCCAGGTATAGATTAGCGTTTAAGGTTAATCCGTCAGAACCCATAATTTCTCTTTCGATATTTAATTCATCGGTATATTTATCATTGGCCAGATGATAGATGGGTAATAGGCTTGGTGTAAAAATAAATTTGTCTTTAATGGTGATCGGATAAGAAACACGTAAAAGTACATCACCACTTCGTTTGAATTGATTTGTAGACTGGAATTTTCGGAGTTCTGAACCAATTGGATATAATGAGGAGAAGAATTGATTATCGTTTTGCGTTAAGGGTTGTTGAATAGCGGCTATGAATTGAAAACCCGCTAATTCATAACCCATTCCGAATATTAAATCAAAGGTTCCTAAACTCGATTGATAATCCATAGGTAGCGGAAGTCCATCAAGTGATTTGCTGGCCTGAGAAAATGGAATTTTTCCACCCAGAATTAATTTAAACTCCTTGTTTACGGAGTATTTTGTGGTGAGAAATAAATCGGATACGCCAAATACGGAAATATCATTTCCGGTTTGCCCAATAGTGGTCAATTTTACTTCAATTCCAAATTTATCATTAAGGACCCGGCCATACTCGAAATACGCTCCATAGGCAGAAATCATGTGATCGGCATTTCCTAGAAATACACCCGTTTTTACTTGATTCAAAACCGTTTCAGTACTGTCATCACTATTGGGTTTAATGCTCCCGATGGTACAAAACCCTGCATCACTACATCCTTGCGCAATAGAGGTTTTAGCAGAAAAAAGAATAAGAGAAATCAACGCTATTTTGAAAACTAATCTAGTCATGTTATTGTTTTTTGATATCCACATATCTGATGGTAAATGCAGAATAATCCAAAAATAGAAAAACAAGAGAGTGGGGCGGGCAAGTCCTTTGTCGTGTGCTGGACATACCTCCAGATTTTTATTTAATTATTAGATGGGATTTATAGAGAACCTTTAACAATATGTCCCTTATCATTAGCCTTTATATATTCTTTGGTCTTGACGTTAAGGCACGTCAACCACATTCCACCATAGGCATATGTATCGATGCAAATGGTATGTCCAAAGTCGGCAATTTCACCATTTTTCCTGGAGGTATGTCCACATATGACTGTTTTTCCATCACAATATTGTTCTGGTATTTCATATTTTTTCCAAAACAAATGGTGTCTGTTTTGATCTTGCAGGTCTATGTGGGTTTCGAGTCCTGCGTGAACGAATATGTAGTCCTGTAGTTCGAAATAGGGGAGACAAGCATCTATAAATTCCCAATGTGTCGAATCTATTTTATTCATCCATTTAGGGTCGTCACCGATGCCGTAAGAATCTAGAGTTGCTGCCCCTCCAAAATATAGCCATTCCATTAGCCTGTCAGGAGATGTTTTTGCGACTTGCATCATGATTTCGTGATTCCCAAGAATAAATTTAAAATTGAAATCCTGTTGGTGTTGAATGAGCCAATCAATGACTCCGGCACTATTGGGACCACGGTCTATATAATCTCCAAGAAAAACCACCGTATCTCCTTTATCTATTGGACCTTTTTTGAAAATAGTTTTGAGCGCAGTTAAGCATCCATGGATGTCACCAATTGCGTATATAGCCATTATAATTTGAGTTTATGGATTATTTTTTTTCTTTTTTGACGATTGGTTAAAGTCACCTGTAGCCCATTTTTCTTGTAATTTTAGATATTTATCTCTGGGTTCACAAGTCAACCAATTAATATGATGTTGATGACAAATCTTGGTATGAAATATAAGCCCCAACAAAGGATGCCCAACAGTAAAACTGAGTCCCCAATGTCCAAACCAATGGATCAGAGCAAATGAAACGCTTACATAAAAAATGAATTTTCCTGGTATTTTCCATTTGGGGCGAACAAACCTTCCTGTATGTAAATATCCGACAAACCAGATCAATATGGATAAAAAGAAGTATATAAGTTGCAAGCTGATCATGTACTTAATGTCTTTAAGTGAGTATGATAGATAATTTTTGAATTAGTCAGAATTTCGTTTTCACCAGAAGTATAGGAGACCATTTCTGTATGAGGTTTTTCGAATGCACTCGGGTGTTCTAATATGGATAATTTCGACTGGGATTTAGTTCTTAGTTTTTTGGCTTTAATAATAAAAAACAGACCAACTGAGATACAGATTATTATGATGAGTAATTCCTTCATATGTAGTTATGTAGGAGCAGTCAAACATTATTCCATGATGTCGAATTATGCCAATGTGTCAGCAATTTTAGTTAGTCGAAATACGCTTTGTCCATTCAGATAGAATGGTTCTTTGAGGGTTTTGGTCCCGATATAAAATAGTCATTGTTTGATCCTCCTTTAGAGTTTAATTTTTCAAGAACTTTAATGACGAATAAATAGAATACATTGCCTGTAAAGAAGAAAAATATAAATGCCTATAAGATGTTTTTCATGTAATCTTAGTTCCAAATTCCATTCGAATCGGTTAAGATAATTGGCGCTTGATCTGTAATTAAAATAGTATGTTCATGTTGAGTGACGAACCCACCTTTGTTTCCAACAAGTGTCCAGCCATCATTTAATTCCATGGCGATTGTAGAGTGGGTAGCTATAAAAGTTTCAATAGCCACTGTGGTGTTCTTTCTAAATCGTTCTCGATTGGTACGTACACGATAGTTTAGAATATTCTCCGGTTTTTCGTGTAAGCTTCTTCCTACTCCATGACCCGCCAAATTCTTGATGACTTTAAAACCTGATTTTTTAGCTTCAGTTTCTATTAAATGTCCAATATCTGAGATTTTAACTCCACCTTTAATTTGGCTTATGGCTTTTTGCAAAATATTCTTTGAAGCATCTACTAGTGGTTGATGGTTGTGCAGATCTTTTCCTAAAACGAATGAACCTCCGTTGTCTGACCAAAAGCCATTTAACTCGGCCGATACATCAATATTGATCAAATCACCTTCTCCAAGGATTTTATTTCTGGATGGGATCCCATGAGCGGCTTCGCGATTTATACTGATACAAGTATATCCGGGGAATCCATAGGTTTCATATGGAGCAGATTTGGCACCATAGCTCTTTAAAATTTCCCCTCCAAATTCATCCAGCTCCTTAGTAGACATTCCCACTCTGGCATATTCCCGCATACGTTTAAGCGTGATTCCCACCACCTCACTTACGCGTTTCATTCCGTTTAGTTCTGCTTCGTTTGTTATTGACATATCTTGTTTTAATAGACTTTAACTTAGGGCTAAAAGTACATTAATAGTTGGGATCATTTTGATTTTAGAAGTTTAAAAAGACCACCAATTGTTACTCGATTTCTCTTTTTTATTTTTCCATTTGTTGTACTGGGTTTCTAAATATTGTTGTTTCTGGTTTCCGGAATAAGCTCCTTGTAGAAGCTTAGCATTGATTAGGCTCAAAATCAAATCTTGGATCTTGAAGTTTTTTAATTCCCATTCACTATCTATAATTTCTTGTAAGGTCATTTCACTTAATTTGGTTTGGACCCTTCTTAAAATAGAAATGTTTTCATCCAGCCAGGTTTCATAGAGATTGAAAATGGTTTCACCTCTTAGTTTTTCAAACCTGCCATCGCAATCAAAAAATATTAAATCACCCTGTTCTTGACCATTAACGATTAAACAGGTGTCCATACCACATCCATAATCAAATAGTTTAATATATCCGGAAATCTCATCCAGATCAAACATATCTAGGTCAATTTCTTCAGGGGAATCACAATTTCTCAATAGTTGTGGTGTGCCCATATATGGTGGATGAACATGATCCAGACGAAGTGGTTCGAAACCATATCCGCAACCTGCTCCTCCATTCCCTAATTGTGTGAGAATACATTTAAATTCATCGGTTAGGGTGATATGGTGGTCTCTTTCTATTTGTTGAACTTTTTTATTCGAAAGTGTTGCGTTGAGCCGATATTTATGTTTATCCGCCCCGAAAATAGCATACTGTTTATCCAGGTTTTTTAATTCGGTTAGTTTTTCTTTTATGGTATGGATTTGATTCATCATTAGTGAATGAACATTTTAAAGTTGTTTGACAAACAAATGGCTTTGCGGATATTCATTTTGTGCCATTTTACTAAACCCAGCATTTTCGAAGATTCTTATGGAGGCCAGATTTTCTTTGATGCACCACGCTTTGAGTTCTTTCATTTGCTTTAGTGTTTGAAGTTGAGAAATAACCATTTGAAGTGTTTCCGTTCCATAGCCCTGATTCCAAAATTTTTTACCAAAAGAAAACCCAATTTCCAGTTGATTTTCCAGATCGTAATTATAAGAAAGGAGAAGCGTTCCAATCAAAATATTTGAAGACTGGGTTCTGATTCCTAATCGCAGTTTTGATATAGAGCCTTTTTCTGAAATTGGGTTCGCAACCATTGTATGAGCTTCTGAAATACTAGTCATCGGTTGACTTCCTCGATATTTCATAGCTTCATGATCTGAATACATTTGAAAGAGCGCTTCAATATCATCTTCGTATAAGATCGAAGTCTTTAGTCTTTCAGATTCAAAAGATACTGATGTGTGTATATGTTTAATGAGATTCAAATTTTTCAAAGTCACTACTATCTATTTCAACTGTATGGAAGCCGTTTGTAATGATTGCTTTTTCCAAACTAAACTGTTCTTTTAGCATTTTAAAATATTGAGCATCCGCCAGACTCGGAGCTAGAATACCAACATAATCTCCATCCTCTTTACAATAGTGATTGTGCAGGTGATAGATTAATTTCCAGTTATGATCGAGTTCGGTTAATTCCTTTAAAATGATTCGGGGTTGTGGAGGCCATTCAGTATCACTTGCTCCAAAATAGACGCGGATGATTCCGGTTTTTTTATGACTCAAAATAAAGCCGTGAAACTCGGTTGGAGTACTAAACAATGGAAATCTGCTCACTTGATAATTGAGCAAGCAAGATTCTAAAAAGTTCATGTCTCGTATGGAGCCAATTTTCCCTGTATGCACCAGAAGCGCATTGATACTATCTCCGTTTACTGCATTTTTGAGGCGGTCGGAGTCTAAGTCTTGCACGGATTCTTTGTGTACCGTTTGCGCATATTTTGAGCTTCCTAATTGGTGTTGAACAGAATCTCGATAACTCTGTATGGCTGCAATATTATCTGGATTGGATGCCCAAATTTCAGGTCTGTCTTTTAGTTCAAAATAGAAGAATTCCGTTGGACCTTCTTTTGAAAGCATGACCTTTTCTACATCTTTCATCAATAAATCTTCCATCGATGTATCTGCATCACACCCAATAAATAGAATAGTAAGAACAATGAAAATTAAATGTTTCATTTTTTAAAATCCCAATGATTTAACAGCCGTAAGATAAGCCAATTTCGATGTACTCCGTTGAAGTGTTTTTGTCAAGATCAGTAGTTACAATTTTTAAGATGATAGATTGTATTTCATATGGAACGATTTGGCCCTTATAAATATACCTTGGAAACCAACCGCCTTCTCCTGATTCTTCCCAATCAGGAGAGCGTTTCAGATGCATTATCTGTGCACGTTTTTCTCTAACGTTGTCATAGTCGGTAGGAGGGATGCGATAGAAAAACTGGTTAAAGGGCTCTAGTTTAACAAAAGGATCATGACCTTTCCATTTTGGGATAATCCCGTTGGAATCCTTCGCAGTTTCCCATGCATTTAGTGTTTCTACTCTGGTATAATACACTTCAATATTTTGGAATTCTTTTCGAGGTTTGACTTTTAAAAGTTTATCTCCGACTTCGTTGAAGACTGCTTCGTACAAAGCAAAAGTATCTGGCTTATGATCTTGTCCTTCGATTTCAAAGTTGAATATTTCTAATGCACAATTGGGGGTCGAAAGCTTGGTACTGCATGGAATGTATTCGTCTTCGCAAGTGACTCCATTTTGCCAACTCTCCAGTTTTGGAAGAAGATATCCACTAAAAAGATATCCCTGATACCCGGATGGAGACGACATTAAATACCAATGGCCTTTGATGGTTCCGTTCTGGTCTTGTACTTCAACAGAAATATCAGTTTTTTGGATGAGTTTTAAATCCTGACCGCAGAGGAATTTGCCAATTCTAGGAGAGGTCATATCAGCTTTTTGTCTAATAATCAACCCATGTTCAGCTGCGACCGAATAAAATTCTTGTGCGTTAACGTTTAAATGGAGAGATATTAATATGATGAGTAAGTAATGTACTTTCATTTAGTATTAAAATATTTTGATTTTATTCATCATATATAGTGCCAACCAGGAAGGTATGGTCATTTGATTTTATGAATTTAACCGATCCACATCTCTATGAAATCGTTCAATCAGATCTGTAGAAAAAGAGCTGATAATGTTTGATTCATTTTGATCAATACCATTTGAAGATTTTGCAATAAAAGTCATGGCATCGATAAATTCATTATACACCGGAGAAGGCCCGTGTTTGTGACAGAAGTTGATCACCTTGTTGTAAGTCTCTTCAACGGAAGACTCTTTAGATTCTTCATAATTGAAGGACCATTTAATTTCAGATGCCCATGGATGATTTTTTAACAATCGATTTAATGAAGTTCTTTCTTCATCCTGTATAATTCCATCGGCTTTGGCAATAACGAATAACAATTCTCCCAGGGTTTCATATAGTTTTTCTGTTTCGGTCATAAGTTTAAAATTTTAAGAATTAGAATTATCGTTGATTAATTGGGGCTAAGATAAATATTGTAGTGGTGTGGAGGGTAGAGTTTAGGTATTGATTATTCTTAAATCATACTATTTTCAAATCGACTTTTAGTGAACTCATAACTGTTTACGGTTTGAAGGTAATTGATCCACCCGGGAATTGTTTCATAGGTTCTAACCAATTCGAAACCAAGTTTTTTTAAGGTCTTATTTGGTGCAATGTTTTTTGAGTATGGTTCACAGATGAGTTTTTTAAGTTCAAAGTGTTTGAAGTAATAGGGTAGTGTTAACTTGAGGAATTCTGAACCGAGACCTTTTTTTCGAGTTGGGTTATCCCATAGGTGTAAATGCATGGTTGCGGAATTCCCATATTGGATATTGTTGATATTTGAATGACCAATGGCCTGATGATCTAGTTCCCAAATGATGTAATAAAAGTCTTTTTTATGATATGGTAGTACAAATTCTGATTCCAGTTTTTTGATCCAATCCTGTTTTTGAGGAAGTTTACTTTTATCAGCACCCATACCTTTTAAAAACTCAGAATCTGCAAGAACAAAATAGTCTATTATTTTTTCAAGATCTTCTAAAGTACACTCTCTTACGGTTAGTTCCATTTATCTTTAATAGTTAACCGATAAAAGTAGTAAAGTTTATACTTAAGAAATAGATAAGGAAAAATGGGGAGATATTTGATGAATGTAATTAATATACCCCATTTGAGTTAGCGACTTTCCCACCAATCAACCAAAAGAAAAATCTTAAGAATCCATTCATAGGTTGAAGGGCATCCCAGTGCTCTACAATTTGATCATTTTCTATTTTCCAGGTATCTATAGCATTAAACCCTTTGTGATCATTCCCACGATCTTTTTTGCTGGTGGTAATGTGCGAATGAAAAATAATCATGTCCCCATCTGCGTAAATATGTTTGACATCGTATGTATAATCCGGATACCTTTTGGTGAAGTCCTTCACATATTTGATTAAAGATTTCATACCATCAGGGATACCTCGATTATGTTGCTTGTAGTGTGGGTTGCCAAACTTTTGGAATACCAGTTCAAAATCATGGTTGTTCATGAGTTGTTGTACAAAGTCAACCAGTAATTGCGCATTTTTTGTTTCCTGATCTGACCAATGTGATTTTTTAAGCTGATCAAAATTGATTTGTATTGTGTCCATGTTTAAAGATTTTAATTAACTTGCAAAAAACAAGTAAGCAAATGTAAATATTAACTTGCAAAATGCAAGTGATTAAATGTAAGAATATGAGATCAGACTGTCCGGTGAGCTATGCGCTTGATTTTTTTGGAGATAAATGGACGTTTTTAATCATTCGAGATTTAGTAGATGGGAAGAAATTTTATAAAGACTTTTTAAGTTCCAAAGAGGGGATTGCCACGAATATTCTATCAGATCGTTTAAAAAAGTTAGAAGCCAATGGAATTGTGGAATGGAAGGTGTACGAAAAGCTTAAAACTAAAAAGGAGTATTCTTTAACGGAAAAAGGAAAAGATTTGATTCCAATTCTATTGGAGATCATTGTATGGTCTGATAAACATCAAACTGGATTAGACGTGCGCCCCAATTTGATAGGCAACTTTAAACGTGATCGAGAAGGACTGATCACTGAAATCAGATCAGCATTGGATTAATGTTATCTCTGTTTGATTATAATTTTTTTGTTTCCCTTGTTTCTAATCCAGTACTCGTATTTATACCAGCTTATTGAAGTACAAAGTTCTTCTTTTTGTTCTTTGGTAGTCAAAATTAAGGTATCTCCATTTAAGTTTACAGCTCCTACGGCATCACCACAAGCATTGACACTTTGAATGGCTTGAGCGTAGATCGTGTCATTCAGATATTCGATTTTAAAATATTGCTTTTTAAATTCCGAAATGGATCCGTATTTATGATCTATATGTGGTCCGTCTTCAGTGATAAACTCTCTTGAATATTTTACATTTAAATCAGACTTTGAGTTATCCTCCAGACAAGAGATCAACACAATGCTCAAGAGTATGAAGAAGAACTTGTTTATCATATCAAAAGTGTACGGAATATAGACGTTATTATTTGTTTCGTCTCCTAAACATTTTCAAACCATAAATAAACATAACTACCAAAATCCAAACAGGCCATATTCTAACTATAAGGACGATAAAATCAATGAATCCCGACCAACCGCCAGATAATGCCTGACCTAGTCTTTCAGATAGTGAAATACTTTTTTGAGATTGTTCTTTGTGTTTTATGATATTTAAATCCAGCGTACTAAACGCTACTTGATCATTTAAGTATTTGAGTCGTCCGGTAGTACTTTCTATTTCTTCTTCGATTACACGGATATGATTTTCTATTTCCAGAATATCTTTAACACTTTTTGCTTGCTTTAATAAGTCATTGTATTTTTTTAAATAATTTCTTTTATTGGCAAGTCTGGTTTCCAAATCGATAAATTGAGCAGTCACATCACGTGCATCAATTTCTTTGTATGTGATTTCTCCACCTCCTGATTCGATGCCGGAAATTAAGTTTTCGAAATGTATGCCGGGCACTCTTATTTTTAGGGTATAAGAGATTTCCCAATTTGAATTATTTAATTTTTCGTTGGCGTAGTAACCTTTGTATTTTTTGATGAGCACATCAACATTTGATTTAGCGCTTTCTAAATCATTAACATTGATCTCCATGCGCCCATCTTTTATGATTTTCTTTTTGACAACCGTTTGATTTTTAACCTCTGATAAAGGAGCTGTTCTTTTAGCCATATTCATAGCCACTGGAGCATCTTGTTCAATCATGAATTCCTCAGCTTGTTCAAAAGTGTTATTTGATTTCTTCTGATCACATGAAATTATTAGAACGGAAATCAGAAGAAGAGAAACTAGATATTTCATAAGTTTTAGTTTTAAGTATTAGATTAATGGAATATGAGATGCAGTATCCGCAAATACCATTCCCATTTTATAGTCAAGAGATATGTCAATCTTATACCGATTTATCATAAGCCTCTTTGATCCATTCTTTCAATTCGGAATCCACTTCATTGACATCGAAAAGTTGGACTCTGTGTGTACACATCGTACCAAATGGACCGGAATTTCCTAATCTCTCAGAAGTAGGTGTGTCTTTTAACTTAAATCCTAAATCAATTCTGGTTTTTGTTGCGGGTTTGATGAGAATAAATTGTCTCTTACGAATGATACTCACACTTCCTTTTTTAGGCGTGATGGTCACATCTTCACCTAAGGTTTTAACATGGGCAATAAGCTCATGGTAGATCGGTAAAAGGATCTCTTTTCCTTTGTATTGCGATGTAACTAAATCTTCAGATGTAGAAGAATCTTCTTTGGAGAGCGTCACAATGGTATTGGCAAAACCATGCGTTACATTGTGTTCCGTTTTTAGGAATTTAACTCCTTCCGAATGTTTTGTAAATGATTTTTCTTGTAGGATTTGCTTCCATTCTTCCAACGATTTACCAGTCTTTTCAGGCATGTTTGAGATCATTGTTTGTAATGCTTTGTCCATAGTTCAGATTTAATTGAAGAGAATGTGGAGTTAAAAATACATTTTTAAATAAAAATGATTTGAATTTCATTCGGGTAGGTTTGGGATTATAAATGTGGTGTATATCTCTGGTCTTAATGATCAGTCTTTCTGAATACGAATGTAATGAGTCTTGGAATTTCTCCTGTAGATTCTTTATCAAACCATTCTTTCAATTCCACTAAAACAAATCCATTGTTTTGGGCATTTTCCATGTAATTGGAGATATGGTGTATATAGGTTTCCAAATACACAGTTTCACCGTTAGATTGGAATTTAGCTTTACTTCCCAGATATTGCTTAAAAGGATGTAATTCACTGATGAAGAAAACTCTATGATCTTGAAGTTTTTGATACGCCTGATCAAAAATATGATTTAAGTCTTCAATATGCTCAAGCGTGAGATTTGAGGTGATCAAATCTGCAAATTGAGGAGTTACTTCCCAGTTTTTAGTGATATCCATTTTTTTAAACATCACTTTAGAATCGGAAATTTTTTCTTTGGCGATTTGGAGCATTTCTTCTGAGAAATCAAGACCAATGATTTGTTTAGAACGTTGTAGTAACCAAACAGTGTTTTTTCCTGTTCCACAACCTATTTCCAAAACATTTTTAAAAGCGTATTTAGAAAGTGTTTCAATTGTTACTTTCTGATCTAAATCTCTGGTAACATTTAGGTTTGAATCGTATTGTTCTGCCCAGGATTTATATGCGGATTCGATGTTCATCTCTAGATTAGGTTTCTTTCTTTTAAAAGGTCATTAATTTCCTTGACTTTTAGTTTGTTTTTTGTAGCAATTGGAATATAAACTAAAGGAAGAAGTGTCAGTAACCCTAAACCATTTTTGTAGATACTATAAAGAGAAACTCCAATTAAAAGACCAATAATCAAAGCATCATAAATACCTGTAGGTTTCATTTTTTGTGCTTCTTGTAATAATTCTTCGTCCGATAATTCGGTTAATTTTTTTTGACTCATGTTTGGTTATAGATGATCAATCGTAAATTTTAATCGCGAAATTAAATTACATTTTAATTTCTGAAGAAATATAATCCGAAATATAAAGTTGGATGTATTGATATGAAAGGTTAAAATGTACTTTAATGATTTCGTCTAGTGGTGAAGTGAATAATCTGTTCTATTTCGAAACGTGCATTGGATGGAGGAAAGTCCTTTAATAAAGTGAGAGCATTATTGGCAAATTGGATCATTTTTTTTTGCGCATACTGTATTCCATTGTGTTTTTTTACCTCATCGATAATAGAGGCAATTTTGCGTTCGTTAAGGTGATTACTTTTTATAGACCTTTTTAGTTTCCATTTTTTCCAGATATTAACATTATTCATTGTATATATGAGAGGTAGAGTAGCCTTTTTTTCCTGAAAATCATTATGATTTGGTTTTCCTGTTTCGGTCGTAAAATATCCAAACAAATCATCTCTAATTTGAAAAGCCATACCTATGTATTCTCCAATTTGTCTTAATTTTTCTATTTGGTTGGAATTTGTGAAATTTGAAACTGCACCGGCTTCACAAGAGGCACTGAAGAGTAAGGCTGTTTTTGCACGAATGATTTTAAAATAATCTTCTTCGCTAGTATTTATTTTACTACTTTTCTTAAGTTGAAGTAACTCAGCTTCTACCAATGGGTTAATGATTTTTCCGAAGGGTACAAAAATATCAATATCCGATTCGTTTAGGTTTAACAATACAGCTTGCATACTGATAATCTGTCCCGAGAATAGCGCTTTTTTGTTGCTCCATTTTGCATTGACAGAAGGTGCATTTCTTCTTTGATCTGAATTATCTACTATATCATCATGTAAGAGTGAGGAAATATGTATAAGCTCTGCAGACATTGCAGCTTTATAGCTTTTTGAATTTAATTCCCCACCTAATAGTGCGCATAATAGAGCTAGTTTTGCACGTAATTGTTTCCCCCTGTGTATAGCTAGGTGATGAATTATGTCTTTGTGGAAAGGGACTTTAGAATCTAAATAATCAAATAGATGTTGATTGAATAGTTCCATATCCACACTATGGGTCTGAACCTTTTCCAAGTTTGTTATCTTTTCCAATGCTTTTTTAGATATGCATAAATTATATCATCTACCCATTTACCATCTATATATAGACTTTCCAGAAAATGAGCTTCTTTACGGAATCCTAAACGCTCCATTAATTTAGCAGAATTTGTGTTTTGTGGATCAATTGATCCTGTAATTCTATGCTTATCTAATTCTATAAATAAATACTCCATTATTGAGGTTAAAGACTCAGAAGCATATCCTTTATTTTGATATTCCTTGTCCAGAGTACATCCAATTTCGACTTGTTTGTTCTCATTACCGTAAAAGTGAAGACCGATATCGCCAATTATTCTTTGTGAATCGATTTCTATGATAACCATTTGGAACCAGGTTTCAGGTTCGTTGATATGTTCAGGAATTTTAGATATGAAATTTTGAACTTCTTCAACGGTCTCAGGAATAAAGCCCTGATATTTATTTGTTGTTTTATCTGATCTGTATCGGAATACTGATTCGGCATCATTTGGAATCATTTTTCTTAATACAGTCCTTTTGGTAGTAATCATGATTATTTATTTAATTCTAATCGAAATCCAAAGACAGGAAGTTTTCCCTGCATAAAGTCTAAATCACCGGCTCTTTTAAAACCAATTCGTTCATACATTCCCCATGCCAATTTCATTGATTTTGTGGTATGAATGATCATGGTTTTACTATTACTTTTTTTACCTTTTTCGATACAGCTTAAAGTAAGTAATTTACCTAATCCTAAGCCCCTGGCATGATCGGCTACACCCAAAAGTCTAAAACCACAAGCGTTTTTCTCTAATGTTGCTGTGCCTCCAGACCCATAGTCTTTCATATTGCTAAAGTAAACCACAGCTCCACCTATGTTTCCTTGATTGGTAACCGCAACTAATAGTTCAATATTGGGGTTTTGTGTCAAACTACCCACATTCCTGAGCATATTGTAATATTCCGGCTGTTCTTCGATTTTGGGAAATCCTTTTAATTTTGAATAGACATCAACTAAGATATTCCCAATGATGGTAAATTCTTCGGGATGGGCATTTCTTACAGTATAGTTGTAATAATTTTTTAGGATATTTTTTCGAAATGAGTTTTGAAGTAATTTATCATTAATGGTTTTAAGTTGTTTCAGAAACATATCATTTTCAGAGTTGAAAAGATGTTCAAGCTCCTTCTGGATTACTTGCCAAACGTCTTGTAGTTTTTCTGCAACCACATGTCCCTTGGGGGTTAAACTAACCAGTTTTGAACGATTGTCTAGAGGATTGGTATCAATCATTACATATTCCAATTTCTCCATTTCTTGAATCACGTTCTTTACGGTAATTCTAGAGTAGGAGATTGCATCTGTAATTTCCATTATGCTTAATGCTCTATTGGATTGCATTAAGGTGTAATATATAGGAAACCAACTGGATCTAAATTCCACATTAATATCTTTATACAATCGATCAGCTTCAATTTGAAGCTTCTCATAAATACGTCTCATTTGAGAACCTACAGATAAATATCCTAGTTTTTCTAAATCCATGTTTATTTATATGTCGCAAATATATGAAAGTTATTTCTTATTTTAATGTAGGTTAATTTATTGTTGTTGGTCAGGTATATAATTAATTGTGGATTTTGTTTAGTTCTTTGTAGTTGTCAAAGTTGATTTCATTTGTTTTGAAGTATAACCATTTTGCTTGATCTACTAAATCTTGATTTTGATTCACCAGGTCTCTGGGGATTTCCATATACTTCCCATGTGTAGCGGTTGAAATATAGAAGTCTTGATTATTGATTTTAAGTTTAATTTGAATGGCTCCTACTTTTGCTGACATGTGAGGTGCATAGATCATTTGATTCAATTCTGTTTTGAGTTTTTTGATTTGAGCATCTGTCAGGTTAAAGGTTCCCGAATTGTTACGCATTTCAACAGATGTCAATTTTTCAAGGTGGACTAAATCGCTGAAAACGATTTGATGATTTACTTTCTCATTTGAATCCTGACAGGAACAACTCACCATAAGCAGGACAAAACAAAACGATATGATCTTAAGTTTAAGCATATAACCTTTAAGCACAGTTACTTTTTATTTTTTCTAAAGCTTGAGGAAAAGTATTTTTCATAAACTCCAGATGCTCATCCATAACATCGATTTCAATATGAAGTGTATTTGAGCCATCACCTTCAATAAGTTTGTAAATTTCAGTTGCACCGGACCATTTTTTTGTTTCCTCATCAATAGGTTGTTCCTCACCATTTACTACATTTCCCAGATGTCTAAATTGGATGATATCATTAGGATGATGCGTTTCAATTTTACTATAAATTCCATTTTGATCCGGTCCGAGGAACTGAATGATATTGCCTTCTTGCCAATCACTACATACGATATAGGACCCTTTAAAGAAAACACCTGCCCACTGGCGATAAGCGTGGTCATCCCACAATGCTTTCCAAATTGTGCTTTTGTTGGCCTGGATATCGATGGAGAACTCTAGTCTGTGAATCATAACACTATTTTGGGATTAAAAAACTTAATTCGTCTGAGGTCTTACTAGGAACAAATTCAGTCAGTTCGTAATCTGCTAAATCGTGATGTTTAAACGGATCTTTTTCGATTATTTCTTCCAGTTGAGTTTTGGATTCAACGTTGGACAAGATGATGCCTCCTGTTCTGGGTATTTTTCTTCCCGAAGCCAGAAAATAACCCAGTTCATATTGTTTATTTAGATATTCAATATGCTCTTCTAAATATTGATCCACTGTATCTAATTCAGTTTTATAAGTGAGGTTTATTATAAACATTTCGTTTGCCATTTTATTTTTTATAGCGAATGATCACGAATCACAGTCGCAATTACATTTTTTAGGTTTTCCTTTTTTAAACCAACAATAGCCTTTCAATTCTCCATATTCATAAAAGAATAATTTCCCCTCTCCATGGGAAAACGCATTGTTTTCAAACATGATACCTTCAACATTAAAGTATTTGGCGGCTATAAGTCGGTCTTGTTCATAGATTAATTCTGATGCGATTTTCCCGTTGGAGTAATATGTGGTTTGATTGCCATCACGTAAATCATTTACGTATGTACTGCTGTTCTTGGGTTTCCCATTAGCATAATAGACCATATGTTCACCATTCATTTTGTTGTTTTGATACATTATGGATTGAAGTAAATTCCCTTGTTCGTCATATGCTGAGTACATACCATCTAAACTTGATTTTCCAAAGAATGTTTTATTAATCATATACCAGAAATAACGGGCTTTCATTTGTCCATTTTCATGATATTCAGTGATTCGTTCATATTGAATGTTATTTTTCCATGTTACAAAAGTTTCTTTTTGCAACATGCCAGAATTAAAGTACTCAAAATAAAGAGCTCTATGATCAACACCTTTTTCTTCGATAGATAATATTCTTAGTGAATCATCTAGTAACGTATCTGGTGTAATCCAGGTACTCACATTTTGAGCGAATCCTCCTAAATAAAGGAGACTAAGCAATATGAAGAGTAGCTGTTTCATTTATTCAGAATGCAATTTACATAGCGTGTTAAATTCATTCTATTTTTCAATAAAATAAGGAAGAATATATCTGTACATCATATCAAATGGTTGCTTGTTTAAAATAGGTTTACCATAATTGCTTCCGGTGAATACCACAACCAAATCATTTAATTCAGGAATAAGAATGATATAATTTCCCCCATTTCCGAACGTGAATTTAAGCGTGATTTCCTTCTCGTTAATTTTTACCTTTTCGGTGTACCAGTAATAACCATATGAAGCGGATTCTTGTCCTTCCCAGGAATTTCCGGCTGTTTTGAAAAAAGAATAATCATTTGGTAATTTGACTTTTTCATCTAAAATTTCATGGATCATTTTTTCCGAAATCACCTGCTGTCCGTTGTACTTCCCATTATGGATGACCATATGACCAATTTTAGCCATATTCCTGGGGGATATTCTCAGATTACCAGCTGTAAAATATCTTCCAGTAGCTTCATTTTTTGCCCATTGGTAATTGTTCGTAATGTTTAAAGGAGCGAATAAATTTTTGGCAGCAAAATCGGCAATGCTGGTTTGAGACGATTCGCTAATTACCGCACCCATAATCATTGGCGCAGTTCCCGTATAGAGCCATTTTTCTTTTGGAGCAAAAGCCATTTCTTGATCAAGACCATATTTTACCCAATCTTTTTGGTCGAACATTTTTTCTTCACAATCAGGAAACCCCAGATCTCCAAAAAACTGTTCGCAGCCAATTCCGGTACGCATGGTTAACAAGTCTTCAACCGTAATCAAAGATTTTCTATCGTCCCAATGGTCAAGATTACTTTTATTGTACTGCGTGAGATAACTTAAGATAGGAGCGTCTACTTTTAGAATTCCTTGATCCATAGCTATTCCGGCCAACAAGGCGGTAATAGATTTTGTAGTGGATCGAACATCTTGTAAACTGTCTTTCCCGTAACCATTGAAGTATTTTTCAAAAAGCAGACTGTCATTTTGAGAAATAAGGATAGCATTAGTTGCGGGGTATTTTCCAAGCTCAATTTCTGAAAATAATGTTTCAATATGGTTTTTTTCTAGAGTAACTTGTTGAGGTTTTTGATCCTCCGAACTACAGGAATAGCATAATACGGGGAACAAAAGGAGATAGAGTATTTGTTTCATTGATATTTGATTGCAGGTTTGTGTTTTTCAGTCATTATTGAGTCACTAATGTATAAAATATTTTAACCTGTTCAATTTCAGTTGTAAACCTATCGGTATCAACGCGACTTAATCTGTATAAGCATCTTCTAATCGATCAAAAGCAGAGCAGTATAATGTGCCTTCATAATTATATAAATCGATTTGAACTCCCGTAAATTTTGAATCCAGGGTTAATTCAAATCCTTGATTCCAGGTATGAGGAAAAGGGTCATTTGAGCCATTAAATACCGTATGTATGGTAATTAGATGATACCAATCCCCATTTGCATTTTGAATTTTAGATTGCGTCACCGGACCGATGCCAATTCCGCCTTCAAGGTTTACCCAAATATTCTCTGTATAGGTGGTTGTTCCGGTTTTGATTAAAAAATGTCCAGGTTGATAAAATGGTGTCATAAGTTTTTAGTTGAAGATTATTTGACCAAGATACGTTAATTAGGCTTAGAAAATAAAATGTCAATCATAAGCGCTTAATTCTAATATTCGTATTAAGATATTTACTGTCAATTATATAAGGGTTATTGGATGGGTGGTGAGATCTCAATTCTTCAGAACCATGTTCTGTTTGATACGCGATTTTTCTAATTCAATCTTAAATTCTTCGGGTTTAATTTTAGCAAAACTTAAATCAAATAGAAGCCAGCGATAATTACCTGTTGGTAGTTTGAGACGTTTACGCTCAGTCTCTGTTAAATTTCCTTGAAGATTAGTTTTTGAATTTAAGCCAATTCCAATAAATGTATCTCTTCTCCACTTAATTATTTCTACTTGTTCTATATCCGAGAGTTTAACAGTCGAATAGTTTGAATTATCGTATATGATTAATTGAGTATTAGAGATTTCAAATTCAGGATCATTCGATAACAGTTTTCTCAATTTCATTTTAATGTTTGACGTTAATATTAAAAATGAGATTAAGGCAAAAAAACTTATAATGAGTTTGCTTTTAAGATCAATTTCTTCAGATTGAATCCAAGCAAATAGTGCCAAAGAATTAAAGATCAAAAACAACAAAATGGCCAGACCTAAATGAACTCCGTTTTTGATTTTATTTTTTTCTATAATCACTGACCTTACTTTTAATTTGACTTTTTTAGTATGTTTTTATTCCTATTTGTTATATGTCAATATTTGCAGCCCATCCGAAAACGATTCCTGGTCCGTGAGTTTCCATTTTACGGCTGTTGTAGAAGAACCAAATAGAGGCGTCCCATTTCCTAGAACAACAGGGTTTAATTTGATTTTCAATTGGTCAATCAAGTCGTTGTCCAATAACCAGCCGGCAAATTCACCTCCACCACATAAGTAAATATCGGTTTGCGCATTTTGACGAATTTCATTGATGGTATCAATATGTAGTTTTTCAATTTTTACCGATGGAGCAAGATGGTCAATCTTTAATGTATCGGAGAAGATGAAATGCGCCATATTGGGATATGCAGGTTGTCCCGGTTCCAGTCCAAATTGAAAACCAAATTCATAGGTCTTTCGCCCCATAATGACCGTTTCGAAATTAGCCAGATCAGATTGATATTTCTCAACACCTTTTCCTTGTAAAATAAATTGACTGATATCGCCATTTGGGCCAGCAATGTACCCATCTAAGGAACTTGCTACGTAATAGATTATTTTTTTCATTTATGCAGTTTTGGGAGTAGTTATTCTAATTTTTTAATCAATTTCTGATCAATCTGATTTGAAATTTTGAGTTTGTGATACATCTTCTCATTTTCACAAGCTCTCTTTCTTTGGTATTCAATGTTCATTATGGTTAAACTAGACATCGTACTGTCACCGGCTATAATTGCCAATAACTGAATTTGCTTTCTACTATGATGTTTACCTATTAAAAGGTTTAAAGTGTCAGATGTATTGTTTCTAATTTCTGATTTTACATCATCCCAATCTCCCTTGTCCAACCAAACTTCAACACTTTTTCTGTATTCTGAATTAACCGTTTCCTCTTCAATTAATGTAAGACCAAAATTCTTTAAAAGTAGACTTTTATCATAGGTATAAGCTTCCACAATTCGGTTTTTCAATTCAGTCTTTGAAAAGTTGAAATCGTAGGTCTTCTTGTAATCGGAAAACTTTAAATAGCATACCAATACAGATGGGGTACAACTACTAATGGAAGCTGATAGAATTAGTATTATGAATAAGTATCTGATTTTCATTTTCAATGGTTTGAGAATTACCACAAACTGCCAAAATCGCTATGAAATTCACACGGTGTTAGAGACTTTAATTCTTTTCTTATGCCTTAATTGATAAATTTTTATCGTTTCATCTAAGTCTGGCATTGAGATGTTTAAGGTACGGATGTTAAATTTTAACGTTTTCATTTCCCCTCCATGCTTAAATGAAAATTCGAGGCTTTTCTCCCGAGTTGAACGTTTCGAACCTCGATGGTGGATTCTGGAAAAAACTTGTAGGTTTTCAATCTTATCCCAACTTAACACCCCATACTTTCTTAACTCGATACCCTGATGACTTAATTTTAAGATAAAGTCTCTATCCATTAAACGTCTAATTGACCATTGGATAAATAATAACGCGCTAATTCCGCAAACTACCTTGCCAAATATTGCATCTCCTGTATTTGTTGGGATTAGAAAGAATACATACCCAATAGAGATTCCAATTAGTAAGAAAAATAAATAGTAAATAATAGAATATTTTATTTCTGTCTTTGCTGGAAGAAATGTGTCTTCTATTTCCAGTGCAAACGTTTTATTCCGTTTTCTTTCGAATGCAATTTTTTTTATGCGTTCTTTATCTTTTTTATAAGACAAAATGGTCTTTTCTTCAAGCGGATTGTTTCCTGATAAAAGTAAGGAACTTGTCTCTTTGGTTAGTAGATCAGATAAATCTCTAACATTTTCAAAGGCCCAAAGCTTCCATTTTATTTTTTGGTGTTGATACAAGAAAATTGGTAAAATAAAACTTAAAGCCATTAAACTCACCACATAAAAAATGGAATCAGTATTTAGAGCAACAAATACGCCTAAAGACATCATTACTAACATGAAGAGAATAAAAGGCAGTGTAACTGTCAACTCTCCACGATTAAGCACCTTATAGGTTGATAAATATCTTCTCATTTAAGTTTGTATTTTGAGCTTTGGCTTTATGGTCTCTAGTAAATCTGTTAAGATTAAGATACTTCGTTTTTGGAATTGATTACTCAATGAACCGATCTTAAGCATTGTTTAGAAGGGAAGGTGTTTTAGATATTTTGACTTATAGTTTTTGATCACTCCAAATGATACCTTTTTAAATCCCAGGTAATGACTCCCTGTTTGTGATCATGTATGACGATACGAACGATTCCAATGGAAGGCACAAAATAAAAATCACGATCATAATCAAATTTTTTCTGAAATTGTTGATCTGCCTGCACGGTCATTTTTTCTACATTATAATACATTGTATTGGATACCTGAAGACTATCGAAGACTTCTCCAACGACCAATCCGTTAAACTGATATCCTTGATCTCTGTTCAAAATATGGATAGGTTGTCCGTGTTGTCCAAAGGTGCCTCCACCATTATATCGAATAAAGTTTGACATGAGATATTGGTTGAAAGAAACACCACGGCTCATACTTTTAAAAGTTAGAGTGATAAATTCATTTCTGGCACAATCATTTTGGGGACAGACCGAAGTGAACCCCGTTTCTTGATTTACTAAAACCACACTATCAATATTTGAATTTTGATTTTCATACACCCAATAAGAGTTTGGATTGAAGGAATAGTCCGTCTTTAAGTTTTGATTAAGATAATTGTATTTAACCTGGCTTACAGGTTCTTCTTTTTTGCAGGAGGAAATGAACAGAATGAATAATAAGAATAATAGGTTTTGCATCTTGGAATGGACTAAAAATTGTCCAGTTAGATTATGTAGCGTCATTATTTTTCTTTTTGAGGATTACAGCTACTAATGTACGGTATATATCAAAGCAAGAAAAGAAAAAATGCATGTTAAACACCCGTTAATGAATATCCGACCAATTAAAAAATCTGTACTTTTGTGACGTTCAGGAAATCATGAAGAAAGTTTTAGCCATATTTTTTGCGTTACTGTTAATGACTTCTCATTCAGGGGTGGTTTTTGCTACGCACTATTGTATGGGTGAAATTGCGGACATCAGCGTAGGTTTTGCCACAGAAGCAGAACCTTGTGAAATGGCTACAAAGCCAAAATCATGTGAGGGGGATGCGCTAAAGAAAATGAATTGTTGTCACGATGATTACGTACAGATTCAATTGAATGAGTCATATCAAACTACTGCATCTGATGTGCAGATTCATGTGCCTTTTTGGGTAGCTTTTACTTGTGTTTATTTTAATCTTTGTGATAATGATATCGCACAGAAATCTGAGTTTTGTGCGTATAGCCCACCCTTGATACAACAGGATCGACCGATCTTGTTTCAGTCATTTTTAATATGAGAATTTCATTTATTGGGTGAAGAATCCTTCACACCATACTTTACGTCATGATGTAAAGTGTTTTAAATGAGTTATTCATATTAAATTACATGATTTGTGTTAAATAAAATTATAAGATATTTTCTTGAAAATAAACTGGTGACTATTCTCGTGGCACTGGTATTTATATTGGGTGGATGGATTACAGCTCCCTTTGGATGGGATACTGGAGTTTTACCATCTGATCCGGTTGCAGTGGATGCGATTCCGGATATTGGAGAGAACCAACAG
Organism: bacterium SCSIO 12643; assembly: GCA_024398135.1. Classification (NCBI taxonomy): domain Bacteria; species bacterium SCSIO 12643. Next base: position 2,884,033 of record CP073750.1, read on the forward strand.
ATTGTTTTTACCCAATGGCAAGGACGATCTCCTCAGGATATAGAAGATCAAATTACATATCCTTTAACAACTTCTCTATTGGGAATTCCGGGAGTAAAATCTATTCGGAGTTCTTCGGTATTTGGCTTTAGCAGTATCTATATCATTTTTAATGATGATGTAGAATTTTACTGGTCCAGATCACGGATTTTGGAGAAATTAAATTCATTACCCGCTGGAGTGTTACCTGATGGTGTCCAGCCAGCTTTGGGCCCGGATGCTACGGCTCTGGGACAGGTGTTTTGGTATACTTTGGAAGGACGGGATGCGCAAGGAAATCCAACGGGTGGTTGGGATTTACATGAAATCCGATCGGTACAGGATTTCTATGTGAAATATGCGTTGAATGCAGTGGACGGTGTTTCAGAGGTAGCCAGTATTGGTGGTTATGTTCAGGAGTATCAGGTAGATGTCAATCCGGATGCATTAAAAGCGTATGACATTTCATTGGAAAAGGTGTTAAATGCCGTGAAGAACTCCAATAAAGATGTGGGTGCAAAAACCATAGAAATCAATCGCGCAGAATATTTAGTACGTGGATTGGGATATATCAAATCTGTAGAAGATTTGGAATTGGCTGTAGTGGCGGTTGCGGATAATGTACCAATTCGAATTAAAGATATTGGAAAAGTGAATCTGGGTCCGGCTACACGTAGAGGTCTGTTGGATAAAGATGGCGCAGAAGTCGTTGGAGGAGTTGTCGTGGCGCGTTATGGAGCCAATCCGTTACAGGTAATCAATCAGGTAAAAGGCAAGATGGATGAGATTGCTTCCGGGTTACCCAAAAAAGTGTTGGCTGATGGAACCGAAAGTCAATTAACCATTGTCCCATTTTATGATCGTACTCAATTGATCCAGGAGACGTTGGGAACCTTGGAAGAAGCGTTGACTTTGGAATTGATGATTACCATTTTGGTAGTGATTGTGATGGTGCTGAACCTCAGAGCATCTATTCTGATTTCCAGTTTATTGCCGATCGCAGTTTTGATGGTTTTTATCGCTATGCGAATATTTCATGTAGATGCCAATATTGTGGCCTTATCCGGAATTGCGATTGCGATTGGAACTATGGTGGATTTGGGGATTGTGTTATCAGAAAATGTGATTAAACATGTCAAAGAAGCTCCGGCTACTCAGAAATTGATTGATACTATTTATAATGCCGCAGCTGAAGTGAGTTCAGCCATATTGGCGGCAGTGTCCACAACCATTGTGAGTTTTATTCCGGTATTTACGATGGAAGCGGCTGAAGGGAAATTGTTTAAGCCATTGGCGTTTACCAAAACCTTTGCGCTGTTGGCTTCATTGATCGTAGCGTTATTGATTTTACCAGCTCTGGCGCATGCAGTATTCGGATTTAAAATTAAGAAGGATGTCAAGGGAATGGTTTTTCATGTTGCATTAACTGTTTTGGGTATAGGTCTATTGATTTTTGGATTCCATTGGGCTGGAATTACAGTGGCCGCTTTTGGAATCATTGGCGGGGTAGTTTCCAGAATATCAGTGCCTAACTTCTTTACTGAAAATTATGCAGTGATCATCACATTAGTTTCGGTAACCTGGTTATTGGCTAAATCATGGATGCCATTAGGAGCAGGAGAATCTTTGATGTTGAATTACATGTTCGTGGTTCTAATCGTGGCATTGATCTTAGGTGTTTTCTACGCATTGGAACATTATTATGAGCGGATTTTAAATATGGTCCTAATTCATAAAAAAAGATTTCTAATGGTTCCAGCTGTTTTGATGCTTATTGGACTCATGAGTTGGATCGGTTATAATTCCACATTTGGTTTTGCCGCGAAAGGCTTGGATCGCGTAGGGTGGAATATTCGTACAACAGCGGTCTGGTCATCTTTGGCACATACGTTTCCAGGAATTGGCAAAGAGTTTATGCCAGCTTTGGACGAAGGGAGTTTTTTATTGATGCCATCTTCAATGCCGCATGCAGGAGTTGAACAGAATAAAGAAGTTGTCCAGCAATTGGATATGTTATTGGCAAATATTCCAGAGGTGGATTTGGCTGTAGGAAAGATGGGACGTGCGGAAACGGCCTTGGATCCTGCGCCTATTTCTATGTATGAAAATGTAATTAATTATAAATCCGAATATGTAGTTGATGAGAAAGGATATAAAGTGCCATTTAAAGTAAATGAAAAAGGATGGTTTATTTTAAAAAATGGAAATGCCGTATCTAGAAAAAGATTGCTCATCAAAAGGATTTCTACGGATCAATTAGTACCAGATTCGGATGGCGAATATTTTAGAAATTGGCGTGATGACATTCAATCTCCGGATGATATTTGGAAAGAAATTGTGAAGTATACCAAGTTACCGGGGGTCACATCTGCACCAAAGCTTCAACCTATTGAAACACGTTTAGTTATGTTACAAACTGGAATGCGTGCACCAATGGGAATTAAAGTATACGGACCGGATTTGGCAACGATTGAACAATTTGGAATTGAATTGGAGTCCGTGCTTAAAGAAGTGCCTTCAGTAAAAACAGAAGCCGTATTTGCAGATCGAATAGTGGGGAAACCTTACATTCATCTAAAAATCAATCGCTCCAAAATTGCACGTTATGGATTATTGGTGAACGATGTACAGAGAATCATAGAAACCGCGATTGGTGGAATGACGCTAACTTCAACCGTTGAAGGCCGTGAACGTTTTCCGGTTCGCGTAAGATACCCTCGGGAGTTGCGTGATGACCCGGAAGCGATTCGAAGCATTTTGATTCCAACACCAACGGGGACGCAAGTTCCTTTGGGTGATCTGGTGGATGTGGAATATGTACGTGGACCACAAATGATCAAAAGTGAAGATACATTCCTGGTGGGCTATGTGTTGTTTGATAAGCGTGATGGATTTGCGGAGGTCGATGTGGTTGAAGCCGCTCAGGATTATATTCAAATGCAAATTAATTCGGGAGCTTTGGAAATTCCTCCCGGAGTGAGTTACAAGTTTTCGGGGAATTATGAAAATCAGGTGCGAGCAGAGAAAAGATTGTCTTTTATTGTGCCTGCGGTGCTATTGATTATTTTCTTGATTCTGTATTTCCAGTTTAGATCAATCACCACATCACTGATGGTGTTTACAGGAATTGCAATGGCATTTAGTGGCGCTTTTCTGATGTTGTGGTTGTATGGGGAATCCTGGTTTATGAATTTTAGCTTTTTCGGAGAAAATATGCGTGAATTATTTCAAATGCATACCGTTAATCTGAGTGTCGCTGTATGGGTAGGATTTATTGCCTTATTTGGAATTGCCACTGATGACGGAGTTTTGATCGGTACCTATTTGGATCAAAGCTTTGCGCAGTTTAAACCACAATCTAAGGCTGAAATCAGAAAAGCGGTAATACATGCAGGGTTACGTAGAATTAAACCAGCCGTGATGACATCTGCTACAACGATTATCGCATTGCTCCCGGTGTTGACATCTTCCGGACGCGGTGCAGATATTATGATTCCAATGGCTATTCCGGCATTTGGTGGAATGGTAGTCGCATCAATAACCTTCTTCATTGTACCAGTGTTGTATAGCTGGCGGGCAGAGTACCAGTTGAATAGAAAAAAGTTAGAACCTTAAAATTCTAAAAATGAAAAGAGTATTAAAAATATATCTGATGGTTTGCGTAGTCCTGAGTATTCAAATAGTTGCACAGGGACAGAGTATGCCACCAGAATTGCATGAATATTTAAAGATGGCTGCATCAGGTAATCCCGGTTTAAAAGCGAAGTATACCCGATTTGAAATGGCCGTAGAAAAGGTTGCACAATCAAATGGTCTTCCGGATCCAACATTGTCATTTGGCTATTTCGTTCAGCCTATTGAAACCAGAGTAGGGCCCCAACAAGCGAAATTAAGTTTGACACAAATGTTTCCCTGGTTTGGCACCTTGAAAGCGAATTCTCAAAGAGATAGTTTAATGGCACAGTCGAGATATCAGGAGTTTCTGGAAGCCAGGTATCAATTGTATTATGAGGTGAAATCCGCATATTATCCGATATATGAGTTACACCAAACGATTCGGTTACATGAGGAAAACATTAAAATCTTGGAAAACTTCAAGCAAATCTCTACAGTAAAGTATAAAAATGGGATTGGAAGTATGGTGGATGTCATTCGAGTAGATATTCTATTGGAAAATGCGCAGACAGAAATTGAAGTGCTCCGTTCTCAAAAATATCCATTGGAAGTTAGATTTAATCGCTTGCTGAACCGTGAAGATTCAATGGTGGTCTATATCCCAAGGGAGTTAAAGATTTCAAAGGATGAAATCATAGGAGATAGTATCCTGGGAAATCCGGTTTTACGCGCCTATGATTTGCAAATCGAATCCTCAAAGGCAGAGCAGATAGTCGCAAAGAAGCAGGGACATCCTATGATCGGTGTAGGGGTAGATTATGTATTTGTAGGGAATAGTGAAAGCGTTGTTCAAAATAGTGGGAGAGATGCATGGATGCCTATGGTTTCTATGACGCTCCCCATTTATCGAAAGAAATACAAAAGTGCAGTTCGTACAGCTGAGTTAAAGGAGAAAGCGCTGCAACTGGAACAACATGATTACGAGAATACATTAATGACGGATTATGAACTGGCTAGATACACCCTGGAGATATCCGTAGAGAAATTGGATTCTTATCAAAGACAGATTAAAAACTCTGAAATGGCAATTAAAATCTTGATGGCATCGTATAGCAATTCGGGAAAAGACTTTGAAGAAGTTTTGAGAATGCAACAGGAGTTATTACAGTATCAAAAAGCGCAAGTGGTGGCTATGAAAGAGTATCACATTGCTTTAGCCAGATTAAAATATTTAACAGGAGATCCATTTCCTTAAAAAAGAAATCAAATGAAAAATTTAAATTATAAAAAACTGATTGGATACCTGGTGCTTATTGCATTAGGGTTTGGTATCGCAAAGATTACGTCCAATTCAGATAAAAGTCAGAAAGAAACTCATGAATTGCATCAGCATGCAGATCAAAATGAAACGTATACTTGTGCCATGCATCCCCAGATTCGTAAGAATGAACCTGGGGATTGTCCTATTTGTGGGATGGAATTGATTCCGGTAAAAAACGAAACGAATCAAGACAATCCTGCAGCAATCAAGATGTCGTCATCTGCGATGAAGTTGGCTGAAATTCAAACACAAAAGATTGCTACAAAGAAGCCCACAAAGGAGTTGCGATTAAATGGAAAGGTTCAACCGGATGAACGCTATGTTTTTTCACAAACTTCGCATATTGGTGGACGAATCGAGAAATTATTGATCAGTTATACTGGTGAGTTTGTACGTAAAGGTCAGGTGATTGCCTATGTCTATTCTCCGGAATTGGTAACGGCTCAGGAAGAATTGATTGAAGCGCATAAAATCAGATCTCATCAACCGGAATTATACGAAGCGTCACGGGTAAAACTGAAAAACTGGAAACTGAGTGATGCACAAATCGATGGAATTTTAAAATCGGGTAATGTGACCGAAGAATTCCCGATTCATTCGGATATTTCCGGGGTAGTGGTCTTAAAGCGTGTGAATGTTGGAGATCATATTATGCAGGGTCATTCGCTATATGAAGTAGCAGATTTATCTAAGGTGTGGGTCATGATAGATGTGTATGAAAAAGACTTACCCTGGGTAAAAGTGGGAGATTGGGTACAATTTACGATTCAGTCTCTACCAGGCGAACAGTTTTCCGGGAAGATTAGTTTTATTGATCCGGTAATTCATCCTAAAACAAGAGTGGCACGTGCGAGAATTGAAATGCCGAATACGGATGAAAGATTAAAACCGGAAATGTTTGTGAGTGGGATCATAGAAAGTAAATTGAATGATGAACCGGAAGCGATTGTCGTACCGAAATCCGCAGTGATGTGGACCGGGAAACGATCAGTGGTTTATGTGAAAATGAAAAACGCATCTGAAATTCAATTTGTGCTACGCCAAGTTGTTGTAGGGCCGGAATTGGGTGATGGATATGTGATTTTAAGTGGATTGGAATCCGGTGAAGAAATCGCTATACATGGCACATTTGCAATTGATGCTGCTGCACAACTAGCAGGGAAACCTAGCATGATGAGTCCTGAAATGGGAAGTAAATCTCACAAAGAACATCATATGGAAATGTAAATTTTTTCAAAAAAAATCAGAAAAAGAGTTGTAGTTAAGATATTCATCGTAATATTGCAATGAAACAATAGAAGGGTTATGGGAGTCACAAAATCAGATTTGTTTACAGACGAACAAAATGAAATTGCCAGAATTGCGAAGGCCATGGCACATCCTGCGCGCGTAGCTATAATTGATTATTTATTAAAGGCAAATGCGTGTATTAATGGCGATTTAGTAGAAGAGTTGGGTTTGGCTCAAGCTACAATTAGTCAGCATTTAAGAGAATTAAAGAATATAGGAATCATACAGGGCACCATTGAAGGAGTATCGGTGAGTTATTGTATCAACTCCGCAAAATGGAACGAAATCAAGACCCTGTTTAATGCGTTGTTTGATCAATATAACGATCCGACAACCTGTTGTTAAATCAGTTAAAATTAGAACGATGAAACTATCAGAAGTAAAAAGCGTTTTATCAAACTTAGAGAGTTTGAAATTCCAATTACCAAACGGAACATATGTTCCTCAAAATTTTCATATCACGGAAGTAGGGGTAATCACTAAGAATTTTATCGATTGTGGTGGAACCATTCGTACGGAGCATAAAGTGAATTTCCAGTTATGGGAAGACGAAAAGGATATTGATCATTTATTAAAACCAAAGAAACTATTGGATATCATTCAACTTTCCGAAAGAGTTTTGGGAATCGAAGATCATGAAATTGAAGTGGAGTACCAGGATACCACCATTGGAAAATATGGGTTGGAATTTGACGGAACACAATTTCTGCTCACCACATTGGTGACCGATTGTTTGGCAAAAGATAAATGTGGAATTCCTGAAGAGAAACCAAAAGTAGCATTGGCTGACGTTGGAGAAAGTTCATGCTGTACTCCAGGCGGAGGTTGTTGTTAAATCATTAAAGATGAATTTTAAAGGTCACTGAGCGGAGTCGAAGTGACCTTTAATCAAATGCCATAAAAATGAACTTAGATTCAAGTATTGAACAAATTTTACAGCAACCGATTCCAGAAGAAAGAAAGGCATTGCTGCAAGTATTGATTGATTATGTTCAAGCCAAAGTCGATGAAAAAGAGGACATTGTTTTAAATTTCATTTGTACCCATAATTCCAGAAGAAGTCAGTTTGCACAAATCTGGGCCACTGTAGCGTCACATGCATTTGAGATCCCAACCACATGTTTATCTGGAGGTGTTGAAGTCACCGAATTTAATTCTCGAGCAGTAGCCTCGTTAAAACGTATGGGATTTGGGATTACTTCTGAAGGGCTAGAAAACCCAAAGTATTCTGTGGAATACGCATTGAAAGCGGATAAGCAGGTGATGTTTTCTAAATTATTTGATGATCCGGTAAATCAATTTCCAAAATTTGCTGCCGTAATGACGTGTGATCATGCAGATGAAAATTGTCCGTTTATACCCGGAACTGAAAAACGTATTTCGGTAAACTACGAGGACCCAAAAGCATTTGACGGGACAGCGCAGGAAGTGGAAATGTATGATCAAAGGTCTATGCAAATCGCTTCTGAAATGTTTTATGTATTCTCAAAAATCAACAAGAATGTCAACTAAAAAATTAAGCTTTCTAGATTCGTATTTAACCCTGTGGATTTTTCTCGCTATGGCCGTTGGTGTTGGGTTAGGTTATTTTGTGCCGTCTATTGCGTCAAGTATTGATGGAATGACTAGTGGTTCTACAAACATTCCTTTGGCAATAGGATTGATATTGATGATGTATCCACCATTGGCTAAAGTGGATTATAAACTACTACCAAAGGTTTTAAAAGATGTGAAGCTGCTATCCGTGTCTTTAATTTTGAATTGGATCATTGGTCCAATACTCATGTTTGTATTGGCATTGGTGTTTTTGCAAGATTATCCGGAGTATATGGTCGGGGTGATTTTAATCGGATTGGCACGTTGTATCGCTATGGTTTTGGTTTGGAATGATTTGGCTGATGGCAGTAGAGAGTATGGGGCTGCTTTGGTGGCTTTGAACAGTATTTTTCAGGTATTTGGATATAGTTTTTACGCATGGATTTTTATCACTGTATTGCCACCGTATTTTGGGTTTGAAGGAGCGATCGTAGATATCTCCATTGGTACTATTGCAGAAAGTGTGGCTATTTATCTCGGGATTCCATTTTTGATGGGAATTTTAAGTAGAACCATTTTGGTGAATATGAAAGGTGAAGAATGGTATAAAACGAAGTTTATTCCTACTATCTCTCCAATTACGCTAATCGCATTGTTGTTCACCATTGTATTGATGTTCTCTTTAAAAGGTGAGTTGATCGTAGAGATTCCAATGGATGTAATAAGGGTGTCTATTCCACTTCTGATTTACTTTTTGGTGATGTTTATTGTAGGTTTCTTTATGAGCCGTGCTTTAGGTGCGGATTATCAAAAGAATGCTTCGATTTCATTTACAGCCACAGGGAATAATTTTGAATTGGCCATTGCAGTAGCGATTGCGGTATTCGGACTAAACTCCGGACAGGCATTCGCTGGAGTGATTGGTCCATTGGTAGAAGTGCCTGCGTTAATCTTGTTGGTTCGTGTCGCTTTTTGGTTAAAGAAGAAGTATTACTAATATTCTAAAACATTGTATTTGTGATAGAGTAGTCGCGTATTGTCGTGGTCTAGATCATCGATCCAACCGATGTAATACTCTGTAATTGGAGAAATCATCAATTTGTCCAATGACTTATGCTGGATACGCATAATTTCATTGGGATAACTTTCCTCAATTTCTTCATAGTTGAAATTATGCGTGACCGTTGGGTACAAATCAACAGCACCAAATAGATGAAGGAATTCGTGTACGATGACCGCAGGGTTTTTATTTGTAATAATAGAGTATTCTACATCTGGTCCATTTGAATACGTGTGGTATGATGCTGAAGGAGTGTTTTCATAGTATCCATTTACAAAAAACATCACTGCAACATTATCTGTGCGATATTCGTTGCGTAAACGAGCGATTAGACGTTCCAAGTTCATAACCTTGTTTTTGGTCTTCATTTTACGTTCCTCAGTTTTTTTGACTCCTCGTGATGCGTAAATGGCGATTTTGTTAGCCCAGGCATCAACAGTTCGAAGTTTCTTGTGGTTAGAAGAATGAAGTAATCCTAAATCAAGACTTAAATCATAAGGCTTGATTTTATTTTCAGAAAGAGACAGTTTGGATTGTTGTGAGTGAATAACTGGTGAAATAATAAGGTTTTTATTGTGTTTGATTGCCAATTGTTCTATCCAGGTCGTTGCTTTCTTCAGGGAGTCTAATGTGGAATCAACATCATATTGTGTCCACGGGTGATATGCATTAACATCTACGAAAATGGCATAAATAATTACGCTGTCTTTTAATGTTTTACATACGTTTAAATTTCGACTTGGCGCTATGTATTCACTATGATGGTAAATGATTTGTGTTTGGTTGAATCCACCGCAACTGGATAAAAGAAATATTGGAATGGTAAGGAGCAAGAAGTATTTCATAGGTCTTTGGGTATTTAGATTCATAACGTGATTAAGAGTAAATTGTTATGTAAGACGACAATATTAGTGCCAAAGAATTATGAATTAGTTTCAAGAAAAGATGAGAATCCATTTAAATTTGGGGCTTAATCTTAAGCAATGAAACACCAAATAGAAAACGAACGGTATACGGTTCAAATCAATGAGGTAGGTGCAGAGTTATGTAGTTTTAAATCCAAACAAAGTGGACTGGAATATATATGGCAGGGAGATGCTCAATATTGGGGCAGTACGGCTCCTGTATTGTTTCCTATCATCGGTGCGTTAAAGAATGGAGTGTATTCTTATAAAGGACAGGAATATTCCGTACCTAAACATGGATTTATTCGCCATAATGAGAATCTGACGATCGATAGAAAAGCCACTAATGAAGTTACTTATTCATATGATTCTGATGCGGAAGTGAAGAAGCATTATCCTTTTGATTTTCATTTTGAAATCACGTTTTTGTTGGAGGACAATAAATTAACGGTATCTCATATAGTTGAGAATAAGGGAACTAATGAAATGCTGTTTTCATTGGGCGGACATCCGGCATTTAATTGTCCGTTACTACCGAACGAATCTTATGATGATTACTATCTGGAATTTGATCAGGAACAAACTTTACCCACTACTGTATTATCCGGTAATGGTTTACAAACTGATGAAACATTTGATGTGATTCAAAACAGTTCAAGAATTGATCTAACGGAAGACTTATTTGCCAATGATGCTTTGATTTTTAAAGATATTGCATCCAAAAAGGTAGCCTTAAAAAATCATCAAAACCCGCACTCAATTGAAGTGACTTATTTTGACTTTAAGAATCTAGGTGTTTGGGCGAAACATAAAGCTCCATTTATATGTGTTGAACCGTGGTTAGGGGTCACCGATCATGAAAATACAACAGGCGATTTTGAAAAGAAGGAGGGAGTTTTGAGTTTGTCTTCAAATGAAGTATATCATGCTAAATTTGAGATAAAAGTGAGTTAGTATAAAATACTATTTCCGTAATTTTTCTAGTTGTTGGATATCCAGTAAGTCTTTTGGACGTTGCGCTTTTAATTTGCTTGAGATGAGATCGTCATAAGATAGAACTCTCCATTTAAGTATTTTGTTTTTGTTTACTTCAACGAGTTCACTATTCTTATAAGCTTCTTCAAAAGTCTTTGATGAAGTAAATTTAGTTATGAGTTCAAGATTTAAATCTGTAGGGGAGAATTTAATAGAGATATTTTGAAGTTGTTTTTTTACTTGATCAGGGAAATCGGTTATTTCATATCCCAAATCGTTCAATACCAGAATAAGATTTTCGAAATTTTTAGCACTTGTTTCAATCCAGAAGTCGACATCTGCAGAATGACGTTGATAACCGTGGAAATTAACAGCACCACCTCCAACTAACAGCATTTTAACTTTATATTTATTGGCTAAATCAATGAATTGATCAATATTTTCTCCCCAGACGTTATCCACGATTAATAACGATTTCAAAGTTGTTTTTAGATTTCCTCTTATTCTTTACAGGCAGATTTCTAAGGCGATAAGAAAGATTTAAAAAGGCATAAAAACGTTCTATACCAGTTAATTTCAAGAATTCTTGTTCTTGCGATGTATTACTTTCCTCTTTGGTCTGAAATCTAATTTCCATGGTCTAACAAATTTAGAAGTATTGAACGGAGTAGCAAAATGGAAGTTTTACATTTGTCCAAAACAAAGAATCCATGGAATTTAGTTTAAATGGGAATGAGTTTATTCCGTTGAATGCACTGTTGAAGATGATGAATATTGCGGAATCAGGAGGACAAGCCAATCTATTTATTACAGATGGAGAAGTTCAGGTGAATGGAGCAGTGGAGACCGCAAAAAGAAAGAAAATGCGTGCAGGGGATATGGTTGAAATATTTGGTGAACGTATTGAAGTGAAGGCTTAGTTATGGCAGAAGCACTTCCATTATTTGATCCGAAAATTCTCAAAGAGCTGGTCACTACAAAAATGTATTTTGGCAAGTATGAAGGACAACTAATTTGTGATGTTCCTGTGCATTATTTAGAATGGTTAGAACGTAAGGGAATGCCATCTGGAAAAACCGGAATGTTACTATCTACAGCATTGGTGATCAAAAGCAATGGCCTGGAAGATATTTTAAGAGAGTTGAAACGGAAGTTTGGTACAACTACCAGATAATAAATTACCTAACAACTTTATAATTCTGATATTCCCCAAGTGGTTTCCCTGTAATTTTTTGCGCCCACTTTTTAAATCGTTCTTTAAATGAGAATGAGTTCCTGGAAATATCGTGATCGAATTTCCATCCTTTTTCATCAATACGTTTTTGCATCACTTTAGGGTGTTGCCCTTCAAATTTCCACAACGTATTGATTTCTGAATAATCAAACTCTTCCGCTTTGGCGATGTTTTTCTCCATCCATTGATCATCATGCCATAGGCGGTGGAAACTTTCTTGTTTTCTTTGCATCGCATCTGGACTTTTGACCCAGCCATAATGATGAATATAGGCATCAATTTCAGCCACATTTAGTTTTTCTCCCTGGCCTTTTTTAAACCCTTGCGCATCTCCAAAAGAGTAAATCTCAGGATTGTTCTTAATAATCCGGATTTCTTTAGGATACCACTGAATGGCGTCTCCAATATAATCGTATGAACCATAAAAATGACGGTAGTTGAATAAGAGTCCATCCACTTCATCATCGTTGGCGTATTTATGCATGGCTTCACGAATGTGCTCGTAATAATCTTCATGCATCACTTCATCACCTTGAATATAGATGGCCCAATCACTGTCTTTCGAAATGGCTTCAAAAGCTTTGTTGGTTTCAATAGCGAGTACCTGACCACCTTCACGTAAAGAATCATCCCAAATGGTTTCGATAATTCGAATCTTAGGATCGATACTTTTAACTAGTTCTAAAGTTCGATCTTCGGAATTACCTACGGCAACTACGATTTCATCACAAAGTGGTAAAATAGATCGAATGGCTTCCTCAATGGGATAGTCCAGTTTGATCGCATTTCGAATGAAGGTAAACCCACTTACTTTCATAGGTTTATTTTACAACTCTAAACATTTTGTCCCAACGGAATTTACCATCAGAAGAACTTAATTCTGGGTCGATAGATAACCAAACAAATGCAGCTTTACCCACTACGTGATCTTCAGGAACAAATCCCCAGAATCTGGAATCGGCAGAATTATGACGATTATCACCCATCAACCAGTAATAGTTCATTTTGAATGTATAGGTAGTTGTTTCTTCTCCGTTGATGAATATCTTACCATTTTTCACTTCCAATTTGTTGTGCTCATACACCGAAATTGGACGACTAAATAGTGGTAAATTTTCTAAAGTCAAATCAATGGTCATTCCTTCTTTAGGAATGACAAGAGGTCCAAAATTGTCTTCCGTCCAGTTGTATTCTTTTACGTTAGGATAGTATGGGTATTTGGGACTGGTAATTCCCTCTTGTTCCAGATAATTCGCAAAATCAGCTCCAAATTCGTTACGAACAATCAACTTATCAATAAAGCTATATTCTCCTTTGGGATTTACCGCTTTTTGAATGGATGCTACATTTGGATCCTTACTCAATTTATCCTTCATTTCCTGTGATAAAGGAAAACGGAATAAAGTCCCGCCATTCAACTGAAGGATATCCTGAAGGTTGACATTATATTTCTTTTTTAGGCGCATTTTAGCTTTATCAGAAACACGTCCCTGATTGTCTAACGCCAATGACTTTTTGAACTGCACGTAATAAGCATACTGCATATCTTCAGCCATAAACGCTTTCTCGCCATTTACGTATAAGATACTTTCCTTGATTTCGATTTCATCACCCGGAATTGCTACACATCTTTTGATGTAGTTTTCTCTTTTATCGATTGGGCGAATAGTAAGCGGTCTATTTTTTACAATTCTATCATGCGCTACTTTGTTGTATTGCGCATCAGGTTTAATTGCACGTTTATTTCTGAAATCATCATATTTCAGATTGAGAGCTTCCTCACGAATCATCGCATTGAAACTTTTGTTGGCTTGCCATTCTACGTCTACAGTATCACCTTCAGGATAGTTAAATACAACTACATCGTTTCTTTCGATATGAGAGTATCCCGGAAGACGATAAAATGGAAGTTTCAACCATTTTAAATAGGCTGGAATAGTGTTGTTTGTTGCAGGAAGCGAATGGTGCGCAAATGGGAATGCCAATGGAGTTACCGGAGTTTTTGGTCCATAAGCTAATTTGTCTACGAATAGATAATCACCTATCAACAATGATTTCTCCATGGATCCGGTTGGAATCGTAAATGCTTCGAAAGTGTAAGTACGAATGATACTTGCTGCAACGACTGCAAATAGAATCGCATCACGCCACTCCATCGCAGAAGTCTTAGGATATCTTTCACGATCAATCGGACCGATATGTGTCGGGTCTTCTTTAAATGCTAAATAAGGTAGGTAGATAAATGGTAAGAGTCCTCCAAATGCAACATCTTTAGGTTCACGATATCCAAAAACGGTTCCCGTATTTACAGACATAATCATCAACATCAATACGTTAGGACCAGGAAATAGTAATAGAAAAATCCACCACCACGGTTTTTCAATTACCTTCAACCAAATAACAAAATTGTAAATTGGAATAAACGCATACCAGCCTTTATAACCTGCCTTAGGAAAGAGCTTATATAAAGCTACAAACATGGCAATTAAAAGTAGGAGTGTAATTATTAGAGACATGAATTTTGTGTTTAAATCGTTGCTAAAGTAGTGTAATTATTGAATTGGCATTGAATTCACTAGATGGTTTGTTATTTAACGTTTGTTAAAACTATTATGCACGGAAATGTGCGTGTATAAACGGAAAAAATGGGCAATTAATTTTGAGCCAATAAATCATTCATAGTATAGATTCCATTCTTACCCGCCATAAATTCAGCAGCTAAAACAGCACCTGATGCAAATCCTTCGCGACCTTTAGCTTCATGCAGAATTTCAATCTTGTCAATGTGATTTTCATAAGTTACGCTATGGGTACCTGGAGTATCTGCAATTCTCTTGGCATGAATGGCAATTTGATCTGGATTCGCATTTTCAGCTTCCACCCATGATGATTTACGATCCATTTCATCTAAAATCTGATTGGCAATGGAAAGCGCTGTTCCACTAGGTGAATCCAGTTTTTGCGTATGATGGATTTCTTCCATACTGATTTCATAATCTTTGTGCGGATTCATCAGTTTGGCCAACTGTTGGTTGATTTTAAAGAAGATGTTCACTCCAATACTAAAGTTTGAAGCATAAAATAATCCACCATTTTGTTGGGCACATTTTTCAGAAACCTCTTCCAAATGATCCATCCAGCCAGTAGTTCCAACTACCACCGGAACTTGTGCTTCAAAACATTTTTGGATATTGTTAATTGCTGCAGAAGGAATGGAGAACTCAATAGCCACATCAACATCTTTTAAATCTTCAGGGCTGAAATCGGCATTTTGAGAGGTGATCTTAACTGTGATATGATGTCCACGTTCTGTAGCAATTCGTTCAATTACTTTTCCCATTTTCCCATATCCAATAATCGCTATATTCATCGTATGCCGTATTTATTTTTAAAGTTTAATCGTAATGTTAGTCCCATTACCGCTTGATTCCCTCTATATGGATGTGCATAAGGTTCCATTTGCAGACTCAAATCATCCGAAACATCAAATGTCATAAGTTGCGCGTCTACATTTGCATCCAGAATTTGAAGAATATAGATGGCACCGGCAACAATATATGCTGTTTCCATCCTAACACGGTAAGTGTCTTTGATATCTTGTAAACTGGCATCTGAAGCGCCTGGATATTCATCAACCGTAGTGGAATCACCATCAATTCGTTTCACATACTGATCTCTCCAAAAGTGATACTGGTTTCTATAATCCTGACTTAAGTAAAGAGCAGTTCCAATACCAGCCCAAACAATAGGTGCTTTCCAATATTTTTTATTGTAAATCTGACCTGCACCAGGAACAAATACAGATAACCAGGTCGCCTTTTTAGGGGAATGTACTAAATACAAATCCTCATGTGATAAAGTAGCCTTTTTAACTTCGCCCTCGACAATTTGACTTGAGGTAGTATCCTGACCGTTCACATGAACAATATTCCCTAAAAATAGGATGAAAAAGATGATATAGTACCTTCTAAACATTGCGGCAAAAGTAAGAAAGAAAATCGCTTAAAATACAATGAATTAACCGATGTTAACTTTTGGGAAATTAAGGAAGTAATAAGTCTAAAACCCGGCTTAAATCAGCATCATTTTTAAAGTTGATGGTGATTTTACCTTTGCCTTTTACATCTTTTTTAATGTCAATTTTGTTGCGGACAATACGTTGTAATTCAAGGTAATTGCTTTGTTGCTCAAATGAAAGCTCAGCCTTTTTTAAAGAGTCTGTTGTTTTCTTGGCTACTTTTTCTGCCTTTACCAATTGCTCCACCTGTCTCACATTTAGTCCGGCACTCAAAATACGTTTGAAGATACCTAATTGTAATTCCTGTGTTTTTGCAGAAAGCAATGCACGCGCATGTCCCATACTTAATTGACCTTCACGTAAAGCCAATTGAATTTCAGGAGGAAGATTTAACAAACGTAAAAAGTTGGTTACAGTAGATCTGTTTTTGCTCACTTTTTGGGCCAATTCTTCTTGCGTGATTTCCAACTCATCTAACATTCTTTGGTAGGAGATGGCAATTTCCATCGCATCCAAATCTTCTCTTTGAATGTTCTCAATCAAAGCCAATTCAAGAACATTCTCATCATCTACCTGACGGATGTATGCCGGAACAGTTTTTAATCCTGCTTTTTGACTGGCTCTCCAACGTCTCTCACCTGAAATGATTTGATACTCACTTGGATTGATTTTTCTCAACGTAAT
This sequence comes from bacterium SCSIO 12643, assembly GCA_024398135.1. Taxonomy (NCBI): domain Bacteria; species bacterium SCSIO 12643. The sequence goes on from CP073750.1 coordinate 2,900,689, forward strand.
GGGTTGAACCAATCCGTGTTGAGCAATCGATTTTGATAATTCTTCAAGTGCTTCCTCATCAAACGCAGTTCTGGGTTGATTTGGATTGGGCTTAATTTGAGAAAGCGCAATTTCCGAAATTCCAGTACCGGGTGTATCTACACTTAAGCTACTTGGAGCTTCTATATCCGCATCACTTAATAAAGCACTTAAACCTCTTCCTAAAGCCTTTTTCTTAGCCATTGACCTGAATTATTTTATCTTCTTGATTGATTTGAGTTAGATTGTTCTTTTGTAAAATCTCACGTGCCAGATTCAGGTAATTAATCGCACCTTTTGAGCTGGCATCATGTGTAATAATACTTTCACCATGACTTGGTGCTTCACCTAATCTCGTATTTCTGTGAATCATCGTATCGAAAACCAATTGATGGAAATGTGTTTTTAATTCATCTGCAACCTGATTTGCCAAACGTAAACGTTGATCATACATGGTGAGCAACATACCCTCAATGGATAACTCGGGGTTCAATCTGGTTTGAACAATTTTAATGGTATTCAACAATTTTCCTAAACCTTCTAAAGCGAAGTATTCACATTGAATTGGGACAATCACACTATCTGCAGCTGTGAGTGCATTCACAGTGATTAACCCCAAAGAAGGAGAACAATCAATGATGATAAAATCATACGAATCACGAACCGTTTCAATTGCTTTTTTCATCATTTGTTCACGATCAGTTTGACTGATTAATTCGATTTCCGCACCAACTAAATCGATATGTGCCGGAATGATATCCAAATTCGGACTTTCCGTTTTGATAACGATATCTTTCGCACTGACATTATTTACAATACACTCATAAATGCTGGTCTTAACCTCCTTAGGGTCAAAGCCTAACCCGGAAGTGGTATTCGCTTGCGGATCCGCATCTACAATTAAAGTTTTTTTATCCAACGCCCCTAAACTAGCGCCAAGGTTGATAGCTGTTGTTGTTTTTCCAACTCCACCTTTTTGATTTGCTATAGCTATTATCTTTCCCATTAATATTCAGTTCTAATTCACTCGCTAAATAAGTTAATCTATTGAGTGGGTGTATTTTTATTTGTGCGCGATCGATTAAACGTATCGGTTGTAAAAGTAGTGTGAATTTTCACAACTTTTTCATGACCCGGTGATCAAATTTTGAACAATTTTTTGAAGCGTTATGAATAAGCGTTTTAGGTTTCAGCACATTGTCATAAAATTACCATAAAGAACCAGCTTGAACTTTCATTTTACGGTTTTGTCTTAGGGCTTACATTTTTGAATTTATGAAGCATGGTATTTTCGCAAAAACAATAACGCAAATTATATTTTATGAGATCAAAACTTACACTAATAGGTTCACTGCTGTTGCTTACATTTAGTGGATTTTCGCAAGAGGTACCAAGAAAAGTTATCGTAGAGCATTTCACAAATACCAGATGTTCTATCTGTGGAAGTAGAAATCCTGGCTTTTTCAATAATTTTAATTCAGCAAACACCGGGAATATGTTGCATTTGGCAATTCATCCTAGTTCTCCTTATAGCAATTGTTTGTTGAACAACCATGATAAAGCAGCCAATGATGATCGCACAAAATATTATGGCGTTTTTGGAGGAACTCCAAGATTAGTGATCAATGGAAATCCTTTGTCAGCAAGTACGAATTATAATTCGTCTAGCATTTTTACGCCTTATGCAGGGTTGACTTCTCCGGTAAATTTAAAGTTATATCAACAAAAATTCGGATCGGACTCTATTCGTGTAAGAGTTGTATTGGAAACCGTAGCAGCACATTCTTTAGGGGCTCAAAACTTATATGTGGTTTTGGCTGAGGATGTCGTGTTTTATAATGCGCCAAATGGAGAAAATCAACACTATAATGTGATGCGTAGACCTTTGTTTGGGACAACTGGAATGCAGGTGAATGTTCCTGCTACGGTAGGAGATTCAGTGGTATATACTACAACCGTTACAGCTCATCAAGATTGGGATTTTAGCCGCATTTTTGCTTTGGCTATTTTACAAAATGAAGGGGATAAAGTTGTGACGCAAAGTGAGGCTTTAGATCCTTCATCAAATTCGAATGTAACTGTTGGGATTAGAAAATTGCAGACATCAAATGAATACAAAGTGTATCCAAGTCCTGCAATAAATAATGTGCGTATTCAAGCAAATACTTCGGGTCAAACGCGTTATAGTTTGATGTCTATTTCAGGTAATAGAGTATTGACCGGCACATTCAATACTGAGACCGTATTAGATGTAACATCATTATCTAATGGCGTTTATTTTATCACGTTAGAAAATGATACCGAAACGTATACACAGAAAATTATTAAAGTATCTTATTAAGAGGTAAGAGGGTTATAGTAAAGTAGAAGGTGAAATCGGGTTAAAGAGAATTTAAAAAACTCTTTCTCCCGATTTTTTTTGTGATAATATCTTTCTCAATATCCAGACCTCTGGCTGGAGAATACTCTCTCCCGTAATAAATGATTTGAAGATGCAATTTATTCCACAATTCTTCAGCAAATAGTTTTTTCGCATCTTTCTCAGTTTGCTCCACCGACTTCCCATTGGTTAATCCCCAACGCCACATCAATCTATGAATATGTGTGTCTACCGGAAAAGCAGGATGGCCAAACGCCTGAGACATTACTACACTTGCAGTTTTGTGTCCCACACCTGCCAATGCTTCTAAATCCTTAAAATTACTTGGGACAATGCCTTTGTGTTGCTCCACTAAAGAATCGGCTAATTTTTTGATGTTCTTAGCTTTTGATTTATATAACCCACAAGTTTTAATAAGTCCTTCAACTTCTTCTAAAGCAAGTTGCTGCATATCATAGGCATTATCTGCTTTGGCAAATAATGCAGGAGTGATCATATTGACCCTTTTATCGGTACATTGGGCGGAGAGTAACACCGCAATAAGAAGTTCAAAATCATTGGTATGATCTAAAGGAATAGGAACTGTTGGATAAATTTCCTCAAGTGTTTTAACTACAAAATCTGCTTTTTCTGCTTTAGTCATGATTAGCTCATTATGGTCATTACTAGTTTTCTTGGTGCCGGGTTGTTTCTGAATTCGTGAAAATAGAATCCTTGCCAGGTACCCAAATTCAATTGATTATTGGTAATCGGAACAGTAAGTTCATTACCAATTAGAGCTAACTTGATATGACTGGGCATATCATCTGGACCTTCGTCTAAATGCGTGAAATGTGGTTGGTTCTCCGGAATCATATTTTCAATACTGATATGCATATCTGCTCTTACTGATGGGTCGGCATTTTCATTAATGCTAATTGCGGCAGAAGTATGTTTTAAGAAGATATGTAAGAGCCCACTTTCAGGTAGTGCCGGAAGTTGTCTCATAATTTCGTTAGAAACTAAATGAATTCCTCTTTTAAGTGGAGGTAAAGAAAATTCGATCTGTTGAACCATTCTGAATAAAATTAGGCTCCAAAAATAGATTTTTTATGATGTGGCGAAAATAAAGCCAGAGGGTTCTGTCGAAATAATTATGTTTTATAGATTTACCGATTATTATGACAAAAGAGGAATTAAAATCCATAGCGAATCTGCTATCTACAGAGATTGAAAAGACCCGTCAGTTGATTCAAGAGTATAAGGAAGAAACACAACCTATTTCTCCCGATGATTCCATTGGACGTGTTTCACGGATGGATGCGATCAACAATAGAAGCGTGGTTGAGGCAGCTTTACGTACGCAAGAGAACAAACTCCGTGGACTCATTCATGTAGAATCTCAATTGGGAGAAGATGACTTTGGATTATGTCATAGATGTAAGCAACAGATTCCGATTCAAAGAATTTTACTTGTACCTCACAATAAATTTTGTGTGCGCTGCGCGAGGTAATCGTTTTAATGAATTCATATTTGCCTGGTCTGAATTGAGCATATCAATATACGTTGTATGTCGTATTGTGATGTGAAGTTTGACCCTTGAGTTTTGTAGGATTAAAAAAACATAAAATTTAGACTATGAAACTTAAACTACTTGTAGCAGGTTGTATTTTGATGAGCAGCTCATTGGTAATGGGCCAGACGGTATCTTACGAAATTGAAAAAAATGACCCGAATGATTTTGATAAACTCCATGTTTACTTAGATCCGATTTATGCAGATATTATGGGGTATAAAGTAAATAATGATGGAATGTTTGCGATGTCTTTAGGTTTAGGCGCTTCCGGACATTATTTTATAGGAAGTAAGTTAAACTTATCCGCAAGATTTAATTACAAGTATTATTCGATTGGAGCAGAAGAAAATGGTCCGGGATTTTTTACTGAAATTGGAGGCCAATATAATTTTACATCAGGTTCAAAAACAGGGAAGGCAAGAATTAAAGTTGGAAAAAACTCAACCATTAAGGACGGCTATGAGACGACTACAACAAAATCAATAGATGTGTCTGGAATTGAAACAAGCACCTTTTTAGCTGGCCGTGCGGGAATTACTATTGAAAAAACACATGCAAATGGTTTTAAAGATGGAGTTTCCGAACAAAATAATTATGATGCCAATTTATTGAATAGTGGAGGCTATTTGGGAGTGTCTTTTCAATCCATAAGAAATGTATTGGTAAATGTAGAAGGCTATGGGAAAAGAAGCGGTTCTTACATTAGAGATTTTTATGCGGATGTATTGTTTCAAAGCTACAAAGCTGAACAGGTTTTAGAAACGGGTAAAAGAATAGATTTCTCCGATTCAAAATACCAGAAAGAATCTCAGTTTGGTTTAGGTTTTAGAGTTGGATATACCAATCATGCCAATCCTAAAGGTCATGCAACGAATTACAAAATAAATGGAGGAAAGGGTCTTTTTGGCGGTACGTATCAAAAAATTGAATTGGGTTCATTACCTGGAGGTACGTTTTATTTCCGATTCTCTTATGGCGTAAAAATTGTCAGCAAATAGAAAATAATAGGCTTAAAAGTAAAAGCCAACGAGAAATTTCTCGTTGGCTTTTTGTTTAGGGGAATGAAGATTTTTTATTTCTTACCGTTAGCTCTTTTGATAAAATTGGAGTAGCAAATTGAATAATAGCTTAGAATGGCTTCAAGGACTTTCTTCTCGTAAACAGCTTGCTCACAATCAATGGTGTTTGTAATAGATACCGTAGTATTTTCAACGATAAATATATTCGCATATTCAGGAGTGGTTACCCTTGATTTATTAGCGGTAGACTTAAACTTTGCGTCTGTAAAAACGCCTTCAATGGGAACATCATTTTTAAGTATTGTGATACTTGATGTAGCTGGTCCAGGAGCAATTTTATCTTTACCTGATTGGTATGTTATTGTAGAAAACTTTGAAAGTTTTAAATCGGCACCACCTTTTACTGCTGCTCCTGCTAGATTTACTCCATCTTTTAACCATATTGAGGGAATAACAATTTTTACATCAATAACTATTATATCATCTAGTTCTCTGGATATTTTATATCCGGTATCCACGAGTTTAACTCCCTTTTTTTCTTTTCCGGATTTTGAAATACCTTTTACATAATAACTAAATCCAGTTGGACTAACCATTGCATATCCTTCCAATTGTGCATTGTTGATTTTTGGGCCTGATACCATAGTATAATCCTTAAAATACTCAATACTTTGAATCTCATCGGCCTCCATAATCGTAAAACCATCTTTGGTCAAATCATTTTTAAAACGGGTGAAGAACTGATCCGTAATATTTTGTAGGGCGGAGGTTTCTACTCCATTAATGCCCACAGCAAGTCTGGCAGTAGCATCACCTTTATACGCATCTCCACCTACTTCACGTCCGCCTTTTTTGGTGTCGCTGGCTTCATCAATCATTTGATAGAGTACTCTAAAGGAATTGATGTAAACCTTTCGCGGTGCTTTTGCCATTCCCTTTGGGTTTAATGACGTTTCTTTGACATCCTTTTTAGGATCAATGGATTGGCTAAAAACCAATTGGCTAATGGCCATAGCTAAAATTGTAACTGAAATTCTCATAGTTTTTGTTTTTTTCAAAGCTGTTGGTTTCCAGAAGTATTTTCTATACGCTGTTTGTCGTATTTTTTATGTCGTAAAAGCATCTCAATTTTGACGGTAAATTAATTTAGTAGAATGATTACAATTGGTGTTGTAGATGATATAGTTAAGTTAGGACTGGCCTTAAAGGAGAAAATTGAGGCAGGTTCTGAATTTGAGGTGAAATTTGTTGCTTTGGATGGATATGAAGCCATTTCATATTTAGAACATGAAATGGTAGATTGTATACTGATGGACATTAACATGCCTAATTTAGATGGAATAAAGGCCACACAACAGATTCTGAGTAAATGGCCTAAAGCTAAAGTGATTATGTGTACGGTTTTTTCAGATGAACAAAACTTGTTTGATGCGATTATGGCGGGTGCAATAGGATATTTGTTAAAAGATGAACCACCTCAAAAAATTCATAGATCGATATATGAGGCACTCGAAGGTGGCGCTCCAATGAGTCCGATAATGGCTAGAAAATCGTTGAGTCTTATTCATTCCATACCTGCAACAACCAAAAAGACTGTGAGAGAGGAATATAAACTTACCGGTAGAGAGACAGAAGTATTAGAGTGGGTGAGTAAAGGTTATAGTTATGAACAGGTGGCGGGTAAACTATATGTGAGTTATGGGACTGTAAGAAAACATGTCGAAAATTGTTTTAAGAAGTTAAGAGTTCATAATAAATTAGAAGCGGTAAATAAGTTGAATAAAGAAGGATTTATTTAATGAGGTATTTTATCTTATTCCTGTTGCTACAAGTTAACTTGTATTGTTTTTCATCGGATACATTAGTTCTACAAGCCTGGCAAGAGCAGGCCAAAGCATACATAAATGTAGATATAGACAGTTCTCGATATTTTGGTCAGCAAATCTTAGAGAATTCTAAAACTCCTGAGTTAAAGAAATATCAGGCTTTTGCGTTGAATTGGATCGGTATTGCGTATATGCAAACCGGAATTCCGGATTCAGCGAATTATTATTTTAACCGAGCTATAGAATTTGCATCTAATAACGATGAGAATAGAATAGTTAGAATGGCCACATTCAACCTTAGCGTAAATGCGTTGAATCAGGGAAAGTTTGAGTTGGCGGCTGAAACGGGATTAAAAGCGCTTGATGTATTTAAGAAAGATGGAGATTCTATAGGTATTGGGAAAGCATTATATCATATAGGTAGTTGTTATTTTAGTTTAAGTCAGTGGGGAGAATCCAAAAGGTATATGCAATTGGCGTTACCAGTTGCCAAAAAGCATGGGACTACATGGAGTCAGGCGAATATTTATGGTGCTTTGGGTTCTATAGCTTTTCAAGAAAAAGATACTCTTGAAGGGATATTAAATACGCAAAGGTCCATTAAGTTAAAAGAGGGAGCTGGAGGCGCATATTACTGTGGGCCACAGTATGTGAATATTTCAGATGTACATATGGCCCGACAAAATTGGGACAGTGCTTCATGGTATTTAGGTAAGGCGCAATGGGCTAGTCAAACTCTTGGTGATCAGCAATTGTTGGGAATTATTTTTACCCAAAAGGCTGCATATTTTAATCAGATTGATGAGATTGATTCTTCATTGTATTATGGCTATCAAGCAGTAAACGTATATGATATAACTAAGGATGATTACACCAGAGAATTGGCTTATTATAGATTATTCGAAGCATATCATTCTCAAAATAATTTAGATAGTGCGATTTACTATCAAACACAGTATTACGATTTAAAAGATAGTATTCAAGGAGTAGATGTAAAAGAAAGGATTGCCAATTTGGATGCCAATTATCAATTGGCAGAAAAGGATAAAGAGTTGCTTCAAAGCGAACTGGAAATCCAAAAAAAGAACGAAGAAAGAGGGCTGTTAATCTTTGTTTTAGTGATTCTCGTATTGGGGTTTCTTGGATTCTTTTTCCTATGGAATGTTCGAAAGAGAAAACAAATTATAGAGTCTGAATTAAGATTAGCGAATGAGAAAAACAGGATTGCTATGGATTTACATGATCATGTTGGTGCGGAATTAACACTTGCAAGTTCGACATTGTTTTCTCAAAGTTATGAAGATGGAATCAGTTCAAACAGAAAGAAAGAATTGCAGACCATAGGACATCAATTGCGCGATATCACAGAGTTATTACGTGAGACCGTATGGTCCATTCAGGATACGCATATATCAATAGAAGATTTGTTTGCTAAATTGGATATATTTCAATCTAAATTGTTCTCGAATCAAGCAGTAAAATGGAGTTCTTCGTTGTGCGAAGAGTACAATGAATTACCCTCAGAAATAGCGATTGAAGTGTATAGAATTTTTCAGGAAGGATTGCATAATGCGTTTAAATACGCTCAGGCAAGTGAGTTGAAGATTAAATGCTCCTCAACTAAAAAGGAAATGATCATTGAGCTTGAAGATAATGGTATTGGTTTTGACGTAAAGAATTTATCAAAATTTGGATTTGGGTTAAAAAACATGAAAAAAAGAGCTCAGAAAATTAAAGCCCAAATTAGTATTGATACAAAAGAGGATAAAGGAACTAAAATTAAATTGACTCTGGACAGATAACTAACCTACTTCCTTTTCAAAATACTTCCACAATTCATCTTCAACTACAGGTGCAGTAAAAGAAACAGGTTCTTTTTTAACTGGATGTACGAATGAAATGTGGCGTGAATGAAGAGATATGGACCCATCACGATTGGTACGTTTTGCCCCATATTTAATATCTCCTTTAATAGGAGCTCCTATGGCTGATAGTTGACACCTGATTTGATGATGTCTACCTGTAATTAGTTTGACCTCAATTAAGCAGAAATTATCTGACGCAGATCTCATTTCAAAGTCCAAAATAGCTTCTTTATAACCACGAGTCGGTTTCTTCTTTGCAACCGATTTATTTTTCTCTTCGTTCTTACGCAGGTAATGTGTTAAGCGCCCCACACCATCTAATGGGCGTTCTTTAGTAATAGCCCAATACGTTTTTTTGATATCTTTTTTTCTGAACATTTCAGAAAGACGAGAAGCTGCTTTACTGGTTTTCGCAAACACTACAATTCCGCTTGTAGGACGGTCAAGGCGGTGAACTAAGCCCAGATATACAGCTCCGGGCTTATTGTATTTTTTCTTGATGTAGTCTTTCACCAGATCCATTAAGGAGACATCTCCGGTTTTATCACCCTGAACAATTTGTCCTGGTAATTTATTGATTACAATCAGATGATTGTCTTCGTAGATAACCTGAACTTTTCTTAAATCCGGTCTTTCTTTTTGATCTGGTTTACGCACTAGTAAGATTCTTTTTCGTTCGGGAAATCTTTTGTTTTTACATCTTTTATGTAGTTAGACACAGAGTCGTGCATTTGCTCATAAAAATTATTGTAACGTCTCAAAAACCTTGGTGAGAAATCGACATTTAATCCCAACATATCATGTAAAACAAGAACTTGTCCATCAACATCTGGTCCCGCACCAATACCAATTACAGGAATAGAAACAGATTCGGCAACTTGTTTTGCCAAATGCGCAGGTACTTTTTCTAATACCATAGCAAAGCAGCCAATTTCTTCCAACATTTTGGCATCTTTCATAAGTTGTTCCGCTTCTTCAGTCTCTTTTGCTCTAACCGAGTAAGTCCCAAATTTATAGATCGATTGTGGTGTTAATCCAAGATGTCCCATTACCGGAATACCGGCAGATAAAATACGCTCAATAGATTCTTTGATTTCAATACCACCTTCTAGTTTAATGGCATGTCCCCCAGCTTCTTTCATAATGCGAATAGAAGAATCTAATGCATTCTTAGAGTTTCCCTGGTATGTTCCGAAAGGGAGGTCAACTACCACTAAACAGTTTTTTATTCCGCGAATCACCGATGCTGCATGATAAATCATATGATCTAAAGTGATGGGTAAAGTAGTTTCGAATCCGGCCATAACATTGGAAGCAGAATCTCCTACTAAAATTAAATCAATATCAGCATCGTCCAATACTCTAGCCATTGTATAATCATAGGCTGTAAGCATGGCAATTTTTTCACCCTTACGTTTCATTTCGTGTAAAACGTGGGTGGTTATCTTTTTTGCGTGACCACTAACTGGTTTAAATAATTGTGTGCTCATGGTTTATAATTTATTCTGGTTTACACCCCACCTTATATATATTCGTTTCGTTTCTACTTTAATAGTATATTCGTGGCGTAAACCGAATCGCCAAAATTATAAAATCCTTTCATGCAATAACGCATTAAAGGCAGAGGACATAACAAATTATATATGAGATTAAATTTCACTTCATCTTTAGTAATTGTATCAGCATTCACATTATTGTTTTCTGCATCATGTAAAAATGATGTAGAGATTTTCGCTCCGCAGTCGGATGTAACATTGGTTTACGGACTGTTAAATGCGGATGACTCTATTCACCAGATTAAGATTAATAGAGTGTTTCAAGGTGAGCAAGCTGTAGATCAATTAGCTAAAGATCCATCATTATCAGAATACGAAAACCTGAAAGCAATGTTGTATGAGTTGAATAATGATGGCTTTGGTAATTATGATACGACAAACCAATGGACGCTTACGGAGAAGACCATTACAAATAAAGATTCAGGTTTCTTCTATTATCCAAATCAAAAAATATATGAATTACAGGCTAAATTGGATGATACTAAAGATTATGCGATTTGGATTGATAAATTAGATGGATCTAAGATCGTAGAGGGGAAAACAGAATTAATCAGACCTGATGGAGATATTTTGATTAAACCATTTGGATTAAGTTTTTTGGGATTAAGTCTGGCGGATGATAATGGTCCATTAGATAAAGTGTTATTGGAAATGAAAATGCCAATTAATGGTAAGGTGATGGAAGTATTCTTAGATTTCTCTTGGAAAGATGAATACCATGATGGTACGACTTCAGGTTTGAATACGATTCAATATAAGGTAGGAACGTATGTGGTAAGTAAAATTCCAATTGATGCGAATGATAATATTCAAATCACAGCAGAATTAAATCCAACCTCTTTTTATGAGTTTATTGCGGCTAAAGTACCTGTTGTTCCGGATGGAAGTAATATCAAACAAAGAGTTCCGGAAGATGAGCCTTTAAATTTTAGATTTGTGATTGGTGGTAATGAATTCAATACCTATTTAGAAGTAGCTTCTCCATCTACAAGTATTTTGGAAACTAAACCTGAGTACACAAATGTTGAAAATGGAGTAGGTATCTTCTCTTGTAGAACATTCCAAAACAAGATTTCAAAAATGAGTAAAAAGTCGATTGTGTATTTAGTAGATGGAGAAATTACGGCAGGAAGAAAGTTCTGTAATTACTCTAACAGTACTGATCCGAATTATTGCTTTTAATGTAATTATGTCGATATGTCATATGGAAATGCCAATTCTTAAAAGAGTTGGCATTTTTTTATGTCAAAATTGCGCGTGAATAAATAAATTTTCTGTTGGCACAGCAATTGACTAGCGGCAATCAAACAAATTAAAATTTAGAAAGTAAAAACTTAAAGATATGGGTAAAATAATCGGAATCGATTTGGGAACTACTAACTCTTGCGTTGCAGTGATGGAAGGTAGTGAGCCAGTTGTTATACCAAACAACGAGGGTAAGAGAACAACTCCATCTATTGTTGCTTTTATCGATGGCAACGAGCGTAAGGTTGGAGATCCTGCAAAACGTCAGGCAATTACAAATCCTACTAAAACTATCTCTTCTATCAAGAGATTCATGGGAAACTCTTTCGATGAGGTAGCTAGTGAAATTGCACGTTCACCATATAAAGTAGTGAAAGGAGATAACAATACTCCACGTGTGGATATTGATGGTAAATTGTATACTCCACAAGAAATTTCTGCAATGACTCTTCAAAAAATGAAGAAAACGGCAGAGGATTACTTGGGAACTGATGTAACAGAGGCAGTAATTACTGTACCAGCATATTTTAACGATGCACAACGTCAAGCAACTAAAGAAGCCGGACAAATTGCAGGTTTAGAAGTAAAGCGTATTATCAATGAGCCTACAGCAGCTTCATTGGCATATGGTTTAGATAAGAAAGGAGAAGATATTAAAGTTGTTGTATTTGACCTGGGTGGAGGTACACATGATGTTTCGATCTTAGAATTAGGAGATGGAGTATTTGAAGTATTATCTACTGATGGTGATACACACTTAGGTGGTGATGATTTTGACCAAAAAATTATTGATTGGTTAGTTGAAGAATTCAAAAGTGAAAATGGTGGTTTGGATTTATCTAAAGATCCAATGGCTTTACAACGTTTGAAAGAAGCTGCTGAAAAAGCGAAAATTGAGTTGTCTTCTGGAAATTCAACAGAAATCAACCTTCCTTACATCATGCCAGTTGACGGTGTGCCAAAACACTTGGTGCGTTCATTAACGAGAGCAAAATTTGAGCAATTAGCTGATGATTTAATCAAAAGAAGTATCAATCCTTGTGTGTCTGCGTTAAAAGCGGCTGATTTAGATAAGAGTGATATTGATCAAATTATCTTAGTTGGTGGTTCTACACGTATTCCGGCTGTAGTTGAAGCAGTAAAAAGTTTCTTTGGTAAAGATCCTTCTAAAGGAGTAAATCCGGATGAGGTTGTTGCTGTAGGTGCTGCAATTCAGGGAGGTGTATTATCAGGAGATGTAAAAGATGTATTGCTTTTAGATGTGACTCCACTTTCATTAGGTATTGAAACTATGGGAGGTGTGATGACTAAATTGATCGAAGCAAACACGACAATCCCAACGAAGAAGTCTGAAGTATTCTCAACAGCTGCAGATAATCAACCATCTGTTGATATCCACGTGCTTCAAGGAGAGCGTCCAATGGCGAATCAAAACCGTAAGATTGGAAACTTTATCTTAGATAGTATTCCACCAGCACCAAGAGGAGTTCCTCAAATTGAAGTAACTTTTGATATTGATGCGAATGGAATCTTACATGTAACAGCAAAAGATAAAGCTACAGGTAAAGAGCAATCTATTAGAATTGAAGCTTCTTCAGGGTTAAGTGATGCTGAAATTGAAAAGATGAAGCAAGAAGCTGAAGCAAACGCAGAAGCGGATAAAAAAGAAAAAGAGAAGATTGATAAATTGAATTCTGCTGATTCAATGATTTTCCAAACGGAAAAAATGATCAAAGAAGCAGGTGATAATCTTCCTGAAGACAAGAAGAAGCCAATCGAAGATGCTTTAACTGAATTAAAAGCGGCACATGCATCTCAAGATTTAGATGCTGTTGATAAAGCAATGGAAAAAGTACAGGCAGCTTCTCAAGAGTTATACGCAGCAGCTCAAGCAGCACAAGGTGGAGCAGGAGCACCGCAAGATGGTCCTCAATCGGGAAACAACGCTGGAGCAGATGACGCTGAAGTAACAGATGTAGATTTCGAAGAAGTAAAATAAGCTTCGAAGAAGTAAATAACTAAATGGTAAAAAACCGTTCTCTAATTTAGAGAACGGTTTTTTTGTTTTTATAGCTATCGGTCAAAAGCTTTTCTGTTATTTTGAATCTGCAAAAATGCAAGCTTGAAAAAGTATCAATCAATAGCTAAATGGGTGCTCACTTTTGTGGCCATTTTGACCGTTTTTGGAGTGTGGAAACTTCAGGAATTGAGGTTTGATTATGAGTTTGAAGATTACTTCCCTAAAAGTGATACTGAGTACGCGTATTATAATGAGTTTCGGGAGCAATATGGCTCTGACAATGATTTTGTTCTGATTTGTTTGGAAAATGAAGAAGGTGTATTTCAGCAACCGTTTCTAAAGAAAGTAGATTCACTGGCTCAAACATTAAAAGAATTGGAGTATGTGGAATCTGTTGTGGCTCCAACGCAGTTGAGTTATCCTGTGAAAGGCCCTTTTGGGATGATTCCGGTGAAGTGGATTCACTTAGATGAACCCGATCGGTTAACACAGGATTCGTTAAGAGTATTTGAAAGTGGTGAGTTGATCGGCACTGTGTTCTCAAGAGATGGGAAGTCTCTGATATTAGCGTTGAACACAAAATATGGCTTATCGAAAATAAAAAGTGATGCGGCCGTGACACAGATTAATGAAGTCATGGATCAATTTGTTTTTGATCGGGTACGAATTGCCGGGAGGATTTTTGGACAGCGTTATTTTGTGGAGAAAATGGTGAGCGAACTGTTCTTGTTTACGCTCATTTCTTTTGTGATTATAATTGTCTTTTTAATTCTGGCATTTAGATCATTTTGGGGAGTAGTATTCCCATTGTTGATTGTGGCTGTATCGGTCATTTGGTTGATGGCATTCATGATTTTTGTAGGTAAGTCATTTGATTTAATGTCAACGTTATTGCCCACGATTATGTTTGTGGTAGGAATGAGTGATGCCGTTCATTTTATTTCCAGATATCTTGAAGAACTGCGGAAATCACCAGACCAGTTAAAAGCATTAAAAATAGCATTTCATCATATTGGTAAGGCGACACTTTTAACTTCACTGACTACAGCCATAGGATTTTTAACATTGTATACTTCGGGGATTAATCCGGTAAGAGATTTTGGACTATATACGGCCATAGGAGTGTTGTTTGCTTTGTTGATTACGTATCTGATCCTACCTGCAGTTTTGATTTTACTTCCGGTACCTAAAAGAGCTTTGGTGGATTCGAAAGAGTTGTTTTGGGATAGAATTATGCGGAACGTTTTTAGGTTCAATATTACCAGACCTAAACAAGTCATTTTCTGGAGTATTTTGGTTTTGATCATATCATTTTGGGCAGGAAGTAGAGTGGAAGTAAATAACTATCTACTAGAAGATTTGGCTAAAGGAGATCCTTTAAGAGATAATTTTGAGTTTTTCGAAAAGGAATATTCAGGAGCACGTCCTTTTGATGTGGTGATCTCAACCAGGGATTCATCAAGTATTTTGGAGTATGAGAAAGTCAAAGCTCTGAATGTATTAGAATCTCATCTTAAAAGCGAGTTTGGAATTCAAGGCTTTGTTTCTTTAAACACTGTGGTCAAAGCTATAAACAGAGCAAACGATGGAGGTAGTTTGGAGTCTTATCAATTTCCTGATTCACCTCAAAAATGGAAAAAGGTAAAATCTCAGATTTTGAAAGTGCAGAAAACCGGTAAATTGGATATGATTTTACCCAGAGAAAATTATGAGACGAGGATTTCGGCACAGGTAAAAGACTTTGGTGGGAAGGTTTTTAAATCTAAATATCAAAACATTCAGGATTCATTAAACCCAATATTAGAGAACGCTGGGCTAAACCTGAGGTTTACTGGAATGGGGTATTTAATTGATAAAAATAATGAAACTCTGGCCTCAGGTTTAATGTGGGGATTGGTGATAGCATTTGGGGCAGTGGCATTGATTATGGGGATGATTTTTAAATCTTTAAAGATGGTGATTATTACCTTAATTCCGAATGTTGTCCCATTACTTATGATAGGTGGAGTAATGGGAATTAGTGGAATAGATTTAAAAGTGTCTACATCCATTATTTTTACGATTGCGTTTGGAATTGCGGTAGATGATACTATTCATTATGTGAGTAAATTGAAAATGGAGTTGGATAAAGGTCGCTCCGTGATTTATGCATTAAAACGTGCGAGTATTTCTACCGGCAAAGCAATTGTATTGACTAGTTTGATTTTAATCAGTGGATTCTTTGCTCTGGTATTCTCTGATTTTGCCAGCACATTTTATATTGGATTACTGGTAAGTTTAACTTTGGTTTTTGCAGTAATATCCGATCTATTTTTATTACCGGTATTGATCTTTCTGTTTTATAAGAAGTAAATCAGAATTTTATTTCTTAACGAAAACCCAAACTTCTTTATCACTTCCAGGAAAAGGAATTCCTCCTGCAGGTTTAGATAATGAGGATAGCGTCATACTATCGGAGCCAAATAATTCCATTTTATAAGTGACCTTAAAACTACCTGACCAGATGTGCATTCGTGATGTTGCGGTGTCATAGGAATGCAAAGAAGGGTCAGAACCATCCCGGTAATACTTGGTAAGTTGATCAATCCCTGTGATATCCAAATCCATCATGATAAATTGATTGGTATCACTAAACAAGGTGTCTAAAACGCTCTGGTAAGTGAAATGATCGTAATTATGCCAATAGCCCAAAAGTTTATTTTGTTGACCATTATTACCTGGAGCAGGCTCCGGAATGGATTTTTTACAACTATTTAAACTTAAGCCCCAAAAAGCAAAGACTATAAAATAGATAGACTTTAATTTCATATTATTTGATTTGGCCTTCACCTAAAAGAACATATTGAATAATATTTGCTCCCATTTTCAAAGCTTTGAGTCTGGATTCTTCAGAGTCGTTATGAACACTGGTAGATTCCCAGCCATCACCCAGATCACTTTCATAGCTATAAAAACAAACCAGTCGCCCTTCATAGATAAGTCCAAAACCTCGAGGCCTTTGTTCATCATGCATATGCACTTTAGGGAGGCCATTTAAAAAATTAAACTTTTGATGATAAATTGGATGTGTTGTTGGAAGTTCAACCCATTGTAATTCCGGAAAAACCTTGAGCATTTCTGTGCGAATAAATTTATCTAAGCCGTAGTTATCATCAATATGCAAAAAGCCTCCACTCAATAAATATTTACGAAGATTGGCTACTTCTTGTTGCGAAAAGACCACATTTCCATGTCCGGTCATATGTATGAATGGGTATCTATAAATTTCATTACTTCCGACTTCTACAATGGCCTGTTCGGGATTTATTTGAGTCCCCAAAGTTTGATTAGAGAATTGGATTAAATTAGGAAGTGAAGTTTCTAAATTGGCATACCAATCCCCACCACCGTTATATTTTAATAATGCAATTTGATAAGTTTGGGCTTGTATCGGTGAGTTTACCGAATACAATAAAAATATGATCAAAAGCTTTTTCATTGATCTGGCGAATTTCAACTATTTAATTGAAAATTAAAAATGTGGATTAACCTTCATTAATAAGGTTTAATGTTAAACATGATACCAGGCCTGCTGTTTCAGTTCTTAATCGGGCGCTTCCTAATCCGGTTTTGATCCAATTCTTTAGAGTCGCAAGTTCAACCTCCGATTCTGAAAAATCTCCTTCGGGTCCAATTAAAACACATACACTTTTGTTGGGGGAAGCTAGTTTTTGAAGGTGGGTATCCTGTCCACAGCCTCCATTACAATGCGCAATAAATTGTTGTTCGAAAGAGTTGTTTTTAATGAAGTCAGAATACTTTATAGGTTCATTCAATATAGGCTTATTTGCTTTCCAGGATTGTTTTACCGCAGATATAATGATACGGTTCATGCGCTCCAGTTTCAAAACTTTCCGTTCTGACCTCTGGGTAATGATTGGTGTAATTTCATCCACACCGATTTCAGTCATCTTTTCCAGCATCCACTCAAATCGATCATTGAGTTTGGTAGGGGCAATAGCGATATGAATCCGAAATGATTTTGTGGCAGCGATTTCCGTTTTAAAAATCTCTATTTCGCACATTTTCTGATTCGGTGACACAATTTTAGCGGTGTAGATAGAACCGACTCCATTAGAAATTGCGATTAAATCTCCCGTTTGAAGACGTAATACTCTAATGGCATGCTTAGATTCTTCCTTAGGAAGAAATTGTAAAGTTTTATCACAGTCCTGAATATAAAAAAGCGTCATTTAAATCGATTTATCTAATACCCTCGCGTTTGAGAAAAGCTCTGTATTTCGCTGCATTTTTTTGATGTTGCGAATAGCTTTTAGCAAAATTATGATAACCAGAATAATCCGGTTTGGCGCACATATAAATGTAATTGTTCTGGTCTCTGTTTAATACGGCATTCAAAGCTTTTGTACTTGGAAATCCAATTGGTCCAGGTGGAAGGCCTGCGTGAATGTAAGTATTGTATGGAGAATTAACTTTTAAATCTTCGTAATAAACGCGGTGAACGTTAGGTTTATTGATAGCGAAAACTACTGTAGGATCAGATTGGAGTTTCATGCCCACTTTTAGTCTGTTGAGATAAAGTCCGGCTACTTTTGGCATCTCATCACTCTTCTTGGTTTCTGCTTCTACAATTGATGCTAACGTAGAAACCTGAACCGGAGTTAGTCCAATGGCCTTTGCTTTTGTTTTGTTTTCTTTTGACCAGAAATGAAGAAATTCCTGATGCATTCTCTTTACAAATTGTTCCCCGTTGGTATTCCAATACAATTCATAAGTATTCGGGATAAAAATAGATTGCACGGTTTCCTTTTTTAGTTGATTTGCAGACATCCACTCCGGATTTAAAAAGGCACTTATTAACTCGGAAGAGTCTGCTTCAATTTGTTTGGAAACCACGGAAGCCAATTGTGTTAGTCTGGAAATATTGTGAAAGGTGATTTTTATCGGTGATTGATTTCCTGAACGTAAATGGTTTACTAATTCCTCGTTACTCCATCCATTTAAAATGATGTAACGTCCGGGTTTCACTTTATTGAGATAATTTTTCTTTTCGGCTACCCAATTAAATGATTCGGGATTATGAATGATTTTATGTTTTTGTAATTCTGTAAAGACCGCTTCGTAATCTGATCCTGTAGGGATAAAAAAGACCACCTGATCATCTTCAAGTTTTACATTCTTAGAGTAGATATAACTATAATAATGATAGCCAAATAATAAAACGGCTAACATCCCAATTCCTAAAATGGTCAGTAAAACCAATTTGAAAGATGAAGACTTAGATTTCTTTTTAGCCATTATTTTGAATTATTAAAGCATTGAAAAATGAATTGGTCATACCAGTTTTTACCTTCCTTGACCCATTCTTTTCGCGTAGCGGTATGCATAAAACCGGAGCGATTAAATAGGTGTATGCTACGTTCATTGTTCTGACTGACGTTACAATACAACTGATGTAAACCTAATTGGTTGAACGCATAGTTTTGAAGTTCTTTTAAAGCTTCATGTGCCAAACTTTTTCCCTCGTGATTTTCGTCAATCATAATTCCAACTCCAGCACGCTGATGTAATGGTTCAAAGTCAAATAAATCTACACATCCAACAGGGGTGTTTTCATGCTCTATTACGAGTCGAACTTGCTTGTCGGTATAGATGTCATTGATAGAATCAATGAAAAATTGTAACGTTTGTTTAGAGACCGGACGTGTGTTACTACTGGAAAACCAAACGCGATCATCATTTTCCCAGGAATATAAGATATCTAAATCTGAAGGTTCTAACGCTCTTAATTTGACCATGATTAAATGCTTTTAGATTTCAATTTTCCCTTCAAAAACAGATTCTGCAGGACCCGTTAACCAGATGTTCTCATATTGATTGTCACGCGTATCAAAACTTACATTAAGGAGACCTCCTTTTACCTGAATCGGAATAGATTTATTTGGAATCAATCCATTATGGTAAGCCGCAATAGCAACGGCTGTCGCACCCGTGCCGCAGGCTAAAGTTTCATCTTCTACACCACGTTCGTAGGTGCGCATAATAATTTGATCATTATTGGTTTGCGCAAAATTCACGTTAATTCCCTGTTCTGTATACGGAGCACTTCTACGAATATTTCTTGCAATAGTGACAAAATCATCTTCGGGAAGATGGTCCATAAATGAGACATAATGTGGAGACCCCGTATCTAATTCAGTATGTTCATCTGTCTTCAATACAGATGATACGTCTTGCATTTGCAATGAGATTACATTATTTTTTACAATTCCTTTATGGGGACCATCAATAGCAATGAAGCTTGTTTCATTTTGAATGATTTTAAGATCATGCGCAAATCGGATGATACAACGGCCACCATTACCGCACATAGTACTTTCATTTCCATCGCTATTGAAATAGACCATTCTAAAATCATAATCAGGATGATTTTCCAATAGAATAAGTCCATCTGCACCGATCCCGAAATGTCTGGTACACATCTTTCGAATTAATTCCGTATTAGAAGCATCAAAAAGACCTGAACGATTATCAATCATGATAAAATCGTTGCCTGTACCGTTGTATTTGTAAAATGGTAAAATCACAAGAAAATTTTAAATCTCAAAAGTAAATCAATATCGGAGGTGATAGAAATAATCTTCAATTAGAATCTCCTCTCAAAATGCAATTATAAGATATTGTATTGAGAACTTTTTTTATGAGCAATTGTTAAATAAATCTAATGAGAATAAGCCTTAACACTTTTTAATAATGTGGAGAACAAACAAAAAAAGAGTCTTTTTAAATTCGTAGGACACGAATCAAATTACGTTTATTTAATTAAAAAATCATGAAAAATTATATAGGTATATTCAGTTCAGCATTCTTAGGCGGGGTCATTTCTTTGTCAGTAGTTTATTTGATGCCAGATAAAAATTTATCAATCCATCCAGAATCAAATGGAGGAGGTTTAATTTCTGAAAATGTACATTCCACTTTATTCAATGCTGATGCAACAACAAGTTCATATGTAGATTTGAGCATGGCGGCAGAGGAGACTGTTCAGGAAGTTGTTCACATTAAAGTAGTTCAGGAAGGACAGGAATATGTTCAACATGATCCGTTTGAATATTTCTTTAGAGGAAATACACAGGGAAGAAAGTTTAAAGCACCGGATAAACAAGGTTCTGGTTCGGGAGTGATCATTACAAAAGATGGATATATCGTGACCAATAATCACGTGATTCAGGGGGCAGATCGAATTGAAGTGGTATTAAACAATAACAAAAGCTATCCAGCTGAGGTGATTGGAACCGATCCATCTACAGATTTGGCTTTGGTAAAAGTAGAAGCAGAAGATTTAAAGGCTATTGCTATTGGTAATTCAGATGATTTAAAGTTGGGAGAATGGGTACTGGCAGTTGGTAATCCTTATAACTTAAACTCAACGGTAACCGCAGGGATTGTTTCGGCCAAAGCAAGAAGTATTAATATTTTACAGAATACAAACGGAACCCCACCTTTGGAAGCATTTATTCAAACAGATGCGGCTGTAAATCCAGGAAATAGTGGAGGTGCTTTAGTTAATGCCAGAGGTGAATTGATTGGAATTAATTCAGCGATTAAATCTCCAACCGGATCTTATTCGGGGTATTCATTTGCGGTTCCAGTAAACATTATGAAAAAAGTGGTGAACGACATCATGGAATATGGTTCTGTGCAACGTGCTTTTATCGGAGTAGCTATCCAGAATATTTCTACTGATTTGATGGAGAAAGAAGATTTGGAAACGATGTCGGGAGTATTTGTTGGAAACGTTGCCGAGAATGGTGCAGCTAATGATGCGGGAATTGAAGCGGGTGATGTGATTACAGCTGTAAATGGAGTTAAAGTGAAATCCGTGGCGGAATTACAGTCGCAGATTGGATTATATAAGCCTGGTGATCAGGTAGAAGTAAATGTAAATCGTGCGGGTCATGAGAAGCAGTTTACTATGAAATTGAGAAATCATAAAGGAAATACAGAGTTGGTTAAAGCTGAGGATAAAACACTAGCATCATTAGCCGCGGATTTTTCAGATATTGATAAAGAAACGAAAGAAGAACTTGGCCTGAAGCGTGGAGTAGAGGTCTCGAATATTAGAAGTGGTAAGATCATGAAATCCGGAATTAAGGAAGGTTTTATCATTACACATGTGGATCATCAGGAGATTGATGACCTGGAAGATTTTAATACAGTGATTAAATCCAAAAAAGGAGGTGGAGTTTTGATAGGTGGAGTTTACCCGAATGGTATGAAAAAGTACTATGGGTTAGGACTCTGATCTAAGCAGTTTGATACAGATTATTCTGCAAATAGAAAGGTACTCGAAATGAGTGCCTTTTTTTATACCCCAAGTGGTTTATAAATAGTACTTTTGCAGTCTCAAATTTTATAAAACTTCAAATTAAAAAATCATGGTTGAAGAAGCATATAAAGAGTCTTACAATAAAGAGATGGACTCTTTTGTTGAGCAAAAACGTCAGGCTGTTAGTTTGGCAAATTCAGTAGGTAACCTTTTGTTGAATCATTCTGTAGAGTTGGTTCTTTTCAGAAACGATTTAGCTGATACTTCAGTTTCCGAGAAGATTCAATTGATCGATTACGCTAAGAATGTAGTAAACCGCCCAATCAATATTTGTGATGTTGCTGAAATGGCTGCAGAAATGGAGCAAATGAATTTAGCACCAGCAAAAATTGATATAGGTAAGTTAACTGCTGAGTGGATGGAAAAGAATGAAGCTGAAACAACTTCTAAAAAAGAATTTTTAGATACTGTTTTAGGAGGATTCATTTTAGATAAAGACAACAGCTTAGAGCCACGTGATGTAGTTTTATATGGATTTGGACGTATTGGACGTTTAGTTGCACGTGAATTGATCAAACAATTCGGTAAAGGACAACAATTACGTTTAAGAGCGATTGTTACGCGTAGTGATGATGACAAAACAATCATTAAAAGAGCTGCGTTATTAAGAAATGACTCTGTTCACGGGAAATTTGCAGGTACAATTGTTGAAGATTTAGAAAACAAACAATTGATCATCAATGGTCAAAGAGTATTGATGTTGGGTACAAAAGATGCAGGTACAATGGATTATACTGCATATGGAATCAACAACGCTTTGGTGATTGATAACACAGGTGTTTATACAAGTAAAGAAGCTTTAAGCATCCACATGCGTGCAGAAGGGGTAGCTAAAGTTTTATTAACTGCTCCGGGTTCTGAAATTCCAAATATCGTTTATGGAATCAACCATTTTGATTTAGACCTAGACGGAACAGATATTTATTCTGCAGCATCTTGTACAACAAATGCAATTTCTCCGGTATTAAAAGTAATCAACGATAATTTAGTCGTAGAGCAAGGACACGTTGAAACAGTTCACGCTTATACCAACGATCAAAACTTATTGGATAACATGCACAAAAAACCTCGTAGAGGAAGAAGTGCTGCGATCAACATGGTAATTACTTCAACTGGTGCGGGTAAAGCAGTAGCAAAAGTAATTCCTGAGTTAGCTGGTAAATTAACTGCAAACGCAGTACGTGTACCAACTCCAAATGGTTCTTTAGCTATTTTGAAATTAAAGGTAGGTAAGAAAACATCTGTTGAGGAAGTAAACGGATTATTACGCGATGCTGCATTACAAGGAAATTTGGTGAATCAAATTAACTACCAAATGGATCCTGAATTGGTATCAAATGATATTATTGGAAACACTTGTTGTTCTGTATATGACTCTAATGCGACATTAGTTCACTCAGATGGTCAAAACATCGTATTATACGCTTGGTATGACAATGAGTTTGGATATACAAAACAAGTTATTCGTTTAGCGAAGTATATCGCAAAAGTGAGAAGATTACACTATTACTAGAATGTAATTAAAAAATAAAGGAAGGCTGTTCTGAAAAGAACAGCCTTTTTTGTGAAAGGATATATTTTTACATCATGAATTGGTCCATCCACAAATTTTCAGAATTAGATACGCAATTGTTATATGACATTTTACAGATACGCGCGGAGGTTTTTGTGGTGGAGCAGGATTGTCCATACCAGGATTTAGACGGAAAAGACATGCAATCATTTCATGTGTGTGGATATGATGAAAACGGCCTGGCAGCTTACGCGAGAATTGTAAAGAAAGGAGTATCTTATTTGGATGAAATCTCTATTGGTAGAGTAGTTGTATCCCCAAATCATCGTGGGAAGCGCTTAGGAGAACAATTGATGCAGGAAAGTATTCGTTTCATTGAGATTAGTTTAGGAAAGCAACCTATCCGTATCTCAGCACAATCCCACTTAAACAAGTTTTATAGCGACCTGGGATTTGAATTTACAGGGAAAGAATACCTGGAAGATGGAATCCCCCATATTGAAATGTTGCGCAAATAGACTTAAGATGCGCTCATATCAATAAGTTTTTTTGTGGTTCTATAATTTCTACTCGTAGCCTGAACCTTAAGCTTTCGTTCAATAAAAGTATGCGTAAATTTTGCTGTTCCATACCCTGTGGAACAGTAGAAATAAATGACCTGGTCACCGAAAATGATTGTTTCATTTGGAAACGAAACCTTTTTTAATTCATCTAGTTTTTCAGAATCAGGTTCAGTTTTTAAGAATGTAAATACACTTTTGGTTTCATCAATAGAATCATCATTGATGAATGGATTCTGATTAAAAATGGTATCTAAGTAGGTTCTGGTTAATACCAAAGTTTGAACTTCAAATTGATAGTGGTTTTTAATCACGTCTTCAAGTTGAGAAGTGATTAAATCAATGTGAACATCAGGATGTTTGAATACAATATTTCCACTTTGGATATAGGTCTGTACATCATGAAATCCATTTTTTTCAAGTAAATCCCTAAACTCGGCCATGATTATTTTTTTATGTCCACCAACATTGATCCCACGTAAAAGCCCTATATAAGTATGCATAGTATTCCTGTTAAGAACGCAAATTTAGAACATAAAAAAAGCCGAAACTTCAGTTTCGGCTTTTGAATGAGATAAAATCTCTTAGTTATTTGTTAGGTACTCAGCAACACCATCATGAGTTGCTGTCATTCCTGATTTTCCTTTCGTCCAGTTTGCAGGACAAACCTCACCGTTTTCTTCAAAGAACTGTAAAGCATCAACCATACGTAAAGCTTCTTCAACGTTACGTCCTAGTGGAAGATCATTTACCAACTGGTGACGTACAACCCCTTCTTTGTCGATTAAGAATAAACCACGGTAAGCTATTAATTCACCTTCTGCAGCTAAGTTATCGTTTTCATCGTAGAAGAACTCTCCAGCTAAAACATCGTAGTTATAAGAAATAGTTTTGTTAGTATCTGCAACGATTGGATAAGTTACACCCTGGATACCGCCTTTGTTTTTCTCCATTTGTAACCATCCCCAGTGTGATTGCTCTGTATCAGTTGATACTGCAACAACCTCAACACCACGAGATTTAAACTCTTCTAAATTCGCCTGGAAAGCGTGTAATTCAGATGGACATACGAATGTAAAATCCTTTGGGTAAAAGAATAATACTACGTATTTTCCTTCGAATTGAGATAATGTAAAATCGTTAACGATTTCGTTTCCGTTTACAACTGCTGCTGCTGAAAAATCAGGAGCTTGTTTGCCAACTAATACTGCCATTTTTTATTTTTCTTTTAATGTTAATTCAAATTTGAGCAGCAAATGTAGGGTAATCAATAGTTTTCTCTAAAGATGTCGCTTTTTTGTTTTCTTAAATTGTTATAATTTTTTTTTATAAAAATCAGGGAACACAAAAAAGAAAACTATAGTTGTGGTCTTATGCGGTGAAGAAAGCGATAATAAAACCAGCTAGAATACTGATGACCTTTTTTAAATTAAACTTATGGTTTTCATCACTTTCATAGAGAATAGTAGTGGAAACGTGAAGCATAATACCAATAACAATTGCTAACGTAATATGTTCGTACATGTCATTGTTACCCAGTAGAGGAGATATTGAAACGCTTACAAGGCTGCCTAACGGTAAGGTGATTGCAAATACAGTTAGTAATAACATCGCCTTTGCATTAGAAAGTTTGTCTTTGAGTAAACCTGCTAAAACAATCGCGATAGGAATTTTATGAATCATAATACCCCATATCAAAGCAAAGTTCATTTCTAATTCCTGCTGATCTGAATATTGCATGATTGGAATACCTTCAAAAAAGGAATGTAAGCATAGTCCAATAAAGATCGCCAAAGGGAACTTTTTACCATGATAATGCGCGTGACCATGTTCAATACCTTTAGAAAAATAATCTAGCCCAAGCTGAAGTAGGAAACCAAACAATATGTAAAGTCCTATACTTCCTGAAATATCAGAATAAATTTCAGGTAACAGATGTAAAAAGATAAGCGCAAATAAATAGGCTCCACTAAATGATAAAAGGAGTTTGCCAAATGTCAGGTTCTTTGGTTGATACCATAGAACCACACCGCCTGAGGCAACAACGACTAAAATAAATAATAAGAAATATTCCATTTAGCCTTGTTTTTGTGCGATTAGAATGAGACGATCTGATGATTCCGGATGAAAAGGATTTAATTCATAATCTCCGAAATGATTTAAAAGATTCAATCCTGCTTCATGAAGCATTTCTTTGAAGTCTTTTAATTCAAACATACTGACACGTTCTTCAAAATTTAGTTTTTTGTCCTGATCCGTAACTTCAATCGTTTTTACCACAGTATCGTTTTCAACAAATCGGTTGATCACAAACTGAATTCCATCAACATTCTGGATTTCTTCAGGAACTAAATCACGAATCACTTTTGTAGCATTCAAAAAGTCAATCACTAAAATACCCTTTGGATTTAGAATTCGAGAAACACCATGAAGTACATCCATATTTTCTGAACGGTGTTTGAAGTATCCAAAACTGGTAAAGAAGTTTACCACCATATTAAAGGGTTGATCACAACTTAATTGTCGCATATCCATTTGATGAAAATGTAATCGCTCATTGGCAGATTGATTAGCAATATCAATGGAGTTTTGAGATAAATCCACACCCACTACATCAAAACCTTTGGAGTTAAGATAAATGGAATGTCTCCCTTTACCACATGCCAAATCCAGTATTCTGCTTTCCCGAGAAGGCTGAATATAATCTATAATATTGTCAATAAACTTTTTAGCCTCTTCCGTATTCCGATGACGATAAAGTTTGTGATAATAAAAGGAATCAAACCAGTTTTTAAACCAATCCAAAATGTAAACTTTTTTATAGGCGCCAAAAGTAATGCTTCAAACCAAATTGAAATGTATATAATAGCACCGATTGCGATTTATGGCATTTGGCTAATAAACAACAAGCGTATCGGCTACCTGATTGTCTTGTGTACTGATAAAGAAATAAGGCCCTGGAAGATCTGCAAAAAAAGTGTAATTCAATTTAAATTCGGGTAGAATATACATGCATGTTTGATTTGTGGGTTGTAAATAATAAGCACGAAGCATAATGGTCTGACCCACTTTCTCAGCTTTGATGTCATAAGCCTCAGAGCATCCATTTCCACCGTGGAATGTAACTTCGATCTCCACATTGTCACCTACAATAGCTTTTTCAGGAGCTTTTATAGATGCAATATTTGACTCCACCACTTGCTTGGATGATGAGGATTGACAAGAGACAAAAAAGATGGAAAGAATGATAAATAGATGCTTATACATTTTAGCGCGTTATTGTGAATTTTTTAGTTTCAAAGTACGAATCAGATGAAAAGATAATGGTGTACATTCCAGTACTCCAATTTGTAGTTGAGATTTTTGTGTTAGAATCTACACGGCCTGAATAAATCAGTTTCCCATTTATATTATAGATTTCCATATGAACAGTATGAGAAACCCAAGAGTCTACATTTAATACATCTCTGGTAGGTATCGGATAGATGTTGATCCCTTCTGGCATACAAATACATTCTGGTACCAGAGTGATTGTAGAATCACAATCCGTTCTTAAAGTTTCAAAGTAATCTATAGCACCTAACATTGCAGGAATGATACAATCTCCATGATCGAAATCTCCAATATCTTCTTTAAAAACTGCCGTGGCACCGTTGGCGATCATAGCATCATAAGCATCTAATGTATTCTCGGGTTTTACTGTTTGATCTCCTCTACAGTATAACATTTTGATCGGGAATTGTGGTGTCCAGTCATGGTTGTCATTGTCGAGAAGAGCTTGCCACATAGGTGTGTTTTTTGTTGCAGAATCTGCAATAAAACCATTTAAAAATGTCGGATTTAAATATTGACTTACCTGATTTGGTAATACTGCGTGAATATTTGAAATAATTTGATTCCCATCATACATTGGAGGAATGCTCGTATCGTATGGAGATTGTAGAATATCACTATAGTTGGTGAATATATTTCCATAAACTTCCTGAAAAGACAATAACAAGTAAACAATATATCCCGGACTATCATAAGGGATATCCAGCAACAATTCATCAGTTTGTCTTTTGGAAATATGGTACGCACCTGAAAGTGGTGCAGCACCTGCTACCGGAAGTTCTGATTCTAATTGATTATCCTGAATATATTTCGCTGTTGCCATAGCTGCATGTCCGCCTTGAGAGTATCCGGTTAAAAACATCTCATTACTAAAGTCGATGGGCAATGAATCCTGCATAAATTCTTTGGCGGCTCTAAGAATATCTACCGAAGTTGTGGCTTCACTCATTCCATGTTGGTAGGGGTGCAAACCTGGTAAATCACCTAGGCCAAGATAATCAGGCATTGCGACAATATATCCCATTGAAGCAATAGCCTTACCTAATGCAGATTCAGGATTGTTAGCAGATGGTACATTATCTCTTTTTAAAACGGTTCCATGCGCATAAAGAGCAATTGGTAGACTGTCACAGGTTGGATTGATTGGAACAGCAAACATCCCTGACGCGACAACAGGGTTGCCATTTAAGTCAGTAGTATGATATCTAACTTTGTACATGTCCACATCATATTTGGCATCTTGAAGTCCAAATAATGTGATAATGGATTTAGAAAAAACGCCTAGATACTCAGTACTTTGCAAGTATTGACTGAACGATAGAGTTGGGGAAATAAGTAAAAGGAAAAAAATGATTCTAGATAATATTTGCCCCATGATTCATGATTTTGATTGACAATAATTATGCTAATTTAATACTAAAGTCGCATTAAACCCACCAGCAATAATCAGAATGGCGACAAATTGGGATAAAAACGCAAAATTTACTTTTGGGACATACCTATTATTATACTTTTGAGAGCATTGTATTAAGACAGTATCCCATGGCAAAAAAGAAAAAAATTGCATTACATTTTCAGATTTTAATAGGACTTATTTTAGGAACGGGCTGGGCTTTACTCTCTGCCTATATGGGATGGAGTTCGTTTACTGCAGATTGGATTGCTCCATGGGGTGATATGTTTATCAATGCATTAAAGTTGGTTGCGGTGCCGCTCGTATTGTTCTCCATAATGCAAGGGATCACCAGTTTGTCTGATACCAATAGTTTGGGGCGATTGGGATTGAAAACTATCGCCATTTACATTGGTACCACAATGACAGCAATAACAATTGGTTTGGTGGTTGTCAACGTATTGAAGCCTGGAGAAAGTGTATCTGAAGAGCAACGAATTATCAATCGAATTTCTTATGAGCTTTGGGTGGAATCTACGCCTGGAGTAGAAAAACTAGATCAACTGGATTATAGTCACAATCCTAAGTATAGCCAATATGTATCTGATGCAATGCGTCAAACACAGGAAATGGAAAGTGAGGGTGCTATTGGGAAAAAAGCAGTGGACAAACGCGCTCAAATGGATCATGGCCCATTACAAATGGTGGTGGATATGGTGCCGAATAACATCTTCAGTTCATTAACCAACAATAGTATGTTACAGATAATCTTCTTTGCGATTTTCTTTGGAATTGTAATCGTTGGTTTACCATATGAACGTGTAGAAACGGTAATTAAATTAATACATGGGGCCAATGATATTTTTATCAAAATGGTGGATGTGATTATGTGGGTGGCACCTTATTTTGTTTTTGCATTAATGGCAGGTAAGGTGAGTGAACTTGCGGGTGATGATCCTGATGCTGTGATTGAAATCTTTAAAGGATTGGCGTCATATTCTGGTACCGTTATTTTAGGGTTGGGGTTATTGATATTTGCGTTGTATCCGTTGGTTGTGAAATTGGTTACAGGTCAGATTGGGTACTCTGATTTTTTCAAAGCGATGAGCCCAGCACAGTTATTGGCATTTTCTACCAGTTCCAGTGCGGCAACATTACCTGTAACTATGGAATGTGTATCAGATAATCTGGGGGTAAAAGAAGAGGTTTCCAGTTTTGTATTACCTATTGGTGCTACAGTAAATATGGATGGTACCAGTTTATATCAAGGTGTAGCAGTTGTGTTTTTAGCGCAATTCCATATGATTGATTTAACACTTGCACAGCAATTAACTATTATTCTAACCGCAACGTTAGCTTCCATAGGTTCCGCAGCCATTCCAAGTGCGGGGTTGATTATGATGGTTGTGGTATTACAGTCTGTAGGATTAAATCCGGCATGGATTGCGATAATTTTCCCGGTAGATAGATTTTTAGATATGTGCCGTACTGTGGTGAATGTTACCGGTGATGCATCTGTGGCCTCAATTATTGCCAAGACTGAAGGTAAGTTAGATCCGAAATAGAAAAGGTATTAAACAAAAAAAGCGACCTGATATCAGGTCGCTTTTTCGTCATGCTATATTATCACGTCACTAGTTCATATAATACCTAAACCCCGCGGCATTCTGTAACTCGTGAGTTAGAACTAATAAACGTAATTCATTTAAAATTATTTTCGATTGGATCACGGTATTCGAAGCATTTCTAAGAAGCTTCACTTTCGTGTCTTTATCCAATTTCATATTTCTAGCCATTTCATAAATAGAACAATCCAGATTTTCAGGATTACATGTTGTACCGTTGTTATTTAAGTACTTTGTGTATAAATGTTCTAATTCTTGAGAGTGAATTTTAGGCAGGCTACTTTCAATAGGCGTGATTTCTCCAATTCTGTAAGAAACACTTCTATGATCGGTAACATTAGAAATTTTCACAATGTAAGAACCTTCGACTTTGATGTCCATTTTTCCATCCGGATAAAAACGTTCAACATCAACCAATTTCACACAAGTTCCGTATGAAGTAGGGGTTCCATTATGTACAAAAGGAACAACAAAATCTTTACCAGATGCGAAACAGTCATTTACCAAAGCTTTGAATTGCGCCTGATAAATATGCAAGCGGACACTTTCATTTGGTAGAATTACCATAGAAAGTGGGTACAACCCAACACTCCTAGTTTTTATGTTTCTCATCTTCATATAAGGTACAGTTATTCCCTAACATACCCATACACGAGTATTTTAATAAAAGAGTTGGGTAGAATTAGAAAAAATATTTTGGATAAAACTTTTTGGTGAAAACAGTCTAATGAAAAAGTGAAATATCTACTAAATTTTAGTTGAGTTTCAATATCTAAATGTGGCAAAAAAGTCTACATTCGTGGTCTTAAAAATTCTAAGAAATGAAGTTTTAGTAGCTCGGAATAGCTACCATTTCTGAAACAGCTGATTATGAAATTCGATAGAAAAAAATTATCAAACGAGGAGTTGGTAAACGTGTATAAAACTTTAATGTTACCACGTTTAATTGAGCAAAAAATGCTGATTTTGTTACGTCAGGGTAAAATCTCAAAATGGTTTTCCGGATGGGGGCAAGAAGCTATTTCAGTTGGTGTGGGGATGGCTATGGATGAAGATGAATATATCCTGCCAATGCATAGAAACCTTGGGATTTTTACAACAAGAAATGTGCCTCTGGAAAGATTATTTTCTCAGTTTCAGGGAAAGATGAACGGATTTACCAAAGGTAGAGATCGCTCTTTTCACTTTGGAACTAACGAGCATCATATTGTAGGGATGATTTCTCACCTGGCACAACAATTAGGTGTAGCGGATGGAATTGCTTTAGACAATTTGTTAGACAAGAATGGAAAAGCAACTGTTGTATTTACAGGTGATGGAGGAGCAAGTCAGGGCGATTTTCACGAAGCAGTAAATACCGCATCAGTTTGGGGACTTCCGGTGATTTTCGTGATTGAGAATAATCAATGGGGATTGTCTACTCCAAGTTCAGAGCAATTTAACTTTGATACGTTCACATTGAAAGGTCCAGGATATGGTATGGAAGCTATTCAGGTGGATGGAAACAATATTTTAGAAGTGTATCATACTATGAAAGAATTGGCGGAAAGCATGGAGAAAAATCCACGTCCGGTGCTTGTAGAGATGATGACTTTTAGAATGCATGGACATGAGGAAGCTTCAGGAACCAAGTATTATCCGAAGGGATTACAGGATGAGTGGAAGCCAAAAGATCCAATAGATAATTTTGAATCATATATGGTATCTGAAAAAATCTTGACACAGGATGAGGCAGATACGATTAAAAAAGAAATAAAAGATCAAATTAATGTAGCGTGGAAAACAGCGGAAGCTGAACCCGCATTAGAATTTGATAGAGAAAGAGAATTAGGTGATGTATATGCACCTTTTAATAAAGAATTAACTGCGGCAGGATCAGAAAAGAAAGAACAGAGATTGATTGATGCAGTACAGGACGCTATGGATTTGGCGATGTCTACACATGACAATCTGGTATTGATGGGGCAAGACATTTCTGAGTATGGAGGTGTGTTTAAAGTAACCGAAGGATTTAAAGCTAAATATGGTGCGGAACGTGTACGTAACACTCCGTTATGTGAATCTGCGATTTTAGGGTCAGCTATCGGGCTTTCTGTGAAAGGTCGAAAAGCCATGGTAGAAATGCAGTTTGCCGATTTCGTGAGTGAGGGAATAACCCAGATCACAAATAATATGGCTAAAATGCACTGGCGATGGGGACAAAATGTGGATGCTGTAGTAAGAATGCCTACGGGAGCTGGAGTCGGTGCAGGACCATTCCACTCTCAAAGTAACGAAGCATGGTTTACGCATATTCCAGGATTAAAAGTGGTTTATCCTGCTTTTCCTGTGGATGCAAAAGGTTTATTACTGAGATCTTTTGAAGATCCAAATCCAGTCCTATTCTTCGAGCATAAAGCATTATACAGAAGTTTACGCCAGGAAGTTCCGGAAGGATATTACACTTTACCAATTGGGAAAGCGGCTGCCGTTAAAGAAGGAACAGATTTGACCATTGTTTCTTACGGAATGGGTGTGCACTGGGCATTGGAAGCATTAGAGAAACATCCTGAAATCAGTGCGGACTTAATTGATTTAAGAACGTTGTTGCCATTAGATGAACAAGCAATTATTGACTCTGTAAATAAAACCGGAAAGGTCATTATTTTGCATGAGGATACCTTGTTTAATGGAATCGGAGGAGAACTGTCCGCTATCATTTCTGAAAAATGTTTTGAGAAATTAGATGCTCCTGTGATGCGTGTTGGAGGAATGGATACTGCAGTACCATTTGCGGCAGATTTAGAGAAGCATTTCTTGGCAAATAACAGATTTGAAGATAAATTAGTCGAACTTTTTAAGTATTAAACTATAAGGTTAAAGTCGGTTGCTTAGTTATTGGGAATTAGATTCATTCGTAGACTATGATGTGATCATAGTTGGAGCTGGGATTACAGGATTATCTTCAGCAATTTCAATTCTTGAAAAACAACCGGATTTAAATGTTTTAATATTAGAAAGAAATCTTTTTCCAACAGGTGCCAGTACCAAAAATGCAGGTTTTGCGTGTTTTGGTAGTTTGACAGAGTTACTATCTGATATCGAGCAGATGGGAACTATCGGTTGTTTGACTTTAGTAGAACAGCGATGGAAAGGTCTTCAAAAATTACGTTCGCGATTTGCAGATAAAGAATTAGGGTTTGAGCCGTTAGGAGGTTACGAATTGATGGATCAAAGTCGGGAAGATGTAATGACCAAAATGGATCAAATCAATGAATTATTGTATCCTTTATTTGGTGCTGATGTTTATAGGGATGTATCTGAGAAACTAAATGATTTTGGATTTAATACCGATAAGTTTTCCAGACTTATCTTTAATGCATTTGAGGGCCAAATTCATACTGGGAAAACCATTGCTGCTTTATGGCGATTGGCTTCTAAATTGGGAGTTAAAATCTTAACAGGAGCCGGAGTAGAAATAGTTGAAGGAAATACTGTGATTGTAAATCAAAATGGAGCTGATATTTGTTTTAAAGGAAACAAAATTGTGTTGTGTACCAATGCCTTTACTTCCAGATTTTTTCCAGATTTAGAGATGTTACCGGGAAGGGGGCAAGTGATGATAACTGAACCGATAGGCGATTTAAAATTCAAGGGAACTTTCCATATTGAAGAAGGTTATTATTATTTCCGAAATGTGGGGGAGCGTGTGTTGCTAGGAGGAGGAAGACATTTAGATTTTAAAGGAGAAGAAACCTTAGAAAACGGAATCCATCCTGAAATAGAAAAAGAACTGATCCGTAAACTAAAAGAAGAAATTCTGCCAAATCAGAAGTTTGAAATTGCTCAGAAGTGGAGTGGAATTATGGCTTTTGGGGAAGTGAAAAAACCGATATTAGAATGGGTGACACCAGAAATCTTATTGGCGGTAAGACTAGGTGGAATGGGAATGGCTATAGGTAGTGAGTTGGGAGAGTTGGTCAGTATCGAAATACAAAATCAAATAACCAAATAAGATTGAGAATATGAATCCGATAATAACTGTAGAGCAATTGATTGAATTACAAAGTAACGAAGATGTGATTTTGATTGATTCCAGATATGGAGGGCCAATAAACGACCAGTATTTGGAGGGGCATTTGGAGGGTGCATTGTTTGTGGATTTAGATCGGGATTTAGCGGATATCAAGGAAAATCCGGCCGATGGAGGTAGACACCCATTACCAACGGTAGAAGATTTTGTAGCAGTATTAAATCGATTAGGGATTAATAATAGTTCCCGAGTGGTGATTTATGATAATAATACCGGGGCATTTGCCGCAAGGATGTGGTGGATGTTGAGGTCTATTGGTCATGAAACGGTACAAGTATTGGAAGGCGGTTTTGATTATGCAAAAGTTCATTATTCGGTTTCATCAGGAGACGAAAAAACACCGCAAAGCTCAAGTTATAAAGCTGAAAACTGGAATTGGCCTATAGCTTCGATGGAGGAAGTAGAAAGTAGTGCGAAATCAAATAATCATGTCGTCATTGATGTTCGTGGAGAAGAACGTTTTAATGGTAAAAATGAACCTATCGATTTAATTGCAGGGCATATTCCGGGAGCGATTAATGTTCCTTTTGTGAGTAATTTCAAAACGGGACATCAGTTTCTGTCTTCAGATGAATTGAAAAAGAAATATCAGGAGATTTTAAGTGATGTTGACGCCAAGCAGGTGATTGTTCACTGCGGTTCAGGAGTTACAGCGTGTCACACGATTTTAGCAATGGTGCAAGCCCAAATGGAGATTCCTAAATTGTATGTGGGCTCATGGAGTGAGTGGTCCAGAAATGATAAGTCAATGGTAACCGCTAAATAGTATTTGAAATGATAAAGAATATTTGGTTTGGACTGCTGTTCATAGTTTTTTACGGATGTAGTGTTTCTTCTGAAACCTCAAAGCAAAGTCCAATTGAAGGTCTATGGCAATTGCATTCTATGCAAGTTAGAAATCCTGAAAATGGAGTATGGAGCCATTATCGTGGAGGAATGCAGGGTTATTTATTATACGATGGAAAAAAGAATATGACCATTCATTTAACCGATAAAGGATACCAGGATACGGATTTGGTATTTCCAAACTTTACCGATACGATTTCAGATGAGGCCTTAAAGTACTTGACAAAGTCGTATTACTATATCGGGGAATACCAGGTACTGAATGATTCTTTAGTACAACATGAAAGAATCTCACATTCTAATCCGGGAGATTGGGGCAAAAAGGTGGTGCGGCATTATCAATTCAGTGGAGATACTTTGGTAATCACCCCTACGGAAGCAAGGAATGCGAATTTAAAATTGAAATGGTTACGTGATGCGCAAACCACTATGTAAATAACTGTTTTGACTTCGTATAACTTTTATTGGTTTTAATCCTGATTCATACTAGATTAGCGATATAATTAAATGCCCCGAAATGAAAAATATATACCTGGTTGTTGTCAGCTTTTGGATTTACAGTATTTCACTTCATGCGCAAGAAGGTGAGTCTCCAAAGGTTTTTCCGTTTGGAGTGATTGAAACTATAGAATCAAAGTCATTAAATGAAACCCGTACAATAAATATTTATTTGCCAGAAGGCTTTAATCCTGATTCTACGGTTACATATCCGGTTATCTATGTTTTGGATGGTTCAGCAAACGAAGACTTTCCGCATATTGCTGGTCTATGCCAATTCATGAATATGTATCAATTGCTGCCTAAATCTATTGTTGTAGGGATTGCCAACGTGGATCGTTATCGAGATTTTACGTATCCAAGCTCCAGCAAAAGAGATAAAAAAGATATTCCAACGAGTGGTGGTGCCGAAGCGTTTTTATCATTTTTAGAAAACGAGTTGCAACCTATGATTGAAAATGAATATCCCACCAATGGACATCGAACCATTATTGGACAATCATTAGGTGGATTATTGGCTACCCAGATTTTATTGCAAAAACCAAATATGTTTGAGGATTATATCATTGTAAGTCCCTCACTATGGTGGGATAATCAGAAAATGATCAAAGGAGCTAAATCATATTTTCAGATGAATCCGGAACTCGAAAAGAGGATTTTTCTTTCCATTGGTAAGGAACATCCGGAGATGCATCAAGTAGCGGACATGTTGGCCGAAGCCATTCGTAGGTCAACGAATAGTAAAATGGAATTGTATTATCAACCTATTTTGGATGAAGATCATGCGACCATTTTGCATATTGCAGTTTACAATGCGTTTAAAAAGTTATATCCTAAAGAAATCAAATAAATGCGTTATATTTTCTACATAATATGGGGGGCGTTATTGGCGCTAAGCAGTTGTTGTAAGACCAAAGAATGCAAATGTGATCTGGAAGAACCTTTTTTGAATGCAGAAGCGCAAAAATGGGTGGAGCCTTTGGCTTTTAGAGAACATGTTTTTGTTGATTCCACGAATCAGGAAATGTTGTACAATCGAAACTTTAAACAATATATTTATTGTGTGGGAGAAGGAGAGTGTTGTACAGATTTCCCTTATTTAACGGTGGATTATAAAGATTTCAATTCGGAATTGGAGGTGTTACATGTAAATGCAATCAAGAATGATGTGACATTTACATCGCCAGATGGTGGGCAACTTGGGTTTTTGAATGCAGCTACAGATGTTTGGTCGGTACAAAATGATATAGAGATCACAGAGTTCGATACAAATTATTCAGGTCAAAACAGAGAAGCGATTCGTATTAAAAGTCTAAAGAATAGGCAAGGGGTTGCGTTTCAGGAGTTGGTGTACATAAAGCAATTTGGAATGATATCCTATATCGATTTAAGTGCTAAAAAGTGGGTGCTCAAATAATTTTATAAGCCGTTGGTAAGGGCAAATTTGACCAGACCAATTCCATTTTTTACTCCTGTTTTACTGATGAGGTTTTTACGGTGTGTTTCAACCGTATTTACTGAGATAAACAATTTATCTGCAATTTCCTGAGTAGTGAGTTCTTCACAAATAAGTTTAAGAACATCTTTTTCCCGTGGAGTTAAACGAATCACTTTTTTTTCAAAAGGAATACGATAAGAATCCTTTAATGAGTCTTTGACATCATTTACAAAATAAGATTCACCTGCCTGAACTTCAGTAATGGCATCAATGAGTTCCTGACGACTACTGTCTTTCAGTAAATAACCATCCGCACCGGCTGTAAGAACATCACGAATGATCTCACGCTTATTGTGCATAGTAAGCATGATAATTTTTACATCGATTTTTTGTTTTCGAATCTCAATGATCGATTCTAACCCGGTCAGGTCAGGCATGTTATAATCCAGGAGAACAATGTCCGCCTGGTTTTCCTTCAGGAAATCAATGGTTTCAAATCCGGAAGCAGCTTCACCTACGACTTCCATTTGATCAATACTATTGATGAGTGAACGCATTCCAGCGCGAAACATTTGATGGTCGTCTGCTATTAATATTTTAATCATGCTACTGGAATTTCAATGACGGTCGTGGAACCATGATTTTCTTTACTATCGACATACCATTTACCCAATAACGCGTTCACACGTTGAGCGATGGTCCGCATGCCCAGGCCTTTTTGAACTTTTTCTGGATTGAATCCAATGCCATTATCCTCAAAGGTAATGTGCAAAGTATCATCAATGACATTCAATTGAAGTACAATGTGATCCGCATGTGCATGTTTTAAGGTGTTACTAAGCAGTTCCAGAATAATCTTAAAAATCTCTCTTTCACCATTCGGGCTACAAGAGTTATTGTAATTCTCCAGAAACAAATCAAAAGTCATTTTACCGGAATCAATCAAAGATGTTTTCAGGTTTTCAATGGAACGAACCAACCCCATTTCTGCAATACGTCCGTCCGAAAGGTTATGTGAAATACTTCGGACTGATCGGATAGATTCATTAACCAGACTTTTCACATGATTCAATGATTTTTCGTTTAGTGAATCCTGACTTTCAAATTGAAGTTTAATCGTGGCTAATATGCCTCCAATTTGATCATGTAAATCTTGCGCGACACGTTTACGTTCTTTTTCAATACCTTCAATTTGTGCAGAATAAGTTTTAATCTCCTGATCTTTAATCAAACCTTCAATTTCCTGATTCTTGGAAACAACTTCCATTTCTGTTAGTTTCTGTTTCTCTCGATACAGATTATAGAACACGAGAACAATTAAGGCAATAATGACAATTATGGAAAGTAGAATGTAAATGGTTTTTTGTTTTAAAGAATTAGAAAGTTCTATTTTCTCATTTTCTTGTTGGGCCAGTTTCAAATCCTGTTCTTTTTTCTCCACATCATATTTA
Source organism: bacterium SCSIO 12643 (assembly GCA_024398135.1). Classification (NCBI taxonomy): domain Bacteria; species bacterium SCSIO 12643. The sequence continues at coordinate 2,939,292 of CP073750.1, forward strand.
ATGGCTATTTCATGAATAGCTTTGTCGGTTTTGGCTTGTTGGAGTTCATGTCCATAATCTTCACTAAGGTAGAAATAATGATACATGCTATCTACGTTTCCAATGGCACCATAGGTAAGCATTATGTTTTTAGTGAAGTTATATTGTTGCGTTAAATCTTTAGAGTTTTTAAAATATTGAAATCCTTCCTGGTATGCCCTTATGGCTTGTTGGAATTGGTTGGAGGCTTCATAGTAATAACCTTCATTTAAATAACAATCTGCAACTCCTGATTTATGATCAAGATTTATGTAGGATTGTCTTGCCTGGTTATTATAATAAAATGCTGAATCTCTATTCCCAGAATAAAATTGAGCAGCTCCCATATTGATTAAAAGATTGGTGTAATTCTCAGGGAATTCTGAAGGGTTTGAATATGAAAGCCCTCTATGATAATATGAAACTGCCTTTTGAGGTTTATTTTGAATTTCCAGGTTAATCCCAATATTGTTACAGGTAATCGAATAATAATTGGAGTCTTTTAAATCATAAGCCATTTGATTGGCTAGCATATAATAGCTAAGTGCTTTTTCATGGTTATCAATATCGGTATATAAATTCCCCAACCCCGTGTTTATCCTCATGAGTTGAACCGGGGAGTTTAAATTCTCAATAATTTTTAATGCTTCATGAAGATGATATTGAGCAGAATCAAAATTGTGTTGTCTTCTATATATGGAGGATAGTTTTCTGTGAGAGAATACAATGCCATTGAGGTAATTTATTTGTTGAGATTCTTGTAAGGCTGATTCGGCCATGATTTTGGATTTAGATAAATCCTTGTCAATGTAATACCAGCAAAGTTCATTTAACGTATTGATTCTAACCGTATCTTTTTGATATTCCAATGCCTGGAGTAAACTATCTTCAGTATTCGCAAAGCCATTTGGAATACTATTAAAGAAAACAAAAACTAAACAAATCCATAGTATGGTTAAACTAATGAAATCTCTTTTAAGCATATTGAAGGATTTGTTTAGAGTTTAGTTAAGACTTTGTGTTACCTCCAATAAGAGGTTGAGCATCGGATACCTGGCGAGTAGTTCTTTTTACATGTAGTTCCGAACCGGAATCATCTATGAGCACTAGCCACATATGTTTTCCTGTTGGAGAATTAACGTCTTCTGAATTAACCGGTATATTGGAAACAGTATTCGTATTTCCTCCGATACGGACTGCTACACAAATAAATATTAGTTGACCATCCTGATGTGTTTGCCCATTATGGGTTAAATCTCCACGGTTTACATCAAAATTATTAATAAGAGTTTCTAAACTTAATTTTTTCGCATAAACCAGCTGATATCCATTATCGATTTCTGTGCGTACAACTAATTGATCTCGATGATAATCGTCATTAATATCCCAACTCATAATAAAAGGTTTTAATTGTTAATAATAGATTCAAAACTAGAGGAGTTATTTTGATAGATTGCTCACGGTTTTCCGTGAGATTTTATGATTTGATTTAGTATAGTGTATACAAATATAACGAAATGAAGATGTTATGTTTTAGGAAATCAGTATCATTGTTGGGTTAATAAAAAGCAAATGAAAAAACTATTCTTCCTTTTGATCTTTATTTGGGGTGTTGGGCAAAGCACTTCGGCACAAACCATCGTTACATTTTATACCACTCTTGGGAGTTTTGAAGTGGAGTTATATGATACTTTACAACCCATTACCGCAGGGAATTTTAAAACATTAGTGAATGATAAGTTTTATGATGGGATCATATTTCATCGTATCATTTCAAACTTTGTGATTCAGGGAGGAGATCCGAATGGAAATGGAACTGGTGGCCCCGGATATACAATTCCGGATGAGTTTGACAGTTCGCTATCTAATATTGAAAAAACTTTATCCATGGCTAATGCAGGCCCAAATACCGGGGGGAGCCAGTTTTTTATTAATACCAAGAACAATACTTTTTTAGATTTCGATAAACCACCTTATACCTCAGCGCATCCTGTGTTTGGAATTGTGATTAGCGGATGGGATACGGTAGAAATGATTGAAAATGTACAGGTCAATTCAAATGATAAACCGTTGGTGGATGTGGTCATGGATAGTATTCGCGTAACTCAATTTCCTTTAGCCATCAGGTTACCATATAATACATTAGATGGAGTTACGGTTTATCCTAATCCTGCCAACGAAGGCAGCGTGATTGAAATATTAAGTGATCAAAAACAAGAGGTAACGATTTCATTGTATGATGTGAACGGTATTGAAGTAATGAATCGCGTGAGACAATTACATAAAGGTGAAAACCAAATCAATCTATCCGATCTTGGAGTCATTGGATTGGCGCAGGGAGTTTATGTTTTCCGTGTGCAATATGGAGCCCAAATGCAAACCACGAGAATCATTTTATCAGAATAGTAGAAATTAATTTTTGATAATTTTTTTAGTGGTGCTTTGACCTTCAGAAATGATTTTTATAAAATACACCCCATTGCTAAGTTGGGAAATATCAATATCCTGATCTACACCGATAGCAGTTTGTGATTTGATAAGTTTTCCCACCTGATCATATAGTAATACATCCATTGAAGATTGTCGATTCGCGGATCTAATTTTAAATGAATTTACCGTGGGATTAGGATAGATGACATAGTCACCATTTTCAGGAATGACAGGAGGAACCGTAGTCAGGTCATTGGCTATAATATGTTGGAAAACATAAAATTCACGATTATTAATCTTACTATGTCGGAGTCCATTGGCATATGTAAGTGCTCCGTATGTAGTATAGGTTTGGTTATTTACAATCTTTATAAGCGAACTGCCACTCTCACCAGGGATTCCGCTTGTACCATTAATTCCTATAAATAGAGAATCTACAATGTCGATTTTACCATAATTGTAATATAGACTATCACCATTATAGTGATTTGAGTCAATATGCAGTAAGGTAGTACCCGGATATGAAAATTTATAAAAAGTACCATTGGATAATACAGAATCCACCTTATTAAAACCAATACTTAGCCAACCGGTTGATGCTCCAATATTCTGATTTAGTTCCAATATAGCCAGGTCTTCACCCGAAATTCTCCAGTCTTTAAAGACAAATATTTTGTTTACATAACTGGAGTTAAAGTTGGAGTTAAAAGTGCCATTATCATATACAGGTGCAACCATTAATGAATCTACAAATAAAATGTTGGTGTTGACTCTAGATACACAGTGAGCTGCAGTAAGTACATGTTTACGACTGATTAAACTTCCGGAACAAAGTCCACCAACAGTATCGTTATGGATATTAAAAATCTTAACGCTCGTTCGAATTGGGTATTTGTTTAGATCATAATCTAATGAAGCCTGTCTTTTAAAGGCAAAGTTGGTATTGGGATATACATTGGTTACGGGTAGGTTTTGGTTTAAGTTTTCAATATTCGAATTAAATGTACCTGTAAAATAGCGTGTGGTGTCACTTACAATGCTCGTATCAAAAGCAATGCTTGTAATAGAATCCGTAGTGCCATTTACCAGATCAAAAGCATAAATGGTCTTGGTTTGAGCGTTAGCAATAAAATGAAATAGGTAGATGCATAGTAGTACGCACAGTTTTTTCATGAGGAGTATAATTCGGTTTTAGACAATTCATGTCTTTAACGAAGAATTATTGGGTTTATGTTTTTAGAATGAAAATTTGGTTTATTAATCAAATCAAGATTTGTAGTTTTTGGATTCTTTTAGAATAGTTTTAAGTTTTAACTGTCCTTTGCTCAAAGCACTTTTGTTACTATATAGATCAAGTAGATGAATTACTTCCGAAGGAGTTCCTTTGTTTGTAAATGGTCTAGAACTTAATTTGCCAAAACAGAATTTTTCCAAAGTGTGGACTTCTTCAAGTTCGCTATATAATGCAAGGTTGTTATGCAAAGAGATTCCAACTTTAAGAATATTACCATTATTTGCTATTGTGTAATACACATTTTTAGCCGATTCAATTTCATTAAATTTATTGAAAAGCCATTGAAAAGTAGTGCGATAAGGTGTCTTTTTTCCTAGCTTTTTAAGAATGTCATTTCCAATATCTATTTTTAGGTAATTTGATTTAAGAGTTTTCCTCTCTTGAAAAATATCATAATCACTTTTGGTTATTAAATCTTGATTAGGATTAATCAAAAAAGCTTTAATACAACCTGTCAATATAGATTTCTCCAAAGGCTTTAGTTCTATTAATGGCGCTTCAATTTTTTGATATATATTGTTTAATTGTTGATCATGCTTTGGGAAATCAGCAGTGAATTTTTTTCTAAAATCCAGAGCGTTTTTGATCATTATGATTTCTTGATTGTTAAACCGCAGAGTACTCATCTTAAAACTTAAATAATTGACCTATAAATTTATGGATTATATTAAGATACAAAGTCATTTATAAAAGATTATTGGGTTTATGTTTTGAATAAATAAGTTTTTAGAAGTTCATCTCTCTTCAATGGTAATAAGTTTATCCGAATTAAACATGGCCGCAGGTGAAATAACTTTTTCATTTAATGGAATATTAGTTCCGTAGCGCTCATGCATTTTTTGTTTTACCAAAGTGTGAGATAAATCAAATTCGGATAGTTTTTGAAGTTGTCCGATTTCTATATTGAAAGCCTCTTTATAAATTTTCCAAACCAGCTCAGAGCAGTACATACGCTCATCTGACCATTCAAAATAAATATCGTAATCAGAACCTTTATACTGTTCGCCTATGATTTTCATATGTGCTACCGATTTTGGGGTAATGAGACTTTCAGAATTACGAAGCCTTTTGATCACATAATGATCATCTTGCCCTCGCTCAATCCATTTATCTAATGGAGTATAAGTCACGGGTTGTATAGCTTCATAGACATAATAACGATCATTGTTTTCAAAAATAATTCCCATATGACTGTATTTAGAGTGTGTGGCCAGCTGAATAGCTTTACTTTGACTCGAATTGGATGTTTGAAAAATGAGGTCCCCATTTTGGATGCTATGATGCTTTATATTTAATGAATGATGAATAGGTACGGCATGAGTCTGTTGCCCAAGGATAAAATCATACCCAATTAAGACCAGATAAATAAACCCGGTAATGAGAATGGTTCTCAGTAGAAATTTTCGTAGTTGAAGCATAATTGGAGGAGTTACATGGAGAAATTAACGCGAAGTGAATGGTTTTAAGTGTTTTGTTTAACATTTAAAAACATATGAAAATATGGTGAGTATAAGAGGCTTTAAAATCGCTTGTTGTTTTTTACTGAAAAAAGTTTCATCTTGGATGTATGAATACAACTGAACGCGTTCGAATAGATTATAAAAATCGCATTTATAAGGTGGTTGTTTACATTGAAAACAATATTCACTCTGACTTGAGATTGGAAGTTCTGGCAGAGATCGCAAACTTTTCACCTTTTCATTTTCATCGTTTATTCTCAGCTATTTACAAGGAGTCTTTAGGCGCGTATGTAATGCGAAAAAGGATAGAAAGATCAGCACTACATTTGCTAAGAAGAACTTCAGAAACTATTGCTGAAATCGGGACACAATACGGATTTGAAAATCCGTCATCATTTACCCGGGCGTTCAAAAAAAGGTTTAAAATGAGCCCTTCTGAGTTCCTTTCTTTGAACCAAATCGAAATGAGCAAGATTTGTATAGTGGATCGCAAGAATGGTCAAGATGACCCCAATAGTGAAAAATACATTTGTGTCATTAATAACTTAAAAAACTGGTTAAAAATGAACGCAGATGTGCAGGTAAAAGAGTTGCCGAAAAGAAAGGTAGCGTGTATTCGTAAAAGTGGACCCTATACTCAATTGGGAGGGACTTTTGAAAAATTAATGGGCTGGGCCAGAACCCAAATGGATATCACCGATGAATTGAGGCTAACCTGGTATCACGACAATCCTAAACTTACCGATATTGAGGTGGTAGAATGGAGTGCATGTGTAACGGTTTCAGATGAGGTAGAGACCAATTCAGATATCCGATTGGCTGAAATCCCAGGAGGTAAATATGCGACTGGAAGATTCCAGATAACTTCAAAAGACTTTAGCAATGCCTGGGAGAGTATGAGTTTATGGATGGTGGAGAATGGGTATCACAATTGTGATGCAGCTCCATTTGAAATTTACTATAGCAGTAAAGAAGATCATCACAATGATCGATTTGACGTGGAAATTTGTATGCCCATTGAACTGAATTAACTGTAAATGAGAAAGGCTCCGTAAGGAGCCTTTTCTTATGATTCTAATTCTAGTTTTAAAAACTTTCCTGTATGTGAAGTTTTGTGCTGTGCGAGTTTTTCAGGAGTTCCTTCAAAAACTACCTGACCCCCACCTTTTCCGCCTTCCGGACCTATGTCAATGACATAATCCGCCACCTTTATGATATCCAGATTGTGTTCAATAATCAAAACAGTATTTCCTTTTTCTACCAAAGTCTGAAGCACCTCTAATAAAATGCGAATATCTTCAAAATGTAGGCCTGTAGTCGGCTCATCTAAGATGTAGAACGTTTTGCCGGTATTCCGTTTCGATAATTCCGAAGCCAGCTTTACCCTTTGGGCTTCACCACCGGATAGTGTAGTGGAAGCCTGACCTAACGTGATATAACCCAGTCCCACATCCAACATCGTTTTAATTTTTTGAACGATAGATGGAATATGCTCAAAGAACACCACTGCATCGGCAATGGTTAAATTCAGTACATCAGAAATAGACTTTCCTTTGTAACGTACCTCTAAAGTCTCTCTATTGTAACGTTTACCCTGACATTCCTCACATTCCACGTAAACATCAGGTAAGAAGTTCATCTCGATGGTACGTACACCGCCACCCTGACAAGTTTCACATCTGCCGCCTTTAACATTAAATGAAAAACGCCCCGGTTTATAACCTCTGATTTTCGCTTCGGGGATATTGGCAAACAATTGACGAATGTCTGTAAATACACCGGTATATGTAGCTGGGTTTGACCTTGGGGTTCGTCCAATTGGACTTTGATCAATATCGATGACTTTATCAATATGTTCCAGCCCTTCGATCTTCTTAAATGGAAGCGGTTTTTTATTTGATTTATAAATATGCTGATTTAAAGCCGGATAAAGTGTTTCGTTAATCAATGTAGATTTTCCACTTCCGGAAACGCCCGTTACGCAAATCAATGTACCTAATGGAAACTTGGCTTTAACGTTTTTAAGATTATGTCCGGTAGCTCCGGATAATTTTAGAAAATCGCCATTTCCTTTTCTACGTTTCTTTGGAATTTCAATTTGCTTGACACCAGATAAATAATCTGTAGTGGGAGTATGTGCTTTTAATAAATCTTTCCAATGTCCTTGTGCTACAATTTCTCCACCATGAACCCCAGCACCCGGACCAATATCAATTACGTGATCCGCTTGTTCCATCATATCCTTATCGTGCTCCACAACCAGAATACTATTTCCAATATCACGCAGGTCCTTGAGCGCATTAATCAAGCGTTGATTATCACGTTGATGTAACCCAATACTTGGCTCGTCCAGAATGTAGAGAACATCAACCAGTTTAGATCCAATTTGTGTGGCCAAACGAATCCGCTGTGCTTCACCACCGGACAGGGTTTTAGAGCCCCTGTTCAGACTCAAATAATCTAAACCTACATCTAATAAGAAACCCAATCTGGCTCGGATTTCTTTTAAGATATCCTTGGCAATCGTATTTTGGCGTTCAGATAATCTGTCTTCAATATTCGTAAACCAATCTGAAAGTTCATTGATATCCATTTCAGAAAGTTCCGCGATATTTTTATCAGCTATTCTGAAATACAATGATTCTTTCTTTAATCGCGTGCCATCACATGAAGAACAATTGGTTTTATTCATAAAACTCTCTGCCCATCGCGCAAAAGCTTTGGTTGGATTCTCGCTGTATTGTGAGGAAATCCAATTGATGATTCCTTCGAAACTCATTTCTTCAGAATCACGAATACCAAGCGTCTTGTTTTCTATCGTAAATGAGCCTTTTGTACCATGCAAAATAGTATCAATGGCTTCTTCACTAATATCTTTAATAGGAGTGGTCAGTTTGAAGTTGAACTTTTTACCAATGTTTTCAATTTGTTTGAAAATCCAGTTGTTTTGATATTTTCCCAAAGGAGCCAAACCACCTTTTTTGATCGATAGTTTATTGTCAGGGATGATCTTGTCAATATCAATTTCAGAAACCAGTCCTAAACCATTACAACTTGGACAAGCCCCATATGGTGAGTTGAATGAAAACATATTTGGTGCAGGATCGTCATAGGCGATTCCTGAAGTGGGACACATCAATTTACTACTGAAATGTCTTGGGTTTTCACCATTTTGATCCACAATCATAAATGTACCACCACCTTGTTTCATCGCGGTTTTCATGGATTCTGAAATTCGTGCGCGTGCATCTTTGGAAACTTTCACACGATCAATCACAATCTCGATATCATGGATTTTATAACGGTCCAGTTTCATGCCTTTGGTGATGTTTAAAATCTCGCCATCCACACGAACTCTGACATATCCTTTTTTCTGAATGTTTTCGAAAAGTTCACGATAATGTCCTTTACGTCCTTTAACGACAGGAGCCAGAAGCATTAATCCCTGACCTTCGTATTTTTCAAAAATCAACTCTAAGATTTGATCCGAAGAAAACTTGACCATTTTCTCTCCGGTTTTGTACGAATAGGCATCTCCGGCACGCGCATATAGAAGTCGTAAGAAATCGTAGATCTCAGTAATCGTACCTACTGTAGAACGTGGGCTCTTACTTACCGTTTTTTGTTCGATTGAAATTACCGGGCTTAAACCTGTAATCTTATCCACATCCGGACGTTCCATATTACCTAAAAAAGCACGTGCATATGCAGAAAAACTCTCAATATATCGTCTTTGACCTTCGGCATAAATAGTGTCAAAAGCCAGCGAAGATTTTCCACTACCGCTTAATCCGGTAATCACCACCAACTGGTGAGAGGGAATGGTGATGTCAATATTTTTTAAGTTGTGAGATCGCGCTCCAAATACTTCAATTTGATGCGATTCAGATATGCTGTTTTGTTCGGTTTTAGCGCCCATAATTTTCGAATGCCAAATGTAATGAAAGAATAAGGAGTAATAGATCGGTTTAGCGCTTGAAGCTGTACGATTTGGTAAAATATTTAGCAAATATTTTAAAATGTTGGAAATATCATGAGTCTTAAAAATTTACATTTGATATGCTAAAAGAACTGAGTTATGACCGTACAAGAAATCATGCAACAACTCCAGGATTTCGGAGATGAAAATACCAAGAATACTTTAATGAAACATGGCGCACAGGAACCATTTTACGGGGTGAAAGTGGCCGATTTAAAGAAGATTCTGAAAAAGACTAAAAAGAATCATGAGTTGTCTTTGGAGTTGTATGCCACCGGGAATTCAGATGCGATGTATTTAGCGGGCTTGATGGCAGATGAAAAGCAAATCACCAAGATAGATTTAGAGCGGTGGATCGATGAAGCGTATTGGTATTACTTAAGTGAATATGCAGTGGCCTGGGTAGCTGCTGAAACCGATTTTGGATTCGAATTGGGACTGGAATGGATTGATTCAAAAGAAGAAAGAAAAGCTGCTGCGGGCTGGTCAGTATTGGCATATTATGCAGGTGTTAATGCAGATGAGAATTTAGATATTGATCAGTATATGGAACTATTGGAGCGCGTAGGTAATGAAGTGCACCAAGCACAAAATAGAGTGCGATACACTATGAATGGTTTTGTCATTGCCATTGGTTCTTATATCACTGAGTTGACCGCAAAATCAAAAGAAATTGCGGCTAAAATCGGTAAGGTAGCAGTAGAGATGGGGGGAACCGCTTGTAAAGTTCCATTGGCTACAGATTATATCAAAAAAGTGGAGGATAAAGGACGTGTAGGAAAGAAACGTAAGACTGCCAGGTGTTAAGTACACTTGATGCAGAGTGAAACACAATATTTTGACCCGGAATTTGATTTTGCAGACAAATATTGCCGTTTGGCATAATAGATTTTTATTCCCTGGTAAAAAGACACATTTTTGGATGTGTTTTCTTGAAATGGAATTATGAAAAAGTCGGTTAAAGCTTTATTACATGCTGGATTTTGGTTTAGCTATTTGGTGCTGGGAATCGTTATTATTGGAGTGATATATGGTAGTAGACAAGAAATTCAGGAAGCCAAGTTTATTAATGCTTTTTTGACCATAGTTTTCTTTGTGTATTTTCCATCGGCATTATCATTTTATTCCTACTACTTTGTAGTATTTCCCAGATATCTTCAGAAAAACAAAATCTGGCAAGCTGTAATACTAGGGATTCTAACTGCATTTGTGTCTTCGCTGATTGGGAATGTGATATTTTCAATGACCGAGATTGGTTTTCAATGTGCGGCTGATGGTACATGGGAAACATTTTGGGGGGCGGTAGCATTTATTTCGTTTATCGCATTGATCAATGGGGTTGTGGCCATCGTTATTCGAGGGTTTATGACCTGGTATGATCAACTGAAATTGACAGAGCAATTGAGACAAAAGAATCATGAGATGGAATTGTCATTGGTAAAAGCGCAGTTGGATCCACATTTCCTATTCAATACCATTAATAATATTGATGTACTTATCGTTAAAAATGCCGAAGATGCATCTGCATATTTAAACCGACTTTCGGATATCATGCGTTTTATGTTGTTTGAAACTAAAACGGATAATGTTCCTTTATCAAAAGAGATCGTTTATATTGAGAAGTATATTGAATTACAGAAAATTAGAACATCTAATTCGAATTATATTCGTTATCAGGTGACCGGTAGTCCAGAAGGTAAAACCATTGCCCCAATGGTTTTTATCCCTTTTATTGAAAATGCGTTTAAGCACACCACAAATAAGAAGATTGATGATGCCATTAACGTTGAAATTCATATATCTGAGAATGCGGTAGAGTTGATTTGCGTGAACAAATATGATTCGACCAGAAAATTGAAAAAAGATAGCAATGGTTTGGGAAATGAACTGATTCAAAAAAGACTGAATCTAATCTATCCCGATCAACATACTTTGGAAATTATCAATGAAAACGAAATATATCAGGTACGATTAATCATTCACCATGGATAAATATTCTTGCATCATAATTGAAGATGAGCCATTGGCTTTGGAGCGTACAAAAGACTTTGTGGAGAAGATTCCTTTCTTGAAATTAAGTGCATCCTTTGATAACGCTTTGAGTGGACTGTCGTATTTGAAAAAGAACCGAGTAGATCTGTTGTTTTTGGATTTGAATATGGATGAACTTTCGGGAATAGAATTATTGGAGAGTTCAAAGATTGATAGCCAGGTAATCATTACAACAGCCTATCCTGAATATGCCTTAAAAGGGTATGAACTCAATGTTACAGACTATTTATTGAAACCTTTCACATTTGACCGTTTTCTTCAGGCGGTAAATAAAGCGCAGGAAAACATTTCGATTATATCATCAAACCCCACACTTGATTTCATTTTTGTAAAGACCGAAAACAGATTAGAAAAAGTCACTTTAGATGATGTGATTTACATTGAAGGAATGCGCGATTATCGTAGAATTCATACCGTGAATAAACGTATTATGACCCTTCAGAATTTCAAAGAATTAGAACGGATTATTCCATCTAACCTGGTGTGTAGAGTACATAAATCGTATATGGTAGCTCCAAGTAAAATAGACTCTATCGAACGTAGTCGTATTCGCATTGCGGATCAAATTATTCCTATCTCAGACACCTATAGAGAATCATTTTTTCAAATGATCAATAATCAGCCTCAATAGCTAAAATGGTTTGCCGAACGAAATGAGCGTTTGGCAGACACATTTATCGGGTTTGCATATCAAAATTGTAAGGCTAAACCGCTTCATAGACATTTGTTTAAGTATTAAAAACCTATTTAAACATAAACATGAAAAAGTTAATTGCAATTCTGGTATTAATGTATGGTTTGACCACATTAGGACAAGGCCAAAAACTGACGCAAACGGTTAGAGGAACCGTTCTGGATATAGATAGCAGATTACCCTTAATCGGAGCTCAGGTACGACTGGTAGATTCAAATCCTTTGGTTGGAACGGTGACCGATGTGGATGGAAAATTTAGATTAGAAAATGTGCCCTTGGGCAGAATTACTTTGGAGTTTTCTTATGTAGGTTATGAATCTATGAGAGTCCCCAATATTGTGGTGAATTCAGGTAAAGAAGTGATACTGAATATCAATATGCAAGAGGCGGTGGTTAAAATGAACGAGTTCGTGGTTCGGGCAAATGACAACAAAGGAGAAGCTTTAAACGATATGGTAATTACCAGTGGGCGTTCTGTATCTATTGAAGAGACTGAGCGGTATGCAGGAAGTTTTAATGATCCATCAAGAATTCTGGCCAATTTTGCTGGAGTTGGGAATTCACAGGATGGAGGGAATGATATTATCGTAAGAGGAAATTCTCCTAAATACGTACAATGGCGTTTGGAAGGAATTCAAATTACTAACCCGAATCACTTTGCAGATCAAAACTCTGTGGGAGGTGGAATTAGTGCTTTAAACAATAATTTATTGGCCACATCTGATTTTTATACCGGAGCATTTTCCCCGGAGTATGGTGATGTTTTATCCGGAGTATATGATGTGAAGTTGCGATCAGGAAATAATGAAAAATTCGAATCCATTTTTGGCTTGGGGTTACTTGGTACGGATTTGACTATGGAAGGCCCTTTGAAGAAAGGATATGGAGGTTCTTTTTTAGTCAACTACAGATATTCTACAGTTTCATTAATTAACGACTTAGGTTTGGTAGATATTAACGGAACGCCAAGGTTTCAGGATGCCACTTTTAAAATGGTGTTGCCTACCAAAAAAGCAGGAACGTTTTCTGTGTTTGGATTAGGGGGATTGAGTAATTTATCACTAGATGATGTTAAGCAAAATATTTGGGATTTACCGGGAGAGAACGGTTCACGTGAAGAGATTACAGAAGACTTCAGTAAAGATTCATATCTAATGAATTTAGGATTGAATCACACGTTACCCTTGAGTAAGAATAGTTATCTTAAAACTACACTGGCGTATGCTTCAAATGGAGTGAAAGATGACGTGACAGAGAATAGATGGGCCAACGATTCTATTATCAGCAGCGATTATGGCTATAGATCAAAAATTGAAGCTGCAACTTATCGCGGAGCGGTGACCTACAGCAATAAATTGAATGCTAAAAACAAGATTCAAATAGGAACCAGATTCACTTTAGCGGATTATTCTAATAATCAATCTATGGTGCTGGATTCAACTTCAGGTCGTGTAACGTTGGTTGATTTTCATGAGAACATCAGTAATATGAATAATTTCATCAGTTGGAAGCACCGATTGAATGAAAACATCACATTAGTTGGTGGGATTCAAAATATGAATGTACTGTATAATCAGAAAAGTACCATTGAACCAAGATTGGCCGGAAGTATAAAACTAAATACTAAAAACACCCTTACGGCAGGGTATGGATTACACAGTACGATGGAAAGTTTGCATCATTATTTTGCCAAGGTGCAACAACCTGATGGTTCCATTATAGAACCCAATAAAGATTTAGGGTTGCTAAAAGCACATCATTTTGTGGTAGGATTTGAAAGGAGAATTACACCTTCTTTAAGAGCCAAGGTAGAGGTGTATTACCAACATTTGTATGATTTACCAGTAGAGAACAATGACACTAGTTATTACGCTACCATTAATGAAGGGTTGGAGTTTGGTTTTATGGATTTAGTGAACGAAGGAACCGGTAAAAATTATGGTGTTGAATTGACATTGGAGCGTTTCTTCAATAACAATTATTACTTTCTGATAACAGGATCATTTTTCAATTCGAAGTATCAATCACTGGAAGGAGTAGAGAGAAATACTACATACAATAGCAATTATTTGATGAATTTTTTAGCTGGAAAGCAGTTTGATCATCTGGGTAAGAAGAAAAATCAAATTCTATCTCTAAATGCCAAAGTATACTTTGGAGGTGGTCGTAAAATTATACCACTGTTACGTGATGATCAGGGAAATTTAGCGGTAGACCCGGATAATAATCAATACTGGGATTACAAAAAAGCGTACAATAATGATTTGGAGGATGTCTACTCTGTAACGATATCAGCGAGTTATAAGTTTAATAGAGAGAAAACAACCCACGAAATCTTTTTAAACCTGGATAACATTACCAATGCACAAGCTAAGCTTTCTGAGTATTATGATGAAAGCCAGCCGAATAATATTGGATATGTATCGCAGTTCGGTACGTTTCCTAATTTGATGTATCGTATTTATTTTTAAATGATCCGGATGTATGAAAGTACTTGTTTTTAAAACCAATATCATGTCATATCGAAGTGTTGAAAAAGTAAAGCGAGTGATCGATAAACACTTTAAATCCAGGTTTACTGTTGACCTAGAAGATGAGGATCATGTGATGAGAATAGAAACAGAAAATGAGGTGCCGGAGAATATGATTATTCATTTAACCAGGAGAGTAGGGTATCAATGTGAAATTCTAACCGATTAAAAAAGAGTGATGAAAGCAGTAGTAAACGATAATTATGGAACACCGGATGAATTTTACATTCAGGAAATACCCAAACCCAAATGTGGAGATGATGAGGTTTTGATCAAAATAAAAGCAACATCCGTGAATCCATTAGATCGTCATATTCTCAAAGGAGTTCTTCCAGCCAGACCTGTAACTGGATTGTTTAAACCCAAAAACAAAGTGTTGGGAGCGGATTTTTCAGGAGTTATTGTAGCCGTGGGTAAGAATGTGATCAGGTTTAACCCTGGTGATGAGGTTTTTGGAGCCAATGGGAGCAGAACGGGGTTAGGTGCATTTGCAGAATATATTGCGGTTCATGTGAATCATATTGCGTTAAAGCCATCGAATGTTTCTTTTGAAGAGGCAGCAGCAGTGCCTATCGCAGCACTTACGGCATTGCAAGGAATTCGGGCCGGAAAAGTATCACAAGGACATAAGGTTTTAGTAAATGGATCATCCGGAGGGGTAGGTACTTATACCGTACAACTTTTAAAGGTATTGGGAGCTGAGGTAACAGCTGTTTGCAGTCAGAAGAACGTAAACATGGTACGTTCCATTGGGGCAGATCGAGTGATCAATTACAATAACGAAGATTATACAAATACTGGGGAGTTCTATCATGTAATCATTGATAACGTTGGGAATAGAATTGTGGAAGAGAATAGGAAAGTATTGAATATGAAAGGACGTTATATTCTCATTGGGTTTACCTCCTTAAAACTCTTGTTTCGATTTATGTTTCAGTCTCTTTGGTTAAATCGGGGAAGTAAGCGACATTACCAGATGTTGGATATGAAAATCAATACCAAAGATTTAGAATATCTGGCAAAACTAATGGAACAGGGTAAAGTCGTTTCGGTTATCGATCGATATTATGCTTTAGGGCAAATGAAGGAAGCTATGAATTATATGATTCAGGGACATGCCAGAGGAAAAGTGGTGATTAAAGTAAGTGAATAGACCTTGTAGATATGAATGTGCAGGAGTTATTTTATATAATTTCGTCTTCCGGGAGATGTAATAACAGGAATTGAATTAAATGAATAGAGTAGTTGGAATAATGGGTGCGATGCCCGAAGAAATTAATGGTGTAGTTGAATTATTAGAGAATACGGTAGAATTTGAGTTTGGAAAAAGAACTTACTACAAAGGAAGCTATAATGATATTGAAATGGTGGTGGTATTTTCCAGATGGGGAAAAGTAGCTGCGTCCACAACGGTATCTACATTGATTCATGAATTTAAAATTACCGAACTGATTTTTACGGGTGTGGCAGGAGCCTTGCAAAGTGATTTAAACATTGGAGATATCGTTATTGGAAAAAGGTTGATTCAACACGATATGGATGCCCGACCATTGATGCCACAATATGAGATACCTTTATTGGACCAAATGTTTTTTGAGGCCGGATCAGTGCAATTAAAAGTGGCTGAAGATGCGGTGAAAAACCTGTTGGAAGATAAAAAGTTGCATTCAGTGATTGACGATAAAGATTTAGAAGAATTTGAGATTACCGCACCAAAATTGGTAGTTGGAGATATTGCAAGTGGAGATCAATTTTTTTCCTGTAATCATCAAAAAAAGAATCTATTGTCTCAAATTCCCAGTATCCAATGTGTGGAGATGGAAGGTGCAGCGGTGGCTCAGGTATGTTATGAGTATGCGATCCCTTTCATAATTATTCGAACCATTTCCGATGTAGCGGATGAAAAGGCTCCTATTGGTTTTCCCGCATTTATCAAATCTGTGGCAAGCAAATATTCAGTAGAAATTATTAAGTCTTATTGTTCGAGTTATCAATAAGATGCAAATAGGGTGATCTTCCCTGTACGCTTTCGTTTTGTTAAGGTCTGATCCCGGATGTTTTATTTTGAATGAGAATAAATGAAGTGATTAGAGAAATCAAAAAGGCAACTCTTTTTAATATTCTCGTATTATATGTAATCAATATTTAATTCAATTCGAAATGCTTACGATACTATAATAGCTGATTTGTCATATTCAAAAATACTTTAATCTGTATCTGACTAAAACGTTATAAAAATCATTACAAATAATCTTTTTGATAGGTAATTCTTGAATTCGATATCCATAAAAAGATAGGTGATGAATAAAGTGAGGTTCGTTTAAGTTGATCTATTGTTTTCCTGCTCTATTGACCGAATGCTAGAGGGGAAAATATTCGGAAATAGATTGATTCTGAAAATTTAGTTTTTGAATCCTTTAATTAAAGGATTTGTAGGTAATGACCAGAGAAAAATAATCTGGACACATGGGATTTTATTGCCAATAAAGTACACATCTACTGATGAGCGCTTCATGCAATTGTAATTGAAAGAATACCTCTATTCGCAAAAGAATAAGGTGTTTTTAATAGGAATGCTATGTGTGGTTAATATGCCGTTGATTGAGCAATGAATTGTTTGTATCTGTTTGATTGTTTGCTAAATGAAATATAAACCTGAATAAATATACCTGTATGAAAAGAGCGATTTTAAAAACAATGAAAGGAGCGATAATTATCATCCATGTTCCACTTACTTACGTTTGGAAGAATTTAGATATGAAACTGAGCTGGCCGGATTTTTGGCCGGTGTTTAGAAATGTGCCTCATAAAATTTTCGGTGGAGTTGGAGGGGATAGCTATACCGGGTGGGTCTATCAAAGCGGTTATTTTGCTGCGTTACTTAAAGCGTATTCCAAAAAGAAAAGCGCTAATCGGATTTTGGATTTTGGGTGTGGTTACGGAAAAATGGCTTTTCCTGCCTCATCTTTAATAAATAATGGGGGTAAATACGTTGGTGTGGACATTATTGATGAAGTCATTGATTATGGAAATAAAGTATATGCTAAAAATGGAAATTACATTTTCCATTTATCCAAAGACTTTAATCTGAGATACAATAAAAATAACATTGAAACGACCTATGGACTGGATTGGCCGATTGAGGATAAAGAAATAGATATTGTAACTGCTATTTCGGTATTCACGCATTTAAGAGAAGAAGATGCCATGGGGTATATCAATAAAATACATAACGTTCTGAAAAAAGAAGGGATTGCGATTTTGACGTTTCATATTTTAAATGATGAAACAAATCAACCGCGATATAAAACCAGGATGATGCCTTTTCTTTTGGATTTGTTCAGTTTCAGGTATAAGCTTTCTGACCATTGGTATACAAGTGATAAAAAAGTGCCGGAAACCGCAATAGGCATCACCTATGATGGTATCCGAAGACTGATTCATGGAAAGTTTGAAATTAAAAAACGCATAAATGGTTCCACTACCGGAGGGCAGGATTTGTTTCCGCAAGACATTCTAATACTTGAAAAGCTTTGATCTTAGTTTGTGGAGAATGGTGCGGGTTTAGAAATCAATCATCAATCCAATAGAAGGTAAAACTGTTCCGGAGGTATTTTGAATCTCTCTGGTTAAATATGCATTTGGATTTATTGGGTTTTCAATTGGATTCCCATTGGCATCTCTATATACATCCAGGTATGGCTGACTTTCTGCCTGGAAGTTATAGATGTTTTGGATGTCCAGATATGCATTTAAAGACCACTTTTTGAAATACCACTTTTTGTCCAGACGTACATCTAAACCGTGAGATAACGGTAAACGCTCCGTATTTAAACGATCGTAATCCGGAATCCCCTGATTGGTTACATCCCAATTGGCTTTTAGAGAAGAGGTCGCAATATCATATGGTGTATATGGTGCGCCACCCAGAAGTCTGAATTTAACACCAAGTTCCCAGTCTTTTTTGAATTTTTTACCTGCCGTTAGGTTTAAGATGTGGCGGTTGTCCCATGAAGAAGGAATATATACTCCATTTTTATCCTCAAATTCACTACGAACGAATGTATAAGAAATCAATCCATAGATACTTGAGGTCAGTTTTTGTTGTACAAAAAACTCAACACCATACGCCTTCCCCTGGGAGATAGATGCTACAGGCTCATTTCCAACCACACCAAAATCGCTACCCAGATTGGCCAATGAAATACTATCATTCAATGAGAATGGATAATCACTATACCATTTATGGAAACCTTCAATGGTCACTTTGGTAGAGTTGTTTGGAAAGTATTCGAATCCAGCAACGATGTGGTCTGATTTAATGTACTTTACATTATTGTCTTTATTGACCAGATTATCGTTTTGATCTCGATACCCTAAAACGGTGTAAGCCGGTAATTGATAATATCTACCTGTATTGAAATTGAAATTCACCTTTGGAGTAATCACATAAGACGCGGAAAATCGAGGAGACAATTGATCCAATGGATTGCTCATGCTGGATGAATAATCATTGAAATCTGTTCTTAACCCAACGGATAAAGACAATCGGTTTTCAAAAACTGCTTTGCTGACCTGAGTGAATAAAGCGAATTTGTTAAACGTTAAATCAGATTCGAAATCAATAAGTTGTACGGCTCCATTAATTACCGTTTTATTGTAGGTAGAGTTGTAATAAGATACATTTTGGAAGCCTCCACCAATGTTCCACTTCCAACCTTTTTTGCGGTAGGTGTTTTCAACTCGAACTTTGTTTTCCGTTTCTTTTGATTTGTAGTTCAGAATCAGATTGTCCGGATTTTCAATATTGTTTTTGTATTTGTAAGACTCATTAAAAAGTTCATTTCTACTCACCACAAAAGTCTGATAACTGTGTTTCGAAAAGTGTTTCCAGTTGGCTCCAATAGTATAGTTCCATTGGGTATTCACCGGAAGATTATTGAGAATGTATTCATTTCTCTCAATCACCTCCCGATCAGTTTCGCCATCATTTACGCTTTGATTCAGTTCAAAATCATCAATAGCCGCTAAACCAATAATGTTAAGTGTGTTTTTAGAATTGATTTTAAAAGTGTGTTTGTATTGAAAATCGTTATAAGTCGGTAAGAAAGGAAGTTTTAATGCTTTGAATAAAAACTGAAGATATGATCTACGTGCAGAAAAGATAAAGGAAGATTTCTTACCCATTGGGCCATTTAATGTCAACCCAAGATCACTAGAGCCTAATAAAAATGTTCCGGTAAGCTTTTCATCATTTCCTTCAATCTGTTTGAAGTCCATTACCGAACTCAATGCATTTCCTCTATTGGTAGGAAATGCACCCGCATAGAAATCGACTTCCTGAATAAAGTTCACATTTAACATCCCCACAGGACCACCGGAAGAACCTTGCGTGGCAAAGTGGTTGATATTGGGAACTTCAATTCCATCAAGAAAGAATCTATTCTCGCTTGGGGCCCCACCGCGTACAATAATATCATTTCTAAAAGAAGTTGAAGAAGCCACACCTGGTAAGATTTGAATCACTTTAGAGATATCTCTGTTCCCACCCGGATTGCGGTAAATCTCAGCAGAATTAATGGTGCGCATACTAATTGGGCTTTCCTCTTTTTTAACGAATGGATTTGCTGTAATCTCAAATTCTTTTAATTCTGATGAGGTTTCGGTTAAAGGAATATTTAGAATGGTGGGTTTGGCTGTGGAAACCTGAATTTCGTAAAATACGGCTTTTTTAAAACCGATTGTACTACATACTACTGAGTAAATACCGGGTTTTAAATTCTCTATTCTATAGTTCCCATCAATATCAGAGGTGGCTCCAATTTGCGTGCTGTCAATAATGACATTGGCAAATGGAATAGGCTCATTATTAATACTATTGAAAATTCGGCCTTTAATTACTCCGGTTTGTGCATAAGTTGAACCGGAGATTATTAGTAAACAGATAGTGTAAAAATAAAATCGAAGTTTCATTTCATTTAATTTTGTAATGCAAAAGTAATTTTATTTGTTTAATATTGTTTTAAAATCTTTAAACAAAAATCATAAGTGAGTGTTAAAACAGATTTTTCGATCAAGGATCTAGAGAATTTAAGTGGGGTAAAAGCGCATACCATTAGAATATGGGAAAAGCGCTACGATTTACTAGAACCGCAGCGTACAGATACCAATATCCGTAGTTATGATGGGCATAATCTTCAACGATTGCTTAATGTGGCTATGTTGGTAGAGCGGGGATACAAGATCTCTAAGTTATCCAAATTAGGAGATGAGCAACTTTTCGCTACAGTTAGGGAAGAGCTGTTAAACAAAGGAAATCATAGATTCTATTTGAATGAGTTCAAAATGTCTATGCTGAACTTTGATCAGGAATTATTTGATAGTACCTACAATAAGTTGTTAGCGGATTTTTCGTTCCGGGAAATTTTCAAAAAGATATTTGTTGATCTATTAGAAGAGATAGGTGTATTGTGGATGACGGATACGATAACCCCTGCACATGAGCATTTTATATCTACATTGATTCAACAAAAAATCCTGATAAACATAGAAAGAGTTCAGGGGAATGTATCTCAAAAGGACAAGACATTTGTTTTGTTCTTACCTCTAAATGAAATCCATGAACTCGGATTGTTATACACGCATTTTGAGTTGCTTTTAAAAGGATACCGTTCTATTTATTTGGGCGCAAGTGTTCCCGTGGATAACCTTATAGAACTGCGTAATATGTTTAGCAATATTGTTTATGTGAGTTACTTTACCATATACCCTGAAAAAGAAAAAGTAGCAGAGTATGTGAATCATATTGGAACGGAAGTTTTGGATAAGAATAATGAAGAATTGTGGATTTTGGGAAGGAATACCCGAGACCTGGATTCTCAATTATTGCATAAATCTGTGAAGGTATTTGAAAAAATTGATGATGTGGTCGCCCTGGTTTAACTGGGGTTTCGAGTGATTTTTACATTTTGTTTAATGATTTTTCAAAAAGATTAAACAAAATAAATATCTTTGTTGCGTTATGCGAACAAAGATTGTTATCATAGGAGCCGGATTTTCATCCATTTCAGCAGCATGCTACCTGGCCAATCAAGGTTACGAGGTACATGTACATGAAAAGAATTCTCAATTAGGTGGACGCGCGCAACAATATCAGAAAGATGGATTCCTTTTTGATATGGGGCCGACCTGGTATTGGATGCCAGATGTGTTTGATCGTTTTTTTGCGGATTTTGGCAAAAAGACCAGCGACTACTACACTATTGAAAAACTGTCACCTGCCTACCGCGTATTTTTTGGACAGAATGACTTTATAGATATTCCGGATAATTTACCCGATATCATTAATGTATTTGAGCGCATTGAAAAAGGAGCAGGTCAAAAATTAGCAAACTTTATAGATAAGTCCAGATCGAATTATGACATTGCCATAAAAAAACTGGTATATCAACCGGGATTAAGCCCTTTGGAATTGGTAACCCCGGAAACAGTATTAGAATTACCACAGTTTATAAGAACTATACGAAACGCAGTTTATGCGGAATTTAAAAATCCGAAACTCCGACAAATTTTAGAATTCCCGGTCTTGTTTCTGGGTGCGAAACCATCTGATACCCCATTATTTTACAACTTTATGAACTATGCAGATTTTGGTCTGGGTACCTGGTACCCTAAAGGCGGAATGAAATCTGTGGTAGATGGGATGGTACAATTGGCTGAGGAATTGGGCGTGAGATTCCACACGAATTCTCAAGTAGAAGGTCTTTTATTAGACGATGACAATCAAGTTTACGGAGTGAGTGTCGATAAATTTGATATCCCAGCCGATTTAGTACTATCCGGTGCCGATTATCAATTTACGGAAACATTATTAGAACCAGACTTAAGGTCGTATTCAGATAAGTACTGGGACAAGAGAGTGATGGCACCATCTGCATTATTGTTTTATGTGGGTTTTGATCAGCCGCTGTCTAATGTGTTACATCATACATTGTTTTTTGATGTGCCATTTGATACGCATGCACAGGACATTTATGATGAACCCATGTGGCCTAAAGAGCCATTGTTCTATGCCAGTTTCTCTTCAAAAACGGATGCTATTGTAGCCCCGGAAGGTCAGGAAGCTGCAACATTTTTGATTCCATTGGCTCCGGATTTGGAAGATACTCCAGAGTTAAGAGAGAAATACTTTAACATTATAATAGATCGTATGACTCAATTAACTGAGCAAGATTTGAAACCACATGTGTTATTCAAAAAATCATATTGTGTAAAAGACTTCAAAGAAGATTACAATTCATTTAAAGGCAATGCTTATGGTATGGCCAATACTTTATTTCAAACAGCCTTCTTAAGACCCAAACTAAAAAGTAAAAAAGTTCCGAATCTATATTATACCGGGCAACTCACTGTTCCCGGTCCTGGAGTGCCGCCTGCACTCATATCCGGAAAAATTGTTTCAGAATTAATCAATAAAAGCCAGAAATCATGAAAACTTTATTTGACGAAGTCTCGTATGAGTGTAGCAAAGAGATCACCAAGAAGTATAGCACATCATTCTCTTTGGCCGTAAAAATGTTGTCTCCGAAAATTCAGGATGCGATTTATGCCATCTATGGATTTGTCCGTGTGGCAGATGAAATTGTAGACTCTTTTCACGCCTATGATAAGGAAGAATTGCTGGATGAGTTTGAAGCCAATCTAAAACTTTCGCTTGAGCGAAAAATTAGTTTGAATCCTGTGCTGAATTCATTTCAGGAAGTGGTTCACCGTTACCATATTGATTATGATCTGATTGATGCGTTTTTGAAAAGTATGCGTGCAGATTTACATAAAAATACATATACGAGTTTCGAAGGTTATCAAGAGTATATCTACGGTTCGGCAGATGTGGTAGGATTGATGTGCTTAAAAGTTTTTGTAAGTGGAGATGCTGAGAAATATGAAGAGTTGAAAGGTGCAGCGATGAAATTGGGAAGTGCTTTCCAAAAAGTGAATTTCTTACGTGATTTTAAAGAGGATTCTGATGTTCTTGACCGTACTTACTTTCCACATTTGTATAACAAACCATTTGGGGTAGATACGAAAAAGTTGATTATTGAAGAAATCAAAGATGATTTTGAGCAAGCGTATATCGGAATCAAAAAGCTGCCATTGGAAGCCAGGTTTGGAGTATATACAGCTTATATCTACTATAAGAAACTCTTGAAGAAACTAATTCAGGCGGATGTGGAAGAAATCAAAATGAGTAGAATTCGTGTGAGTAATCCAACAAAAATGGCTTTACTGGCCAAATCATTCGTAAACCATAAGTTGAACTTACTGTGAGAATAATCCTGTCTATATTTCTGATCATTATTTCTACATGGAGTTTTGCCGGGAATGATGTGGCGCATTTCAGAACCCTGTTTCAAAATGCTTCTTCGGAATCTGACTTTGAAAGAATACTGGAAACGGAAATCGAGGGAGCTTCAGCAACAGAAATCAATATCATTGAAGCATATAAGGCGGTAGCGCATGCTACCATGGCAAAATATGCTTTCAATCCGTATTCTAAAATGAAATACTTCAATGAAGGTCGGGATCAATTGGAAGCATTAATTGCGAAAGATAAATCGATAGATAATGTATTTTTAAGATTGATTTTACAATTGAATACACCTGATTTTTTGAACTACAATAATGAGATTGAACAGGACTTAAAATTCTTTATTGCGCAGGTGAATACCGCGGGATTAACTCCAGATCATAAAGCATTTATGATTGAGACTATTTTGGAAGGAAAAAAAGACGACCTGGAGTTTCGAGATTTGTTCGATATTTTGGAAAGAATGAATGACATAAAAATTTAATAGAGATGATTTTTGCAATAACATTATTCATCACATTTATAGCAATGGAAGGTGTGGCCTGGTGGATGCATAAGTACATCATGCATGGCATGTTTTGGAACTTGCATGAAGACCACCACACCAAATCCAGTCACCATTCTGTATTTGAAATGAATGATACTTTTTTCATTTTTTTCTCAGTTCTGGCCATTGGTAGTTTTCTGGGGTGGCAGTATTGGGACTCTGTGGTTTTATTGGCCATCGGTAGTGGAATTTCGTTATACGGTCTGGTGTATTTTATCATTCATGATTTGTTTATTCACCAAAGAATAAAGATTTGGAGAAATACGAAGAATCCTTATTTATTGGCGATCCGAAGAGCTCACAAAGTTCACCATAAACATTTGGGTAAACACGATGGAGAGTGTTTTGGGATGCTTTGGGTGCCGATTAAATATTATAAAAAGTACGCGAAGTAATGTCTCTGTATCTCTGGATAAATATTCTGGCGATTTCCGTTCCTTTAATAGCGAGTTTTGATCATCGAATTCAGCTGCATAAGAAATGGAAGTTTGTGATTCCTGCCATTTTTATATCTATGGTGCCTTACATTATTTGGGATGTGATTTTTACGCATCATGGATTTTGGGGATTTAATCCGGAATATCTTCAAGGTATTGATTTGATCAATTTACCGCTCGAAGAATGGTTGTTTTTTATAGCGATTCCTTATGCCTGCATTTTCACACATTATACGTTGACAAAACTTAATCCCGGACTTAAATTGGGAATGGAAGCCGTAAAAGCGATTACGGTTGTGCTCCTGGTTGAGTTTGTGGTGCTCGCTATTATATACTATGATAATTGGTATACACTCATTGATGTCATTTTTGCTTTTATCATTTTAGGGGCGACCTATAAATGGGCAGCACCGCTATTACAATCGTATTATCTGACATTCCTCGTGATTTTAATTCCCTTCTTTATTGTGAATGGAGTCCTGACAGGTACTGGAATTACGGATGAAGTGGTGTGGTATAATGAAGCTGAGTTTATTGGAATCCGTCTGGGAACGATCCCCGCAGAAGATACTATTTACGCATTCTCCATGATTTTGTTGAATTTGTTGTTGGTGGAGGTGATGGGCTGGAGAAAGAGCTAGAGTGGACTCAATCTTAAGTATTTCTAAACTCCAATAAGGGTTTGGAAGAGGTAAGTATACATGATGTTTTTTGTTTGTGTAATATGAAGATGCACTTGTTGTGAAAAAACAACAAGTGCATCATTCAAATTATTTATGCGATGGTTCAGGTTCCCAAATCAATCGCAAAAAAGAACTAAGCCTTTCATTTTCTTTAGAAACAGGAACTCCGGCAACAATACCAATCATCAGGTTGTCTGTAATTTCCAGACGCATTTGAGGTCTGATGGTCATATCGAAATTTTGACGATCCATACTTTTATTCAGTTCAATACCAATAAAGTTACGTGTTCCAGGGATCATGTAGTGAAAACTCGTATTGATATCGTACGCTACATGGATATCTCGAGACTTATAGTGTTGTTCTATAATCGGTCCAGTATAGACCAATGAATGAAAATTATTCCCCCAACGTTTAGCTACAACAAAGAAAGGATTGTAAATATTTCCTGTAATTGAAGGAGGGGAGAAATGATCAAAATCTGAGATTTCAAATTCATTGATATATCCAATGGCCATGGAAGTCGCTAGATCCTCATTGACAAAGAAAGACCACTGCGTGGCCAGTTTTAAACTATTAATTTGATTTGAAGGTATAGAATCGTTAGCGAAACTTTGACTCGGAGAATAGAACGTAAATGGTACTTCTACTTCAAATCCCAATCGGTCAATTGGGGCCCACTCATATTCAATTAAAGCTTCGTAAGAATCGAATTTTAAATTATCCGTGAGTCCTAAGCCAATGTTCCATTCTTTTTCACCTTTTCGAGCGCCTAAATCTCTGATAAGATCAATATATAAAGGTTCTGCATGTAAAACCTTTGCGGGTTCTTTGGCATCTTCTATTTCATGAATATAGATACTGTCTTTTTCTACATCCGTATTTTGTGCGAAGCATGGGTATGACAAGCCCAATACCGCACCGGTAACAATAATTTTTATGTTATTCATTTGATTTACTGTATTAATTTAACGACCATCACATTTGGATGGATTAAGAAAACTATATGCGGTAAATCAATTTTCCGGAGGTGGTGAGTCGATAGGAATTACACGTTGTGCAAGAAAAAAGAGATATTCCGGGAAAACGTGTTGTTGTGCGAATGAAAATTTGAATAAATAATTGCTGGTCGCTTTGAATAATGAAAAGTCAGGTTTAACAATTTTTATGTTATTCAGGTCTTCATTATCGTTGTCATCGAATTCGATAAACAGGTTTTCGAACTCCAAAAGCTGCTCAAATACCACTTCCAGAATACTTTCCTGATCATTGATCGAAAGGTCTTCAGGTATATGTTGAGGATTCGGGTCTGCCGCGTCAATACTGATGTTTAGCAAGTGTAACCCCATAAATCCCCACAGGAATTGTACAAATATTTTATCTCGGAATACCTTGAGCATCACCCAAAGTTAAGTGTTTTTGTCAGAATTTTTAGCCGGATATTTTAAAGTACGTCTTCTTATCTTTATGGTCATTCTTCTTTTAAAGAAAAACCTAGTCTACCAGAAATATGGTGTTCTTCA
The DNA here is from genome assembly GCA_024398135.1 of bacterium SCSIO 12643. Lineage (NCBI taxonomy): Bacteria > bacterium SCSIO 12643. The sequence goes on from CP073750.1 coordinate 2,966,305, forward strand.
TAAGAGATTTCGATAATAAATGGATTGTTGTTTATCTCAATTTCGAATGACCTTGGGTTTATCCATTTTACGAAATTTATTTTGTGTGATTTGATATCTGGGAACAGAGTTGAAAAATCTAGCTCACCAACCCATAAGACAGGCTCTTTCTTACCATTAAATGAATCTAATTTTTCCACTAATAAGATGTTATTGTCAGGATTATTATTGGTGTCATTAAGAATCAATACCCGTAAGGAAATTAGGTAATATTCTTCAAAATCATCCATGGTTTCTACCCTGGGGTAATTAGGGTATTTAGATAAATAAATGATTCGGCTATAGTAATCATATTTAACATGTTTGGCGTCTATGTGCTTTTGTCCATAAGCCTGGAACGCTAGGATTGATAGAAAAGTGAATATCCATTTCATGGTTTAAAATTTAATCAGAGATTTATGCTCAATAGGTAACGTAAAAAAATCTATTTCATGATTAAATAGAATTTTATTCTTCCAACAACTCCAAAATCCATTGCAAGATTTTATCGGTATCCATGATCGACTAGGAAAGCGGATGTTTGGTGCCATCCAGTCTTACACATATAGACATCTGTGAACCGATTAGTTTTTTATTCGGCTTAAACTTTGAGGAGCCACACCGAGATAAGATGCGATGTGCTTTTGAGGAACAAGTTGAAATAATTCAGGGTTTCTATTGATGAGTTCCAGATAACGTTCTTTGAGTTCCATGGTTTGAAAATTCTGTAATCTTCTTACCATTTGGAGATACGCATCTTCCGCCTGAATGTATCTGATTTTTTCAAATTTCTCATGGGTTTTAAAGAAATCATGTAAGGTGGTTTTGTGAAACTCATACACCACGGTATCAGTTACCGCCTGAATATATAATTCACCGGAATTACCGGAGAGATAACTTTCATAATCGGTAGCAAACCACTGGTCTAAATAAAAATGATGGGTAATATCTATACCTTCCTGAACCCGATAACCACGCATAAAACCCGATTGCACAAAAAACAGTTTTTGTACCGGTCGGTCTGCGCGGAGTAAATATTCATTCCTTTTGAATTCTTTGACTTTAGCCATAGCTATAAAGGATTCATATTCCGCGTCTGTAAAATCTATATAGTTAGCCAGAAATTTTTTCATAAATACATTCTATCTATTGGAGAGATTTGATGGTGGGTCTCAAATGTAGCTATTCAAAATAATTGGCGATTACCCTGGTCATACAGCTTTAAAATAAATTAACTTTTTTATTTTAAATTAAATATTTGTTTCCTTTTAAATTTTTATTTCTTTTTGAAACGTTTGTGTATATTTGAAACAATAATCAGACTTATATAATAGAATCCTGTAGTATAAAATGCACCTACTTACTATAAAACAAAATTTAAAACTGCTTATTTGTGTATTGCTCTTATCAGGGGTGAGCATATCCGGGAAAAGTCAAAGTGTAGATAGCATTTTGGTACAACCCAATCCTGTTAAGGATACTTTGTCAATTTATTTGGAATTAAATATGAATGATTCTGTATCTATTAGCAGTTATAGTTTGGCAACTCCTTTGAAAGATACGCTGTGTGCGGATTCAGTATTATATGCAGGTAATCATACGATTAAATATGATGTGACCAATTTCCTGAACGGTAGTTATATTCTAACCTTAGAGTTTAAGTACAATCAAAAAGCAAATTTTAGATTCGCTAAAACGGATACGCTTCTCTCGGTTAAGGAAAACTCTCTAAATGATGAGGCTGTATTTTATCCTAACCCTACAACCGGAAGAGTCTATTTTGAAGACATAAAAGAAAATACAACGATTCAGGTATTAGATTTAAGGGGACAACTAATTCAAGAAGTAAATAGTTCTCAAGGATATTTTGATTTTGAGAATGTCCCGAGTGGGGTTTATGTGGTGAGGTATTATGATTTCGAAAGGGAAGAGTTTAAAATTAATGTTTTGGAAATGATTGGTAATTGAGAATCTGAGTTTTAAATATTATTACTTTTCTTACGATTGCAAGATTCACATAGTAACTGGAGGTTTCTATATGTTGAAGTTCCACCTTTAGAAATGGGTATTATATGATCATATTCGAGTCTTAGTCTGCTTGAACATTGAGTACATTTTCCATCATCACGTCTCCAGACAGAATCTTTTGTTTTCTGGGGGATATGATCTCTTTTTGTTTTTAAGCTATTAATATCAAAGTAGAAGCTATAAACAAAATTTTTCCTTTGGTCAAATGTGGTGAAAACATGTTTCCACTTAATCCATAAATCATCAAGGCTCTCAGCGCGATTCATATCATCTTTACTCTTGCCATTTATTATTCGCTTCCAATCACTTTCACTGAGGTAGGCTTCAATAAAATCAAAGCCGTAATTTGTGTTAGTTCCCCAATCTTTTTTGAGCTCATAATCGAACGGAGAGTTTAAAAAAACTGGAGGGATATCATCATAAAAGTCCTTGCAAACTTGAATATATTTTTTCTCACACGCCTTAATTTCTTCAATTGTATAAGAGTTATAATTATTATAATGTTGGTTGAAATTTGGTAGAGGGAAATCGTTGAAATGTATATTAATAATGTGCGTAACTTCTTCAAATAGTGGTTTGTATAATTGATTCTTTAATATTTCTCTTTTGTCAAAATTAAAATAATAGAGAGCCGATAACCAGCAACTAATTTGCTTTTGGATTTTTAGCAGTTCATTTGTTTTAAACCAGTTATACAATTTGGGTTGAATTGATACGGCAAACACATGTCGATGTTCAAATTCAAATTTTCCTTGATTAACTAGATTGTGAAATCTGATTAAATTATTATACTCATCCAACGAGGTTATATAAAAGGATATATATCTAGAGTTGTAAGTGGTCCTTAGGTATTTGACATGTTTAATCTGTTCCAAAAAATTAGGCTTACTTAGCTTCGTTTTTTTATGGATATACGGATCAATAAGAACTATTTGCCCCTTTAAATCATCGATGGTTTTTACGTACATATATCATTTTTATAAATCATGATTAACAAATAATGAATATTGATAGTAAGGTTTTGTTTATGGTGCTGGTGATTTTTGAGATTAAATTCTTATGATTTTAAGAATATATTTTAAAGGGTTTAACGATTCTTAGTTTTTCAAATGATTGATTGTTTCATCAATAGCTTTAATTAAGTATTTGTTTCTATCATCTGTATTAAATTCTTGATTCTTTGTATTTTCAAACTTCATTAATTCTAAAACTGGAATAGCAGCAAAAGAGTATTGCTTAAATCTTTGTAGTTGATAAATGGAAGCAACTTGTTGAAGCATTGTAATTATTCTACCTTCTTCATCTTTTCCTGAAGCTCTACAGATCGTTTGATGAAAAGCTTGATATAATCGGTTTTCAATTTCACGATTTCTTTGATCTATCCATTTAAATAGTCCAATTAAAAATACTATTACTGGACCTATTATTGAAACATATTTTAAGTATTGGTGATATTCTTCCATGTTTAATAAGTTAAATAAGAATCAAAATAAGATGAGTTTAAGTTATTGAAACTTTTTGTTCTATTGATAAAACTAAAATATTTTATCTCGATAAACTACCTTAAACAAAAAAAGCACAACCGGAGTTGTGCTTTTACATCGTAACAGGGATAATTTTCTATAAGAAATACTTGTTCTCTGCAATCATTTTCTCTGCGATAGATCTTCTTAAATCTTTAACGTTTACCGGATCTTGTTTGGTGAAACGTTTGAGTCCCATCAACATGATACGGAGTTCATCACCTTCGGCAAAACTCAATAAAGCTTCTTTACCCAGTACATTGATTTTATCTGCTGCTTCGTAGATATACGCTTTGGCTACATTGAGTTTCAATGTATTCATTTCCGACTCCCCATTCATACGGTGGAGTTTTTCTACACGTAGTAATACCGATTCTGAAACATATGTTTCAATCAACATATCTGAAATGGCCATTAGGATTTCTTGTTCTTTGGCCAATGACATCATCAATGTTTGTGCGGCAGAACCCGCTACCATCAATACGGCTTTTTTGAAGTTCTTTACATACTTATGTAGTTTTTCAAAATCTGTTTCGTCACCTGAACCAAAATCAGGAATAGACATCAATTCACCCGCTACTTTTTGCGCAGGTCCCATGAGGTCTAAAGTTCCTTTCATGGCTTTTTTCAACATCATATCCACGGTCAACATACGGTTGATCTCGTTGGTGCCCTCAAAGATTCTGTTGATTCGTGCATCTCTAAAAGCACGTTCCACAGGAGATTCCGCAGAATAACCCATTCCACCATAAATCTGAACTGCTTCATCGACCACATAATCCAATACTTCAGAACCATGTACTTTCATGATGGCACACTCAATGGCATAAGCCTCAATTCCTTTTAAAGTCGCTTGAGATTTTTCCATGCCTTCATCTGCTAAATAAGCGATACGGTCATCAATGTTTTGTGATGCACGATATACTGCAGCTTCAGAAGCGTAAGATTTAATCGCCATTTTAGCCAGTTTGTATTTAATCGCACCGTACTTTGAAATAGGGCGACCAAACTGGTTCCGTTCATTGGCATAATTCACGGCCTGATTGATGGTTTCTTTCGCGCCTCCTAATACCGCACCAGCCAATTTCATACGACCAATATTCAGGATGTTCAATGCAATTTTAAATCCGATTTGTCTTTCGCCCAGCATATTTTCTACCGGAACTTTCACATCATTAAAGAATACCTGACGGGTAGAGGACCCTTTGATTCCCATTTTCTTTTCTTCCGGATTTAAGCTCACGCCTTCAGCATGTGCATCTACGATAAAAGCACTCAGGTTTTCATCGTCATCTACTTTGGCAAATACGGTAAAAATATCCGCGAATCCACCATTGGTGATCCACATCTTTTGACCATTTAAGATCCAGTGTTTACCATCTTCGCTTAAAACCGCTTTGGTTTTTCCGGAGTTGGCATCCGATCCGGATCCCGGTTCCGTTAAACAATAAGCCGCTTTCCATTCGCCACTTACCATTTTAGGAATGTATGTGTTTTTTTGTTCCTCTGTTCCGTAATAGAGGATAGGTAAAGTGCCAATTCCCGTATGTGCAGAGAGCGCCACGGAGAATGAATATCCGGCACCCAGTTTTTCAGTAGAAAGCATGGACGTCACAAAGTTTTTGTTGAATCCACCCAATTCTTCCGGTACTGAAATACCTAACATGCCCATTTCTCCGGCTTTCTCCAATAATGAAGGCATCAAACCTTCTTCCGCATTGTCAATTCTTTCAATCACCGGAATCACTTCCTGATCTAAAAAATCGGAACACATTTGTCCAATCATGATTTGTTCTTCCCCAAACTCTTCCGGAATGAAGATGTCCATGGCATCTGTATCTTTAATCAGGAATTCGCCTCCTTTTAACGCTTCTTTTTTCTCTTCTGACATTTCTAAGTTTCTTTAATGATTAATAATGCATGTTGTTTGGGTTTACAACATTTCAATAACTCCGGCCGCACCTTGACCAGTTCCCACGCACATGGTGACCATACCATATTTCTGCTGGCGTAATTTCATTTCTTCAATGATTTGAACCGTCAATTTTGCACCGGTACATCCCAGCGGGTGACCCAATGCAATGGCGCCTCCATTTACATTTACGATATCCGGGTTGATTCCGGTTTCACGAATCACAGCTAAAGATTGTGAAGCAAATGCTTCGTTGAGCTCAAATTGCTCTATATCATTGACTTGAAGTCCGGACATTTTTGCAGCTTTTGGAATCGCATCTACCGGACCAATTCCCATGATTCTAGGTTCGACACCTACCACACCATAAGAAGCCAATCTCGCAATTGGAGTCACATCCAATTCTTTGACCATTTTTTCAGACATCAGGATCACAAATGCAGCACCATCTGAGGTTTGACTCGCATTACCTGCAGTTACCGTTCCTTTGGCGTCAAATACCGGACGGAGTTTGGATAAGCCCTCAATGGTTGTAGAGGCACGAACGCCTTCATCGGTGTCTGCGACATAATTGCGAACTTGTCTTTTACCCGCTTCGTCCAAATACACCTGCTCCACATCAATCGGAATAATGCCCGATTTAAAACGACCGGTTTCGATGGCTTTAGCCGCTTTCATTTGTGAATGGTAGGCAAATTCATCCTGTGCTTCACGCGTCACTTTAAATTGTTGCGCTACTGCCTCAGCCGTTAATCCCATTCCCCAATACCAGGTCGGATTCTCTTTAGAAATTTTGGCGTTAGGAGTCAATCTCCAGCCCCCAAATGGAATAGGGGACATGGTTTCCACACCACCGGCAATGATACAATCGGCCATACCCGCGTGGATTTGTTGCGCACCTAAAGCAATGGTTTGTAATCCTGACGAACAATAACGATTTACGGTCATGCCCGGAACTTTTTCGGTGTCTAAACTCAATAATGAGATCATCCTACCGATGTTTAATCCTTGTTCTGCCTCAGGAGTGGCATTTCCTACGATGACATCATCAATACGGTTGACATCGAGGTTCGGCACTTCTTTTAGAAGTCCTTTTATCACTTGAGCGGAAAGATCATCCGGACGGGTAAATCTAAACATGCCTTTACCGGACTTTCCAACTGCTGATCTTTTTGCTGCTACTATATATGCGTCCATGATAATCTTTTTAGTTTCTTAGAATTTTTCCTTTTGTCACAATGCTTTGAATTCGCTCTAACGTCTTGCGTTCGGTACAAAGCTCTAAAAAGGCTCTTCTTTCTAAGTCGAGTAAATATTGTTCGGAAACTTCTGTGGTTTCAGATAAATCACCACCAGCGAGTACGGTTCCCAGTTTGATGGAAATTAGTTCGTCATGTTCTGACATGTAATTTCCGCTGAGCATAGAGTTGGCTCCGGAGTATACCAGTCCCAAAGCTTCTTGCCCGTAGACTTTGATATCGGTTCTTTGGGTAGGTTGTGTGTATCCTTTTTCAGCCATTAACTTAGCCGCTTGTTTCGCGTAAGCTAAATGGTAATCGCGACTCACAATTACTTCGTCAATACCTTCTCTGAGGTAACCCAATTCAAAACCTTCGTATGCTGAAGTCGCCACTTTGGCCTGGCCAATGGTTAAGAAACGATTTCTGAATTGGTTGGTACGGATGTCACCTTCTTTAAGTTCATCGCTCATACGAAGTACGAATTCCTTAGAACCGCCACCTCCAGGGATGAGACCTACTCCAAATTCTACCAACCCAATATAGGTTTCGGCATGTGCAATGACTTTATCGGCATGCATGCTGATTTCGCAACCACCACCCAGCGCCATTCCATGCGGAGCAACCACGACAGGAATAGAGGAGTAGCGAATTCGCATCACCGTATTTTGGAAACTTCTGATGGCAAAATCCAATTCATCATATTCTTGCTCTACCGCCATCATAAAGATCATTCCTACATTGGCTCCGGCTGAGAAGTTTTCTCCTTCGTTAGAGATCACCAATGCATCATAATCTGCTTCGGCCATATCAATGGCTTTATTGATCCCGGCAATAACTTCGCCACCAATGGTATTCATTTTAGAATGGAACTCTAAATTGATCACACCATCTCCCAAATCAATAATGGAAGCTTCTCTGTTTTTCCAAAGTGTATTTTCTTCTCGGAGCAATGCCAGACTTAAAGTGTCTTCCTGACCCGGAACGAGTACGTAAGATTTGCTTGGAATATCATAATAGAATCGTTTACCGTTTTCCACTTTATAAAAAGCAGTGAATCCGGCTTCTTTCATTTCGTAAATCCAATCGGCTGGTTTTTTATCGGCTTTTTCCAAAGCACGTAACCCGGCTTCAAACCCAATGGCGTCCCATGCTTCAAATGGACCTTGTTGCCATCCGAATCCTGCACGTAATGCATCATCCATTCGGAATACTTCATCACTGATTTCAGGAATTCTATGCGTTACGTATGCAAACAAACTTGTGAAAATGCTTCTATAAAATTCTCCGGCCTTGTCTTTCCCATTAAACAACACCGGCATTCTTTCTGCTAAATCGGTGATGGTTTTGGTCATTTCCAATGTCGGAAATTTCACACGTTGTTTGGGTTCATATTCTAATGTTTTCAGATTCAATGACAAGATCTGACTTTTGCCATTTTCATCTTTTACTTTTTTATAGAAACCTTGTTTGGTTTTACTTCCCAGCCATTTGTTATCGATCATTTTACCTACATAATCCGGTAAAGTGAACAATGCGTTGGCTTCATCATTAGGAGTATTCTCTTTCAGGCCATTGGCCACTAGTACCAGAGTATCCAGACCCACAACATCCGCAGTTCTAAATGTTGCAGATTTTGGACGACCCAATACCGGACCGGTCAATTTATCTACTTCATCCACAGATAAGTCTAAATCTTTAACCGAGTGGAACAGTGCCATGATAGCAAATACTCCAATTCTATTGGCAATAAATGCAGGGGTATCCTTACAAAGTACGGTGGTTTTACCTAATATTTTTTTACCATATCCCATTAAGAAGTCTACTACCTCTGGTTGGGTATGTGGTGTCGGGATAATTTCCAGTAGTTTTAGATATCTAGGAGGATTGAAAAAGTGTGTGCCACAGAAATGTGCTTTAAAGTCATCACTGCGTCCATCTAACATTAAATGAATTGGAATACCAGAAGTATTTGAAGTGATCAATGTTCCCGGAGTACGATATTTCTCAACTTGTTCAAAAATGATTTTCTTGATGTCTAGTCTTTCGATGACCACCTCAATAACCCAATCATAATCTTTGATTTTAGGCATATCATCATCAAAATTCCCGGTCTCAATTCTACTTGCAAATTTTTTGCTGTACAAAGGAGCAGGCTTTGATTTGATCGAAGCTTTTAAATGGGCATCAACAATCGCGTTTCTTTCCGATTTGTTTTTTGAGTCTTTGGCTTCATCGGGTACAATGTCTAATAGTAAGACTTTGCAACCAATGTTGGCAAAATGGGCCGCAATGGCAGAACCCATCACTCCGGATCCCAGGACCGCAACTTTTCTAATGGCTCTTTTCATTTAGTTCAATTAATAGATGAACCCCGAGGGGCTCTTAGTTAGTTTTTCTTTCTTTTCTTAAAAAGTTCGCTTTCGAGAACTTCATTGATCTTACCGATAGATGAGAAGAAGTTTTCCTTTTCATCTTCCGTCAGTTTATTGTAGATAATGGTATTGAAATCAATCACCACTTTCTTTGCAATATCTCTTTGTGTAATTCCGTAATCTGTCAAAACAATACGAATCACACGTTTGTCTTTTTGGTCCGGTACACGCTTAATTAAATTGTCCTCTTCCATAGCTTTAAGCGTACGTGTTAAACTACGTGATTCCATGCCCATAAGCGGTCCCAATTTCGTGGAGGGAGTTCCATGTTCCGGATCAATTTTGATTAGTGCATACCCTACAGACATATTCACTCCATGTTCCTGGGCAATTGAATTGTAAAGTCTGGATATTTTGTACCATGCCCATCGGATGTGAAAGTCAAAAGTTTCGCTTGATTTCATTTGTTTATTATTTGTTGCTCAATAAATTAAATAAGGAAAAAAATCCTGTGTTTTTCTTAAGCTCATAAAGAAAAAACATTTTTTTATTCCGCATCTGCCTCATCATTAATAATTCATTAAATTTGGATGTCAAGCAACTGAAATAATAATAAAGAGGAGTTTTATAGTATGCTTGCATAACAAAAATAGTGATTTATCTACTTATACCAAGTTTATTATCAGAAATTTCACATAATGGTCATATTTCTACCAATTTGGGCAAGAAGAGGAAATTATTTTTGACAATAACATTTAAACCACGAATATGAAAAATGCACTCATAGAAAGATTTATGAATATACGTCTCCATACGGTGGAGATTTGTCAGCCGCTACAGGTAGAGGATTATGTGGCACAACCTATTGAAGATGTGAGTCCGCCCAAATGGCATTTGGCACATACCACATGGTTTTTTGAAACATTCGTTTTGAACACGGTGGAAGAATATGACCTTTTTGACGAACAGTATAGCTTTCTATTCAATTCCTATTATAACAATATAGGTAAACGTGTGTCTCGAAATAAAAGGGGAGATATTACACGTCCGGGTGTGGATGAGATCATGGAATACCGTTCGCATGTCAATGATCAGATGGTGTTGTTTATTGATAATATGACCCCGGATAAGTTTGAGTATTGGCGCCCGATCATTGAATTGGGTTTGCAACATGAGCAGCAACATCAGGAATTACTTTGGACCGATTTAAAATACATCCTAGGCGTGAGTCCGATTTTTCCGGTATATGCTTCGGTGAATCCAATCGACAATGAAATAGAGAAAGACGATATGGAGTTTATTTCTATATCTGAGGGCGTCTATGAAATTGGGCATAAATCGGATGATTTTTGTTTTGATAATGAGTTGGGGGTACATAAGGTATTCCTGCATGACTTTGAAATTTCAGATCGTTTGGTAACCAATGCAGAATATTTAGAATTTATTGAAGCAGGAGGTTATGAAGATTTTAATCTATGGCATGATGAAGGCTGGAAATGGCTACAGGAAAACGAAATTGATAGCCCGTTGTATTGGCGACATATCAATGGAGGTTGGTTCGAGTTTACCTTAACCGGTTTAGAGGAAATTGATCCCAAACGTGCAGTAACCCACATCAGTTATTATGAAGCCTGGGCATATGCACATTGGAAAGGAATGCGTTTGCCAACGGAGTTTGAATGGGAAATTGCCAGTCAAAAAATGGAGTGGGGTCATCGTTGGGAATGGACGAATAGTGCTTATTTAGCCTATCCAAATTATAAAAAAGCAGAAGGGGCTATTGGAGAGTATAACGGGAAGTTTATGATCAACCAAATGGTTTTAAGAGGTGCATCTGTAGCAACGAGCCCGAATCATAGTCGCTATACATACCGTAATTTCTGGCATGCGGAAGGACAATCTCAATTTACAGGAATTCGCCTTGCGAAATAGCCTGAACTGGAACTTTAGACAATAACATAGATCTGTTTAAAAGAAATTGTTTTTTCTTCTAATTAGATCGTGATCTCGTATTAAGTTGGACTTTGAAATGGTAATCAAATTTACCGTTAAGTGAACTTAATATAAGAGATCAATATGAGGATTCATTTTATTGCGATTGGCGGAAGTGCTATGCATAATTTGGCTTTGGCCATGCATGATAAAGGTTATCATGTAACCGGGAGTGATGATGAGGTTTTTGAACCATCAAAAGGTAGGTTAAAACAAGCTGGAATTTTACCGGAGGCTTTTGGATGGTATCCTGAAAAAATAACCGAAGACATCGATGCAGTGATTTTGGGAATGCATGCGCGAGCGGATAATCCTGAATTGTTAAAAGCACAAGAATTAGGACTTTCGGTATACTCTTATCCGGAATTTATATACAATCAATCGGTAGATAAAAAGCGCGTAGTGATTGCCGGAAGTCATGGAAAGACTACGATTACTTCTATGATCTTACATGTGCTGAATTATTATAATCTGGATTTTGATTACATGGTAGGGGCGCAACTGGAAGGCTTTGACCGAATGGTGAAGTTGACTAAACAAGCTCCGATTATCATTTTAGAAGGGGATGAGTATTTATCATCACCTATAGACCGCAGACCTAAATTTATTTGGTACAAACCGCAGATTGCTTTGATTTCAGGAATTGCCTGGGATCATATCAATGTATTTCCAACTTTTGAAAATTATGTGTCTCAATTCTCGGATTTTGTAAAAACCATTGAACCGAATGGCGCATTGGTCTATTTTGAAGGAGATTCTGAGATTAAAAATATTGTTGGAGGAATCTCAGGAGGAGTTCAAACTTTTGGATATGACACTCCTGAACATGAAGTGGCAGGAGGGAAGACCTCATTACTGGTTGACGGGAACAAAGTGGATTTAAATGTATTTGGAATTCACAATCTACAAAACATGAATGGGGCACGATTGGTTTTAAATCAATTGGATATTACGGATGAAATGTTCTATGAGGCCATCGCGAATTTTGGTGGTGCGGCTAAAAGATTAGAGACGATTGCCGAAAATGAAAATACGGTAATCTATAAAGATTTTGCACATTCACCTTCCAAATTAAAAGCGACTTCATCTGCGGTAAAAGCGCAATGGCCGGAAAGAGAATTGGTGGCCGTAATGGAATTACATACATTCAGTAGTTTTAATCCGGAGTTCCTAAAAGAATATAGAGGCTCGTTTGATACCCCAGATTATGCCGTGTTGTTTTATTTACCGGAAACGGCAAAACATAAAAAGCTGCCGGAATTAACCATTCCTCAGGTTAAGGAAGCTTTTGGTAAGGAGGATCTGATTATTATTAATACCACGGAAAAGCTTAAAGAATATTTAGAGGCCACGAACTGGAAGAATAAAAACCTACTATTTATGAGTTCTGGCAATTATGGAGGAATTCATGTTGATTCTTATGCTCAGGAATTGATTTAGAAAAAGTTTAAAGCAATAAAAAAGGCCTCGAATTTTCGAGGCCTTTTTTATTGCTTAATTTTTTAGTTCTTAGTGAACTACATTTTGATCTACGTTTAATGAAGCTGGTTGTTGTTCTGCTTTAAGCTTTGCCTCTTCAGGAAGAACTAAATCCATTTCTTCAATTAAGTTTTTCGCACCGGCATATTTATCCATGATGAATAATACGTAACGGATATCCACAACAATCGTTCTTTGAATGTTTGGTTCGAAATAAATGTCACCACTCATTGCTTCCCAGTTACCATCAAATGCGCAACCAATTAATTGCCCTTTTGCGTTGATTACCGGAGAACCGGAGTTACCACCTGTAATATCATTGTTAGTCAAGAAACACACTGGCATAGTACCATCCGGATTGGCATACTGACCATAGTTTTTGTCGTTGTATAAATCTACTAATTTTTGAGGAACAACAAACTCAGGATTTGAATTATCCTTTTTCTCCATCACACCTTTTAAAGTAGATTTAAAATCATAAGACACCGCATCATATGGCGCGTATGGTAATACTTGTCCATAAGTCAACCTCATAGTAGAGTTGGCGTTCGGAGCGTATTTTTTATTTGGATTCATTTCTCTCAATCCTTTTACAAATAGACGATTTCCTTTGTCTAAAAGATCGAAACTTTCTTTATACTCTCCACCCATGATTTCACGGTATTTTGCATATAAAGAACCCATTAATTTTCTTGCAGGATCTTTCTCTAAAGTTTTCAATTGCTTAGAGCTTACAAAGAACTCATTCATTTTTTCTTCAGAAGCGAAGATTGAATTTTCGAATAAACCTTCGGTCAATTTAGTAAAGTCTCCTTTGTTTTTCTTAACTAAGTCTAAGAAGTATTGAGGTTGTTGATCTTTTGGAAGATCGTTGTAGTACATTTCTAACATGGCAGCAGTAACTTCTTTATCTGTAGCCATATCGTAATCTTTAAAATGCTTAGCACTTCTACCTTTCAATCCTTGAATGAGTTTATCCACTTTCTTTGGATCAGGTTCGCCCATAGCTAAAGCTTTCTGAAGCCCATTTGCACGGTAAGAGAATAATAGAATCTCAGAACCTACAACAGCTTCGTAGAAATAAGTTGCTGATAAAACATAAGGTTTTTGTTTTTCGTAACCTTTTTCGATTAAAGATAAAGCTTCACCGTATTCTGCTTTTCTGCTATCCGAAGCATTTACCCAATCAGAATAAGACTTTTCAATTTCTTGTTTTTTCTCGAAAACATGGTTTTTCTTCAATTGTTTGGTTTGTCCAATGAAGTATTTCCAGTAGTTAGATACACGTGCATATTTAGAAGCATATTTAATTCTGGTTGCATCGCTTTGATCCATATGTTTTTTGTAGATATCTAATTTCTTATCACGAATTTTTACACGCGCAGGTTGATCTGTATCTACCGCTTGTTTTACTCCCCATGAAGTTAAGTATCTATCCGTACTTCCAGGATATCCCATGATCATAGCATAATCATTTGCTTTTACACCTTGTAATGAAATAGGTAAGCTATGCTTAGGCTTTAATGGAATATTGTTTTTAGAATAACCTGCAGGTTTTCCATCTTGACCAGTGTAAATTCTCAATACAGAGAAATCACCTGTGTGACGAGGCCACATCCAGTTATCTGTATCACCACCATATTTACCTACTGATGATGGAGGTGCACCTACCAAACGAACATCTTTATAAGTAGTGTAAACAAAAAGGTAGAATTCATTTCCTTCGTAGAAAGACTTTACATTAGCATCAAATTTACCTTCTTCTTTCGCTACATTTTCGATTGAATCTGCTAAGTGAGAAATTATTCCCTGACGCTCTTCTTCAGTCATTTTTTCGTTTAATTGACTGTTGATGATTTCAGAAACATCTTCCATTCTTTCTAAGAAAGAAGCAGTCATTCCTTGTGCTTGTAGCTCCTGATCTTTGCTATACGCCCAAAATCCATCAGTTAAGTAATCGTGCTCAGGAGAAGAGTTACTTTGAATCGCTCCAAATGCACAGTGGTGATTGGTTAACGTTAAACCTTCTTTAGAAATGATCTCAGCAGTACAACTTCCACCACTTAACATTACAATCGCATCTTTCAAACTACTGTGATTGATACTGTAAATTTCCTCAGCTGTTAACTTTAATCCTTCTTTTTGCATATCAGCATAATTCAATCTGCCGATAAACATAGGTAACCACATTCCTTCATCAGCTTTTACACCAAATGGCATGGCCATCAAGAATGCGAATACTATAATAATTCCTTTTTTCATTTTAATAGTTTTTATTCTGATTGCAAGGGTAACTAAAAAATGTCGATTATTTGATGATTTTTATGTGTATGGAAGAGAGATTTGATGAAGGGCAATAAATAAAAATGTATTGCACTGGGTGTTCTGCACAATATTATTCATCTTTACCCTTGATATAATTTTATTTAAGAAAATTAGTCTATGAAAGATTTGAGAAGAGCCAGGTGGATGTTGTGGCTGTTTAGCATTTTCAAGATTCCGTTAATAGGTTTTGTAAGACCCAGATTAATTGAGTTGTCTGATGAAAGTATGGTGATCAAAATCCCTTTAAGAAGGAGAACCCGAAATCACCTGGACTCGATGTATTTTGGGGCTTTAGCTATCGGTGCGGATTTGGCTGGTGCATTTCAGGCATTTTATGTAGCGGATAAGCGGAAAACGAAAATGTCAATTGTGTTTAAAAACTTCCATGCTGAATTCTTAAAGAGACCTGAAAGTGATGTCTATTTTGTATCTGAAGCAGGAAAGCAAATTGAACAAATGATTAATGAAACCCTAAAAAATAAAGAACGTGTAACGGAACCCATCAAGATTCAGGCGATCATCAACTACGGAAAGAATCAGGAGGTAGTGGCGGAATTTGATTTAGGATTATCGGTTAAGGCCAAATAGCATATGAATAGAGCAACTGGGATTTCAAAATTGGCCGATGCTGATCACATTTGGGATGTGGTGATTATTGGCGGAGGTGCTTCGGGTTTAGGTGCTGCTGTAGACGCAGCTTGTAGAGGTTATTCTACACTTTTATTAGAACAATACGATTTTGCCAAAGGGACTTCTTCGCGAAGTACCAAGTTGGTACATGGAGGAGTAAGGTATTTGGCGCAGGGAGATATTTCATTGGTGTTGGAAGCATTACGTGAAAGAGGATTGCTGAAAAACAATGCGCCTCATTTATTTGAAAACAGAGAGTTCATTATCCCGAATTACAGATGGTGGGGAGGTACATTTTATACATTGGGTCTGAAGATGTATGATAAAATGGCTGGTGATCTTGGATTAGGGCCGTCTACGCATATTTCTAAAGAGGAGGTGATGGATTACATTCCCAATTTGATTGAAGAGGATTTATATGGTGGGGTGATCTATCATGACGGACAATTTGATGATTCCAGATTAGCTGTAAATCTGGCACAGACCGTTCATGATTTAGGCGGAACGGTTATTAATTATTGTCGGGTGTCCGGTTTAATAAAGTCTGATGAAGGACTCATGGAAGGAGTGACGGCAATAGATGGAGAAACTGGAAAAGAGTATCAGATTAAGGCCAAATCAGTAGTCAATGCCACTGGTGTTTTTGTCGATGAAATCTTAACAATGGATGATGAAGATCATCAACCAATGGTCATGCCCAGTCAGGGAGTACATTTAGTGATCGAGCGTGATTTTTTACTTAATGATTATGCGATAATGATTCCTAAAACATCAGATGGACGTGTTTTGTTTGCGGTACCCTGGCATGATAAAGTGATTCTGGGAACCACGGATATTCCAAAGTCTGAGCCTCAAATTGAACCGATGGCTACGGAAGAAGAGGTGGATTTTATTTTAGGGATGGCCAAACACTTTTTGGTACGTCATCCCAAAAGAGAAGATGTGTTGAGCGTTTTTGCCGGACTTAGACCATTGGCGGCAGTACCTTCAAATGATGGAGAAGAAACCGAAACCAAGGAGATTTCAAGAAACCATAAAGTGCTGGTTTCATTATCAGGACTGATTACAGTTATTGGAGGAAAGTGGACCACTTACCGTCAAATGGGAGAAGATGTGATCAATAAAGTGGGATTAATATTAGGAGGTACCAAACGAATGAGTACGACTGAGAATTTAACGATTCATGGTGCTGCATACGGTTTGGATTTTGATGTCCATTGGCATATTTACGGTTCGGATTTACCCTATATTCAGGAATTGATCCAAAAGCAACCTGAACTATCAGAACCCATTCATTCAGATTTACCTTATACCAAAGCCGAGGTCATTTGGTCTGTGAGAAATGAAATGGCACGTACGGTGGAAGATATTTTAGCAAGAAGAACCCGCGCATTGTTTTTAAATGCTAAAGCCAGTATTCATATGGCTCCAATTGTGGCCAAATTAATGGCTGACGAGTTGAATTATGATGAACAATGGGAATTAGAACAAGTCAAGGAGTTTACCCAATTGGCTCAGAATTACATTTTAGAAAAGTAAGTTTTACCACTTCATCTTTTTCATCAAATACGAGAGGCTAAATAATCCTGCGAAGCCAATTAAAGTCCAGATACCTGCAGAAGTGTATTGACCGAAAATCCATTTTCCTACCGCAAACAAAAAGGAATAGGTCATCGTGACAGCGCTGAACCATAATCCGAATAGCATTTTCAAATTGGAGGGAGGAGCCTCTTGTCCAGCTTGTTGATATACGGGAGTCCACCAACCATCTGGTTGAATTTGATCAATAAATTGGATCAGTTTTTCAGATGCAACAGGAGGTGTACTCATCGTGGCAATAATCCATGAAATCGTGGTAAACAATACCGTAAAGTAAAAAGTACCTTTATGCGTTACAAATTCAGGTCCCATGGCTGGCGTCAATATCCAATGTCCAATAGCAAATCCAATGAATGGGGCAATCATACCCACAATTTCACTCCAGGCATTAATTCGCCACCAATACCATCGGATAATGAGTACAGCTCCTAAACCTGCACCAGCTTCCATAATAAATTCCCATACCCCGGATATACTATTGATTTGAGTAGTGACAATAATTCCTATGATCATTAAGAACACCGTAGCCAAACGGGATATGGTGATAATCTGTTTGTTGTCTATTTCCTTTTTAGAAAAGAAAGGAAGGTATAAATCGTTTACAATAAAACTGGCTCCCATGTTCAGTTGTGTGGAGATGGTGCTTAAATAAGCGGCAAGGAAAGCCACCAATAAAAGTCCTTTTAATCCATTTGGTAAGAAGTCCTGCATGGCATACACATAACCCAGTCTCTGATTATATGCATAGTTGATGGCCCGTTCGATTTCCGGAGTGGTATTTTGAAATGTTTGTAATACTTCTTGAAGAGTTGCTCCCGATTCTTTCATTTTGTAAATCTGTGCCGAGATTTCCTGATCTGAAATAGCATATTCCGGAGCATAAAGTGATATGGCCGCCAACGCTACAATAATCCATGGCCAGGGACGTAAAACATAATGCGCTACTTGAAAGAAGAGCGTAGCTTTCAATGAATCTTTTTCGGTTTTAACGGCCATCATTCTTTGGGCGATGTATCCACCCCCACCAGGTTCTGATCCCGGATACCAACTAGCCCACCATTGTACACCTACAAATGCCAGAAAAGCGCCAATACTTAAGGAAAATACATGCACATTATTGGAGACACTTTCATTTAAAGAAGGGAAAAAATCAAAGTAAAATTCAGGCAATTTTTCTGTGAGTGTTTGCATTCCGCCAACTTCAGAGGCGTTTAATACTAGAACACTTAATATTAAGGTTCCGGTCATGGCGATAATAAACTGGACAGTATCCGTAATGGCAACTCCTAATAATCCTGAAAGCGAAGAATAAGTGACTGCAATAGCCATTGCACCAAAGGTGTAATAAAACACCTGACCTTCCGGAATATTAAAGAATGTAACCAGTAAGGTGTTTAAAGCGAGATTTACCCACGCAATCACCATACTATTCATAAATATACCCAGATATACGGATTTAAAACCACGTAGTATTTTGGCTTCCTTACCGCTATATCTGATATCAATAAGTTCTAATTCGGTTAGGATATTGGCACGTCTCCAATAACGTGCAAAGAAGAATGTGGTTAACATTCCTCCAGCCAAAAAACTCCACCAAAGCCAGTTTTTGGAAATCCCGCCTTGCGCTACCAGTTCAGAAACAGCCAATGGCGTATCGGCAGCAAATGTGGTGGCCACCATACTGATCCCTGCAATATACCAGGGTAGATTTCGGCCGCCCAAAAAGAAATTGGCCAAACTCCCTTCGGCTTTACCTTTTAGCCGAATACCAATGACAAGTGAAAGGATTAAAAATCCTACAATGATGATCCAGTCTAAAGAAGATAATTCCATAAAAAATAGCTTTATACAAGAATAGTTTATTTCAAATGGAGAATAGAGTGGTGTGGATCAATTTATATTCAGCCTGAATTGTTAATTCAAGATGGACTTAAAAAACTAACTTTGCGGTGCAAATCGGCTTATCGCGGTTTCATTTAATGAAAGTGAGGAAAGTCCGGACATCACAGAGTAGCCTGCTTCCTAACTGGAAGGCGTCAATTCAATTGATGACAGCAAGTGCAGCAGAGAGTAAACTACCTCATTGGAAACAAAGGGGAAAAGGTGAAAGGGTGGGGTAAGAGCCCACCAGTACATTTGGCGACAAGTGTAGCTGGGTAAACCTCAGGCGATGAAAGGTCAAATAAACTTCGGTTTGAGGGCGACTCGTCCGAACGGAGAGGGTGGACTGCTTGATCCCGTGAGTGATTGCGGGGCTAGATAAATGATAAGCTATTACAGAATCCGGCTTATAGATTTGCATTACATAAAGGAGTTGTCTACGGATGACTCCTTTTCCATTTTAGGGTACAAAAAAGGGGAAGCAAACTGCTTCCCCTTTTTTCAAAATAATATTCTAACTATTGCGCTACGAAATCATCACCAGCATATTCTCCTTGCGCTAGTTTTTGTTTGATGATTTTGAATGTATCAATAGTATATTGAACGTCTTCTAATGTGTGCATTGCTGTTGGAATTAATCTCAACATCAATGTTCCTTTTGGAACAACCGGATATACTACGATTGAACAGAAGATACCGTAGTTTTCTCTTAAGTCTACAACTAATTTAGTTGCCATTGGTACTCCACCATCCATAAATACTGGAGTTACCGGAGAGTTCGTTACCCCTAAGTCAAATCCTTCAGCACGTAGTCCTTCTTGAAGTGCCGTTGCAATTTCCCAAAGTTTTGCTTTGTGCTCAGGTTGCGTTTTCATCATTTCCAATCTCTTCATCGCACCAGCAACGATTGGGTAAGGCAATGATTTTGCATAAATCTGAGAACGCATAGTGTAGTTTAAGTATCTGATTACATCTTCATCAGCACCAATAAATCCACCAATCAAAGCGAAAGATTTTGCGAAGGTTCCGAAATACACATCGATTCCATCCTGGACACCTTGCTCATATCCGGTACCACGTCCTTCAGGACCCATTGTACCGATACCATGTGCGTCATCCACAAATAAACGGAAGCTATGTTTTTCTTTAAGCGCAACGATTTCTTTTAATTTACCTTGATCACCTGCCATACCGAAAACACCTTCAGTAAGTACAAGAATACCACCACCAGTTTTTGCAGTAATTTTAGAAGCACGAGCCAACATAGTGTCTAATTGCTCAATGTTGTTGTGTGCGAAAACAAAACGTTTTCCCATATGCATACGCATACCGTCCATAATACAAGCGTGAGACTCAGAGTCATAAACGATAACATCGTTACGATCTACTAAAGCATCAATAGCGGAAGCCATTCCCTGGTATCCATAGTTCAATAGAATCGCAGATTCTTTTCCTACATAATCCGCAAGTTGCTCTTCTAATTCTTCGTGCATTGCAGTGTTACCAGACATCATTCTTGAACCCATTGGGTTTCCTAGTCCATATTGTACACCCGCTTCAGCATCTACTTTTCTAATCTCAGGATGATTCGCCAAGCCTAAATAGTTATTTAAACTCCAAACCAACACCTCTTTTCCCCTAAAGGTCATTTTGTTTGAAATCTCACCTTCTAACTTTGGGAAGAAGAAATATCCATGACCAAATTTCGAGTATTGACCTAACGGTCCATTATTACCCCTTACTTTATCAAATATATCGACCATATCGAAAATTAATTTTCTTTTATAGATGGTTATTATAATAACCGCGGCAAAACTATAATATATTGAAGAACTAGCAACTTCACATATAGATGATATATATTAGTTTATTAGGCATTGACTGTTAATTTATTATGATTAAACCTCCGAATTAAGTTAAATTACCTTAAAAGCAAATCGTTTAATAAAATGGAATTGCTATTTAATTGTTTGATTTGTATGTGCTTATAGTAGCTGTTTGTGATGTGTGAAGGTACTACTATAAATAGAAATCCACATTGTGAAGAATTAAGTAGGAATGGTTAAAAAAATTACTTTTGCACGCATGATTAAAAAAGGGATAAGCTTTTGGGTGGTATTAGTTGTGGCCATTATTGTGAGTTCGTGTTCTGAATACAATAAGGTTTTAAAATCTACCGATTTGGAATACAAATATTCTAAAGCCAACGAGTACTATGAAAAAGGTGACTATTACAAGGCTTACCCTTTAATTGAAGAATTAACTGCGATATACAGGGGGCAGAAAAGATCAGAGAAACTGTATTATATGTTTGCTTACAGTGATTTTTATTTAGAGGATTATCTGTTGGCTTCACATCGTTTTTCTGAATTCACGAAAACCTTTCCTACGAGTCAGTATGCTGAGGAATGTGCTTTTATGAGTGCTTTTTCATTGTACAAATTATCTCCTCCACCGAAATTAGATCAATCGAATACCTATTCAGCGATATCAAATTTGCAACTTTTTGTGGATCGCTATCCAAGAAGTACAAGAGTGGATAGTTGTAATGTCTTGATTGTTGAACTAGAAAGAAAGATTGAGCAGAAGGCATTTGATGGTGCAAATCAGTATAAGAAGATGGAAAATTATACTTCTGCTGTATTGACGTATGAGAATATTTTGAAGGATTTTCCGGATACGAAATACAGAGAAGACATCTATTTTAACATATTTGAATCCTATTATTTGCTTGCAATTAAGAGTGTTCAAGAAAAAAAGAGCGAAAGAATTGCCAAAGCTTTCAAAGCTTATGTTAATTTTGCAGACCGTTTTCCCAGTAGCGAACGTATGAGCATGGCTCAGGAAATGTATGCGCGATTGGAAAAAATGAATGAAAAATTGAAAAAAGATAACGATGACGTATAAAAGATCTGATGCACCATTGACTACAATCACTCGTGATTCTAGTGACTTAGGAGATAAAGTAGGTAACTTGTATGAGAGTTTAGCAATTATTTCTAAACGTGCTGACCAAATTGGTAGAGATATCAAAGAAGAATTGAATGCAAAATTGAGCGAGTTTGCGTCTTCATCTGATAATTTGGAAGAGATTTTTGAGAATAGAGAGCAAATTGAAATCTCAAAATACTACGAAAAATTGCCAAAGCCTTTAGCTTTAGCAATGGTTGAATTTGAAAATGATCAAATTTATTACCGTAATCCTGCAAAGGAAGAAGGTAAGACTGAATAATTAATTAAATTTACGCCTTTATGGATTTAAAAGGCAAAAAGATTTTACTCGGTGTAACCGGGAGCATAGCGGCCTACAAGGCCGCTTTTGTTATACGCAATTTTGTAAAATCCGGAGCGGAAGTCAGAGTAATCATGACTCCTTCAGCCAAAGAGTTTATTAGCCCGATTACGTTAGCCACGTTATCAAAGAACGAAGTTTATAGCACATATATCGGAAACCCGGAGCAGGGAACATGGAATAATCATGTAGCGCTTGGGCTATGGGCAGATGTGTTTTTAATAGCACCAGCTACGGCCAATACCCTTGCTAAAATGAATCATGGGATTGCGGATAATTTATTGCTGGCTGTTTATCTTTCAGCAAGATGTCCGGTGATCATTGCTCCTGCAATGGATCTGGATATGTACCAACATCCGGCTACAACGGGTAATATCCAGAGTTTAAAGGATAGGAAGCATTTGTTTATAGACTCTGAATATGGAGAATTGGCCAGTGGGTTGGTCGGTCCAGGAAGAATGGCTGAACCAGATTCTATTTTGGAATATGTATCAAATTATTTTGCTGGTGATTCGGTTTTTGCAGGACAAAATTGGTTGATTACTGCAGGACCAACTTATGAGGCCATTGATCCGGTAAGATTTATTGGAAATCATTCATCTGGTAAAATGGGTGTGGAGATAGCTAAAGCTGCAGCTCGAAAGGGAGCGAACGTCACAGTGGTTTCTGGACCTGGAACACCAAAAATTGAAATGAGCGGCATAACTCAGGTTTTTGTGCGTAATGCACAATCTATGTATGATGAAACGACTACTCGGTTTGGACAGACCGATGTGGCCATCCTTGCGGCTGCCGTAGCGGATTATACTCCGGAAGAGGTCGCTGACCAGAAGATTAAAAAGAAATCGGATGAAATGGTGATTCGGTTGAAGCCAACAAAAGATATTTTAAAGCATTTAGGAAGTGTCAAAAAAGAGAATCAAAAACTGATTGGTTTTGCTTTGGAAACAGAGAATGAGGTAGAGAACGCGAAGCGAAAGATTGAAAGTAAAAATCTGGATTTGATTGTTTTAAATTCTTTACAAGATAAAGGTGCAGGATTTGGATATGATACCAATAAAATAAC
Source organism: bacterium SCSIO 12643 (assembly GCA_024398135.1). Lineage (NCBI taxonomy): Bacteria > bacterium SCSIO 12643. Next base: position 2,989,663 of record CP073750.1, read on the forward strand.
TTTAATTGATCGGAAAAATAATTTGGAGCAATTTGAGTTAAAGTCCAAGTCTGAAGTGGCATTAGATATTTTAAAAGCGATTGAAGAATTATCATGAATAAAATTATCCTAGTTTTTATTGCTCTTTTTGTTGGTTTACAGCTGAAAGCACAGGAAGTAAGATGTAATTTAACCGTGAACACCCAACAGGTAACTGGCGGGTCAATTCAGTTGGACGTGATTGAGTCATTTGAACGTCAGGTACGTGAGTTTATCAATGAAAGAAGATGGACGAATGATGTGATCAAGGAAAACGAAAAGATTGAGTTTTCGATGTTGATCAATATTACAGAAGCAAGTGGTTCGGGGAGTTATAAAGCACAAACACAGATTCAAACAGTAAGACCGGTATATAATTCAGGTTATAATACAGCTGTCTTCAGTTATAAGGATGATAATTTCGAATTTGTTTTCTCGCAAATGGACGTTTTGAATTTTAACATTCAGAATTCCAGTGAAAACAATTTAACAGCTATGTTGGCCTATTATGTGTATTTAGTGATAGGTTATGATTACGAAACATTTAGTCCATTTGGAGGTAAAAAGTACTTTGATCAGGCATTAAATATTGCCAATCAAAATGCCAATTCACCATTTTCCGGGTGGAAACCGTTGGAAAGTGATAAAAACAGATATTGGATTGTGCAGAATATGGTGCAGCCGAGATATGAGAATATCAACAAATGTTTGTACATGTATCACCGTCAGGGTCTGGACCAAATGTATGAGAATCCTGCAAATGGTAGAAAAAAGATTACCGAGGCGTTACAATTGTTAGAAACAGTTTACGAGGATGTACCGGATGCGGTAAACATCCAGATTTTCTTTAATGCGAAATCTAGTGAGATTATAGGTATTTACAAGGAGGCAACACCTGATGAAAAGAAAAAGATCATCACTTTGTTAGATCGGATTTATCCTAGTAATACGCAGAACTGGTCTAAGATTAACGACCGTTAGCTCAGTTAAGTAAAGGTTTAAATAGCTTCAAGTTTAGCTACTTTGGTTTTTGTTTGGAAATTCCCGAATAAGACAGTCGCATTTGTTCCTGAGATTTCCAGTACTTCCCCGGTTTCTGTTCCTGTAATGAGTCGAACTTTTGATCCTACTTCGATAGGTTTTACGACTTTTTTCTTAACTGGTAGTGGTTTCTTTTTGATTTTAGGTTTGAAAGTGCTTTTTGTTTGCTTTTTAAGTTTAGCCTTTTTCGTAGCTTCAGTCAGCTTGGTTTTCTCCATAATGAAGTACTTCCGTACATCTTCCATAAAAGGTTTACTGGCTTTGTTGCCTTTCATTTTGTTGAGGAAAAACTCAAGCTTCTTTCCCCAATTGATAAACTTATTGTTTTGCTCAATTTGGGTCTGTTGCTTTTGAATTTGTTGCGTAATATGATGCTGGAGATCTTCGTAATATGAAACAGATTCTTCCGCCTTCTTAGTAGCTTTTTTATGTGTATCTGTGATTTGTTGGATAGATGCCTTCTCTTTTTGAAGTTCAGCAATCAAACGATCCATTTCTACACGTTTAACATCCAAAAGCTTTTTAGCATCATCGATCAGTTCAATTGGAATTCCATTGGTTTGTGCGACCTCGAACGTGAATGATGATCCGGGTTGTCCTACGGATAGTTCAAACAACGGAGCCAGTGATTCGCGATCAAACAGCATACTGGCGTTCACCGCATTTCTTAATCTTGAAGCTTTTAACTTGATATTCGCATAATGCGTGGTGATCACCCCGAAACACTTTTTATTATACAGGTTTTCAAAGAACACTTCCGCTAGCGCTCCTCCCAGTTCAGGATCTGATCCTGTTCCAAATTCATCCAGAAGTAGAAGTGTTTTTCGATTGGCAACATCCAAAAAATACTTCATTCTTTGTAGGCGATAGCTGTATGTACTTAATTCGTTTTCAATAGACTGATTATCGCCAATATCCGTTAGTACCTTATGAAACCATCCAAGTTTGGATCTGTGATCTACCGGAATTAATAGTCCCGATTGAAACATGAGTTGTAAAAGACCTACGGTTTTCAGTGTAATGGATTTACCTCCGGCATTTGGTCCGGAAATCACCATCATACGACTGAATTTGTCCATTTTCACAGATTGCGGAAAGGTTGGTTTTTCTAATTCATTATTAGCTAACAATAGCAGTGGATGCTGTGCTTCAATTAAATCGATAAGAACTTCTTTAAATTCGATATGGGGTTTTAATGCACCCATTTTTTGTGCGAGACGACCTTTTGCCTGAACAAAATCTAACTCCGTTAGAAGAAACTGATATGTCTTAATGAGTTCTAAATGAACACGCAACGTTTTTGTTAGTTCTTTGAAAATTCTATTGATTTCCAAACGTTCTTCGTCTATGAGCTGATTCAGTTCATGGTGAAGCGGCTCGTTAGATTTTGGTTCAATATAGGCCACATGTCCGTTATTTGAAGAGCCAATAATGCTTCCAGGAATACTTCTTTTATGACTTGCAGATACAGCTAATACCCGTTTACCGTTCACGAATGATTCACTATTGTCTGCAAGCATTCCTGAACCATGAAGTCTTTTTAAAATGCGATCAAAATTGACATTGATTTGTTTACGAATAGATCGGATATCCATTCGGATTTCGAACAACTTTGGTGAGGCATCATCTCTGACCTGATATTTACGGTCCAGAACTTTTTCTATTGGAGTGATGATCTCCTTAGAATAATAAGTGGTTTGAATTAACCCAAATAAGTGCGGATATTCTTCTTCAAACGGTTTTATAAATTTCACCAATTGATTTGCAATCCGGCTTGCGTGAAGAAGTGCGATAAAGCCTTCTAGCGTGAGCTGACTTCCTTTTTTATTAAGGAAAACGATTTCTTTGGTGAGTTCTGTGAATTCGAGTCTTGGAAATACGACTTCTTCTTTTTGAATATCAACATATTCCTGAACTAAAGAAAGTGCCAGATCAGCTTCTGAAAGACTCGGAAGCGAATCTAAATTATGAATTCGTTCACTAGCCGTAGGTCCAAAACACAGTTTCGAAAGCATTTTTTTAATGGCTTCGAACTCTAAATCCTCTATCGTTTGTTGATCTGCAAATTTCACGTCAGCAAATGTATTCAGACCAAATCCGTATACCAACAATTAATTAAGGATATATGAAAATGGTACTTTGAGGTAGGTGAAATAGTATTTTTATCGGAAATGTTGATGGCTGACAATAAAAAGAAATTGTAAATTTTAGTTTAGTTTTCAAATTAAAACGATTGTGATATGAGAAGAGTATTCGAAAAAACACTGTTTTTGGGTTTGGTTTTTATAGTTGGTGCTTTGGTATCATGTAAACATGATCCAGTGGTGAGTGAATCAAATATTGATAGAGAATTGTATGAAATGGCTTTGAAAACGGACGGTTATACCTGGTTTAAGAATTCGAGTATTCCATTGGGCAGAAGTTCCGGAAGTGGACACTCAGCACCACTATTAAGAACTCGTTTTAATAATATTGCTTCTGCAAAATTAGATTCCGCTGGTAGAATCATTGATGGATCGGTATTTCCAACCGGGTCCGTGATTGTTAAGGAACTTTTGAATGCAGATCAAAGTCTGGAGCGTTATGCTATGTTATTTAAAGACCCTACCAACCAATATGCGGATGCTAATGGATGGGTTTGGGGATATATATTTCCGGGGGGGGATGTATCGATATCAGCAACCGAAAAAGGCGGAGTATGTATAGGATGTCATTCGCAAAGTGGGAATATTGACTATATGCTAATGAATAAGTTTTACCCTTAAATATAAGGTGTCCACTTTGTATTTATAGGAGCTTCAAATTCAAACTCTATTTCAGAGAATGGAGATTTAAACTTTAACTTCCAGGAATGGAGAAAAAGTGTATCCTGATCATAGGTTAAAGGTTTTTGATCAAAATACGCGGGGTTTTTATAACCGAGGTCTCCAACGATAGGTAACCCAATATCGGCTAAATGGAGTCTGATTTGATTGGTACGTCCACTATGAGGAGTAACTTCCAGAAGAGTTTTATCGTTAAACTTATTTTGAATTTTAAACTCGGTAAATGAGTCTTTTCCAGCTTCAATTTTTCGACCACCAGCGGGTGTTTTTTCTTTTCCAATGGATTTGGTGCTGGAGAATTGATTCTTTTCAGGAGTTCCTTCCACAAGAGCTAGATACGTTTTTGTGACTTGCTGCTTCTGAAATTGTTCATTTAGGTTTTGTGCTATCTGTTTGTTCAATGCAACAAGTACCAATCCTGTAGTATTGGCATCCAGTCTATTGATGAGATGAAATTGTTGTTTGGGAAAACTGGTTTCCAATAATTTCTTTAATGTGTGATTGAGATATCTGCCTCCTGCATGTACTGGCAGAGGAGATGGTTTATTGATGACCCAAAATTCGTTATTCGCATGAATTAGATTCAAGTCATAACTTATTAGAGGTTCAGGTTTATAAGGAGATGTGTGTTGTGTGATTTGTCCTGCGCGTACAGTATGATTAGGAGAAACCTTTTTCCCATCTAGAGTAAGATTTCCTGTATTGATTTTATTTTCCCAAAAGGTTTTATCTACATGAGAAAATGATTGACAATAAACATCAATCAATTGAAATCCATCAAATTTCTTTTTTACGGATAGGGTGAAAACTCGAGGAGTAGGGGGAATGGAATTTATTTTCTGATAGCCGCTTAAGATCGCAGATTTAAAATCAGTATTTGAAATCATATATTATCTCTCAAAAACTTCAATTTTTTTAGTCTTTGTCACTAAATCGGTAAACTTACCATTAAATTTTGTGGCGCGTACCATGTGATTATCGATCCAATGATAGTTACCTCCTCTTGGTTTTCCAAATAGAATCCCATGATAGCGAAATCCGTTGGCTTTAAGCCATTTTTCAGTAACTTCTCTGTGTTCTTCTGTTCTGGACGTAAAGAATGTAATCATATGTCCTTCATCATACCATTTGTTACAGATTTCCAAAGCATCCGGGTAGGGTGCACAAGTGGCCATTCTTTCAGGCTCCTCGTTAGGAATATCATCTGTAATTGTACCATCTATATCAATGAGATAGTTTTTGATATCTTCTGGCAGTGCAGGAGAAAGGTTTTCACCTTTCTCGTTCACCACTTTATGTAAGTTTTTTGATGTTTTCTCTGACATATTACCTATGGTTTTGTAAATACTTACGTTAAACCAGTTAGTTTATTGGGAAGTTGGTAATAATATAATTAGCCAATTCCTCACCAATTCTATCTTGAGCCTCAACAGTTGCAGCACCGGTATGAGGTGTTAAACTCAAGCTTTCATGTTTTAAGATATCCCCATTTGGATTCGGTTCGTTATCGTATACATCAATTGCAGCACCTCTTACTTTTCCATTATCCAAAGCCTCTAAAAGATCAGATTCACCAATGATACCGCCTCTAGCTAAATTGATTAGGATAACACCTTCTTTCATTTTTTCAATTTCAGCTTTGCCAATTACCGGTTTACCATCAGCCTGTGCTGGTACGTGTAAACTTATGAAATCAGATTGTGCCAGTAAGTCGTCAAATGGAATACTTGAAATTTTTACAGGGGTATTACATCCTTCAATACCTAAATCAATATGAACTTCTTTTGCAAAAGAATCTGTACCAATTACTTTCATACCCATTCCTAGTGCATACTTGGCAGTTTGTTGGCCAATTCTTCCCAAACCAATTACGCCAAGTGTTTTGCCACGTAGTTCAATACCTTTAGCGTATTTTTTCTTTAATGACTTAAACTCTGTTTCCCCGTTGATTGGCATTTGTCTGTTAGAATCATGTAATCCTCTGGCCAAACTTAACATGTGTCCTATAGCCAATTCTGCTACCGCTTGAGATGATGCTCCTGGTGTATTAAATACATCTACATTATTGTCTTTAGCATAATCCACATCAATGTTATCTAATCCAACCCCACCTCGTCCAACGGCTTTTAGACCTGAACAAGCGTCAATCATAGGTTGACGTACTTTGGTTGCACTTCTTACTAATAAAATGGAAACATCATTGCTATTGATATAGTCTGTCAGTTGATCTTGTGCAACAGTTTTTGTTTCAACGGTATACCCCGCATCTTTAAGCATTTGTTCTCCAACCGGAGAAATACCATCATTTGCTAAAACTTTCATAATTCAATAGAATTTAAGAGTTTAATTTTTTCATTACGTTTACTAATACTTCTACACTTTCCAATGGAAGGGCATTATACATAGAAGCACGGTATCCACCTACTGATCTATGTCCCTTTATACCTGAAATGTTGGCTCCATTCCAAAGTTGATCAAATTGATCTTTGTAAGATTCATCTGTAAGTACGAAAGTCGCATTCATATTTGAACGATCTTCTTTGGCTGCTGTACCTTCAAATAGAGGATTGCTATCAATTTCATGATAAAGCATATCCGCACGGTCTTGAGCTAGTTTTTCATAATAGGATAGACCTCCATTTTTTAACATATGCTGAAGATTTAACATCGCCACATATACAGAGTATACAGGAGGTGTGTTGAACATAGAATCTTTAGAGGCGTGTGTTTTGAAATCCATCATTGCAGGAATATTTCTTCCTGAATGATTGAAGATATCATCTTTTACGATATACAAGGTAGCTCCTGCAGGTCCCAAATTCTTTTGTGCTCCGGCATAGATTAAGTCAAAATCGGCTACATTGATTTGACGACTGAAAATGTCACTACTCATATCACATACTTTTATTCCGTCAAATTGAGGGAATTCTTTGTATTGTGTACCGTAAATTGTGTTATTTGAAGTAAAGTGGAAATAATCCGCATTGGATGGGATTTCAAATCCCTTAGGAATGTAATTATAGTTTTTGTCTTTTGAGGAAGCTACGATATGGATGTCTCCAAACCTTTGAGCTTCTTTAATCGCTTTAGATGACCATGTTCCAGTATCTGCATATGCAGCAGAACCACCTTCTTTAAGTAAATTATAGATAGTCATTAAAAAGCCGGTACTTGCACCACCTTGAAGAAACAATATCGAATAATTATCCGGTACATTCAACATCTCCTTTACCATGGCAATGGCGTTATCCATTACTTTTACGTAAGAAGGACTTCTATGTGAGATTTCAAGAATGGATAGGTTTAAATTGTCAAAATTGGTAACTGCTTCGGAAGCCTGTTTTAACACCTCTTGTGGTAAAATACATGGCCCGGCACTATAATTATGAACTTTACTCATATGATTTGTTTTTGAAGCGACTAAATTAGATTGAATTATTGTAACGGTATTACCAAAGTATTAATTATTCGAAAAAAAATCACTACCCCTAAAATCGTGATTAGGATTCATCTTCACCGTAATAATTTCTTTGTTCCAATGTCTTCATAATGTTTCTACGATCTCTTTTTGTGGGACGACCTTTAATACCAAAATAGGAATTGACTTTTTTCTGTTGGTTGATTTCATTTAATAAGTCCAAATTTTCTTGAGGGGTAATTTCTTTCATATAATCAGGAACCAATTTGGCACCGACACGACTTTTAGGAAAGCCCAATACTTTGAATACCCGAACAGTTGGAGTATATTTTATAGAGATGGAATCGTTGGTTTCTAGCTCTTTACTCGCTTTGACGACTTTCTCATTGACCATGATCTTTCCATCTTTAACTGCTTTTGTAGCTAGACTTCTGGTTTTAAATAGTCGAATGCACCATAGATATTTATCGATTCTCATAAGGTGAAGGTATAAAAAAAGCCCTCGAAAATTCGAGAGCTTTCAGAATATTATTGATTCAAAAAATTATTTTCCAATTTTTGCCATTTCAGCGTCAAAAGTTTCTTTGAATTTTTCGTAGTTATAATCTGCTTTTAAAGATTCTTCTTTAGATAAACGCTCGTTATATTTTGATAAGATTTCGTCAGCAGAAAGCTCAATCGCGATATAAGTTTTGTATTTACCTTCAGCAGTTCTGGTTTGTTTTTCACAAATTACTCTGATTCCGTTTAAAGACTGGTCCACAACTGTACGTGCGTTTTGTTGGAATGTTTCAGTAACTTCTTCTTTGTTGTTGAATTCAGATGATTTCACATAGTTATCACCAACAATTTTCATTGTTGAACTCATATCTGTAGCCAATTGAGCTCTTGCGTTAGCCATAGCTTTTTTCTTAGCCACCATTTGGTCTAAAGATTCTCCGATTGCATTTGCTCTGAAAAACTTTTTATCGGTGAAGTACTCAGGACCTGAGCAGTAAACGTCAACTAATACTTCTCCTTTTGCAGGTCCTGCATCTTTTTTTCCTTTACATCCTACTACACCTGCAGATAGAATTCCGGCTGCAAAAATGATCGATAATGTTTTTAATGTCTTCATGGTAATGTTTGTTTAATGAATTTCAAATTTAGATAATAAATCTTTTTTTTCAACTCCTTTAGCAAGTGATGTGCCAAAAATATTTTTAATTCTTTTCAATGAGGTTTAAAATAGGAGTGCTATTGGTTTCCCAGTTGTAATTATAACGCACAAAATTAAGAGCATTAGAAGTGATTTTTTTTGCTAAATCCTGATTCTCCATTAATTGGGTAATGTATCCTACATAATCATTTGGAGCGTCCCCAATTAAAATGTTTTGCTCATGGGTGGCTTTAATGGCATTTCCCGCCAGTTGAGATGTGATACATGGAACTTCCATGGCCATCGCTTCTAGAATTTTGTTTTGCATTCCGGTACCAATTTGCATTGGCGCGATAAAAATGCGGGCTTTATTATAAGCATCTGTAATTCTATCCATCCATCCGGTAACTATAACGTTTTTTGAAGCTAGTCTTTTCACCGATGCATGGGGATTAGTTCCAGCAATAGCCAATTTGATATTTGGATATTTTTCAATCAATAATGGAATAATCTCGTTGGCTAAAAAATGAGCAGCTTTGATATTAGGAGGATAGCTCATATTTCCGGTAAAGACCAGATCGTATTCTTTATCGATTTGAGAATCTTTTTTAAATCTATCGAAATCTACTCCGTTTGGAAGAATTACGATTTCATTATTATCCGGATGTTCGATGAGATTTCTGTCCGTTTCAGAAATTATTGTAGTATTTGTAAATTGATTAAAGACATAGTTTTCATATTTCTTTAGTCTAGTTGCTTCGATAACCAACAATGTCTTGATTCCAGGAATTGCTTTTTTGATCCTTCTTTCAGCTCCCATAGAGAAAGCATCCATATAATCAAAGGTAGAGTCAATGACATGGTATTTTTTGACATATTCGGCTGTTCGCACCAATTGCACAAACAAATGTCTAGGCATGTGTTTTTCAATAATTTGATCGACTTTTTTCTGTGCCTTTTTTTGATAGAAATAGTTTACCTGAAAAGGTTTGTCATTGAATACCGAAGTAGCTAGATTCCAAAAAATTCCCAGCTTGGAAAGCTTAATGAAATGAATTTCTTCACAATATGGAGAAAGATTATCTATGGCGTCCGGGTGTGGAGTAGAGTCAGTAAGACATACCAGGATCACCTCATGTTTTTGTGAAATCACTTTGATATGGTGAAAGGCACGTAATTTATCACCTTTTTCCAATGGCCATGGGATTCTGGATAATAGTACTAAAACTTTCATTTCTTAAAAGTTTGAACCATTTCCAATAATTTCTTTTGCGTACGGCTAATATCAAATTCTTGTTCCGCAAGAATCCTGGCATGCTTTGAAATGCTTTCGGATTTATTTGAGGATTTCAAAGTATCCAAGATTTCACGTGCCATTTGTTTTGGTGTATCCGCAATGAGAATATCTTTTTCATTTTGAGCAGGAATCCCCTGCGCACCTTTTGAGGTAGTTGCAATGACTTGCCCCAACGCCAGTCCTTCAATGATTTTGATTCGAATACCACTGGCTTCAAACAGAGGAACGACCATGAGTTGGCCACTTAAAATAAAACTATGGGCATCGGCCACTTCACCGTGAAAAATAACGCCTTCAGGAAGCTGTTCTCCAAAATCTTTTGGTGCATTTCGACCACCGATATAAAATTGAATATTTGGATTTTTAGCTCTGATGATTGGCCATACTTCGTTTAAGAACCATTTTAATCCATTGACATTGGGTTCCCAGTCCAGAGCTCCCAGAAAAACAATTTTATTTTCAGTATCATCGTCTACCACCATCTCATCAGGCAGGGAAATACCAAATGGAACGTAAATGGTTTTTGACAACCCAAAGTATGAATTAAAATAGGCCTTGTCACTCATGCTAATGGTGGCTACAACATCGAATTTTTTTAATT